>NZ_JBLUQC010000001.1:0-870568 GCF_048068435.1 Pseudomonas sp. NY15437
TCGAATCTCTGTAAGTACTTGATTTTCAAGTTCTTTCAGCGCTTCGTCGCTGGGAGTGGTGCGCATTATAGGGAGTTTAAATTGGCCGTCAACGGCTAATTTAAACTTTCTTCACTCGGCGACCAGAGTGACGCGAGCGAAGGCCTTCTTGCCAGCCTGCAGGACGTGAGTCGCGCCCAGCTTGAAGACAAAGCTGCGATCAACGACGTCACCGTCCACACGCACACCGCTGGAGGACAGCAGGTCACGGGCAACGGCGGAGTTCTTTACCAGGCCTGCCTTATTAAGGACGGCGCCGATGGGCAGATCTTCCGCAGCAGCCACTTCGACCTCCGGCAGGTCTTCCGGCAGCTCGCCATCCTTGAGGCGGTTACCGGCGGACTTGTGCGCAGAGGCTGCCGCCTCTTCGCCATGGAAGCGAGCGACGATTTCCTCGGCCAGCTTGATCTTGATGTCGCGCGGATTCGCACCCGCCTCCACATCCTTCCTGAAGCCTTCGATCTCCTCCATGGAGCGGAAGCTCAGGAGCTCGAAGTAACGCCACATCAGGGTATCGGGAATGGAGACCAGCTTGCTGTACATGACACCAGGGGCTTCCTGGATGCCAATGTAGTTGCCCAGCGACTTGGACATCTTCTTCACGCCATCCAGACCTTCGAGCAGCGGCATGGTCAGGATGCATTGCGGCTCCTGCTCATAGGCGCGCTGGAGCTCACGCCCCATCAGCAGGTTGAATTTCTGATCGGTGCCGCCGAGTTCGACATCGGCGCGCAGCGCCACCGAGTCGTACCCCTGCACCAGCGGGTAGAGGAACTCGTGAATGGCAATGGACTGATTGCTGGCATAACGTTTGCTGAAATCATCGCGTTCCAGCATACGAGCAACGGTGTACTGGGAAGCCAGACGAATGAAATCAGCGGGGGAAAGCTGGTCCATCCAGGTGGAGTTGAAGGCCACCTCGGTTTTCGCGGGGTCGAGAATCTTGAAGACCTGGGCCTTGTACGTCTCGGCGTTGTCGAGAACCTGCTCGCGGGTGAGGGGTGGGCGGGTAACACTTTTCCCGCTGGGGTCACCGATCATCCCAGTGAAGTCGCCGATCAGGAAGATCACCTGATGGCCCAACTCCTGGAATTGACGCAGCTTATTAATGAGGACAGTGTGCCCCAGGTGCAGGTCGGGAGCGGTCGGGTCGAAGCCGGCCTTGATACGCAGGGGCTGGCCGCGCTTGAGCTTTTCGATCAGCTCGGCCTCCACGAGAATTTCGTCTGCTCCGCGCTTGATCAGCGCCAGCTGCTCTTCGACCGACTTCATTGCAGGTTCCTGTACGTTGCGAATTGCGAAAGGGAACCAACGATACAAGAACAGGCACTAAAAACAAGTTTTGCCCAGCGCCAGAGGACAGGACGCCAGAAGCCCGACATCAGGGTTGCTTCAGAGGGAATTTGGTTATATTTTAGGCAGTTATTTCACATTCCAAAAACACCACTCACGCCATGACGCAATCCGATCAGAAAGCGCCGTACTACCCGAAGAGCCATCTGCTGGCCGCAAGCGGTGTAGCAGCGCTCCTCAGCCTGGCTCTGCTGGTGTTCCCCTCGGCCGAGGTCGAGGCGAAGAAGACCACGCTCAATCTCGAGCTGGAAAGCAGTACCGAGCAGATCCTCCAGGAAAAAGACGACCTCCGACCCAACCCGGTCACGGAAGACGACGGCTCTTCGCCTTTTGCTCAGATAGAAGGCCAGCCGGACAACCACAACAGCGCCGGAAAAGACGCGGAAAAGAACCACGAACTCGCCGATTCGAACAAACCAGCCTCCCCCTCCGCTTCCGCAGAACCTGCGTGGAAAAGCGTGACCGTGGGCAAGGGCGACACCCTTTCTACCGTGTTCGCGAAGGCCGGCCTGCCGGCGAACGTCGTGCACGACATGCTGGCTTCCAACAAGGACGCCAAGCAGTTCACCCGTCTTGATATCGGCCAGGACGTGGACTTCCTCATCGACACCAAGGGCGAACTGCAAGGCCTGAAGGTCAAGCGCAGCGATCTTGAGACCATCAGCCTGAACAAGTCGGCCAAGGGCTATGACTTCACGCGCGACCTGGTCAAGCCGTCGGTGCACGCGAACTACGCCCACGGTCGCGTCGACAGCTCGCTGTTCGTTGCCGGCCGCAACGCCGGGCTGTCCCACGACCTGATCATGTCGATGGCCAACATCCTCGGCTACGACATCGACTTCGCCCAGGATATTCGCGAAGGCGACGAATTCGACGTGATCTACGAGTCCCAACAGGTGAAAGGCAAGCAGGTTGGCACCGGCAGCATCCTCGCGGTGCGCTTCGTCAACCGCGGCAAGGAATACACCGCCGTGCGCTACACCACCAAGCAGGGCAACACCAGCTACCTGCGTGCCGATGGCAGCAGCATGCGCAAGGCGTTCATCCGCACTCCGGTGGACTTCGCCCGCATCAGCTCACGCTTCTCGATTGGGCGTTTCCACCCGATCCTGAACAAGATTCGTGCACACAAGGGTGTGGACTACGCGGCGCCGATCGGCACGCCGATCAAGGCCACCGGCGACGGCAAGATCCTCGAAGCCGGTCGCAAGGGTGGCTACGGCAACGCCGTGGTCATTCAGCACGGCCAGCGCTATCGCACGGTGTATGGCCACATGAGCCGCTTCGCCAAGGGCATTCGCTCCGGCGTGGCGGTGAAGCAGGGCCAGATCATCGGATACGTCGGCATGACTGGCCTGGCCACCGGCCCGCACCTGCACTACGAGTTCCAGGTCAACGGCCAGCACGTCGACCCGCTGAGCGCCAAGCTGCCCACCGCCGACCCGCTGAGCGGCCCGGAGCGCAAGCGCTTCCTGGCGCAGACCCAACCGCTGATCGCGCGCATGGACCAGGAGAAGGCAACCTTCCTGGCCCTGAACAAGCGCTGAGTCATGCCGCTCTATCTGGGGGTGATGTCCGGCACCAGCCTCGACGGACTGGACATCGCCCTGATCGAGCAAGGCGAGCAGACCACGCTGCTCGCCTCACACTACCTGCCCATGCCCGCCGGGCTGCGCGCCGATCTCCTCGCGCTGTGCTCCTCCGGCCCTGACGAAATTGCCCGCTCCGCCCTGGCGGAAAACCACTGGGTGCGCCTGGCAGCCCAGGGCATCACTGAGCTCCTGGCGCGCGAGAAGCTCGCCCCCGGCGCCATCCGCGCCATCGGCAGCCACGGCCAGACCATTCGCCACGAGCCGCACCAGGGCTTCACCGTGCAGATCGGCAACCCGGCGCTGCTCGCCGAACTGACCGGCATCGACGTCGTGGCCGACTTCCGGCGCCGCGATGTCGCGGCCGGCGGCCAGGGCGCGCCGCTGGTGCCGGCGTTCCACCGCGCACTCTTCGGCAGTGATCGCCGCGAATGCGCGATCCTCAACGTGGGCGGGTTCAGCAACGTTTCACTACTCAGCCCCGGCCAGCCGGTTCGCGGTTTCGACTGCGGCCCCGGCAACGTCCTGCTGGATGCCTGGATTCAGGAGCAGCGTGGCGACGCCTATGACCGCGATGGCGCCTGGGCTGCCAGCGGTAGTATCGATCAAGGGCTGCTGCAGGCGATGCTGGCTGACGACTTCTTCGCCGCCAAGGGGCCGAAAAGCACCGGGCGCGAGCGTTTCAACCTGAACTGGCTCAACGCCGTGCTGGCCAGCCATGCGCCCGCGAAGGCCGAGGACGTGCAGGCCACCCTGCTGGAACTCACCGCCCGCAGCATTGCCGCCGCGCTGCTGGATGCACAGCCGGGTTGCAAGGAAGTGGTGGTGTGCGGTGGCGGCGCGTTCAACAAGACATTGATGCAGCGCCTTGCCGTGCACATGCCCGGCGCCAGCGTGATCAGCAGCCTGGACCGTGGTGTGCCGCCGGAATGGATGGAAGCCATGGCTTTCGCCTGGCTGGCCCATCGCTTCCTCGAGCGTGAACCCGGCAACTGCCCGGAAGTCACCGCTGCCCAGGGGCCACGCATTCTCGGGGCGCTCTACCCCGCCTGAACCCGCGCCACCAACAAAAACGCCGCGCATCAGCGCGGCGTTCTTGTTTCTAAACGATCAGATCGAGAAAGACTGACCGCAGCCGCAGGTGGTCGCTGCGTTCGGGTTCTTGATGACGAACCGCGAACCTTCGAGGCCTTCCTGGTAGTCCACTTCCGCACCGGCGAGGTACTGGAAGCTCATCGGATCGACCACGAGGCTGACGCCGTCGCGCTCGACGATGGTGTCGTCGTCCGCGGTGTCTTCATCGAAGGTGAACCCGTACTGGAAGCCCGAGCAGCCACCGCCCGTGACGAACACCCGCAGCTTGAGGCGCGGATTGCCTTCTTCGTCGATCAGGTTCTTCACCTTGTTCGCAGCGCCGTGCGAAAACATCAGCGGAGTGGGGGTGAAGGTTTCGATGGTCATGGTGAACACTCTCCCGGCCGAAGCCGTACGTTACAACATTGCGGACCATTATCCGCTTACCCCAGAAAAACGGTCAACTAATCCGACTCATCCATTGGTCCAGATCAATCGGCCGCCTTCCGGGGCAGTCGTTCCTTACGGCAGCAGTGCGACGTTGGACAGACCCAGGTGCTCGTCCAGGCCGAACAGGATGTTCATGTTCTGGATCGCCTGGCCGGAGGCGCCCTTCACCAGGTTGTCGATCACCGACAGGATCACCACCAGGTCGCCACCCTGTGGACGGTGCACCGCGATGCGGCAGACGTTGGCGCCGCGCACGCTGCGGGTTTCCGGGTGGCTACCAGCCGGCATCACGTCGACGAACGGCTCGTTGGCGTAGCGCTCCTCATACAGTTTCTGCAGGTCGACGCCACGATCAGCGACGCGCGCGTACAGGGTCGCGTGGATGCCGCGGATCATCGGGGTCAGGTGCGGCACGAACGTCAGGCCGACCTCACCCTTGGCCGCACGGCGCAGGCCTTGGCTGATTTCCGGCAGGTGGCGGTGACCTTTTACCGAATACGCCATCATGCTCTCGCCGGCCTCGCAGAACAGCGAACCGACCTTGGCGCCACGCCCGGCACCGCTGACGCCGGACTTGCAGTCGGCGATCAGTTGGCTGGCATCCGCCAGGCCGTTCTCCAGCAGCGGGATGAAGCCAAGCTGAGTGGCGGTCGGATAGCAGCCGGGTACGGCGATCAGCCGCGCGGTCTTGATGGCCTCGCGGTTCACTTCCGGCAGGCCGTAGACGGCCTCGGGCAGCAGATCGGGCGCGCCGTGGGGCTGGCCATACCACTTGGCCCACTCCTCGGCGTCCTGCAGGCGGAAGTCCGCGGACAGGTCGATCACCCGCGTTCCGGTCGCCAGCAGCTCGCCGGCCAGGGCGTGTGCCACGCCGTGGGGTGTGGCGAAGAACACCACGTCGCAGTCGCCCAGACGCTTCACGTCCGGCACGCTGAAGGCCAGGCCGTCATAGTGGCCTCGCAGGTTCGGGTACATGTCGGCGACTTTCACGCCCTCCTCGGAGCGCGAGGTAATCACCTCGACGCGCGCCTGGGGATGTTGTGCCAGCAGGCGCAGCAGTTCCACGCCCGTATAACCCGTACCACCTACGATACCGACCTTGATCATCTGCCTGTCACTCCACCTATGGGGCCAAATTCAGGGGCGACCATGATATGAGCCGCTGCCCGGGCTGAACAGAGCGAATGTGTCGGTGTTCATGCCCCTTTTGTCGGACCCAGGCTTTCCTGCATCTGGCGGGCGAGGGCGTGGTAGATCGGCAGCGGGTTCAGGCGCGCCGACACGCCACTGGCCAGTAGCGTGGCCGCGAGGATCGGAATCAGCATGTCCGGGCTGTGCGACATCTCCACCGTGATCACCGTGGCGGTCAGCGGCGTACGCGTCACGCCGGCGAGGTAGGCGGACATCCCCAGCAGCCCGACTGCCGGCAGGCTCGCGCCGGGGATCAGCGGCGCCAGCCAGGGTGCCAGGCTCGCACCCACGGTGAGCGAGGGCGAGAACAGCCCGCCAGGAATCCCGGCGATGAAGGAAATCACGTTGGCGATGAACTTCAATAGCAGGAAGTCGTGTCCCACCACCGGCTGTCCTTCGAGGATCGAACGCGTCTCGGCGTAGCCGGTGCCGAACACATGGTGCCCGGACAGCAGACCGAGGAGCGCCAGCAGCAGCCCGCAGGCTGCGGCGAAGCGGATCGGCCAGCGCCCGCGCCAGCGGCTGATGAAGCTCAGCGGGCCGCGGTCGGTCGGCAGCACCAGCCGGCAGTAGAGGCCGCCGAGCAAACCGCCCAGCAGCCCGCACGCCACCACCGCAATCCATGCGGGCCCCAGCGGCATGCTTTCCGAAAGCCGGCCGAAGTAGCTGTAGCTGCCCATCAGGCCGAGGGTGACCATGCCGCCCAGCAGCACGGCGGTGAGCACCAGGCCGCTGAAGCGCTGCTCGAAGGTACGGCTCAACTCCTCGATGGCGAACACCACCCCACCCAGCGGCGTATTGAACGCTGCCGCGATGCCCGCCGCGCCCCCGGCAATGATCAGCCCGGAGACCGTGTGCTTCTCGTAGAGCCCCAGGCGACGGCCGAAGGAATACATCAGCGCCGCGCCGATGTGCACCGTAGGCCCTTCGCGGCCGGCCGAAGCGCCCACCAGCAGTGCGAGCAGCGTCATCACCAGCTTGCCGACGGCGATTCGCACCGACAGCAAGGCGTTGCGGGTCGGGCTGCTGCGCTGCTCCAGCGCCACGATGACTTGCGGGATGCCGCTGCCCCGGGTGTTCTTCAACGCGCCCTGGGTCAGCCAGACCAGCGCGGCGAAGCCCAGCGGGCAGATCAGCCAGGGCCACCACTGGCTGTGCGCGACGACACCGCGGAAGGTCGCACTGGCCAGGTCCGCCAGGTGCGCGAAGGCCAGTGCCACCAGCCCCACCAGCAGGGCGCCCAGCCAGAACGCCAGATTGCGCCGCCACTGGCGCAACAGCGGATGCCGTGCCAGCGGGCGCTTGGGCGTCAGGTGTTCAGCGGCCTCAGCGGGCGGCGGGGGCGTCTTGGAAGGGGCGGCTGCGGACATGGGCGGGCGGGCCAGGCATCTGCCGGATGCCATGCGGCACACGCGGCACATCGCCACGCGTGGAATCTCGATGACCCACCACAGTGTAATGAGAACCAGGGATGACGCCATTGCACCGCGCCACTACTATCGGCTCACCGTGATTCGAGGACGTCCCGATGCTCTATCTCTGGCTCAAGGCCTTTCATATCGTTGCCGTGGTCTGCTGGTTCGCCGGCCTGTTCTACCTGCCGCGCCTGTTCGTCTACCACGCCATGAGCGAGGACGCCGCCAGCCGCGAGCGCTTCTGCGTCATGGAGCGCAAGCTGTACCGCGGCATCATGGGCCCGTCGATGATCCTCACCATCGTCCTCGGCGCCTGGATGCTCTACCTCAACCCCGCCTGGCTGACCCAGGGCTGGATGCACGCCAAGCTCACCCTGGTGGTGCTGCTGATCGGCTACCACCATGCCTGCGGCGCCATGCTCAAGCGCTTCGCCCGCGGCGAGAACGGCCGCAGCCACGTGTTCTACCGCTGGTTCAACGAAGTGCCGGTCCTGTTCCTGATCGCCATCGTGATCCTGGTGGTCGTCAAACCCTTCTGACCCCGACAAGGAGACTGCCATGTCCCTGCCCGCCCTGCTCGACCGCCGCCTGCGCATCCCCCTGGTGGCGGCCCCGATGTTCCTGGTCTCCAACCCGCAACTGGTGCTGGCCTGCTGCAAGAGCGGCATCGTCGGCAGCTTCCCGGCGCTGAACCAGCGCGAGAGCAGCGGCTTCAAGGCCTGGCTGGAAGAGATCGAAGCCGGGCTGGCAGCCGACCCGCAGGCCGCGCCCTACGCGGTCAACCTGATCGTTCACAACACCAACCCGCGCCTGCAGGCGGACCTCAAGCTCTGCGTGGAGCACCAGGTGCCAATCGTCATCACCAGCCTGGGCGCGGTGCGCGAAGTGGTCGATGCCGTGCACAGCTATGGCGGCCTGGTGTTCCACGACGTGACCACCCGCCGCCATGCGGAGAAGGCAGCCGAGGCCGGCGTCGACGGCCTGATCGCCGTCGCGGCCGGCGCGGGCGGCCATGCCGGTACCTGGAGCCCCTTCGCGCTGATCGCCGAGATCCGCCAGTTCTTCGACAAGACCCTGTTGCTGGCCGGCTGCATCAACCACGGCCACGAAATCCTCGCCGCCCAGGTGCTGGGCGCCGACCTCGCCTACCTCGGCACACGCTTCATCGCCACCCGCGAGAGCGCCGCGTCCGAGGACTACAAGCACATGCTGCTCGACGCCCGCGCCGCCGACATCATCCACACGCCCGCCGTTTCCGGCGTGCCCGCCAGCTTCATGCGCCAGAGCCTGGAAGCGGCCGGCTTCGACATGCAGCGGCTGAACGACAAGGGCTCGCTCAATTACGGCGAGAAGCTCAAGCCGGTCAGCGACGAGGCCAAGGCCTGGAAGACCGTGTGGTCCGCCGGCCAGGGGGTCGGTGACATCCGCGACCTGCCGGCAGTGGGCGAGCTGATCGCCCGCCTGGATCACGAATACCGCCAGGCCCTGACCCGCAGCGCCGGCTTGTCCAACCAACTGCTGGTCTGAGCTGCGGCACCGCTCACGATATATCCGCCAGGGCCGCTTGTTGGCCCCTGGCGGCCCGATTACGCTGTAGCGATTCCACCATAGCCAGAAGACAAGGATGCCCCGATGGATCAATCCCGCTTCAAGATCGTCTTTGACGGCGCGCTGATGCCGCAGACGCCTCTGGAAACCGCCAAGGAAAATCTCGCCCGTCTGTTCAAGAGCGATGCCTCGAAGATCGACGCACTGTTCAGCGGCCAGCCGGTCGTGCTCAAGCGCGACCTGACCGGTGATGAAGCCGACAAGTACCTGCGCGCCCTCCACGGCGCCGGCGCCAACGCCCGCAAGGAGGCCGAAGGCGCTGCCGGATTCAGTCTGGTGGAAACCGACGACCATCCCAGCGAAGCGACCCTGGCAGCCCGTTCCGCCGGTGAAGCGGCCGGCAGCGAGCGGATGACCTGCCCCAAATGCGGGCACGAACAGGCGACCGCCATCGAGTGCAGCGCCTGCGGCATCGTGATCGAGAAGTACCTGGCGCGCCAGGCGGAACTGGCGGCCAACCCGGTTGCCGCCACGCCCGTTGCGGCGCCCACGGCGAGTGCCTCGCCCTACGCCCCGCCCCAGGCCCAGGTGGGCGAGCAACTGCCCGAATACGGCGATCTCAAGGTCCTCACCACCGACGGCCGGATCGGCCGGGTACGCTACCTGGGCTGGAGCATGGCGGTTTCGCTCATCGCCATCCCGGTGTTCCTGGTGGTGGCCGGTCTGTTTGCCGTCTCCAACCTCCTCGGCATCCTCGTCGGGGCGATCGCGCTGATCGGCTTCGTGGTGGTCAGCGTGATGATCGGCGCACAGCGCCTGCATGACATCGGCTGGTCCGCCTGGCTGCTGTTGCTCAACCTTGTCCCCGTCGTCGGTAGCGTGTTCCCCCTGCTGATGCTGCTGGTGCCCGGCACCGCCGAGGCCAACCGCTACGGCCCGCCGCCGCCGCCCAACAGCCGTGGCGTGGTGATCTTCGCCTGGACCGCCCTGCTGGTGCCGATTATCGGTATTCTTGCCGCCATCGCCATTCCTGCGTACCAGGGCTATCTGGAGCGCGCGCAAAGCGCCCAGTACGAGCAGTACCAGCAGGACGACTCCAGCGCACCGGCCGCCAGCGCCGAACCGTCGGACGAACAGTTCAACAGCGGCGACACCGAAGGCGCTGACTCCGACGACGGCGACAGCAGCGACCAGTAATGCAACAACCCGTGGCGGGCGTGGTCGAACGCCACCCCGCCACAGAGACTCCTGAATGCCTCGTTTTGCCCTCATCACCGGCGCTTCCAGCGGTATCGGCCTGGCCTTGGCCGAAGCCCTCGCCCGCCGCGGCCAGGCCCTGATCCTGGTGGCGCGCCAGCGCGACGCGCTGGACAGCATCGCCTGCGAACTCTCGCAACGCTTCGGGGTGGAGGTGCTGTTCCGTGTCTGCGACCTGTCCGAGCCGCTGCAGATATCCGGGCTGCTGCACGAGCTGGAGCAGAGCGGGCGGCAGATCGAGTTGCTGGTGAACAATGCAGGCGTCGGCACCTCTGGCGCCTTCGTCGACCAGGACTGGTCCCGCGAACAGGAATTGCTGGAGCTCAACGTCCTGGCCCTGGCGCGCCTGTGCCACGGTATCGGCGCGATGATGGAGCGCAGCGGCGGCGGGCGGATTCTCAACGTCGCCTCCGTGGCCGGCCTGCTGCCCGGCCCCTGGATGAGCAGCTACTACGCCAGCAAGGCCTTCGTGCTGCACTTTTCCGAAGGCCTGCGCGAGGAGTTGAAAGGCCGCGGCATCAAGGTGTCCGTGCTGTGCCCGGGGCCGACCCGCACCGCGTTCTACCGCAACGCCGACCTGCGCCTGGGCAAGCTCGACGACGGCAAGCGCGTCATGTCCGCCGAGGAGGTCGCCTTCCTGGCCGTGAAAGCCCTGCGCCGGGCGCCAGCCCTGATCATCCCCGGCTGGCGCAACCGCCTGTTCGCCTATGGCGTGCGCCTGCTGCCACGCTGGCTCATGCGCAAACTGGCCGGCCGCATCAATCGCCTGGCGCTGGCCGGTTGAGCCGGCACTGGGCGTGGCCTGAGCGCGGGCGCTAAACTCCTGCTCCTGCCCACACGCTGGAGGAGCCTTTCGTGGACTGTCTGTTCTGCAAGATCGTTGCCGGGGAAATACCCGCGCGCACGCTGTACGAGGATGACCAGGTGATCGCCTTCCATGACATCGGCCCGCAGGCGCCGGTGCATTTCCTGGTGATCCCCAAGCAGCACATTGCCACCCTCCACGACCTGAGCGAAGCGGACAAGCCGCTGGCCGGGCACATCCTCTTCACCGCCCAGCGCCTGGCCAAGGAACAGGGGTGCGACGAGGGCTTCCGCGTGGTGATGAACTGCAACGACCTGGGCGGCCAAACGGTGCACCACATTCACATGCACGTGCTGGGTCAGCGCCAGATGCACTGGCCGCCGGGCTGATCCGTTCCCGACCAGAAGACGCTGCGCGCACCTCGGCAAGACCTGTCATCCGCCATCCGGTAAACTGCCGGCGAATGTTCCTTATCGGAGGTGCGCCATGTCCGCCGACCGTCACTACTCCCCCGCCGACCGCTTCCTGCTGCAGGCCGATGCCGCTCTGCGCACCCTGCTGCCGTTCAGCGGCCATCCGGGGCGCCCGTCCCCCGCTATCGTCCAACCCGACGCCGAGCTCAGCGAGAGCGATGCCCGTCACGTCGCCGGCCTGATGCGCATCAACCACACCGGCGAGGTCTGCGCCCAGGCGCTGTACCAGGGCCAGGCACTGACCGCCAAGCTGCCCAAGGTACGCAAGGCCATGGAAGAAGCCGCCGACGAGGAAGTCGACCACCTTGCCTGGTGCGAACAGCGCATCCGCGAGCTGGGCAGCCGCCCGAGCGTGCTCAATCCGATCTTCTACGGCCTGTCGTTCGGTGTCGGCGCTGCCGCCGGGCTGATCAGCGACCGCGTCAGCCTCGGCTTCGTCGCTGCCACCGAAGACCAGGTGTGCAAGCACCTGGACGAACACCTGGCGGAAATTCCCGCCGAAGACCGGAAATCCCGCGCCATTCTCGAGCAGATGCGCGAGGACGAAGAGCACCACGCCACCAGCGCCATCGAGGCCGGCGGCCTGCGCTTCCCGGCGCCAGTGAAGTTCGGCATGACGCTGCTGTCCAAGGTGATGACCAAGTCCACCTACCGGATCTGATCCCGTCCTGGGGCGATGCAGTGGCATGGCCCCAGGAGATTTCCTGGCAAAACGGGAAAATTTCCCAAGCTTTTTTCGCCATCTTTCGTCGCAGTTTCGCAGCGAGGATGCTGCTCCGGCTGATTACCCATCCGGAGTTTCCATGCGCTTCATCCCCCGCGTTTCCTGCCTGCTCGCCCCGCTCTGCCTGGCCCTTTCCACCGCCCACGCCGCCGATGCCCATTGGTCCTACAGCGGCGATCAGGGCCCTGCGCACTGGGGCGAACTGGGTAGCGCCCTCTGCGCCAGCGGTGCCGAGCAATCGCCGATCGACATCGAGAAATCCAAGGTCGAGCCGAAGAAGGTGCCGGCCAGCGAGCTGAAACTGCATTACGGCAAGACGGCCCTCACGCTGCTCAACAACGGCCACACCCTCCAGGCCAGCGCGGCCGACGGCGATACCCTGACCTACAAGGGCACCGAATACCGCCTGCTGCAATTCCACTTCCACACGCCCAGCGAACACCAGTTCAACCACCAGCCGTATCCGATGGAGATGCACCTGGTGAACCAGGACAAGGGCGGCCACCTGCTGGTACTGGGGCTGATGATCCAGCAAGGCAACGAGAACAAACAGCTGGCGCAGCTGTGGAAGCACCTGCCGACCCAGCAGGGACAGGAGGCGCCGCTCGCCGCCGCGCTGGCGCCCGACCTTGCCCGCTTGGTCCCCGCCGCCAGCCATCACCTGTTCTACCACGGCTCGCTGACCACCCCGCCGTGCACCGAAGGCGTGCAGTGGGTGCTGTTCGAAAAGCCCATCGAGCTGTCGAAGCAGCAGATCCAGCAATTCCAGGCGCTGTTCCCGGACAACCATCGCCCGACGCAGTCCGATACCGGCCGCGAGGTGGACGAGGACTGATCGCCCCCAACGAAAAGGGCGCCCAATGGGCGCCCTTTTCGTTTCTGCTAATCGAGCGTTGCGAGATCAGCGAGGCATGTTGCGCGCGTAGAAGATCTCCAGCATCTCATGCCGCACGCGCTCTTCCACCTGCTTGCGCTGCTCGGGCGACAGGTTGCGGGTCGCATCACCGAACAGGTAGTTGTCCAGGTCGAACTCCTTGAGCAGCATCTTGGTGTGGAACAGGTTCTCCTGGTACACGTTCACGTCGGTCATCTGATAGGCCTCGTACGTGTCGTCGGAGAGATAGTTCTGGATCGAGTTGATCTCGTGGTCGATGAAGTGCTTCTTGCCTTCCACGTCGCGGGTGAAGCCGCGCACGCGGTAATCCACGGTGACGATGTCCGAGTCGAACTGGTGGATGAGGTAGTTGAGCGCCTTGAGCGGCGAGATGACGCCGCAGGTCGACACATCGATGTCCACCCGGAAGGTCGCAATGCCTTCCACCGGATGGATCTCCGGATAGGTGTGCACGGTGATATGGCTCTTGTCGAGGTGCGCCAGGATGGTGTCCGGCAACGGCCCCGGGGATTCCTCGATCTGGCTGTCGGTCGGGGTGACCGGCTGCTCGGAGATCAGGATGGTCACGCTGGCGCCTTGCGGATCGTAATCCTGACGGGCGATGTTCAGGATGTTCGCGCCAATGATGTCGACAACATCGGTGAGGATCTGCGTGAGACGCTCGGCATCGTACTCTTCGTCGATGTACTGCACGTAGGCCTGCTGGTCTTCAGGCGTCTCGGCATAGCAGATGTCGTAGATGTTGAAGCTCAAGGTCTTCGTCAGGTTGTTGAACCCGTGGAGCTTGAGTTTGCTTTTCACCGTGGGAAAACTCTCATCAAATGCGGCTCTGCCGCGTGGTTGAGCATGCCCGTCAGATGCGTACGGCAGCACCTGCGTAGGACGGTTTACACCTCTTCGCGATGGCGATTGTGGTTGCTTGGTTTTGGGCCGGGGGGCCCTGAAAAAAGGTGGCGCATTATGCAGAGGTCAGACGACCTCTGCCAGACTTTGCCCACCTTTGATGATGAAAGGATGAAGCCGGCTGTCAGCCCAGCTCTACGATCTCGTAGTCATGGGTGATCTCGACGCCCGCGCGGCCGAGCATGATCGACGCGGAGCAGTACTTCTCGGCCGACAGTTCGACCGCGCGCTTGACCTGCGCTTCCTTCAGACCACGCCCCTTGACCACGAAATGCACGTGGATCTTGGTGAAGACCTTCGGGTCCTCGTCGGCGCGCTCGGCTTCCAGGAAGGCTTCGCAGCTTTCCACCGGCTGGCGACCCTTCTTGAGGATGCTGACCACGTCGAAGTTGGTGCAGCCACCCAGGCCGAGCAGGAGCATCTCCATCGGCCGCACGCCCAGGTTGCGGCCACCGGCGTCCGGCGGGCCGTCCATCACCACGACGTGGCCACTGCCGGATTCGCCGAGGAACATCGCCTCGCCCGCCCACTGGATTCGCGCTTTCATTGCAAGGAACTCCGCCGGAAAAAAGGGGCGACAGCTTATCACAGCCCTCTAACACGCCCAGCGGGCGCGGTGGCTGTTACCCACGTCTCATTTCCACACGGCCAGTATGCATTTATCACTTAAGCTGGCGCCGGATTACTGGCACACTCTCGGAAATTGCCTACACGAACGTTCCAGCTTTCCGATTGTTGGTAACACGACGTCTGTTAAGCTCTTGCAGATTTACGTACATGCAAGACTGCTCAGCCAGGCAATTGCCGCCCTGGGGATCGAGGGGGATCGCGCCAGGGACGCACGGCACCACAGCTGAACATAAAAAATCATTAGCGCCTGTTGTGCAAAGGCCACTCTTTCTACTTTCCGGGACTCGGGCATGGTAGCTATTACCCTCACACCCAAAATCAAGAACCTCGACAAGCTGCTCGCGCACTGTCATCGCCGCCGCTTCACCGCCAAGAGCACCATCATCTACGCCGGTGACCGCTGCGAGAGCCTGTTCTTCATCATCAAGGGGTCGGTGACCGTCCTGATCGAGGACGACGACGGCCGCGAGATGATCATCGGGTACCTCAATACCGGCGATTTCTTCGGGGAGATGGGGCTCTTCGAGAAGGAAGGCAGCACCGGCCAGGAGCGCAGCGCCTGGATTCGCGCCAAGACCGAATGCGAAGTCGCCGAGATCAGCTACGCGAAATTCCGCGAACTGAGCCAGCAGGACCCGGAGATTCTCTTCACCCTCGGCAGCCAGATGGCGGACCGCCTGCGCAAGACCACGCGCAAGGTCGGCGACCTGGCCTTCCTCGACGTCACCGGCCGCGTGGCGCGCACCCTGCTGGACCTGTGCCAGCAGCCGGACGCCATGACCCACCCCGACGGCATGCAGATCAAGATCACCCGCCAGGAAATCGGCCGCATCGTCGGCTGCTCCCGCGAGATGGTCGGCCGCGTGCTCAAGAGCCTGGAAGAACAGGGCCTGGTGCACGTCAAGGGCAAGACCATGGTGGTCTTCGGCACCCGCTGAAGTCTGCAGAACGCAAAAAAGCCGGCAATCGCCGGCTTTTTTGTTGCCCTACCTGCAGGAGCGAGCTGGCTCGCGAACAACCGTCCGGAAACTCCAGCGCTGTTCGCTTCGCCGGCAAGCTCGCGCCTGCCAGACGGATTCAGTCCGGATCGGCGCCCAGCTTGGTCTTGCTGCGCTCGGGGAAGAACAGGCGCTTGAGCTCGGTGCCCGGCTCGTCCGCCCGCATGAAGGCTTCGCCCACCAAGAAGCCGAACACGTCGCTGACTTCCATCAGCTCGACATCGGCGCGGTTGAGGATGCCGCTCTCGGTGATCACCATGCGATCGCGCGGGATGTCCGGCAGCAGATCCAGGGTGGTCTCCAGGCTCACCTCGAAGGTGTGCAGGTTGCGGTTGTTGATGCCCACCAGCGGGGTATCCAGGAGCTTCAGCGCGCGCTCCAGCTCCGGGGCATCGTGCACTTCCACCAGCACGTCGAGGCCAACGTCCTTGGCGACCGCGGCCAGCTCGGCCATGCGCACGTCATCCAGCGCCGAGACGATCAGCAGGATGCAATCGGCGCCGATGGCCCGGGCTTCCACGACCTGGTACGGGTCGATGAGGAAGTCCTTGCGGATCACCGGCAGCTTGCAGGCCGCACGGGCTTCCTTGAGGTAGGCATCGCTGCCGAGGAAAAAGTCGATATCGGTCAGCACCGAGAGGCAGGTAGCGCCACCCTCTTCGTAGCTGCGGGCGATGTCGGCCGGGTCGAAATTCTCGCGAATGATGCCTTTGCTCGGCGACGCCTTCTTCACCTCGGCGATCACCGCCGGCTCGCGGCGCTTGGCGCGCTCCAGCAGGGCGTTGGCGAAACCGCGCGGGGCGTCGGCTGCACGGGCCAGTTGCTCCAGCTCGGCGATGCTGACGCGGGTGCGGCGTTCGGCGACTTCTTCGGCCTTGCGGGCCAGGATCTTCTGCAGAACCGTCGGCACACTCACTGTGCGTTCTCCTCTCGGTAAACGGCGGTGAAGGCCGCCAGCTCTTCCATCTTCTCCCGCGCAAGCCCGGTGTGCAGGGCGTCGTGGGCCAATTGCATGCCTTCGTGCAGGCTGGTGGCCAGGTCCGCGGCGTACAGCGCGGCGCCGGCGTTGAGCACGATGAGTTCGGCGGCCTTCTGCCCGGCTTCGGTCTTGCGCCGGCCCAGCGCGTCGCGGATCAGCTCCAGCGACTGCTGCGGGCTGTCCACCGTCAGGCCGATCAGGCTCTGGCTCTTGATGCCGAAGTCTTCGGGCTGCACGTCGTATTCGGTGACCACGCCATCCTTCAGCTCGGCCACGTGGGTCGGCGCGGCGAGGCTGAACTCGTCCAGGCCGTCGCGGGAATGCACCACCAGGATGTGCTCGCTGCCCAGGCGCTTGAGCACCTCGGCCAGCGGGCGGCACAGCGCCTGACTGAACACGCCGACCACCTGATGCTTCACGCCCGCCGGGTTGGTCAGCGGGCCGAGCATGTTGAACAGGGTGCGCAGGCCCAGCTCGCGGCGCGGGCCGGCAGCGTGCTTCATGGCCTTGTGATGGACCTGGGCGAACATGAAGCCGACGCCCACGGTCTCGATGCAACGCTTCACCTGCACCGGCTTGAGGTCCAGGTAGATGCCGGCGGCTTCCAGCAGGTCGGCACTGCCGCTCTTGCCGGAGACCGCACGGTTACCGTGCTTGGCGACCTTGCCACCCGCCGCGGCGACCACGAAGGCCGCCGCCGAGGACACGTTGAAGATGTTCGCGCCATCGCCACCGGTGCCGACCACGTCGACCACGTGCTTGAGGCTATCGAGCTCGACCTGGTCGGCCAGCTCGCGCATCACCGCCACGGCGCCGACGATCTCGTCGATGGTCTCGCTCTTCATGCGCATGCCCATGAGGAAGGCGCCGATCTGCGCGTCGGTGCACTGCCCGGTCATGATCTCGCGCATGACGTCCTGCATTTCCTCGGTGGTCAGGTCCAGCTGGTTGACCACGCGGCCGAGGGCTTCCTTGATGTTCATGCGCGCACCCCGCCGGTCTGCTTGAGGAAGTTGGCCAGCATCTCGTGGCCCTGTTCGGAGAGGATCGACTCGGGATGGAACTGCACGCCCTCGACGTTCAGCATCTTGTGGCGCAGGCCCATGATCTCATCGACCGAGCCGTCTTCCAGCGCCGTCCAGGCGGTGATTTCCAGGCAGTCGGGCAGCGTCTCGCGCTTGACCACCAGGGAGTGGTAACGGGTCTGGGTCAGCGGATTGTTCAGGCCGGCGAACACGCCCAGGTCCTTGTGGAACACCGGGCTGACCTTGCCGTGCATGACCTGGCGCGCCCGCACCACGTCACCGCCGAAGGCCTGGCCGATGGACTGGTGGCCCAGGCACACGCCCAGCAGCGGCAACTTGCCAGCAAAGCGCTCGATGACCTCCAGGGACACGCCCGCCTCGTTCGGCGTGCACGGGCCGGGGGACAGGACGATGCGTTCGGGATTGAGCGCGGCGATCTCCTCGACGCTCAGCTCGTCATTGCGAATGACGTGGATGTCGGCCTTCAACTCGGCGAAGTACTGCACCAGGTTGTAGGTGAAGGAGTCGTAGTTATCGATCATCAGCAGCATGTCTGCTCGAACCTCATGATTGCACTGCTTTCGGATCGCGCCATCGTCGACACCCGTTGCGGCCTCGCAGGCTGCGCGAATCTGGCGATTATGCCAGCGGATGGGAGAAATGGACGCGTAAGAAGAGACCGGCGCTATGCCGGGAAAGAAGGAATCAGGCGCGCCAGCGCCAACGGGCGAATGCCTTGAGGAGGGAGGTGATGATGCGGCTGCGGTGGATCACGGTTGCGGTCTCGCCTAGCGATGGCCGAACAGTAGCCCAAGGCCGGGCGCCAGCGCAACCGGCACGGCGCCCTGGCCGACGAAGGTAGGGCCGTTCAGCGGCACGCATCGAGCACGGCACGCAGGCGGGTTTCATAGGCCAGGTGCTGCTGCCGCTCGGCCAGCAGCGCGCGAACCTTGGTTTGCAGGTCGTCCGAAGGGCGCAGGCCGGCGGTGGCGAAGCGAGGAGTTTCGACAGTCGGCGCCTGGCACGGCACCGGGAGGGGGATGCGCACTTGCGCGGGGGTTGGCTGCGTAGTGGCACAACCGGCCAGCAGCAGCGCGAGGATCAGCGCCGGCAGTTTCATGGCAACAGCTCCCGGTCGATCAACTGACGGACCACGGCGCACTCCTCGCCCTCGCTGCGCTCCAGCAGCAGCCGGCGGGCAGCGGCCTCATGGCTCTGCGCCTGCTCGCGGGCTTGGGCGAGCGCGCGCTCAGCGGATTCCGCACGCTGGCGGGCAGCCTGTTCCAGCGCCTCGACCTGGGCGTTCTGCAGCGCCAGCCTCGACTCCAGGGCTTTGCCGGCGTCGCTGCAGCGCGCCTGCTCCAGACGCACGGTCTGGAGCTGCCCTTCATAGAAGCGCGCCGCCAACCAGGCGCCGCCAATTCCCCCGAGCAGAACCCCGCCCACGCCCAGCGCCAGCCAGAAGCGACTCATCCCAGCACCTCCTGCGCGCGGCGCCAGATCTGCACCCGTGCCTCCAGGCCATTCAAACCGCCGTTGATGCGCCGGGTGATGTCCTCGAAGCGCTGCGCATCGGCCAAGGCGTTGAGCCCGTTGCGTTGCCACCACCAGGCCGCCGACCGGCAAGCCCAGCGCGGCTCCACCAACAACTGAGGGCGGGCAACGAAAGGCTGCTCGAGCCCCTCGCCCACCGACCGATAGTTGCTGCGCCCGGTGACCTGCAGCAGCCCGCGCCCCCGAAAGCGCCAGCCATCGCCCGACGCTTCATCGCCATTGCCGTTGCGTCCGGCATAGACGAGGTTGGCAATGCGCTCCGGCTGGTACGCCACCTCCCGCGCCAGTGCCGTGGGCGAGCCGTCGGCGCTGCGAAAGCGCCGGGGCCAGACGGCAGCCAAACGCTGGGCGCTGTAGGTCAGGCTTTCCACGCAGCGGGTCAACTGCGCACTTTCGTGCCCGACCTGGGCGAGGAAGGCAGCGACGCGCGGGGAGGTGTCGATGTCGAAGTCGCACATCGCCCTCTCCAACACGGGCAGAAAAACGCCCGCGACGGGGCGGGCGTTGGGCAGGATCAGCAGTAGCTGGTGTTCGTCGATGAGCATGTCAGCCGCCCTCCCCCGCCAGCGCCTTGCCATCGTTACCGCCATTGCACAGCACGCGGGTGGTCCAGCCATTCGCGTCGTAGTGCTGGGTAACGGTGTCGACCAGGTAAATGCCATCGACCCCTGCCTTGAAGCCGCTCAGCTCAACCCGGCACTCGGCGAACAGATCGGTGCGGCCGGGCAGCCCCAAGCGTACGCCAGCGGTCTGTCGGTTGAAGTCCGCCAGGCGCGACCTGGCCAACTGTTGTGCCGCCGCTTCGTTGGCCTGGACATGGCGCTCGACGTACTCCGCCTGCACCGTCTTCGGCGCGTTCGGATTGGCTAGCTTGACGGTGCGCAAGGCTCCGTCGGGCCCCTGGTAGGGCACGCTCACCTGCGCGACTACCTTGCGATCATCCAGGGTGAAGCTGAAGGAGCTGACGTCCCCGCGCCTGAGCAGCACCGAGTCCAGCGGCTGCCCCGACGCGCTGCGGCCAGCCTGGCGCGGCATGACCAGCAGCTTCAGGTCGGCGATCTTCGCCGTGCAGTCGTATTGCCGGGCCAGGCGGGTGATGAAGTGATAGTCGGACTCGTTGATCTGGTCCGCGCGGACGATCCGCGTCTGTACCTCGCACTGGGCCTGCCAGCCATTGCGGCCCGCGATGCGCTCGACGATCTGCGCCAGTGTCACGTTCTCCCAACTGTCGCTGCGGATGGATTTCGCCACGTTGCGCGCGTCCGCAGACTTGGCCTTGATCACCAGCGTATCCGGCGCGCCGCTGAAGGTGATCGTATCGACCTTGTAGCGGCCCATCGGCGCCACGCCCGTTTCCTCGTAGCCCAGGTACAGCGCCAGCTCCGCGCCGCGCCGGGGCAACACCACGGTGCCTGCGCGGTCGTCGAGGGTGAGCGACAGCGTGTCCGACTCCAGGCCGTGCTTATCCAGCACTTCCAACTCGAGCACGCGGTCGTTGACCTGTGCCGTGATGTCGCGCCCATCGGCGACGATGCGAAAGACCGGTTTCATGGGGCCCCCGAATAAAAAGGCCCCGCTTTTGCGGGGCCTGGTTGGAACACACGGATCAATCCCACAGGCGCACCTGCGGATGGTCCGGAGCCGGCAAATCGGGCATACGGATCAGCACGCCGGCGCGCAGCGGTTGCGGCTCGTCGGCCAGGCCGGGATTGGCATCGAGCACCGCTTCCACGCACCCCTTGAGATGGCCGTAGCGCTGATAGCAGAGCTGGTCCAGCACGTCGCCATTACTGCTGCGATAGATCGTCGTCGCCATAGCGATTGAACTCCAGGTCGAGGGCTTGCTTGCGCGGGGCCCCATTGGTGAGCAGAGCACTCTGCGTCTCGGTCACCTTGGTCAGGCACCAGGTCCCCAGGGGGTCCCCATAGCCGCTGATCAGGCTCACCGGTTTGCCGCTCAAGGCGATTTCGCGCAGCTGGTTCGGAATCTTCCATCCCACGCGCTTACCCGATACCCGCGACAGGGCCGGCATGAGCGTCGCCTTCAGCGCTAACGTCTCCGAGCCGACGCCGACGTATTGCAGGGCGCCCCGACGGCCCAGCCGCGGCTGCTCCTTCCAGGTGAGCTGGCTCGTGCGAGTCGCTGATTCGAAAGGCACCGTGTCGATGTTGAAGAAGAACTGCGTCTGCGAGTCCAGCACGGTCATGATCAGCAGGTGCTGCTGTGGAATGGCGCACATGAAATCACCGGGCGTCAGCTGGGGCGCCAGGACCGAACTGGGCAGTATCGAACCCAGCGATTCACCGACCTTGCCGACCACCTTGTCCACCGCCTTTCGCGCTCGGTCGACCTGCTCGCCCAGCGCCTGCACGCGCTCATCGATGCCCTTCAGGGCCCGCGCTGCGCTGTTGTAGGTGTTGACCACCTTGTTGACCTTGACCTGCGCGCGCTCGATGCCCTGCATCGAGCGCTGCACCTTGCCCGCCATGTCCGGCGAGACTCCGGGCAAACCCTCCAGCTCAGCCGCCGCGCCACGGATGTCGCTGACGGCGCCGTTCACCGGCGCGATCACCTCGTCCAGGTCGCGACGGCCATCTTCGGCCGCCCGGGCCAGCTGCGACAGGCCGTTCTGCATCTGTTCCCAATACGCCATAACGCCTCCTTACACCACGACCATGTCGAACAGCGCATCGCGTTGCCGATCCTGGGAGAAATCCGCCAGCATCCGCCGCAGGCGCGGCAGCAACTCGCTGGCCAACTGCTCGGGGTCGCTGACGTTGCCGGCCACGTTGATGCTGATCTGGGGGGAAAACGTCCAGGTTTCGGACGTCGGCGCCAGCGGAGCGGCCGATGCAGATGCGCTGGGAGAAGGCCGCGACGCGTCCGTGACGCCTGCATCGGGCGAAACGGCATTGCCGAGGTCGAATGCCCTCGCCGAGGACGAATCACCTTCGTCCGAATCGTTGCTGAACGTTCGATACAGCCCATCACCCAGCGACTTTCCGACCTCACCACCACCCCAGGCGCCCAGAGCCCCGCCCACCAGCCCGCCAACGATGGCGCCCGCGGCCGTTCCGACGATCGGGATCAACGATCCAACGGCCGCGCCCGCCAAGACTCCCGCCTCAGCCCCGGCAAGCCCCCCGACCAGAGAGCCTGCCGCATCGCCGTAGCCCTTGGCTTTTTCCTGGGCCGAGCCATTGCCGGTGTAGGTTTCGTAGGCCGTGAGGGCAGGCCCGACGGCTACGAGTGCCCCCCGGCCAATCGCACGGCCAACGCCGCTGCGCAGCACACTGACCAACCACTCGCCGGCGCTACGCACCCCACGAGCTGCGGCATTCCACGCGGTGCCGAGATAGGCTCCGACCTTTTGACTGGCCGCCCCCGTCCAACTGGAGACTCCTTGCCAGGCATCCTTCGCCAGGCCGCCTAGGGCAGCAGCGCGCAATCCGGCCCCCTGACGAACACCAGTCACGACGTTGCCCGCCCAGGTACCGGCGCGACTGCTCCAATTGACGGTCCGCTGCCAGGCGGCGCCAGCCATGCTGCCCGCGGCCTGGTATGCCCGCCCCGCGCCCTGCCGGATCGCCGAGCCAACACCCGAAGCGATATCCGCACCGCGTCCCAGAGCGCGACCGCCCCACGACTTCGTCGCGCCGAAGACATCCTTCACGTCCTTGTACACGCCGCGAACATCACTCAGGGCCTTCAATCCCCCTGCCACCGCGATCAGCGCAGTCAGGCCGGCGGTCAGGCCGGGGTTTTCCTCGACCACCGCGGTGGCCTGGACGAGCTTCTGCGTGACAGGCCCGATCATCGGGCGGTACACATCCTGATTGGCGTCGCTGACGCTGCGCCATAACTGTTGCCAGGCACTCTCAAGCGACTCGCTCTGCCCCTGGCGGGTGGCCATGCGCGTCGTCGCGTCATCCTGCAGCCGGCGCCGGCCATCCATCTGTGCGCCTTCGACCAGCTGCTGTTGTACCCACTCGCGATTGCCTTTCGCATCCGACGGATCGCGCTCGTCCAACTGTCTCGACAGGCGACGGGCAAGCAACTCGACCGCCCCCTCACCCTGGTCGTGGCGCTGCGCCAGCGAGGCGTACTGCGCCCGCATATCGCCCACGCTGGTCACGCCGCCGATCTCGTGGAGGCGTTGGGTCAATTCGGCGGTACGCTCCAGCGGCACACCTTGCCCGTAGGAGAACGTCGCCGCATCCGGAAGAAAGGCCAGGGAGGTTTGCAGGTCCATCCCCTGGTTCATCATCAGCCGGATCAGGTCGAGCACATCGTCACTCGACAGCCCGCTGTCATTGGCAACCTGCCGCACGTTGCGCGCGAGATCACGCTCGCTCTGCTCCGCGGACAGCCCACCGCGCGCCGTCAGCTCTTGCACCTTTCCATTGAACTGCAGGCTGCGGAACATCGTGCCGACAACGCCACTGGAAGGCAGCGCGGATTCACCGCGTTGCCACCCGCCCTGGCGCGCGGGCGTATCGCCGCGCATGGCCGCCGGACTCCCCAGCAGCCCGATGATTCGTTGCAGGCCGGTACGCACCTCGCCGGCGCCCCGCTCCAACACCTGCAGCTGCCGGCCAAGGGTGTCGCGGATAAGCCGCGACTCATCGCGCAGGCCCTCCAGCGCGACGCTCCAGGTGCCGAGAAACTCCAGGCCGCGCATGCGCACCGTCGCATCGGCGAGCGCCTGCCCGAGGGACAGGTCGAGCACTCCACCCACGGTCGGCACCCTCTCAGTAGATTCATTCATCGTTCATCACTCGCCCCTCTGACGAAAAAAGGGGCGCCGGTCATCCAGCGCCCCTTTCCAGGGCAAACCAGCCCGCCTAGTCCCCCAGCCACCAACGCAGGTCGCTCAAGGTCATGCGCTCCAGTTCGCCGGCCGTGAAACCCGACTCAGTCGCCAGCCGCCGCGCCAGCTGGCGCATCAGCGCGAAGCTCATCCGCGTCCTCTCGCACCAGGCGAAAGTAGGCGTGCTGCAGGCGCTGGTAGTCGCTGAGCTTCAAGCCCTCCAGATCCTGACGGCTGACCTGCACCAACGAGGCGAACAGTTGCAGCTCGCGCTCCTCGTCATCGCTGGCGACCTTGCTGGCCAGGCGGATATCACGCACCGTCGGCGCGCGCAGGGTGAGGGCGTCGACCTCGACGCCGTTGCAGGAGGTCGGGCGGGACAGCTTCACCACGGCCGCGTCCTCGGACAGGCTCAGCCACACGGGCTGTTTGACGGAGTCTTGCATCAGGGTTCTCCTCAGGCGCCCAGGTCAGCGCGCAGCGCGGCGAGCTGATCGACGCCGTTGATCTTGCGCACGGAATTGACCGGGTCGATCTCGAACATCTCGCGGCCTTCGATTTCCAGCTTGTAGTAGGTGACCGCCACGCTGTAGGTGCAGGCGGCCAGCTCATTGGCCTTCCACTCGCCCGGATCGACTTCCTTGAGCAGGCCACGCACGGTGGCGACCACCGGCACGGTGCCGCCCTTCTGGGTCTTGAAGGAGCCGCGGAAGGTGCCGTTGAAGGAACCCTGGTCACTCAGGCCGAAGAACTTCATGGCCTCGCGGCGCGCGCCGTTGGTGGTGAACTTGGCTTCCATGGCCTCCAGGCCCATGTCGAGCAGGATCGGCGCGTCCATGCCGCCGGCGCGGTACTCCTGGGTCTTCACCTTGAGGGCAGGCAGGGTCAGGGAGGGCACGTCACCGGCAAAGCTGACGCCGTCGACGAACAGGTTGGTGTTGGTGAGGATCTGCGGAATCATCTGGGGTTCTCCTTAAGCTGCGTCCAGGACTTCGGTGAGCCACTGATCGGTCACCTCGACGCGGAAGTTGGGGTTCTCGGCCGGCGGTACGTCGGTGAAGCGGATGTTCCAGTACACCTTGCCCTGGGCCAGTTGGCTGGCGGTGTTGAGGTCCGGGTCGGCGTAGACCTCGAAGTCGATCACCGCGCCCTGGTTCTTCAGGTCGCGCATGAAGGCCTGCAGGCCCTCGGTGACGTCCTTCACGTAGGTCTTGGTGATGCCGCGGTCGACCGCCCACTTGTGCCCGGCGAGGATCGCGTCCATCACCATGTCCATGGTCCGCACGCGGGTCACGAAGGCCCACTTGGCGTCGCTGGAGAGGGTACGGTTGCCCCACAGGCGATAGCCGTCGTCGCGGATGATGGTGGTGATGTTGGCGTTGTTGAGCAGGTTGGCGCGGCAGGTCTCGTCGCCGTCGAGGAACTCGATGGGGCGGCCGGTACCGGTGATGCCGAGCAGTTCCTTGTTCGACGGCGAGGACCAGAAGCCGTACTGGCTGTCGGTCCAGGCGAACAGCGCGGCAGCGTTGGCCGAGGCCGGCGCGTTGACGGTGGCGCTGCTGGCGGTGTCCCAGTACTGCACGCCCGGATCGACCAGGTAGATGCGCTTGCTGCCGAACTCGCCGGCGTAGGCGATGGCCGCCTCGTCGGTGGTGTTCGGGCCGTCGACGATGGCGATGGCGCGCAGCTTCTCGGCCAGTGCGCCCATGGCGGTGGCGACTGCCTGAGTGGCGGAATGCTTCGGTGCGATCAGCAGGCGCGGCTGGGCGTTGAAGCGCGACTTGCCATCGAGCAGCGCCTGCAGGCCGGTCCGCTGGCCGGCTTCGGTGACGGTGCCGATGATCGCGGAGGTCAGCTGCGCCGCATCCTCGACCTTGGCCACGCCCACCGCCACGACCACCGCGGCGGACTGGGTGAAGATGGCGGTGCAGGACTTGTAGATCGCCGACGCGGTGCCGAAGGCAACAGCCGCTTCGCGCAGGCTGGTGAGCAGCACCGGCACATCGGCCTGCGCGGTCAGCTTGGCCTCGGGGGTAAAGGTATCCACCAGGCCGATGATCGAGGACGACGGCAGCGCAATGGTACGCGCACCGACGTCGACATTGGTCACGGTGACGCCGTGAAAGAAGCTCATAGGTTTTCTCCAGACATAAAAAAACCGCCGGGAGGCGGTTGGGTGTTGGCCCGCGCCGAAAGCGACGGGACTAGGTTGCGAATATCGCTTCAAAGGTTTGCTGTGCAGGAAGCGCCCGTATAAAAACTCAGTAACCGATTGCCATCCAATCGAAGCCCATCGTGCCAGGCGTGCCGGTCTTATCGACGCAATAAAACAGTCCGCTGGTATTGGTTCTAGTGTTGATCCCTACATATACGGGAAGCCCGGTACTGACCCAGCGCCCGACTGCAAGCACCGCTCCCACCCCCCCAGGGAAAGGGATTGGCCAGGCGATATTCGCAGTTCCGTCCGCACCCGAAATGCTCCCCCCCCACTGGATGATCAGCCCGCTTGGTAGTTTCTGGTAACCCGGGGCAGCCTTCAAAGCGCCGTACATGGAAGCTCCAAAACCGTCTCCCAGGACATACCAGTTGGTCCCCGGACCGTTAGAGACCACGGTCAACGATTGCCCTGGCAGGACCGGGTAAGCATTGAGTGCGTTGCCCGATCCATACATGAGCGTTTCAGCGCCGCTGGCCTTAAGGGTGAACGCCACATTAGTCCTGATGGTGTAGGTCGTCAGGCTTGCCTGTGTTGTGGAAAGGGCTGGCAACGTAACGGTGATCCCCGTAGCTTGGACCTCAATCCACCGGCCGGATTGGGCCGCCGTAAGTGTCGTGCTGGTGGCTAGACCTATTCCTGCTCCGGGGCCGAAGTGCAGGCCAGCGTTTTGGACAAAGGAAGTTGTAGCAATGCTTGAATCATTATCGAACTGCGCCGGAGTTGGCGCAGTCGGATTGCCGGTAAATGCCGGAGAGGCTGACACAGCCAGCGGAGCAATTGCCGCCTGAATGAACGCAGTGGTCGCCAATTGCTGCGAGTTGGTCCCGGCGGCGGCAGTCGGCGCAGTAGGAACACCACTGAATGCTGGCGAAGCTATCGCCGCCAGAGGTGCAACGCTGGCCTGTACGAACGCAGTCGTTGCCAACTGCTGGGTATTGCTACCGACAGCGGCTGTCGGGGCAGTCGGCGTTCCGGTGAATGCAGGCGAAGCCACAGGCGCAAGAGGAGCAATCGCTGCTTGCGTGAACGCCGTGGTCGCCAGTTGCTGGGTGTTGTTGCCCACTGCCGCCGTTGGTGCCGTCGGAACGCCACTGAAGGCCGGCGACGCCAGCTTCGCCAACCCATTGGTAATGTTCTGGAACGTTAGCGCTGTAGTACCCAGGACAATCGCCCCGTCCGTCACCAACTGCCACACGCTGTCCGCCTGCGCGGTGCCGCTTTCCACCGTCACGGTGAGGCCCGGCGTCACCTCGCTGTTCTCGTCGGCATCGGTCGCACGTTTCCAGGCGCCGGTAGCGACGACATACAGCCCGTTGTCCACGGCATTGGTCTGGTTCTTCACCAGCACCCGGTCGCCCGGGGCCAGCGCCACACCATCCACCGTCTGCAGGCCGCTCAGGCTGACGCTCGCCGTGGTCGCTGCTCGCACAGACTGCTTGTAGTCCAGACGATTCATCGCACTGACTATGGCGCTGTCGACATACTCCCGCGTCGCCAGCACCACGCTCGGGTCGATCTTCAGCTCCACCGACGCCGCATTGCTGACGATCAGCACGATGCGCACGGTCTGGGTGCGGCCGCTGCCTTCGGCCAGTTGCGGTTTGTAGGAAGGCGCGCAGTTGGCGTAGGCGATCAGGGCGCCGGCTTCGTCGTACAGGCCCATCTCGCGGATCCACCAGCCGCCCACGTCCTCGGGGATGACCTGTTCGGCGATGATCTGCGAGCTGTTCGCCGGGTCGACGCTCAGGCGGTTCAGCGGCGCGCGGCGGACTTCGTTGACTAGCTGGGTGCGGCTGGCGTCGGGGGTCGGCACGTTGCCGCCGCCATCGCCCACCGCGAGCTGGGTGATTTTCAGGGTGGTGCCCAGCGCGGTGGCGTTCGCCAGCTTGCCGGCACCGATCGTGGTGAGAAGTGCGTAGTAGGTTACTGCCATGGGTAGACACTCAAGCTATCGATGGTGTGTTCCCGGCCCGGCAAGCCGTGGCTGCCGATCGCTTCGATCACGTCCGGGAGGTAGGGGTAGACGGTGACGATGTCGCCGTCGTATTGCCCGGAGCCGACGGTGATCCGCCCCTGGGATTCCAGGCTGATATCCAGCCCGATGAGGTGCCGCGTGAGCGGTTTGGCATCGTCGATCAGACGCTCCACCTCCTGGTACATCTCCTCGGTGATACCGCTGTCGAGCACGCCGATGCGCAGGCGGAAGGTGCCCGGCTCGCCCATGGGCGCGCCCTGCCACCACTCGATGATCTCGATCAGGTAACCCAGCGGCTCGATCACCCGCCGCAGCGCGGCGATGGTGCCCTTGTGCTGGTGGATGCGGAACGCCGCGGCCACTGCCTTGCGCTTGACCGTCTCGCTCCAGGCCGGGTCCCAGCGGTCCACCGACCAGGCCCAGGCCAGGTAGGGCAGCAGCGCGACCGGGCAGCGTTGCGGGTCCATCAGCTCGCGCAGGGGGACCGGCAGATCGGCGACCTGCACGTCGGCCAGGGCGCGCTCCAGCGGCGTCGAGTTGATCGGCAGCAGGCGGCTACTCATCCGAACCTCCGACGCGGATCTGGTAGCCGCTGCAGTACGCCGCCTGGGTGGCATCGAGCACCACGTCGGCCGCAGGCTTGGCCAGTTCCACACGCTGCACACCTTCCACATGCAGCGCGGCGAACAGCGCGCTGCGGCGGATGTCGCGGCCGATGCGGCGCTGGGTGGCGATATAGGTCTGCAGCGACGCCTCGGCGGCCTGCTGGATCAGCTCGGCTTCCGGACCCGGGTAGATGTAGAGCACAGCGTCCACCTGGTAGGGCACGATGGCAGCGGACTGCACCGTGAGGCGGTCCCCCACCGGGCGCACGTCCTCGTCGTTCAGCGC
Source organism: Pseudomonas sp. NY15437 (assembly GCF_048068435.1). NCBI lineage: Bacteria > Pseudomonadati > Pseudomonadota > Gammaproteobacteria > Pseudomonadales > Pseudomonadaceae > Pseudomonas > Pseudomonas sp. NY15437. The sequence continues at coordinate 28,798 of NZ_JBLUQC010000001.1, forward strand.
GCGGCGCACCGCATCCAGCAGGTCGGCGGAGGCAGCGCCGTTGCCCTCGGACGACAGCACGCTGACCAGCGCCTCGCACGGCTGCGGGCTGATCGCCGAGACATCGGCGATGCGTCCGTCGGCGCCGAGGGCGAAGGCCACGTAGGCATTACGCGGGCCGGCCACAGAGAGCTGGTCGAAGGCCAACTGGGTGCGGTTGCGCAACGAGTCGTCGCCCTCCAGCACCGCCGGGGTCGGCGGCGACGTGGTGGCGTCGGCCTCCTGGATCACCAGGCGCTTGACGTTGTAGCCGGCGGCCAATTGGTCCAGGTCACCCTGGGTCGCGTAGCCGAGCATCACGGCGCGGGCGGCGTCGTTGATCCGGGCGCGCAGCAGCAGCTCGCGGTAGGCCGCCAGCTCCAGCAACTTGAGCACCGGGTCGGACTCCACCGCGGCGGTCCAGCCCTCGCCCATGGCGCTGCGAAAATCGGCCAGCAGCTCTTCATAGAGCGTTTCGTAGTCGAGGCTCTCGACCACTTCGGGCGCTGGCAATTGGGACAGATCGATCAAGCTCATGCCGCCACCTCCAGGCCGATCTCATCGCCCAGGTAGACGCCGCGCAGGCGCAGCGACACGCTGCCCGCGACCACCGCCACCACCTGTACCGAACTCAGCCGCAGGCGGGGCTCCCAACGGCCGATGGCGCGGGCCACTTCCGCCTGCACCGCGCCCTTCCAGCCCTCGGTCACCGGCAGATCGACCATGCGCCGCAGGCGGCTGCCGTACTCGGGGCGCATGCGCCGGCTGCCCAGCGGCGTGGTGAGGATGTCCTCGATGGATTGCTTCAGGTGCGCCAGCCCACTGAGCGGCTGGCCGGTGCGTCGATCCATGCCGATCATGGTCGCGCCCTCCGTCGCTCGGGGTGCGCACGGGAAAATGTGCCCATGGCAGGTCTCCAGAAATGCAGAGGCCCGCACGCGGCGGGCCAGGATGGGAAATCGAAGTGTTTTCAGTGGGTGTGGTGGTTGCTATTGCCGGCGGTGTCCATGATCGAGCCGGTACTGCTGATGTTGCCGTTCACCGTCAGCGCTCCCTTGATGCTCACCGGGCCGTTCAGCTGGATACTGGCGGCTGTGACAGTCACCGCACCGGGGTCGATCACCACCTGCGTGCCGCCCACTTTCACCGTGGCGGTGCCGGCGGGCAGTTGCAGGTCATAGCGATGCGCCTGCCAGTCGTAGCTGAGCACCGCGCCATCGGGGAAATGCCAGCTCTCGACCTCGCCGCGATTGTTCGGGGGCGCCGACGCGGCACCGAACAGCCCCGGCACGAAGGTGCCCATGGCGGCCATGCCGGACGGGCTCAGCAACACGCCCTGCTCGCCCAGGCTCGGTGCGCGCCAGTGGCGGGCGGCACCGGCGGCTTGTGCGTGCCAGCGCACCCAGGCACTGGTCCACTGGCCCGAGCGCACCCGCACCCGTGCCGCCGCCAGGTCCACGGCCACCACTTCGCAGGGCATGAGCAGGGCGGCGAGCATGCGGTCGTGTTCGGCGCTCACATAATCCGGGTTCATTGCAGGGCTCCGGGATCGAAGTAATCGTCCTCATGACCGGGCCCGGTCTGCGGATCGAAGCCGATCACCAGACTACCCGGCGGCTGGTCGTCCCACGGCCATTCGGCGTCGCCCAGCAGCACCGGCTGCTGCCACTCCACCTGCCACACGCGGCAGGCCGCGAGCGCCGGATTGTCGAGTTCCGGCTGCGCCTGGATGAAGCTCACCGGCGCAAGGTCCAGCCCCCAGTTCTGCGCGCGCAGCAGTACCGCCAGCGCCGCGACAGTGCGCAGCGCCAGTTCCTCGGCTTCGGCGTCATCGCGCATCACCAGCACGCGCGCCTGCAGGCGGCAGAGCAGCGCCGTCTGGCCGTTGCCAGGGTCCTGCCCCGGCAGCAGGCCGGCGTATTCCAGCGCCAGCGCGGGAAGCGTCGCCGGCACCTCGTGGAGCGGGCCGCGCAGGAAGGTACCGACCTCGGTCAGTCGAGCACTCAGCGTTTGCTCCACCGCATTGAGCAGCCGCGCCAGGGTCAAAGGTTGTTCGGACATATCGTCTCCTTGCAGCTTCACTCTTGCCCGCGCTCGCTCGGCGGCAGTTCGCAGACACCCAGGCGTTTCGCCGCCCAGCGTTCATACAGGCCGACGGCGATCTCCGCGCCGGCCGCCGCGGTCAGGCTGCCGATGGCGGCGGCCAGGGTCAGCGAGGCGCCGCAGGACATGGCCAGGAACATCACCGCCATGCCGCAGACGATGGAGGCGCCCGAGCGCAGCGCCAGGCGCCGCAGCAGCCGCCAGCCGCCCAGGCCCGCCTTGTCGGCGCGCCACATTTCACCGCTGATGCCGCCCGCGACAGCGAGCAGGATCAGCCCCCACAAAGGCACGTCGGCCAGGGTCTGAGGTTCGTTGCCCATTGGCTCACCTTGAATAAAGACGCCCGCGAACGGGCGATACCGGCGGCTATCAGCCAGCCGGGGATGACTGCCGGCGCACTCGCCGGCCACCCGCCGCGACGGCGGGTCGAAAAAACGCGGGCATGAAAAAGCCCGGCTCAGTGGCCGGGCTTTTCGGGGGTTTCGCGTTGTGCTCCCTGGGGACGCACCTTTACAAGAATGACTACTTTGTACCCCTCGATTCCCGCCGGAACAAGGCTTCTTGGGGAATGCGCTGCAATACACCGATGACGCGCCGCAATGTGCTGTCGAAATGCCGAAATCTGGCGTCCGAAATTTCAGAAGCTCTTGCGCATCAGCACAGTGGTAAAGCCGCTGTGCCACTCCTCGTCGGGATAGAAATCGATCTCGGCATAGCCGTGCTTGCCATAGAACGCTCGCGCCTGCTGGTTGAAGGTATCGGTTTCCAGGCGCACGCCTGCATGCCCGGCATCGGCGATGGCGGTTTCGGCGTGGCGCAGCAATGCGGCGCCAATGCCCAGGCGTTGATGGCGCGGGGACACGTGCAGGGCATCGATGAAATCGTCGCGCCAGTCGAGCAGGCCGACCACGTCGCCAGCGATGCAGGCAACCTGGAAGAACGGCAGCCGCTCGCGCACGTAGGCGGCGGTATGCGCGGAGGACTCGAAGCGCGCGATGGCGTCGGCGGTCAGCTCGGGCTTCCAGGTGGTTTCGTAGGTGTCACCGAGGATGCGCAGGATGGCATCGGTGTCCGCGGTTTCGGCGCGGCGGATCAGGATAGGTGTCGTCATGGGACGCGAGCATAGCGCAACACCCTCCATGAACAGCACGAAGCCCGGCGCAAGGCCGGGCTTCGGAAAAAGAAAGGAAAGGTCAGGCGGCGCGGCGCATCAACCGCGACTGGATGCTCTGGTGCGCCACATGCAGGCGCAGATAGAAGGTGTTGCGGCTGCAGCGGCAGTGCCGGTACTTCTGCGAGGCCTCGCTGTCGCGGTTGAGGTAGTGCTCGGTGACCACATCCTTCTGCTCGTCGGGCAGTTGGTTGATGATCAGGTCCAGCTCGGCGACGCGGTCGAGGATCACCTTGCTGCCCCGCGTGCCACGGATCATCTCGCCCTTGTTGGCGATCATCATGGCCAGCAGGTTGCCGCCGGCATAGCCGCCGCCGGCGCTGCCCGGGTTGTGCATCTCTTCGGCCCAGAGCTTGAGCATTTCATCGATGGGTTTGATCACGGTGCTCCCCCTGCGGCTCAGTGCCGCCGCTCCAGTTCATCCAGGGCCTGGCAGTCGATGCAGCGGGTGCAGCCCGGCGCGGCCAGGCGGCGCGCCAGTGGAATGTCGTCGCCGCAGTCCTCGCAGTATTCGGCGGAGCTGACGGCCGCCGAGGCACGGCGGCTGTGCAGCATCTCCTCGATGCGCTCCAGCATCAGGTCATTGGCGTAGTCGGCGATATCAGCCATGGCGCACCTCCGCGAGAGCGGGGAATGCGGGCTGCGGGGTGCAGTTCGAGTGGTGGTTCATGAATGTCCTCCTGGCGACGTGCCCGCCGTGGTCGCCGAACCTTCGGCCGCCGGGTGGTCAGTCGCGATCTATTCGTCGCGGATGCCGACACGTCGACGGCATCCCTTGCCGGTACACGGGCGGTGCCTCCCTGGCCCGCCCGCGTCCTCCAGCCTGCAGCGCGCAGGCAACCCACGACCTCCTTGCCGCGGTGAGGGGGAGCCATCTGCCTCCCTTCAGCCGACCCGGTTTTCGTCTCACCGGTGGGCTGCTGGCTTTTATGATTACAACCATGGCTATATTTAGTCAACACCAAAGCTATTTACACGCTACAACCCAGGAGGTAGAGTGCCGCCATGGACAAGACGCCCTCATCGACGCTGGCCGATCGCCTGAAACAGGCGATGGCCTCGCGTAATCTCAAGCAGGAAACCCTGGCCGAAGCCGCCGGGGTTTCGCAGAACACCATCCACAAGCTGACCTCGGGGAAGGCGCAGAGCACGCGCAAGCTGATCGAGATCGCCAGTGCGCTGGGGGTCTCGCCGACCTGGCTGGCCACCGGCGACGGCTCACCGGCTCAGGGCAGCGACGCACCCGCGCCGCGCCCGGCCGATGGCAGCCCGCTGCGCCTGGAACCGCTGCACCCGTGGGATAGCGACACACCGCTGGACGAGGACGAAGTGGAACTACGCCTGTACAAGGAAGTGGAGCTGGCGGCCGGCGCCGGACGCACCGCAGTGCGCGAGATAGAGGGGCGCAAGCTGCGCTTTTCCTACGCCACCCTGCGCGCCGCGGGGGTGGACCCGGCGGCGGCGATCTGCGCCCAGCTCACCGGCAACAGCATGGAGCCGCTGATCATGGATGGCTCCACCATCGGCATCGACACCGCCACCACGCACATCACCGACGGCGAGATCTATGCCCTGGAACACGAGGGCATGCTGCGGGTGAAATTCGTCTACCGCCTGCCGGGCGGCGGCATCCGCCTGCGCAGCTTCAACCGCGACGAATACCCGGACGAGGAGTACCCGCCGGAGCAGTTCGACAATGGGCAGATCCGCATGATCGGCTGGGTGTTCTGGTGGTCCACGGTGCGTCATCGCCGGGCGCCGACCCTGGTGCGCTGACCCCGTTTCGGACAGGTACGACCCCGCTTCGGCGGGGTTTTCTTTGCGCAGCGATTGAAGCAAAATACAACCTTTGCTATATTTACACCTGTCGCCACCACCATCGGAACAGGAGAGTCCCATGCAGTCGACCGTAGATGTCCGCCCCGCCCCGCGCCCGGAGACGGTGAGCCTGGTCTATCAGATTTTCGGGGATGTCCTGGTGCCGCTGGAGCAGGTGCGCGAGCGCTGGTTCCGCAACCTGAACCGGGAGAACTTCAGCAAGGCGCTGTCCTGCGGGCGCATTGCCCTGCCGGTGACCACGCTGGACGACAGCCACAAGGCGATGCAGTACGTCGCGGTGGATCACCTGGCGGCCTATGTGGAGGAACGTTCGCAGCAGGCGGACGCCGCGCTGGCCCGGCGCAAGGCGAACCTGCAGGTGGTGGAGACGCGGCAGGCCGGTTGAGTCCCGGTGCGCGACACGTCATGTGCTGTAGGAGCGAGCTTGCTCGCGAACCCGCCCAGCGATGGAGTAGCCGGCAGACTCAGTTCGCGAGCAAGCTCGCTCCTACCCAGAGCTGTATCCCCTGATATTCCTGCACTGGGCGTTCCCCTCACCCCAACCCTCTCCCAGAGGGAGAGGGGGCAGCTCGGAGCAAGCGGAACGTCCCGCGCCAGCCGGTGGATTCCAGCCGGCATCCGGCGGTTCGAGCCCCAATAAAAAGCCCCGCCGAAGCGGGGCTTTTCTATCGGGTCACAGACTCAATCGCGGCCATGCACCTTGGCCGTGTGTTCGGCCAGCGCGACGGCGCGGAACATTGCGCGGCGTTTGTTGATGGTTTCTTCCCACTCCGCCGCCGGCACCGAGTCGGCGACGATGCCGCCGCCGGCCTGCACGTGCAGCTCGCCGTTCTTGATCACGGCGGTGCGGATGGCGATGGCGGTGTCCATGTTGCCGTTCCAGGCGAGGTAGCCCACGGCGCCGCCGTAGACGCCGCGCTTGACCGGCTCCAGCTCGTCGATGATCTCCATCGCGCGGATCTTCGGCGCGCCGGACAAGGTGCCGGCCGGCAGGATCGCGCGCAGGGCGTCCATCGCGCTCATGCCGTCCTTCAGCTGGCCGTTCACGTTGGAGACGATGTGCATGACGTTGGAGTAGCGCTCGATCACCATCTGCTCGGTGACCTTCACGCTGCCGGTCTGCGAGACGCGGCCGACGTCGTTGCGGCCGAGGTCAATGAGCATCAGGTGCTCGGCGATCTCCTTGGCATCGGACAGCAGGTCCTCTTCCAGCGCGCGGTCGGCTTCCTCGGTGGCGCCGCGTGGGCGGGTGCCGGCGATCGGGCGCACGGTGACTTCGCCGTCCTCGACGCGCACCAGCACTTCCGGCGAACTGCCGACGACGTGGAAGTCGCCGAAGTTGAAGAAGTACATGTAGGGCGTCGGGTTGAAGCAGCGCAGCGCGCGGTACAGGTCGATGGGCGCGGCGGCGAAGTCGATGGACATGCGCTGCGACGGCACCACCTGCATGCAGTCGCCGGCCAGGATGTACTCCTTGATGGTGCCGACGGCGCGCTCGTAGTCCTCGCGGGTAAAGCTGGCGCGGAACTGCGGTTCCGGGGCATTGACTGCGCTGAAGTCCAGGCCGCGGCGCGGGGTGATCGGCTGGCGCAGGCGCTCCAGCAGCTCTTCCAGCTGGGCCAGGCCCTGGTCGTAGGCGTCGGCCTGCGCCGGGTCGGCGAGGACGATGGCGTGCATCTTGCCGGCGAGGTTGTCGAACACGACCACCGCGTCGGAGACCATCAGCAGGATGTCGGGATTGTTCAGCGGGTCGGGGTTCGGGCACTGCGCCAGGCGCTGCTCGACGTAGCGCACGCAGTCATAGCCGAAGTAGCCGACCAGGCCGCCGTTGAAGCGCGGCAGACCGGCGATGGTCGGCACGCGGTAGCGCTCCTTGAACGCCTCGACGAAGGCCAGCGGGTCGGCGCATTCGAAGCTCTCGGTCTCGACGCCGTCGACCTTGATGCTCGCCTGGTGGCCGTACACGCGCAGCACGGTGCGGCTGGGCAGGCCGATGATCGAGTAGCGCCCCCACTTCTCGCCGCCCTGCACGGATTCGAGCAGGTAGGTGTTGGGGCCGTCGGCGAGCTTCAGGTAGATCGACAGCGGGGTGTCGAAGTCGGCCAGGGTTTCGCAGGTCAGCGGGATGCGGTTGTAGCCCTGGGCGGCCAGGCGCTGGAATTCTTCGCGGGTCATGATCAGCCTCGTAAGAGGAGCCTGTTTCGCGCAGTGCGGGTCTGCCGGCAGTTAACAGGCTCTGAGGGGGAAACGGTCTTGGGTGCACACACGCCGGGCGTACCGGCCAGGGGATGTCAGGCGCGCCAGCGCCAGCGGGCCAGGGCCTTGATGACTTTCATCCAGAGTGTGTGGGGGGCCGTTTCCACGGTGCTGTCTCGCTGAGCGGGAGTTGAGGCGGAGTCGGGCAACACTATCGCTTTGCCCGAGTCGAAGCAAGGCAGCAGATGGCGCAGGTCGTCGAGCACCAGCGTCGGGGTTTCCTCGGCGATGGGGCGACCGTGGTTGTAGCCGTAGCTCAGCCCCACGCAGCGCACGCCGGCGGCCTTGGCCGCAAGGATGTCGTTGCGCGAATCGCCGACGAACAGGGACTGCTCCGCCGACACACCGGCCATCTTCATCACGAACAGCAGCGCCGCCGGGTCGGGCTTCTGCTGCGGCAGGGTGTCGCCGCCGATGATCCAGCGGAAGAACTTGCCCAGCTTCATCTCGTCCAGCAACGGGCCGACGAAGCGCTCGGGCTTGTTGGTGATCAGCGCCAGCTCCACGCCGCGCTTCTTCAGCCACTTCAGGGTCTCGATGACGCCGGGGTAGACCACGGTCAGTGCGTGGCTGTCGGCGTAGAAGTCCATGAACAGTTCGAGGGCGCGCTCGGTGTCTTCCTCGCTGACGTCATCGTGCTCGATGTCGCCAGCCAGGGCGCGGCGCACCAGCACCCGCGCGCCGTTGCCGACCCAGTGCCGCACGGCCTCCAGCCCGGCCGGCTGGCGCCCGAGCGCCAGCAGCATCTTGTCCACCGCCGCGGCGAGGTCGGGCACCGAGTCCACCAGGGTGCCGTCCAGGTCGAACATCACCAGACGCGGCAGCCCGGCGAACGGCAGCTGTGCAGCACTCATCACGTGCGCGCCTGCGCCAGCTCAGCGTGCATGGCGCGGATGACCTCGGAGTAGTCCGGTGCATTGAAGATGGCGGAGCCGGCGACGAAGGTGTCGGCGCCCGCTTCGGCGATTTCGCGGATGTTCTTCACGTTCACCCCGCCGTCGATCTCCAGGCGGATGTCGCGGCCGGAGGCGTCGATCAGCGCGCGGGCCTCGCGCAGCTTGTCGAGGGTGCCGGGGATGAACTTCTGCCCGCCGAAGCCGGGGTTCACGCTCATCAGCAGGACCATGTCGATCTTGTCCATCACGTACTTGAGCGCGTCCAGCGAGGTGGCCGGGTTGAACACCAGGCCGGCCTTGCAGCCGCCGTCCTTGATCAGTTGCAGCGAGCGGTCGATGTGCTGCGAGGCTTCCGGGTGGAAGGTGATGTAGGTGGCGCCGGCTTCGATGAAGTCGCCGATGATGCGGTCCACCGGGGAGACCATCAGGTGCACGTCGATGGGCGCGGTGACGCCGTACTTGCGCAGCGCCGTGCAAACCATCGGGCCGATGGTCAGGTTGGGCACGTAGTGGTTGTCCATCACATCGAAGTGGACGATGTCGGCACCGGCAGCGAGCACCTTGTCCACATCCTCGCCCAGGCGGGCGAAGTCGGCGGAAAGGATCGACGGAGCGATGGCGTAGGGTTGCATGGCGCACCTCTGTGGGCGGAAATCACGGATGGCGCGCATTGTAGCCGCTCGAGCGGCTCGAAGGGGATCGGGCCGATAGTCGAAGCGAAACGTGGAGGATTGGGGCGGGAAAACGGGCAAAAAAAATCGCGGATCGATCCCGCCCCCGTGGGTGAGCACGGGGACGGAGCCGTCCGCGAAACACTGTGAATCAGGACGTCGGTGCGGTGCGCAGTTTCTCGCTGCGGCCGCGCAGCCACTCGAGGGTCAGCAGGAGCAGGACGGAGAAGCCGATCAGCAGGGTCGCCGCGGCGGCGATGGTCGGGCTGAGGTTCTCGCGGATGCCGCTGAACATCTGGCGCGGCAGGGTGGCCTGCTCGGGGCCGGCGAGGAACAGGGTCACCACCACTTCATCGAAGGAGGTGGCGAAGGCGAACAGCGCGCCGGAAATCACCCCGGGGGCGATCAGCGGCAGGGTGACCTTGAAGAAGGTCAGCACCGGCGGCGCGCCGAGGCTGGCGGCGGCGCGCACCAGGTTGTAGTTGAAGCCCTGCAGGGTCGCCGACACGGTGATGATGACGAATGGCACACCCAGCACCGCGTGGACGATGATCAGCGAGATGTAGCTGTTGCCCAGGCCCAGCGGGGCGAAGAACAGGTAGCTGGCCACGCCGATGATCACCACCGGTACGACCATCGGCGAGATCACCAGGCTCATGATCAGCGCCTTGCCGCGGAAATCGCCGCGGGTCAGGCCGATGGACGCCAGGGTGCCGAAGACCATGGCCAGCACGGTGGCCGCCGGGGCGACGATGATGCTGTTGGTCAGTGCGCGCATCCACTCGGCGGAGTTGAAGAAGTCGGCGTACCAGCGCAGGGAGAAGCCCTGCAGCGGGTAGACCAGGAAGGTGCCGGAGTTGAACGACAGCGGCACGATGACCAGCACCGGCAGCACCAGGAACAGCAGGATCAGGCCGCAGAGGATGCGCAGGGTGTAGAACCACACGCGCTCGACCGGGGACATATAGGGGCTCAGCATCTTGTTCTCCTTATCAGCCCAGGCGCAGGCGGCTCGCGCCCACCAGCCAGCCGTAGATCACGTAGAGCACCAGGGTGGCGAACAGCAGCAGGCCGCCCAGGGCCGTGGCCATGCCCCAGTTGATGGTGGTGTTGGTGTAGAAGGCGACGAAGTAGCTGACCATCTGGTCGTTCGGGCTGCCCAGCAGCGCCGGGGTGATGTAGTAGCCAATCGACAGGATGAACACCAGCAGGCAACCGGCGCCGACGCCGGCGACGGTCTGCGGGAAGTAGACCTTCCAGAAGCTGGCGAACGGGTGGCAGCCCAGCGAGATCGCGGCGCGCATGTAGCTGGGGGAAATGCCCTTCATCACGCTGTAGATCGGCAGGATCATGAACGGCAGCATGATGTGGACCATGGAGATGTAGACGCCGGTGCGGTTGAACACCAGTTGCAGCGGCTGGTCGATCAGGCCCATCTTCAGCAGCGCACCATTGATCAGGCCGCCCGACTGCAGCAGCACGATCCACGCGGCGACGCGCACCAGGATCGAGGTCCAGAACGGCAGCAGCACCAGGATCATCAGCAGGTTGGACTTGCGCGCCGGCAGGTTGGCCAGCAGGTAGGCCAGCGGGTAGGCCAGCAGCAGGCAGATGACGGTGATCACCGCGCCCATCCAGAAGGTGCGGGCGAAGATGTCCAGGTAGATCGCCTGGTCGGGGGTGGCGCGGGCGATCTCGCCCAGGTCGTCGATGCGGTGATCCAGCGCCGCCAGCAGGTAATACGGGGTGACGGAGCTGGCGTTGCGGCGGATCGCCTGCCAGTAGGCCGGGTCGCCCCAGCGCTCGTCCAGGCCTTCCATCGCGTCCTTGTACGAGGCCGGTTGCTCCTTGAACGGCAGCGCACGTGCGGTCTTGGAGAGCAGGCTGCGGTAGCCGGCCAGCTCCATGTTCAGGCGCTTGGAGAGATCACCGATGGTCTGGTTCTTGCGCGCGGCGACCAGGTCGTCGCTCAGCGCCTTGTACACCGCGTCCGAGGGCAGCGACTTGCCGTCCCAGTCGGAAATGGCATTGACGGTCAGCGGCAGCGCGCCGACGACCTCGGGGTTGTTCACGCTCTTGTAGAGCAATGCCGCGATGGGCACGAGGAAGGTCAGCAAGAGGAAGACCAGCAGGGGCAGCACCAGCGCCTGGGACTTCAGACGGTTCATCCGCTCCGCGCGCGCCAGGCGCTGCTTGAGGGTTGGGCCGGCGACCTCGTTCATCGACACAGCGGTGGCCATAGCGAACTCCGGTAAAACAGGCCGCCCGAAAGCGGCCAAGGTGTGGTGTCAGAAGGAGCCGCCGCGAGAGGGACGGCTCCGGTCCGCCACGGTCCGGGCGACCGTGGCGGTGGGGGCTTGCTTACTTGGCGGCCCAGGCGTTGAAGCGCTGTTCCAGCTGCTCGCCGTAGTCAGCCCAGAAGGTCACGTCCATGCCCACCTGGCCCTGCATGTTTTCCGGGGTGGTCGGCATGTCCTTCAGCAGGTCCTTGCCCAGCAGCGGTACGGCGTTCTTGTTGACCGGGCCGTAGGCGATGTTCTCGGAGTAGGTCTTCTGCTGTTCGGGCTGAACCGAATAGGCGATGAACTTCAGGCTTTCGTCGACCTTCTTGGCGCCCTTGGGGATGGCCCAGGCGTCGAAGTCGTAGATGCCGCCGTTCCAGACGATCTTCAGGTTGCTCTCCTTCTGCACGGCGGCGATGCGGCCGTTGTAGGCGGAGCTCATGACCACGTCGCCGGAGGCGAGGTACTGCGGCGGCTGGGCGCCGGCTTCCCACCACTGGATGTTCGGCTTGATCTGGTCGAGTTTCTTGAAGGCGCGGTCCTGGCCTTCCTTGGTGGCCAGCACCTTGTAGACGTCCTTGGGCGCGACGCCGTCGGCCATCAGGGCGAATTCCAGGGTGTACTTGGCGCCCTTGCGCAGGCCGCGCTTGCCCGGGAATTTCTGGGTGTCCCAGAAATCGGCCCAGCTGGTCGGTGCGCTCTTGAGCTTGTCGGCGTTGTAGGCCAGGACGGTGGACCAGACGAAGAAGCCCACGCCGCAATTGGTCACCGCGCCCGGTACGTAGTCGTCGGCCTTGCCGAGGATGGCCGGGTCGATGGTTTCGAACAGGCCTTCGTCACAGCCGCGGGCCAGTTCCGGCGACTCGACCTCCACCAGGTCCCAGGAGACGCTGTTGGTGTCGACCATGGCCTTCACCTTGGCCATTTCGCCGTTGTACTCGCCGGCGACGATCTTGTTGCCGGTGGACTTCTGGTAGGGCTCGTAGAACGCCTTCACCTGGGCGTTCTTGTTGGCGCCGCCGAAGGACACCACGGTCAGGTCGGTGGCGGCCATGGACTGCGCCGCGCAGGCCAGGCCGACGCTCAGCGCCGCGAGCTTCAGGCCCGCTGCTTTCAGGGACTTCGACATTATTGTTCTCTCCACAGTGTGCAGGTTTGTTTTTCTTGGAGGCGTCCGGGAGTGGCCGGGCCGCTTTCGTTACGCCGCGGGCAGCGGGTCGAGCGCGCGGACGTGCTCGACTTCCCAGCCCAGCGGAACCACGTCGCCGACGCTGAGCGCGGGATCGAGCTCGGCAATCGGCTGTTTGACGAAGAAATCGGTACGGCCACAGACCTCAAGGCGAATGCGCACGTGGTCGCCCAGGTAGATGAACTCGGCGACACGGCCGGAGAAGCGGTTCACGCAGTTTTCGCTGTGGCCGTTCAGGCGCACGCGCTCGGGGCGGATCGACAGGCTGACGGTGTCGCCGACGTTGCCGACGTTGATCGCCAGCGCCTCGACCTTCTCGCCGCGCGCCAGGCCCACGGTGCAACGGTCGCCGTCGCGGGCCTGGAGCTGGCCGGCGATACGGTTGTTCTCGCCGATGAAGTTGGCGACGAAGGAATTGCGCGGGTGCTCGTAGAGCTCGGCGGGCGGGGCGATCTGCTGGATCTCGCCCTGGTGGAACACGGCCACGCGGTCGGACATGGTCAGGGCTTCGCCCTGGTCGTGGGTCACGTAGACCACGGTCACGCCCAGGCGCTGGTGGATGTGCTTGATCTCCATCTGCATGTGCTCGCGCAGTTGCTTGTCGAGCGCACCCAGGGGTTCGTCCATCAGCACCAGTTGCGGTTCGAACACCAGCGCACGGGCCAGGGCCACGCGCTGCTGCTGGCCGCCGGAGAGCTGGGCGGGATAGCGACCGGCGAAGGTATCGAGCTGGACCATCGACAGCGCGCGCTTCACCCGCTCGCTGACATCGGTCTTGCTCATGCCGCGCACCGTGAGCGGGAAGGCCAGGTTCTCGGCCACCGTCATATGCGGGAACAGGGCATAGTTCTGGAACACCATGCCGATGTCGCGCTTGTGCGGGGGAACGTGGTTGATGGCGCGGCCGGCGAGCTGGATTTCACCGGCGGTAGGAGTTTCGAAACCGGCCAGCATCATCAGGCTGGTGGTCTTGCCGGAACCCGAAGGCCCCAGCAGTGTCAGGAATTCGCCTTTGCGAATGTCCAGATTGAGGTCCTTCACGATGAGCGATTCGCCGTCGTAGCTCTTCTGCACGCCACGGAAACTCACCAGCACATCGTTTGCCTGATTCTCGGCCATCACCGCACCTTTGTTTTTTTGTAAATGCCGTTGATTTCAAGACTAGAGAAGCCGAAGCGGCGCGCAAATCGGGCGGTATGAGAGATTGCTATAAGGCTTAGAGAGGATGCGTTGTAGGGCGATCCCTACACGATTTGCCGAAGCAGACTGCCGACCACCGAGTGGTCGGCAGCCGGTGGATCAGCGCTTGGCCCAGGCCTGGAAGCGCTGCTCCAGCGCATCGCCATGCTCGGCCCAGAACGCCACGTTCATGCCCACGGCGTTGGCGATGTTCTGCGGCGCGGTGGGCAGGTTGGCGGCCACGTCCGGCGCCAGCAGTTCCACGGCCTTGCGGTTGGTCGGACCGTAGGCGATGTTCTCGGCGAAGGCCTTCTGCTGCTGCGGCTGGCCGGCGAAGTTGACGAACTGCTCGGCCAGTTCCTTCTTGAACACGCCCGAGGGCAGCGCCCAGAAGTCGAAGTCGTAGATGCCGCCCGCCCAGACCATGCGGAAGCCCTTCTGCTCGGCTTGCGCGGCGGCGATCCGGCCGTTGTAGGCGGAGCTCATCACCACGGTGCCGTCGGCGAGATCACGCACCGGGTCCTGCCCGGACTTCCACCAGTTGATGTTCGGCTTCAGCTCGTCGAGCTTGCGGAAGGCGCGGTCGACGCCGTCATTGGTGGCGAGCACCTTGTAGACGTCCTTGGGCGCGACCCCATCGGCCATCAGGGCGAACTCCAGGCTGTACTTGGCGCCCCAGCGCAGGCCGCGCTTGCCGGGGAATTTCTTCGTGTCCCAGAAATCCGCCCAGCTGCTGGGCGTGCCCTGCAGCTTGCTCTGGTTGTAGGCCAGCAGGGTCGTCCAGACGAAAATGCCGACGCCGCACGGCTGCACCGCACCGGGCACGAAATCGGCGGTGTTGCCCAGGGTCTTCGGATCGAGCTTCATGAACAGCCCTTCCTCGCATCCGCGCGCGAGCTCCGGGGCTTCGACTTCCACCACGTCCCATGACACATGGCTGATCTCCACCATGCGCTTGAGCTTGGCCAGGTCGCCGTTGTAGGAACCGTGGACGACGGCGTTGCCGGTCACTTCCTTGAACGGCTTGTAGAAGGCCGCTTCCTGGGCCTGCTTGTTGGCGCCACCGAAGGAAATCACCGTGACGTAATCCGCCAGCGCCGGCATCGCCGCGCTCCCCAGCAGGCCGAACAGCAGCCCTCCCCTTACCGCTCGCAACATCTTCTTCTCCTTGTTATCACGACGTACCGCATGAAGCGGGCAATCATTCCCTGCCTCACGCCCGCTAGATAGACGGTTCGTTACAGAAATCGGACACGTCGCACAGAGTGAGGGGAAAATTCAGCGAGCCTTCTGCCGCAGATCAAGGAGGCAATTCGGATAGATCAGACGAGCTTGTGCTCCATGGCATAACGCACCAGGTCCGCCACCGAGTTGGCATTGAGCTTCTGCATCAGCCGCGCCTTGTGAGTGCTGATGGTCTTGCTGCTGACCGCCAGCTGCTGGGCGATCTCGTTGACGCCTTCACCCTGCACCAGGCGTTCGAACACCGAGAACTCGCGCTCGGACAGCAGTGCATGGGGCGGCCGCGAATCGGTGAGCCCGACCTCGAAGACCATGCGGTCGGCCAGGTCCGGGTCGATGTAGCGCCCACCGCTGGCAACCTTGCGGATCGCCGTGAGCAGCAGCGCCGGGTCGCTGTCCTTGGTGGCGTAGCCGGCGGCACCGACCTTCAACGCACGGGCAACCATCTGCACCTCATCGTGCATGGACAGCATGAGGATCGCCGGCGGGTTGTTCAGCGCGCGGATCCGCGGGATGGCCTCCAGGCCGTTGACGCCGGGCATGGAGATATCCAGCAGGACCACTTCGCAGGGCGTCTGGCGCAGGGTGTCGAGCAACTGCTCGCCATTGGTGGCCTCGCCCACCACCTGCAGGTCCTTGGCCATGCCGATCAACTGCTTGATGCCCTCGCGCACGATCGTATGGTCTTCCGCCACCAGCACTCGAATCACCGCCCTTCCTCCCGCTTCGCACGTGTCATTGTCGTTGTCATTGCCATCATCGATGCCGATAGCGCTGGCGCGTGCTCACGCGCTCGCCGAGCGCAGCGGCACCCGGATCAACAGCGTGGTGCCCTCCCCGGGCTGGCTGTCGATCTGCAGCGTGCCGCCGAACATCAGCACCCGCTCGCGCATGCCCACCAGGCCGAAGGACGCTCCCTGGCGCGTGGCGTTCGGGTCGAAGCCCACGCCGTCATCGGCGATGCGCAGGCACAACTCGCGCCCCTCGACGCTCAACTGCAGCTCCACAGTATGCGCCTGGGCATGGCGCATGACATTGGTCAGCGCCTCCTGGAGGATGCGGAACAGCCCGATGGCCTTGGCGTCGGACAGCGCCGGCGGGTTCTCCGGCACCTGCACCAAGCAGGGAATCTGCGTGCGCGCCTCGAAGCGGCGCGCCTGCCATTCCAGCGCCGAGCCGATGCCGGCATCGAGGATCGGCGGGCGCAGCGCGGTGGCCACGTCGCGCACCAGCTGGAACAGTTGGGCGATCAGGCGCTTCATGTTGTCCAGGCGCTCGCGCAGGCCGCTGTCCAGTTCGGCGTAGGCCAACTCGCACATGGAGGTTTCCAGCTTGAGCACGGTGAGCACCTGGCCCAGCTCATCGTGCACTTCGCGGGCGATGCGCGCCTTCTCCTCCTCCCGCACGCTTTCCAGGTGCGCCGACAGCTCGCGCAATTGCGCGCGGGAGTCCTGCAGTTCGCGCTCGATCTGCTTGTGCTCGGTGACGTCCCAGACTACGCCGTCCCAGGCCGGGCGACCGTCGTCCAGTGTGCGCACCGTAGCCTTGATGTCGACCCAGCGCGGTTCGTTGCTGCGGGTGAGGATGCGCCCCTGCCATTGCCAGTTGCGCTGGCCCTCCACCGCTTCCAGCTGGCTGGCGAGGTAGCCCTCGCGTTCGGACGGATGCACCAGGCCCATGATGCCCAGGCCGCTCTCGCGCAGGTAGCCGGGCGAATAGCCGAGCGAGGTTTCACTGCCGCCGGTGATGAAGCTGATGTAGGCGAAGTCGGAGTCGTCGTCCGGCGCGTTGGGCTCCAGGCGGAACACCAGGCCCGGCACGTTGGCGGCGATCCCCTGCAGGCGCGCCTCGCTCTCTTCCAGCGCGGCGCGGGCCCGGCGGCGTTCGGTGACGTCGTTGAGGAACACCAGCAGGTATTCCGAATCGCCGAAGCGCAGGAAGCTCAGCGACACATCGGCCGGCAGCCATTGGCCGTCGGCGCGCAGGCACTGGGTCTCGAAGCTCAGCGGCGCCTCGTCGGCATTGCGCGCGCGGCGCCAGAGGTTGAGCCAGCGGTCCATGTTCAGGGTCGGTTCGAAGTCCGACAGCGGACGGTCCACCACGGCGCCTGGCGGATAGCCGAGCAGTTCCTCGGCGGCGCGGTTGGCATAGCGCACGTGGCTGTCCCAGTTGACCCAGAGGATGCCGACGGTGCTGCTGTCGATGGCGAACTGGGTCAGGCGCAGCGCCTGCTCCGCGGCCTGGCGCAACTCGATATCGCGGCGCGCGGCGAGCAGGCGCGACTCCAGGGCGCGGTGCTGGCGCCGCAGCCACAGCAGCGCGGCGACGGCGAGCACCAGCAGCAGACCGAGCAGAATGCAGAGGTTCTGCCAGAAACCGGGCGAGGAACCCAGGCGCGGATAGGTCGGTTGCAGCCAGCGCTCGTGCAGTTGATCGAGGTCCTTGGGCGGCACCGCGCGCAAGGCGGCGTCGATGATCCCGGCGAGCTCGGGCAGGCCGCGCCGGGTCGCCACGCGCAACAGTTGCGGATAGCCGATATCGGCGACCACGGAGAGCCCGGTGAACTCGGTCTCGCGGGTCAGGCGCGCCAGTTGCGCCTCGTCGATCACGGCGTAATCGGCTTCGCGGCCAAGTACCTTGCGCAGCACTTCGCGGTCGCTGTCGACGACCTGCAGGGTCAGCCCGGAATAGGTGCTGCGCAGGTAGTCCATCACGGGCCCGGGGCCGCGCACGGACACCGATTCGCCCTCGCCCAGATTATCCAGCTCCACCGAGGTGCCGCTGCGCCGATCGCCCACGACCAGCCGCGGCACGCGCAGGTAAGGGTCGGAGAACAGCCAGTCGCGCAGGGTCGCGGGTGTCTGGCTGATGCCGGGTGCGAGGTCGATGTCGCCGGCGCGCACCGCCTTCTCCAGCGCTGCCTGGTCGACATAGGTATGCCACACCAGGCTCACGTGCAGCGCCTTGGCCAGCCATTCCAGCAGCTCGACATTGGCCCCGGAGAGCTGCTGCAGGCGGCGGTCCTGCTGCACGTAGGGCGCTTCGAGCACGGCGCCGACGTGCAGCTGCGGATGCTCGGCGAGCCAGGCGCGCTGGGCGTCGTTCAGCGTCAGCGGCGGCGCAGCGGTTTCCGCCAGCACCACCAGGGGCAGGCAGCAGAACCAGGCCAGGCAGGCTTTCCACAACAGACGACTCATGCCGACAGCACCATGGATTTCACTCGGGTCAACGCAAATGGCCGGCATACCTTACAGCAACCTCGGTTGAACCCGGCAGGCCGCCGCCTGACAAAGCTAGTACAAGCCGCTAGGCTGGCCGCACTCGCGCCACCCGCCAAGACTGGGATATCACCGATGCCGCACCTGCCTCGCCTGACGCCTCTTGCCCTCTGCCTGTCCCTCGGCCTTGCACCGCTGGGCGTGAGCGGGGCCGAGGACGCCACGCCCACCGCCGAGAAAAAAACGGCTGCCGCGCCGGTGGCGCGCCCGGCCGTAAGCGAGCGCAGCCAGGACGAAGCCAGCGGCCTGGTGCGCCAGCTGCCCGAAAGCGAGCGCCAGGAGCTCAAGGCCGGCGACGAAACCTTCCTGGCCCTGTGGCTGCCGGCCAACACCGCCGACGCCGAGGGCGCCGTAATCCTCATCCCCGGCGATGGCGAAAGCGCCGACTGGCCGGTGGCGATCGGCCCGCTGCGACGCAAGCTGCCCGATGCCGGCTGGCAGACCCTGGCCGTGACCCTGCCCGACCCGCAGAGCACCGCGCCGATTCCGCGGCCGAAGGAATCGCCGGACAAGGCCAGCGCCGACACCGACGCCACGGCCACCGACAGCGCCAGCAAGCCGGAGGTGAAAGGCAGTGGAGGCAGCGCCACGCCGACACCGGAAAGTACCGCCGAGGCCGGCAGCGCCGAGCCGGCCCAGGCCAGCCCCGAAGCTCCGCCGCCGCCCACCGACCCGGTGGAGCTGCGCAAGGCTCACGCCGAACGGGTGCTGGCACGGATCCAGGCGGCGGTGGAACTGGCCCAGCAGCACAAGCCGAAAACCATCATCCTGCTCGGCCACGGCACCGGCGCCTACTGGGCAACCCGCTACCTGGGCGAGCGCACCCCGGCCGATATCCACAACCTGCTGCTGGTGGCGCCGGACATGCCGCGCGACTTCAAACCGTCGCTGGAGGAAACCGTGCCGCTGCTGAACCTGGCCACCGGCGACTTCTATTACAAGGACAAGGCGCCTGACGTGGCGGCGGCAAAATTGCGGCTGCAGGCCAGCAAGCGGCAGAAGGCGCCCAATTACGTGCAGATCGGCATGAACGCCCTGCCCGCCGACCTGGGCACCGAGCAGGAGCAGCTTTACCGGCGTATTCGCGGCTGGCTGTCGATGCACCTGGAGCCCAACGCGCAACCGTGAATCGGCGCCGCTAGCGGAACCCCTTGCGCTGGCGGACCAACAGGTAGGCGTCCTGGATTTCGCGGGTCTTGTGGGTGGCCGCGGCGATCCGTTCGGGGCTCGCGCCCATGCCTTCGAGCTTGTCCGGGTGGTTCTGGCTGATCAGCTTGCGGTAGGCACGCTTGATCTCGTCCGGCTCGCTGTCCACCGTCACGCCCAACAGGCGCAGGGCACCGAGGTAGGAATCGCGCGGCTTGCTCGACGGCATCGAAGACCTGGGTGGTTCGGCATCCGCCGACAGCGCCTGGACGCGCGCCCGCGACAGCCCCAGCGAAGCCCCCCACGCCACCAGCAATTTGCCCTGTTCGGCAGTCGGCGTGCCTTGCGCCCAGGCCATGCGCCAGCACGCCTGGATCAGGCCTTCGGCGACGGCTTCCTGGCCGCGGCGCTGGCGCAGGCCAAGCTCCAGCAATTGGCTGCCACCCTTGCCTTTGCCGAAGGATTCGATGGCGCGACGGCAACCGCCGTCGTCCAGCCGCAGGCGCCGCATCTCGACCCGTGCCTGCTGGATGTGCGCCTCCACCACCCGGCCGCGGCTCTTGGCCAGACGGCCGAGCAGGAGGAACAACAGGTCCTGGTCGGCGACCCGCGGACCGCCACGCAGTTGCTCCAGCAAGCCCCGCCAGGAGCGCGCCTGCATGCGCCGGTCGAGCACCTGGCCGAGCAATGCCCCGAGCATGGCGCCCGGAATACTGGCCAATTCCCAACCCGCGACGATCCCCAGCAGGGTGCCCGGCCAGAACACCTCAGCCCTCCGCCAACTGACGTTCGACTTCGGCCAGGCGCTCATGGGTGCCGACGTCGATCCAGCGGCCCGGATGATGCACGCCGCTCACGCGGCCAGCCTGCATCGCTTGGCGCAACAGCGGTGCCAGCTTGAATGCCCCTGGCGCGCAGCCCTCGAACAGTTCGGGGCGGAGGATGGCGATGCCGCTGTAGGTCAGGCTGGGCTGGCCCTCGCGGTAGTCGCTGACGCGGCCGTCAATGAGGCAGAAATCGCCGCGCGCGTGGTGGCCGGGGTTATCCACCAGCACCAGATGCGCCAGGTCACCCTCGGCCAACGCGCCGTGCAGGCTCGCGTAGTCGAAGTCGGTCCAGATATCGCCGTTGGCGATGACGAAGGCGTCATCGCCCAGCAGCGGCAGCGCCTTGAAGATGCCGCCGCCGGTTTCCAGCGGCTCACCTTCGGGGGAGTAGGCAATACTCACTTCACGGGACGAACCATCGCCCAGGTAGTCCTCGATCTGCTGGCCGAGCCAGGCGTGGTTGATCACCAGGCGATCGAACCCGGCCCGGCGCAGGGCCTGGATCTGGTAGTCGATCAGCGCCACACCGCCGGCGCGCACCAGCGGCTTGGGCGTGTGCAGGGTCAGCGGGCGCAGGCGTTCGCCCTTGCCCGCGGCAAGAATCATGGCCTTCATGCAGGGTGCGTCTCGTCATGGGGCAGCTCGGCCAGCAGCGCGGCGAGGTCAGCCAGCTCCGGTCGGCGCGCGATGACGCTTTCCAGGTAGCGGAAGAATCGCGGCACGTCGCCCAGGTAGCGCGGCTTACCATCGCGGTGGCAAATGCGCGCGAAGATGCCGATCACCTTCAGGTGGCGCTGGACGCCCATCAGGTCGCTGGCGCGGAAGAAGTCCTCGAAGCTGTCCGGCAGCGCGATGCCGGCGGCCTGCGCCTTGCGCCAGTAGCGCGACAGGCCGTCGTGCACGCGCGGCTCGGGCCAACTGAGGAAGGCGTCCTTATAAAGGCAGGTCACATCGTAGGTCACCGGGCCGTAGACCGCGTCCTGGAAGTCCAGGATGCCGGGGTTCGGCTCGCTGAGCATCAGGTTGCGCGGCATGTAGTCGCGGTGCACGAATACGCGGGGCTGCTCCAGGGCACTGCGCACCAGCAGGTCGCAGGTGCGCTGCCAGCGGGCCAGTTGCTCGCCGTCCAGGGTCACGCCGAGGTGGCGCTGCAGGTACCAGTCGGGGAACAGCTGCAGCTCCCGGCGCAGCAGGGCTTCGTCGTAGGCCGGCAGGCGCTGGGCGACATCCACCTGCTGGAAGGCCACCAGCGCATCGAGGGCATCTTCGAAAAGCGTCTCGGCGTTCTGGGGGGTGAGCACGTCCAGGTAGGTCTGGCGCCCCAGGTCATCGAGCAGCAGGAAGCCCTGCTCGACGTCCTCGGCCAGAATCTTCGGAACGTGCACCCCGGCCTCCGCCAGCAGGCCGGCGACCTTGATGAAGGGGCGGCAGTCCTCCTGGGGCGGCGGCGCATCCATCACGATCAGGCTGCGGCCCTCGCTCTGCCAGCGGAAATAACGGCGGAAACTGGCGTCGCTGCTGGCCGCCGTCAGGCTCGCCTGGGGCACCGGGCCCCAGCCTTGCGCGTTGAACACAGCGGGCAAACTCAAGTCCAACCAGCCGATCATCTGCTGGTAACGGGCATCCTGTGACATCTTTATGGGTTCTCCACGGCCCTAGCCGTTGCGCGGGTCATGCTTTATTATCCAGCATCTTTTTGAGCCCATCGAGAGGCGTGCGGTCCGCTTTGGGCCGATGGCTCGCAGGAAGCCCGGATTAACAAGATGGCAGTGAATTTCCCCGTGTTCCGTAGAAAATTCCCCTTACTGGTGACCGGTGGCCTGCTGGCTATCCAGCCGCTCGCCTCTGTGACCGCGGCACCCGGCGAGCAGTTCGCCTGCCAGCCCTCCGCGTCCGGCGCCTGGGACTGCTCCTCGCAGAGCAGCGCCAGCAGCGTACCGCGCCCGCAGCACGGCGCCAGCTCGGTCAGCGCCGGCGGCACCGTCGCCAGCGGTTCGAAATCCTCGGGCAGCTCCAGCAGCAGCGCCGGCGAAGAGCCGAAACAACTGGTCACCGAGTCCGGCGGCCGCGGCCTGAAGTCGCGCAGCAGCGACTACAGCCACCTCGACTGGATCCCCCGCGACAAGCTCACCCCTGCCCAGCAGGCGGAAATGGGCCCGTACTGCAGCGGCGCTTATGTCGAGCCGATCCGCCCGGGTATGAACGACAAGACGCCGAACGACGAGGCCCCGACCTACGTTTCGGCCAAGGTATCGCGCTACGAGCAGGAAAAACAGATCGCCACCCTCGCGGGTAACGTGGTCCTGCGCCAGGGCAGCATGCAGGTGGAGGCCGACGAGGCCAACCTGCACCAGGCCGAGAACCGCGGCGAGCTGGTCGGCAACGTCAAGCTGCGCGACAACGGCGCGCTGATCGTCGGCGACCACGCCGAGCTGCAACTGGACAACGGCGAGGCGAAGATCGAGAACGCCGAGTACGTCATGCACCAGGCGCAGATCCGCGGCAGCGCGCTGTACGCCAAGCGCCAGGAAGACGCGATCATCCAGCTCAAGGACGGCACCTACACCCGCTGCGAACCGAACAGCAACGCGTGGGTGCTCAAGGGCAACAACATCAAGCTGAACCCGGCCACCGGTTTCGGCACCGCGACCAACGCGACCCTGCGGGTGAAGGACATTCCGGTCTTCTACACCCCGTACATCTATTTCCCGATCGACAACCGTCGTCAGTCCGGCTTCCTGGCACCGTCCTTCGCCAGCTCGAGCGACACCGGCTTCACCCTGACCACGCCGTACTACTTCAACCTGGCGCCCAACTACGACGCCACGTTGTACCCGCACTACATGGTCAAGCGCGGCCTGCTGATGGAAGGCGAGTTCCGCTACCTGACCCACAGCAGCGAAGGCCAGGTCAACGCCGCCTACCTGAACGACAAGAACGACGACCGCAAGGACTTCCCGCAGTACACCGACACCCGTTGGCTGTATGGCTGGAAGAACGTCAGCGGCCTGGATTCGCGCCTGATGGCGCAAGTGGACTACACCCGCATCAGCGACCCGTACTACTTCCAGGACCTGGACACCTCCCTGGGCATCGGCTCGCCGACCTACGTCAACCAGCAGGGCACCCTGACCTACCGCGGCGACAGCTACATCGCCCGCCTGAACGCACAGTCCTACCAGTTGGCGACCGTGACAGACGTCACCCCATATGATCGTCTGCCGCAACTGACCCTGGATGGCCAATTGCCGTTCAACCCGGGCGGCTTGAACTTCACCTACAGCACCGAGGCCGTGCGCTTCGACCGCGACCTGGATGAAGGCTTCTATCGTCGTAACGAAGACGACCCGAACCTTTACGCCCGCCCGGACACCAACATTCAGGGCCTGGCTCGCGCCACCGGTGATCGCTTCCATGCCGAGCCGGGCATCAGCCTGCCGATGAACCGCAGCTGGGGCTTCCTGACTCCCACCGTCAAGGCGATGTACACCAAGTACGACCTCGACCTGGATGGCAAGGGCAAGCAATACATTGCCAACAACCAGCCCTGGCTGAGCTACGACAGCAGCCCGGATCGTTCGCTGGGTCTGGCGAAACTCGACAGCGGCCTGTACTTCGACCGCGACACCACCTTCGCTGGCACCAAGTTCCGCCAGACCTTGGAGCCGCGTGCGATGTACCTGTACGTGCCGTACAAGGACCAGGACAACCTGCCGACCTTCGACACCGGCGAGTTCACCTTCAGCTACGACTCGCTGTGGCGTGAGAACCGCTTCACCGGTCGTGACCGCATTGGCGATGCCAACCAGCTGTCTCTGGGCCTGGGTTCGCGCTTCATCGAGGACGATGGCTTCGAGCGCGCCTACATCGCCGCAGGCCAGATCTACTACTTCAGCGATCGCCGCGTACAGCTGCCCGGCCTGACCGAGGACGACCTGCGCGTCAGCGGCAAACAGAATCCGGACGCGGACACCTGGCGCTCGCCGTACGCGCTTACCGGCATCTATCGCTTCAACCACGACTGGTACGCCAGCTCGGACTTCAACTGGAACCCGAACATCAATCACACCGACAACGGCAACCTGATGTTCCACTACCAGCCCGAAGCCGATCCGCGCAAGGTGCTCAACGCCGGCTACCGCTACCGTGCGGACAGCAAGCGCTTCAACCCGAACACCGGGCAGTTCGAATACGGCAGCGACGAGTACAAGATCGAACAGCATGATTTCTCGTTCATCTGGCCGGTCCTGCCGCAGTGGGCCGCCATCGGCCGCTGGCAGTTCGACTACAACCAGAGTCGCACACTGGAAGCCTTCGGTGGCTTCGAGTACGACAGCTGCTGCTGGAAGCTGCGCCTGATCAATCGCTACTGGGTCGACTACGACGACGACGAGTTCATTACCTCGACGTCCAAGTCCGACCGCGGTGTATTCCTTCAAATCATCTTGAAAGGCCTTGGCGGCGTGGTTGGCAACCAGGTGGAAGGCTTCCTCGACCAAGGTATCCAGGGTTATCGTCAACGTGAAGACAATGCTATGTAAGGCCCTGCGCCCGCTGATGCTGGGCGCGCTGTTGGCAAGTTCCGTCGTGCACGCCGAAGTGGTTCCGCTGGATCGCGTGGTCGCCATCGTCGATAACGACGTGGTGATGCAGAGCCAGCTGGACCAGCGCCTGCGCGAAGTGCGTGCAACCATCCAGAAGCGCGGCGCGCCGTTGCCGCCCGAGCACGTGTTGACGCAGCAGGTGCTCGAGCGTCTGATCATCGAGAACATCCAGCTGCAGATCGGCGACCGCTCCGGCGTGCGCATCACCGACGAAGAGCTGAACCAGGCCATGGGCACCATTGCCCAGCGCAACAACATGAGCCTGGATCAGTTCCGCGCCGCCCTCGCCCACGACGGCCTGTCCTACGACGAGGCCCGCGAGCAGGTGCGCCGCGAGATGATCATCAGCCGGGTGCGCCAGCGCCGCGTGGCCGAGCGCATCCAGGTCAGCGAGCAGGAAGTGCAGAACTTCCTCGCCTCCGACCTGGGCAAGATCCAGCTCTCCGAAGAGTATCGCCTGGCCAACATCCTGATTCCGGTACCCGACAGCGCCTCGCCGGAAACCGTGCAGGCCGCGGCTCGCCAGGCGCAGGAGATGTACCAGCAGCTCAAGCAGGGCGCCGACTTCGGCCAACTGGCGGTGTCCCGCTCGGCCGGCGACAACGCCCTGGAAGGCGGCGAGATCGGCTGGCGCAAGGCCGCCCAGCTGCCCTCCCCGTTCGACGGCATGGTGGGCAGCCTGGCCGTGGGCGATGTGACCGAGCCGGTCCGCACCCCGGGCGGCTTCATCATCCTCAAGCTGGAAGAGAAACGCGGTGGCAGCAAGATGCTGCGTGACGAAGTCCATGTCCGCCACATCCTGCTCAAACCCAGCGAAATCCGCAGCGACGAAGAAACCCAGCGCCTGGCCGAGAAGCTCTACGAGCGCATCCAGGCTGGCGAAAGCTTCAGCGAACTGGCGAAGAAGTACTCCGAAGACCCGGGCTCCAAGCTCAACGGCGGCGACCTCAACTGGGTCGACCCGGAATCCCTGGTACCGGAGTTCCGCGACGTGATGAACAACGCACCGCAAGGCCAGGTCACCAAGCCGTTCCGCTCGCCGTTCGGCTGGCACGTGCTGGAAGTCCTCGGCCGTCGCGCCACCGACAGCAGCGACAAGTTCCGCGAGCAGCAAGCCGCCCAGACCCTCCGTGCGCGCAAGTACGACGAGGAACTGCAGGCCTGGCTGCGGCAAATCCGCGACGAAGCCTACGTCGAGATCAAGCAGTAAGCCGCTTGAGTCGCTGACGAAGAAACCCGGCCCAGGCCGGGTTTCTTTTTGCCCGCCGAACGCTTCGTAACATCCGGGGCTTCGTCGTAGAGTAGGCCATTCGCCGCACAACCTGATTCGAGAACCCACTGATGAGCACCTCCCACCTGTTCGCGCTGACTCCTGGCGAGCCCGCCGGCATCGGCCCGGACCTCTGCCTGCTGCTAGCCCGCGAGGCGCAACCCCACCCGCTGGTCGCCGTTGCCAGCCGCGAAATGCTGGCACAGCGCGCCGCCCAGCTGGGCCTGGCCATCGCGCTGCAGGATGTCGGCCCCGGCAGCTGGCCGACCGACGCCGCGCCGGCCGGCACCCTGTATGTCTGGGATACCCCGCTGGACGCGCCGGTCGAACCCGGCAAGCTGAACCCGGCTAACGCCGCCTACGTGCTGGAAACCCTGACCCGCGCCGGCCAGGGGTGCGTGGACGGGCACTTCGCCGGCATGATCACCGCCCCCGTGCACAAGGGCGTGATCAACGAGGCCGGCATCGCCTTCTCCGGCCACACCGAATTCCTCGCCGACCTGACCCACACCGCCCAGGTAGTGATGATGCTCGCCACCCGCGGCCTGCGCGTTGCGCTGGTGACGACCCACCTGCCGCTGCGGCAGATCGCCGACGCCATCACGTCGGTGCGCGTGGAGCGGGTCACCCGCATCCTGCACGCGGACCTGCGCGACAAGTTCGGCATCGCCAATCCGCGCATCCTGGTCTGCGGCCTGAACCCCCACGCCGGCGAAGGCGGCCACCTCGGCCACGAGGAAATCGACGTGATCGAGCCGACCCTGGAGCGCCTGCGGGGCGAAGGCATGCAACTGATCGGCCCGCTTCCGGCCGACACGCTGTTCACCCCCAAGCACCTGGAGCATTGCGACGCCGTGCTGGCGATGTACCACGACCAGGGCTTGCCGGTGCTCAAGTACAAGGGTTTCGGCGCGGCGGTGAATGTCACCCTGGGCCTGCCGATCATCCGGACCTCGGTGGACCACGGCACCGCGCTGGACCTGGCCGGCACCGGCCGGATCGACAGCGGCAGCCTGCAGGTTGCTCTTGAAACCGCCTACCAGATGGCCGAAGCAGGCGCCGCCGCGCGCTGATCCCTGGCATTCCGTTCGGCCAGCGTTTCGTGCTGGCCGCGCCGGACTGGTAAACTGATGGTTTTTCCGCCTCCAGCCGGCCGCCGCAAGCGACCGGCTGCTCTCCGGAGCCTTCGATGTCCGAACTCTTCCAGCACCGCGCCCGTAAACGCTTTGGGCAGAACTTCCTGCATGACGCCGGGGTGATTCACAAGATCCTCCGGGCCATCGCCGCCAAGGAAGGCCAGCACCTGCTGGAAATCGGCCCGGGCCAGGGCGCCCTGACCGAGGGACTGGTGGACAGCGGCGCCAAGCTCGACGTCATCGAACTGGACCTCGACCTGATCCCGCAACTGAAGTGGCGCTTCGGCCTGAAGCCCAACTTCAGCCTGCACCAAGGCGATGCCATGAAGTTCGACTTCGCCACGCTGGTCGCCTCCCCCGAGGACAAGCTGCGCGTGGTGGGCAACCTGCCGTACAACATCTCGACCCCACTGATCTTCCACCTCCTGGACCACGCCTCGCTCATCCAGGACATGCACTTCATGCTGCAGAAGGAAGTGGTGGAGCGCCTGGCCGCCGAGCCGGGCAACGGCGACTGGGGTCGCCTGTCGATCATGGTGCAGTACTTCTGCCGCGTGGATTACCTGTTCACCGTCGGCCCCGGCGCGTTCAACCCGCCGCCCAAAGTCGAATCGGCGATCGTGCGCCTGGTGCCCTATACCGAACTGCCGCACCCGGCCAACGACCACCACGTGCTCGAACGCATCGTCCGCGAAGCCTTCAACCAGCGCCGCAAGACCCTGCGCAACACCCTGCGCACCCTGATGAGCGTGGAAGACATCGAAGCCGCCGGCGTCGACCCGACCCTGCGCCCCGAACAGCTGGACGTGGCCGACTTCGTTCGTCTGGCCAACCGCTACAGCGAAACCCACCCGCAAGCCTCGCCAGGAGCCTCCGCATGAGCGATCCGCGCTACCAGGTGAGCGTCAGCGTCACCACTCGCCACCTGCCCGAGCAGTCCCAGCCGGAACAGCAGCGCTACGTGTTCGCCTACACCGTGACCATCCATAACCACGGCGAGCTGGCGGCCAAGTTGCTCACCCGCCACTGGATCATCACCGACGGCGACGGCCATGTGCAGGAAGTGCGCGGCGCCGGCGTGGTGGGCGAAAAACCGCTGATCGAGCCGGGCGCCAGCCACACCTACACCAGCGGCACGGTCATGACGACCAAGGTTGGCAGCATGCACGGCAGCTACCAGATGGTCGCCACCGATGGCCATCACTTCGACGCCGAGATCCCGGCGTTCCGCCTGGCCGTCCCGGGAGCGCTGCACTGATGGCCACCTACGCCGTGGGCGACCTGCAGGGCTGCCTGGAACCGCTCAAGTGCCTGCTGGAGCAGGTGCAGTTCGACCCGGCCGCGGACACGCTCTGGCTGGTAGGCGACCTGGTCAACCGCGGGCCGGCATCGCTGGATACGCTGCGCTTTCTGTATGCCATGCGCGATTCGCTGGTCTGCGTGCTCGGCAACCACGACCTGCACCTGATCGCGGTAGCCTACAACGCCGAGCGCCTGAAAAAGAACGACACCCTGCGGGAGATCATCGAAGCGCCGGACGGCCCGCAACTGATCGAATGGCTGCGGCAGATGCCGCTGATCCATCACGATGCCCAGCGCGACATTACCCTGGTACACGCCGGCATCCCGCCGCAATGGTCCGTCGAGAAGGCCCTGCTGCGCGCCGCCGAGGTCGAAAAGGCCCTGCGCGACGACACCCAGCTGCCGCTATTCCTCGACGGCATGTATGGCAACGAGCCGGCCAAGTGGGACAAGAAGCTGCATGGCATCGAGCGCCTGCGGGTGATCACCAACTATTTCACGCGCATGCGCTTCTGCACCCCCGACGGCAAACTCGACCTGAAATCCAAGGAAGGCCTGGACACCGCGCCGCCCGGCTACGCGCCCTGGTTCAGCTACGCCGAGCGCAAGGCCGCCGGGCGCAAGATCATCTTCGGCCACTGGGCAGCATTGGAAGGCCGGTGCGACGTCCCCGGCCTGTTCGCCCTGGACACCGGCTGCGTGTGGGGCGGCAGCATGACGCTGATGAACGTCGATACCCTCGAGCGCATCCACTGCAGCTGCGCCGATAAACCCCAATGATTGCAGCGCAGCCACAGGCTGCGCGCCTTGCGAGGTAACCCCATGAGCGACTTCAAACGCATCGCCCCCGACCAGGCCCAGCAACTGCGCGAAAGCGGCGCCCAGGTCGTCGACATCCGCGACCCGCAGAGCTACGCGCTGGGCCACATCAGCGGCGCCCGGCACATCGACAACTACTCGGTGGCCGACTTCATCCGCGAGGCGGACATGGACGCACCGCTGGTCGTGGTCTGCTACCACGGCAACTCCAGCCAGAGCGCGGCAGCCTATTTCGTCCAGCAGGGCTTCTCCGAGGTCTACAGCCTCGACGGCGGCTTCGAGCTGTGGCGCAGCGTCTATCCCGCGGATACCAGCGCGGGCGGCGCTGACTGAAAGCCCTTACGAAAGGGGCGGAATAGCCCCTTCAAAAAATCTGTAACTTCTCGCGCTTTCGTCCTTTACACATCAAAGAACGAACTATCCTTTCCCTCAGGCCATCCAAAAAAGGGAGAGCCGGCACACCGGCTTCCGGTTAATCGGCAGTGACCATTGGGGGCGGATCAGGGCAGAGGCCAGGTTCCGTTG
Organism: Pseudomonas sp. NY15437; assembly: GCF_048068435.1. Classification (NCBI taxonomy): domain Bacteria; kingdom Pseudomonadati; phylum Pseudomonadota; class Gammaproteobacteria; order Pseudomonadales; family Pseudomonadaceae; genus Pseudomonas; species Pseudomonas sp. NY15437. The sequence goes on from NZ_JBLUQC010000001.1 coordinate 58,551, forward strand.
GAGTTCTGGGGGATTCTCGCCGGCAGCGCTGGCAGCCCGACCGCACCCGCACAGACCGATCCGGCGCCGGCTCCATGCATCGAGCGAGGAGACGTCATGAGCATTTTCAGTCACTTCCAGGAACGCTTCGAAGCGACCCGCCAAGAGGAGTACTCCCTCCAGGAGTACCTGGACATCTGCAAGCAGGACAAGATCGCCTACGCCACCGCCGCCGAGCGGATGCTGATGGCCATCGGCGAGCCTGAACTACTCGACACATCCGTCGATTCCCGCCTGTCGCGGATCTTCTCCAACAAGGTGATCCGCCGCTACCCGGCCTTTGCCGACTTCCATGGCATGGAAGAGTGCATCGACCAGATCGTCTCGTTCTTCCGCCACGCCGCCCAAGGCCTGGAAGAGAAGAAACAGATCCTGTACCTCCTGGGCCCGGTCGGTGGCGGTAAATCCTCCCTCGCCGAAAAGCTCAAGCAACTGATGGAGCACGTGCCCTTCTATGCCATCAAGGGCTCGCCGGTGTTCGAATCGCCCCTGGGCCTGTTCAACCCCGACGAAGACGGCGCCATCCTCGAGGAAGACTACGGCATCCCCCGGCGCTACCTGCGCTCGGTCATGTCGCCCTGGGCGACCAAGCGCCTCAACGAATTCGGCGGCGACATCAGCCAGTTCCGCGTGGTCAAGCTGCACCCCTCGATCCTCAACCAGATCGCCATCGCCAAGACCGAGCCGGGCGATGAGAACAACCAGGATATCTCCGCGCTGGTCGGCAAGGTGGATATCCGCAAGCTGGAAGAATTCCCGCAGAACGACGCCGACGCCTACAGCTATTCGGGCGCGCTGTGCCGGGCCAACCAGGGCCTGATGGAATTCGTCGAGATGTTCAAGGCGCCGATCAAGGTCCTCCACCCCTTGCTCACCGCGACCCAGGAAGGCAACTACAACAGCACCGAAGGCCTCGGTTCCTTGCCCTACAGCGGCATCATCCTCGCCCACTCCAACGAATCGGAATGGCACAGCTTCCGCAACAACAAGAACAACGAGGCGTTCATCGACCGTATCTACATCGTCAAGGTGCCGTACTGCCTGCGCGTCTCCGACGAGATCAAGATCTACGACAAGCTGCTGGTCAACAGCTCGCTGGCGCACGCCCATTGCGCGCCGGACACCCTGAAGATGCTCTCGCAGTTCTCCGTGCTGTCGCGCCTGAAGGAGCCGGAAAACTCCAACATCTACTCGAAAATGCGCGTCTACGACGGCGAAAACCTCAAGGACACCGATCCCAAGGCCAAGTCGATCCAGGAATACCGCGACGCCGCCGGGGTCGACGAGGGCATGGCCGGGCTTTCCACCCGCTTCGCCTTCAAGATTCTCTCCAAGGTATTCAACTTCGACCCCCATGAAGTCGCTGCGAACCCGGTGCACCTGCTCTATGTGCTGGAACAGCAGATCGAGCAGGAGCAGTTCCCGCCGGAAACCCGCGAGCGCTACCTGCGCTTCCTGAAGGAGTATCTGGCGCCGCGCTACGTCGAATTCATCGGCAAGGAAATCCAGACCGCGTACCTGGAATCCTACAGCGAGTACGGCCAGAACATCTTCGACCGCTACGTGCTGTACGCCGACTTCTGGATCCAGGACCAGGAGTACCGCGACCCGGAAACCGGCGAGATCCTCAACCGCGCTGCCCTCAACGAGGAACTGGAGAAGATCGAGAAACCCGCCGGCATCAGCAACCCGAAGGATTTCCGCAACGAAATCGTCAACTTCGTGCTGCGCGCCCGCGCCGGCAACAACGGCAAGAACCCCAGCTGGCTGTCGTACGAGAAGCTGCGCGTGGTGATCGAGAAGAAAATGTTCTCCAACACCGAGGACCTGCTGCCGGTCATCAGCTTCAACGCCAAGGCGAGCAAGGAGGATCAGCAGAAGCACAACGACTTCGTCAAACGCATGGTCGAGCGCGGCTACACCGAGAAGCAGGTGCGCCTGCTGTCGGAATGGTATCTGCGGGTTCGCAAGTCGCAGTAGTCTGCCATCGGCGCGGCGGCATTCCCCGCCGCGCCGGTCGCCGTCGCATTCGGACCTGTCCGTGGCGGCTCCACGCCGCTGCGCAGCAGGCCCTGAGGAGCATTCATGAGCTACGTCATCGACCGGCGTCTGAACGGCAAGAACAAGAGCACGGTGAACCGCCAGCGCTTCCTGCGGCGTTACCGTGAGCACATCAAGAAGGCCGTCGAAGAAGCCGTCAGCCGCCGTTCCATCACGGATATGGAACATGGCGAGCAGATCAGCATTCCTGGCCGCGATATCGACGAGCCGGTCCTGCACCATGGCCGTGGCGGCAAGCAGACGGTCGTTCACCCCGGCAACAAGGAATTCACCACCGGCGAACATATCCCGCGGCCCCAGGGCGGTGGCGGCGGCCGTGGCGCCGGCAAGGCCAGCAACCAGGGCGACGGGATGGACGACTTCGTCTTCCAGATCACCCAGGAGGAATTTCTCGACTTCATGTTCGAGGACCTGGAGCTGCCCAATCTGGTCAAGCGCCACCTCACCGGCAGCGACACCTTCAAGACCGTGCGCGCCGGCATCAGCAACGAAGGCAACCCCTCGCGCATCAACATCGTGCGCACCCTGCGCTCGGCCCACGCGCGGCGCATCGCCCTCTCTGGCTCCACCCGCGGCAAGCTGCGCGCGGCGCTGGCGGAGCTGGACCGCCTCAAGCGCGAGGAGCCGGACAACCTGGGCGACATCCAGGAGCTGGAACAGAAGATCGCCGCCATGCGCGCGCGCATCGACAAGGTGCCGTTCCTAGACACCTTCGACCTCAAGTACAACCTGCTGGTGAAGCAGCCCAACCCGACCTCCAAGGCCGTGATGTTCTGCCTGATGGACGTGTCCGGCTCGATGACCCAGGCGACCAAGGACATCGCCAAGCGCTTCTTCATCCTGCTCTACCTGTTCCTCAAGCGGAACTACGAGAAGATCGAGGTGGTATTCATCCGCCACCACACCAGCGCCCGCGAGGTGGACGAGGAAGAGTTCTTCTATTCCCGCGAGACTGGCGGGACCATCGTCTCCAGCGCCCTGAAGCTGATGCAGGAGGTGATGGCCGAGCGTTATCCCACCAATGAATGGAACATCTACGCCGCCCAGGCCTCGGACGGCGACAACTGGAACGACGACTCGCCGGTCTGCCGCGACATCCTCATGACGCAGATCATGCCGTTCGTCCAGTACTACACCTACGTCGAGATCACCCCGCGCGAACACCAGGCGCTGTGGTTCGAGTACGAGAAGATCCGCGACACCTTCGAAGACAGCTTCGCCCAGCAGCAGATCGTCTCCGCCTCGGACATCTACCCGGTGTTCCGCGAGCTGTTCCAGAGGAGGCTCGTCGCATGAGCAAGCGCCAGCCCATCGCCACCGGCTCGGAGTGGACCTTCGAGCTGATCCAGCAGTACGACCGCGAGATCAGCCGTCTCGCCGAGCGCTATGCGCTGGACACCTACCCCAACCAGATCGAGGTGATCACCGCCGAGCAGATGATGGATGCCTACGCCTCCGTCGGCATGCCCATCGGTTACAACCATTGGTCCTACGGCAAGCACTTCCTCAGCACGGAAAAGAACTACAAGCGCGGTCAGATGGGCCTGGCCTACGAGATCGTCATCAATTCCGACCCGTGCATCGCCTACCTGATGGAAGAGAACACCCAGTGCATGCAGGCGCTGGTGATCGCCCACGCCTGCTACGGGCACAACAGCTTCTTCAAGGGCAACTACCTGTTCCGCACCTGGACCGACGCCACCTCGATCATCGATTACCTGGTGTTCGCCAAGTCCTACATCAACAAGTGCGAGGAGCGCTACGGCATCGACGCCGTGGAAGACCTGCTGGACTCCTGCCATGCGCTGATGAACTACGGCGTGGACCGCTACAAGCGGCCCTACCCGATCTCCGCCGAGGAAGAGAAACAGCGCCAGAAGGAGCGCGAGGAGCAGATCCAGCGCCAGGTCAACGACCTCTGGCGGACCATTCCCAAGGCCGCCGGCAAGGACAAGGAGCAAGGCCTGTCGCGCTACCCCAGCGAGCCGCAGGAAAACATCCTCTACTTCATCGAGAAGAACGCCCCGCTGCTCGAACCCTGGCAGCGCGAAGTGGTGCGCATCGTGCGCAAGGTCGCGCAATACTTCTACCCGCAACGCCAGACCCAGGTGATGAACGAAGGCTGGGCGACCTTCTGGCACTACACGCTGATCAACGACCTCTACGACGAAGGCCTGGTCAGCGACGGCTTCATGATGGAGTTCCTCCAGTACCACACCAGCGTGGTCTACCAGCCCGGCTTCGACAGCCCCTACTACAGCGGCATCAACCCCTACGCGCTGGGCTTCGCCATGTACCGCGACATCCGCCGCATCTGCGAGAACCCCACCGAGGAAGACCAGCGCTGGTTCCCGGACATCGCCGGCAGCGACTGGCTGGCCACCATCAAGTTCGCCATGAAGAGCTTCAAGGACGAGAGCTTCGTCCTGCAGTTCCTCTCGCCCAAGGTGATCCGCGAGTTCAAGCTGTTCAGCATCCTCGACGACGACCAGAAGGACGACATGCTGGTCGACGCCATCCATGACGACGACGGCTACCGCAAGATCCGCGAAACCCTGGCCGCGCAGTACAACCTCGGCAACCGCGAGCCGAACATCCAGATCTGGGACGTCGACCGCAGAGGCGACCGCTCGCTGACCCTGCGCCACCAGCAGCACGACCGCAAACCCCTGGGCGAATCCACCGACGATGTGCTCAAGCACCTGCACCGCCTGTGGGGCTTCGACATCCACTTGGAGACCCTGCAGGGCGAGAACATCGTCAACACCTTCCACATGCCCCCAAAGGGTGAACGCGACAGCGAGGAGGGCTACCCGCGGCTCGACCTGATCATCCCACCCATTTGATCGGTTGACCGGCGCGAACGAGGACCACGAGCATGGCGGCAAGACCGGTGGAGACCGCCATGCGCCTGTTCGCCATTCTCCTGCTCTGCCTTGCTGTCGCGACCTGCAGCAACCCCGTCCCCCACGCCCAGGTCGCGCATCCCGCCGATGCGCGCCTGGCCGGGTTGCGCGACTTCCAGCTGATGCCACCGGAAAACGCCGTCGACGCCCTGCCCTACCGCAGCCGCTATCCGCTGATCAACGCCCAGGTGCGCCAGGGCCTGATCGAACGCGGCTACCGCGAAAGCGCCGTGCCACAGCTGCGCGTCTACTACTGGCTGGCGCTGCAGGACGCGCCGCTGGAATTCAAGGTCGACACGCCGCCGCCCAACCCGCTCGGGCCTTACCTCGCCATCCACCGCCTGCGCGATGAAACCGGCACGTTGCGCCTGCGCCTGACCGATGCGCAGGAACAGACGCTCTGGGAAGGCACCGTCAGCACCGGCCTGAGCCCCGCCCACGCCAGCGCCGCCCTGCTGCAGGACGCCGTCGGCGCGCTGCTCCAGCAGATTCCCGCCGCCGCACCGTAATTCCCCGTAGGAGCGGACTCCGTCCGCGATGCCATCCGGCGCGATGCGAACCTATCGCGGACGAAGTCCGCTCCTACGAGATATATATCTGCACTCGGGTTGGCCCTCACCCTAACCCTCTCCCAGGGGGAGAGGGGACCGTTCGGCGCAGGATGAAAGCTTGGCGTCAGTCGGCTCGGACTGCCCCCTCTCCCCTCGGGAGAGGGCTGGGGTGAGGGGCATGCATCGGCACAGACTCCCCCAGAAGAAGACAGTTGCTCCTACGCGCGCGCCCAACATCCCGCCGCGCTTGCCCCACCCGCCGCAAACCCCGAAGCTATCCCGCAGAACAGGAGACAGCTTCATGCAGATCTACAAGGTGGGCGGCGCCGTGCGCGATCGCCTGCTCGGCATCCCCTTCAGCGACACCGACTGGGTGGTGGTCGGCGCCAGCGCCGACGACATGCTTGCCCAGGGCTATCGCCCGGTGGGCGCCGACTTCCCGGTGTTTCTCCACCCACAGACCGGTGAGGAGTACGCCCTCGCCCGCACCGAACGCAAAAGCGGGCGCGGCTACGGCGGCTTCACCTTCTATGCGAGCCCCGACGTCACCCTCGAAGACGACCTGATCCGCCGCGACCTGACCATCAACGCCATGGCCGAGGACGACCACGGCCACGTCGTCGACCCCTACCATGGCCAGCAAGACCTCGAAGCGCGCCTGCTGCGCCACGTCTCCCCCGCCTTCGCCGAAGACCCGCTGCGTGTGCTGCGCGTCGCCCGCTTCGCCGCCCGCTATGCCCCGCTGGGCTTCTCCGTGGCGCCGGAAACCCTGGCGCTGATGCGCGAGCTGTCGGAATCCGGCGAGCTGGAAGCGCTGACGGCGGAACGCAGCTGGAAGGAAATCTCTCGCGCGCTGATGGAATCGCGCCCGGATGTGTTCATCCAGGTCCTGCGCGACTGTGGCGCCCTGGCCGTGCTGATGCCGGAAGTCGACGCGCTGTTCGGCGTGCCGCAACCGCCGCAGCATCACCCGGAGGTGGATACCGGCGAGCACGTGCTGGCCGTGCTGCGCGAATGCGCCAGATTCGACCAGCCGCTGAGCGTGCGCTGGGCCTGCCTGGTGCACGACGTGGGCAAGGGCGAAACCCGCGAGGAAGAATGGCCCAGGCACCACGCGCACGAGCATCTGGGCCTGCCGCTGATCGACGCGATCAATGCGCGCTTCAAGGTCCCGCGGGACTGCCAGGAGCTGGCGCGGCTGGTCGGCGAGTACCACACCCACTGCCACCGCGCGCTGGAGCTGCGCCCGAACACCATCCTCGAGCTGCTGCAGTCCTTCGACGTCTATCGCCGGCCGCAGCGCTTCGAAGAGTTTCTCGCCGCCAGCGAAATGGACGCCCGAGGCCGGCACGGCCTGGAGGATCGGGCTTATCCACAGGCCGACTACCTGCGCGGCGCCGCCCAGGCCGCCCGGGCGGTAGCGGTGCAACCGCTGCTGGAGAAGGGATATAAGGGCGCCGAGCTGGGCGAAGCGCTCAAGCGTGAGCGACTGACGGCCCTGAAGGCCTATAAGGAGAATTCGGCAGGCGGAGCCACCCTGTAGGAGCGAGCTTGCTCGCGAACCCGCCCAGCGCTCGCCTGGCCGGTGACCTCTGTTCGCGAGCAAGCTCGCTCCTACAAAAGGCTGGCCAGGTGCCCAGACGGGCACCGCTGCAAGCTCAAGCCGCCGGATGCGCCTCGATCAGCGCCTTCGGCGTCAGCTCCACGCCCCGCCACTGGAAAGGCACCGGCCAGAGCTTCTGCCCGATCTGCGAATCCGCCCACAATTCGGCAAACGAACGCTGCGCCCCCGGATGCTTCACCTCGGGCGCCAGCAACGCCAGCGGCCAGAGCACGAAGGCATTCTTCAGCACCTCGGCGCGCGGCAGCGTCAGGCCGTCGAACTCACCGTGCAGCTCGCCATACAGCAACACATCGATATCCAGCGGCAGGCCCTTGCGCTCCGGCGCGTAGCGGCCGTTGTCCGCCTCGATGTGCTTGAGCCGCAGGCTCAGCTCCGCCAGCGGCAGGTCGGTGCGCGCGACGACCACGAAGTTGTAGAACGGGCCGCTGCGAATCCCCACCGGCTCGCTCTCGAACACCGGCGAGCAGCGGATGTCCTGGAGGAATTCGCCCAGCGCTTCCAGCCCGGCGAGCAGATGGCGCTCGCGCTCGACGTTGCTGCCCAGCCCGAGGTAGACCGTGGTCAGCGGCATCCGCGTTCGATCTCCACACCCACGCCGATGGCCGCCGCAACGGCGCCGGGCTTGGTGACTTTCAGGCGCAGCCACTGGATGCCGAACTCCGCCATCAGCAATGCGGCCAGGCGCTCGGCGAAGGTTTCCACCAGCTGGAAGTGCGCGTCACGGGCAAACGCCATGACCCGCTCGGAGAGCACGGCGTAGTCCAGGGCCTTGGCGATGTCGTCGTCGGCCGCCGCCGGGCGGTTGTCCCAGCCCAGCGTCAGGTCCAGGCGCAGGCACTGCCGGATACCCCGTTCCCAGTCGTAGACACCGATCACGGTATCCACTTCCAGCCCCTCGATGAAAACTCTGTCCACTGACTGCATGCTCCAAGGCGACACGACAAGCGGCCGGCACCCCGTTAGAATCGGAAACGACCTCGTCTCCGGTGGAAACCATGTTCTGGTTCTTGGCGATCCTCGCCTACCTGCTCGGATCACTGTCCTTCGCGGTACTCCTCAGTCGCCTGTTCGGCACCGCCGACCCGCGCGCCAGCGGCTCGGGCAATCCCGGCGCCACCAACATGCTGCGCCTGGCCGGCAAGAAGATCGCCATCCTCACCCTGCTGGGCGACCTCGCCAAGGGGTTGCTGCCCGTGCTGATCGCCCGCCAGATCGGCCTGACCGACATGCAGCAGGCCTGGGTCGGGCTGGCAGCGGTGATCGGTCACCTCTACCCGTTGTACTTCAATTTCCGTGGCGGCAAGGGCGTCGCCACCGCCGCCGGCATGTTGCTGGCACTCTACCCACCCGCCGCGCTGCTCGCGGCAGTGGCCTGGCTGGTCACCTTCAAGCTGTCGCGCACCAGTTCGCTGGCTTCCCTGGTGGCCACTCCGCTCACCCTGCCGCTGCTGGCCTGGCAGGAACCCTCGGCACTCTTGCCGATGACCGTGCTCACCGGCTTGATCGTCTGGCGTCACCGCAGCAACCTGCGCGACCTGATCGCCGGGCGCGAGCGTCATTTCTAGGAAAAGCAGCTTCAAGCCATAAGCGGCAGGCTGCAAGCGAAAGCCGCAAAGTGCCGCTTGCAGCTTCAAGCTTGTCGCTTTCAGCTTCCGGCTTCAGACGGCAGGCAACGACTCCATTGGCCAACGCGCCTGCACGCCGATCGACGGGCCGTCCTGCTGCCCCGCCACCAGGCGCTGGCAGCCAGCATAGGCGATCATCGCGCCGTTATCGGTGCAGAAGCGCGGACGGGCGTAGAACACCTGGCCCTTCATTTCGCCGAGCATCTTCTCCAGGTGCTGGCGCAGCGCCTGGTTGGCGCTGACGCCGCCGGCGATCACCAGGTTCTTCAGGTGCGTCTGCTTGAGCGCGCGCTTGCACTTGATGGTCAGGGTCTCGACCACCGCGGTCTGGAACGCCAGGGCGATGTCGCAGCGGGTCTGTTCGCTGTCGTCACCCTCGGCGACACAGCGCTGCCAGGTATTCAGGGCGAAGGTCTTCAGGCCGCTGAAGCTGAAGTCGAGCCCCGGGCGGTCGGTCATCGGCCGCGGGAAGACGAAGCGACCAGCGCTGCCGCGCTCGGCCAGGCGGGCGATCTCCGGGCCACCGGGGTAGCCCAGGCCGAGCAGCTTGGCGGTCTTGTCGAAAGCCTCGCCGGCGGCGTCGTCCACCGACTCGCCGAGTACCTGGTACTGGCCGATGCCATCCACCCGCACCAGTTGGGTGTGGCCGCCGGACACCAGCAAGGCGACGAACGGGAACTGCGGCGGCTGCTCTTCCAGCATGGGCGCCAGCAGATGGCCTTCCATATGGTGCACGCCGACGGCCGGTATGCCCCAGGCGAACGCCATGGCCTGGGCGCACGACGCGCCGACCAGCAGCGCGCCCACCAGGCCGGGGCCGGCGGTGTAGGCGATGGCGTCGATGTCATCGGCGGTGCGGCCGGACTCGTCCAGCACCTGGCGAATCAGCGGCAGCATGCGCTTGACGTGATCACGGGAAGCCAGTTCGGGGACCACGCCACCGTATACACGGTGCAGGTCGATCTGGCTGAACAGCGCGTCGGCCAACAGGCCCTTCTCGCTGTCGTACAGGGCGACGCCGGTCTCGTCGCAGGAGGTTTCCAACCCCAGCACTAGCATGGGTTTGAGCCTTTACTCTGGGCAAAATTGAAGCCGCGCATCATAATCGCCGGCTGGGCTTCGGACCAGTGCTTTTCGATCGGAGGCTTTGCATTCCTCCTTCCGAACGTTTAATATCCGCAACCCTTGAAAACCGCCGACTCCGAACAACCGTCAGGAGCGCGATAAATCCTCCGGTAATCATTGAAGGTACGACCTGGATGCCCGCCGTCAAAGTTAAAGAGAACGAACCCTTCGACGTAGCTCTGCGTCGTTTCAAGCGCTCCTGCGAAAAAGCAGGCGTACTGGCCGAAGTCCGTAGCCGTGAGTTCTACGAAAAGCCGACCGCCGAACGCAAGCGCAAGGCCGCTGCCGCTGTTAAGCGTCACGCCAAGAAAGTGCAGCGCGAGCAGCGCCGCCGCGAGCGCCTGTACTGAGTTACAGCGCTTCGTCGCACGCTTTCCGCATCGCCCGGCCCACTCGCCGGGCGAGTGCCTGAAACACGGCACCCCACTCCGATTCGCGCCAGCGGACTTCGGAGTTTTTGCTTTTCAAGCCCATGCTTAGTCTCAAGCCTCGCTCGCGGCCTCGCCGCCGGGCGCTATGCTTGGGTCCACCCTGCGTCCCGATGAGTCTATGGCCGGCCTGATTCCACAATCCTTCATCGATGACCTGCTCAACCGCACCGACATTCTCGATGTGGTGAGTTCGCGCATCCAGCTGAAGAAGACCGGCAAGAACTACAGCGCCTGCTGCCCGTTCCACAAGGAGAAGACTCCCTCCTTCACCGTCAGCCCCGACAAGCAGTTCTATTACTGCTTCGGCTGCGGCGCCGGCGGCAACGCGCTCGGCTTCATCATGGACCACGACCAGCTGGACTTCGTCCAGGCGGTCGAGGACCTGGCCAAGCGCGCCGGCATGGACGTCCCCCGTGAGGAAGGCCGGCGCGGCAACAAGCCGCGGCAACCGGTGGATTCGCCGCTGTACCCGCTGCTGGCCGCCGCCGCCGACTTCTACCGCCAGGCACTGAAAAGCCACCCGGCGCGCAAGGCCGCGGTGGAGTACCTCAAGGGCCGCGGCCTGACCGGCGAGATCGCCCGCGACTTCGGCCTGGGCTTCGCCCCGCCGGGCTGGGACAACCTGCTGAAGAACCTGGGCGGCGACAACCTGCAGCTCAAGGCCATGCTCGACGCCGGCCTGCTGGTGGAAAACCCCGACAGCGGCAAGCGCTACGACCGCTTCCGCGACCGGGTGATCTTCCCCATCCGCGACAGCCGCGGCCGGGTGATCGCCTTCGGCGGCCGGGTGCTGGGCGACGACAAGCCGAAATACCTGAACTCGCCGGAAACCCCGGTCTTCCATAAAGGCCAGGAGCTCTACGGCCTGTACGAAGCGCGGAAGAACAACCGGGATCTTGACGAGATCATGGTGGTCGAAGGCTACATGGACGTCATCGCACTGGCGCAGCAGGGCATCCGCAACGCAGTGGCCACGCTGGGTACGGCCACCAGCGAAGAGCACATCAAGCGGCTGTTCCGCATCGTGCCGAACATCCTCTTCTGCTTCGACGGCGACCAGGCCGGCCGCAATGCCGCCTGGCGCGCGCTGGAGTCGGCGCTGGGCAACCTGCAGGACGGGCGCAAGGTGCGCTTCCTGTTCTTGCCCGAAGGCGAAGACCCGGACAGCCTGGTCCGTGCCGAAGGCCCCGACGCCTTCCGCGCCCGCCTCGCCCACCAGGCACAGCCGCTGGCGGATTACTTCTTCCAGCAACTGACTCAGGAAGCCGACCCGAGCACACTCGAAGGCAAGGCGCACCTGGCGACGCTGGCCGGGCCGCTGTTGGAGAAGATCCCCGGCAATACCCTGCGCCTGCTGATGCGCCAGCGCCTGGGCGAAATCACCGGCCTGTCCGCCGAGGCGCTCAGCCAGATCAGCGCGCCGCGCTCCGGCCTGACCGGCCAGGGAAAACCCAGCCACGCCCCCGCCTCGGCACAGGCGCACGGTTCGGACCAGCACGCCCACGAATACGCCGACTACGACATGGGCCAGTTCGCGGGCCAATTCGCCGAGCAGGGTGACAGTCATTACCAGGACGCCTCGAATTACTTCGAAGCGCCGCAGGAATTTTCCGCCGGCAACGGCGGCGCCAAGCAGGGCAAGAAGCCCTGGAAGGGCGATCGCAAATGGGACGGCAAGGGCAAGAAAGGCGAGTTCACGCCACGCCAGCCACGCACCGAGATCAGCGTCGAATCGCCGACCCTGACCGCGCTGCGCACCCTGCTGCACCATCCGCAACTGGCGCAGAGCGTCGAGGATGCGAGCCACTTCTCCAACGAAGGACAAACCTACTCGCAACTGCTCGCCGCACTGGTCGAAGCGTTGCAGAAGAATCCGAAACAGAGCTCGATGCACCTGATCGCGCGCTGGCACGGAACCCCGCAAGGGCGCTTGCTGCAGGTGCTGGCGGGGAAAGAGTGGCTGATCGACGACGGCAATCTTGAAAAGCAGTTCATCGACACCATTACTACACTTGCACACAACCAGCTGCTCAGCAGCCGCGAAGCCCGCCTGCACAGCGTGCTGCGAAAGAATCCCAGTGAACTGACCGACGAAGAGAAAGCGTTACTGCGCGAGCATTACCGCACCCCCTCTTCAACAGGCAGCCAGAGCTGAACTGGCGCCTGAAGCCTCGAATCTGGTATAATCCTCAGCTTATTTCAGCCCGCCAAGACCTTCAGTGGATAGGGTGTTATGTCCGGAAAAGCGCAACAGCAATCTCGTCTCAAAGAGTTGATCACCCGTGGTCGTGAGCAGGGTTACCTGACTTACGCGGAGGTCAACGACCACCTGCCGGAGGATATCTCTGATCCGGAACAGGTAGAAGACATCATCCGCATGATCAACGACATGGGGATCAACGTATTCGAGACAGCCCCGGATGCGGATGCCCTGTTGCTGGCGGAAACCGATACCGACGAAGCTGCCGCCGAAGAAGCCGCTGCCGCCCTTGCCGCGGTAGAGAGCGACGTTGGCCGCACCACCGACCCGGTGCGCATGTACATGCGTGAAATGGGTACCGTGGAACTGCTGACCCGCGAAGGCGAGATCGAAATCGCCAAACGCATCGAGGAAGGCATCCGCGAAGTGATGAGCGCCATCGCCCAGTTCCCGGGCGCGGTGGACGGCATCCTCGAAGAGTACAACCGAGTGGTCGCCGAAGGCGGCCGCCTGTCGGACATCCTCAGCGGCTACATCGACCCGGACGACGGCAGCCTGCCGGCCGAGGAAGTCGAGCCGGTCGGCCTGAAGGATGACGCCGAAGCCAAGGAAAAGGACGAAGAGGACGAAGAGTCCGACGGCGAAAGCTCCGATGAAGACGAAGGCGATGGCGGTCCGGACCCGGAAGAAGCCGCCCGTCGTTTCGGCGCCGTGTCCGAGCAGCTGGAAAAGACCAAGAAGGCCCTGAAGAAGCATGGCCGCGGCAGCAAACAGGCCAACGAGGAAATGCTCGCCCTGGCCGAACTGTTCATGCCGATCAAGCTGGTGCCCAAGCAGTTCGACGTGCTGGTGGCCAAGGTCCGTGATTCGCTGGACAGTGTCCGCCGCCAGGAACGCGCCATCATGCAGCTGTGCGTGCGTGATGCGCGCATGCCGCGTGCCGATTTCCTGCGCCAGTTCCCCGGCCACGAAACCGACACCGCCTGGGTCGACACCGTCCTCAAGGGCAAGCCCAAGTACGCCGAAGCCATCGAGCGTCTGCGTGACGACATCCTGCGCAACCAGCAGAAGCTGGTCGACCTGGAAACCAGCTCGCAGCTGACCGTCGCCGAGATCAAGGACGTCAACCGCGCCATGTCCATCGGCGAGGCGAAAGCCCGTCGTGCGAAAAAGGAAATGGTCGAGGCGAACCTGCGCCTGGTGATCTCCATCGCCAAGAAGTACACCAACCGCGGCCTGCAGTTCCTCGACCTGATCCAGGAAGGCAACATCGGCCTGATGAAGGCGGTGGACAAGTTCGAATACCGTCGCGGCTACAAGTTCTCGACCTACGCCACCTGGTGGATTCGCCAGGCGATCACCCGCTCGATCGCCGACCAGGCCCGCACCATCCGTATTCCGGTGCACATGATCGAGACCATCAACAAGCTCAACCGTATCTCCCGCCAGATGCTGCAGGAGATGGGCCGTGAACCGACCCCGGAAGAGCTGGGCGAACGCATGGACATGCCGGAAGACAAGATCCGCAAGGTCCTGAAGATCGCCAAGGAACCGATCTCCATGGAAACGCCGATCGGTGACGACGAAGATTCGCACCTGGGCGACTTCATCGAGGACTCCACCATGCAGTCGCCGATCGAAGTGGCGACCAGCGAGAGCCTCAAGGAAGCCACCCGCGAAGTCCTCGCCGGCCTCACCGCTCGCGAAGCCAAGGTCCTGCGCATGCGCTTCGGCATCGACATGAATACCGACCACACCCTCGAGGAAGTCGGCAAGCAGTTCGATGTGACCCGTGAGCGTATCCGCCAGATCGAAGCCAAGGCGCTGCGCAAGCTGCGCCACCCGTCGCGAAGCGAGCATCTGCGCTCCTTCCTCGACGAGTGACGAAGAACCCCCGGCCAAAACCGGGGGTTTTTCTTTGGGCCTTCCACTGGGCAAAGTGCCACGTCTACACTTCGGCGTAGTCCCCGGTTGGAATGAGGCCCTTCATGCCGCGTCTGCAGGCAGTTCTACTGTGGTGCCTCGCATTCTGGGCGGGACAGGCATTCGCCCTGAGCCTCACGCCCGAGGAACAGCAGTGGCTGCACGCCCATCCCAGCCTGCGCCTGGGCGTCGACGCGTCCTGGCCGCCCTTCGAGTTCCGTGACGCCGAAGGCCATTACCAGGGCCTCGCCCCGGTGTACGTGAAGTACATCAGCGAGCAGTTGAAGGTGAAGCTGGCGTCGGTCGAACCCAGGGACTGGAACGACCTGCTGCAACAGGCCCGCGCCGGCAAGGTCGACCTGCTGCCCGGCGTCATGGCCACCCCCACGCGCCTCGACTACCTGAGCTTCACGCGTCCCTATCTCGACTTCCCGATCATCATCCTCGCCCGCCGCACCGGTCCGGAACCGGCGAACGTGGCGGAGCTGTACGGCCTGAAAGTCGGCGTGGTGGCTCACTATGCGCCGCACGAGCTGCTGGTCATCAACCACCCCGATCTCAACCTGCAGCCGCTGCCCAGCATCGCCGCCGGGCTGCAGGCATTGGCCACCGGTCAGGTCGACGCCTTCGTCGGCGACCTCGCCTCCAGCGTCTGGAACCTGCGCCAACTCAAGCTCGAAGGCCTGCAGATCAGCGGCGAGACGCCCTACCGCTACCAGTTGGCGATGGCCGTGCCGAAGGACCAGGCGATCCTCGTTGGCATCCTCGACAAAGTCCTCGCCGACATGAAGCCCGAGCAGATCGAAGCCCTGCAGGCGCCCTGGGTCGGCGGCCTGGTGGATCGCCGCAGCGTCTGGCCGGAAGTGTTCCGCTTCGTCCTCCCCATCGCCCTGCTGACCGGCCTTGTCCTGCTGGTGCTGTTCACCATGAATCGTCGCCTGCGCGGCGAGATGCAGCGCCGGGAAAAGCTCGAACAGGCCCTGCGCGACAGCGAGCAGCACTACCGCGGCCTGGTGGAAAGCCTGACCGCCATTGCCTGGGAAATGCGCCTGGCGGAAAACCGCTTCACCTACGTCTCGCCCCACGCCCAGCACCTGCTCGGCTACCCGATCAAGGACTGGCTCGAGCCCGGCTTCTGGCAGCGCACGCTGCACCCCGACGACGCCGAGCACGCCATCCACTACTGCCTGACCGAGAGCCAGGCCGGGCGCAACCACAGCTTCGATTACCGCATGCTCGCCGCCGATGGGCGGGTGGTGTGGATCCGCGACATCGTCACGCTGATCCATCACGGCGACGACCTGATTCTGCGCGGCCTGATGATCGACATCACCGATGCCAAGTTCACCGAACAGGCCCTGCGGCTGTCCGAGCAGAAGTTCGCCTCGGTATTCCACCACTGCCCGGACATCATCGTCCTCGCCCGCCAGGTCGACGGGCGGTTGCTGGCGGTGAACAGCACCTTCGAGCAGCAGATCGGCATCCCCGCCAGCGAGGCGCTGGGCAAGACCTCCACCGAACTGGGCATCTGGGGC
Source organism: Pseudomonas sp. NY15437 (assembly GCF_048068435.1). NCBI lineage: Bacteria > Pseudomonadati > Pseudomonadota > Gammaproteobacteria > Pseudomonadales > Pseudomonadaceae > Pseudomonas > Pseudomonas sp. NY15437. Next base: position 74,571 of record NZ_JBLUQC010000001.1, read on the forward strand.
GAACCGGGCATGGGCCCGGCGATGCTCGCGCGCTTGCAGGGCGAGCCGCTGAACAACGTCGAGATCCCGCTCAACCGCCGCGACGGCACACGCTTCACCGCCCTGCTCTCGGCCCAGCACATCGTCCTGGACGACGTCCCGGCGCTGGTGGTGGTGGTGCGCAACATTTCCCAGGTCAAGGAAACCCAGGAACAGCTGCGTGTCTCCGAAGAGAAATTCGCCAAGGCCTTCCACGCCTCCCCCGACGGCATGCTCATCTCGCGCATCAGCGACGGCCGGCTGGTGGAAGTGAACCAGGGCTTCACCCGCATCACCGGCTACAGCCGCGAGGAGGCCGCCGAGCGCTCCACCCTGGACCTGCGCCTGTGGGCCAACCCGGCTGACCGCAGCACCCTGCTGGGCATACTCGACAACGCCGCCAGCGCACCGGACTTCACCGCGCAGATCCGCACCCGCGACGGCAGCCTGCGCCTGTGCGAGCTGTCCGCCCACCGCATCACCATCGGCAATGACGACTGCATGCTGACCATTGCCCGGGACATCACCGAGCAGCAGCAGATGCAGGAAAAACTCCGCCTCGCCGCCACCGTGTTCGAGAGCACCGCCGAGGGCGTGATGATCACCGACGCGCGCCAGCAGATCGTTGCGGTCAATCGTGCCTTCAGCGAAATCACCGGCTACAGCGAACAGGAAGCCCTCGGTCGCTCCCCGCGCCTGCTCGCCTCCGGCCAGCACGACAGCAGCTTCTACGTCGCGCTCTGGCACCAGCTCAACGCCGACGGCCACTGGCAGGGCGAAATCTGGAACCGGCGCAAGAACCAGGAGCTGTACCCGGAATGGCTCACCGTCAGCGCCGTGCGCAACGCCGACGGCGACCTGTCGCACTATGTCGGGGTGTTCGCCGATATCTCCACGCTCAAGTACGCCCAGGCGCGGCTGGACTACCAGGCCCACCACGACCCGCTCACCGGTCTGCCCAACCGCCTGCTGTTCGAAAGCCGCCTGAACGGCGCGCTCAAGGACGCGCAGGAAAACCATCAGCAGGGCGCGGTCCTCTTCCTCGACCTCGACCGCTTCAAGCACATCAACGACAGCCTCGGCCACCCGGTGGGCGACCTGCTGCTCAAATCCATCGCCACACGCCTGCGCGAACAGCTGCGCGACGTCGACACCGTCGCCCGCCAGGGCGGCGACGAATTCATCATCCTGCTGCCCGGCCTGCACCACGCCCTGGATGCCGAGCACGTGGCGAACAAGCTGCTGCTCTGCTTCGAAAAACCGTTCATCGCCGGCGAACAGGAGTTCTTCGTCAGCGCCAGCATCGGCATCTGCCTCTACCCCAGCGACGGCGGCGACGTCGCCACCCTGGTAAAGAACGCCGATGCCGCCATGTACCGGGCCAAGGCCCAGGGCCGCAACCGCGTCGAGTTCTACACCCGCGAGCTGACCTTCCAGGCCACCGAGCGCATGGCCCTGGAGCACGAACTGCGCCGCGCGCTGGAAAGCGACCAGCTGCAGCTCTACTACCAACCCAAGCTCTCCCTCGCCAGCGGCCAACTGGTGGGCGCCGAAGCACTGATCCGCTGGAAACATCCGCAATTCGGCGCGATCTCACCGGATCGCTTCATTCCCCTCGCCGAGGAAAACGGCCTGATCCTGCCACTCGGCGACTGGGTGCTGCGCGAAGCCTGCCGGCAGATGAGCCGCTGGCAGGACAGCCACGCCGCCTTCGGCCCGCTCTCGGTCAACCTCGCGGGCGCCCAGCTGCGCCAGACCGCCCTGGTCGAACGCATCCGCGAACTGCTCGGCCAGTACAACCTGCAGCCGTCGCGGCTGCAGCTGGAGATCACCGAAAGCTTCCTCATGCACCAGACCGAGGAAGCGCTGAGCATCCTGCACAGCCTCAAGCGCCTGGGCGTGCAGTTGGCCATCGACGACTTCGGCACCGGCTACTCCTCGCTCAGCTACCTCAAGCAACTGCCGCTGGACACCCTGAAGATCGACCAGTCCTTCGTCCACGGCCTGCCGGACGACCCGCACGACGCGGCCATCGCCCGCGCCATCATCGCCCTGGGCCGCAGCATGAACCTCACGGTGATCGCCGAGGGGGTGGAGCACGAAGCCCAGGAACGCTTCCTCGAAGCCGAAGGCTGCGACCAGATCCAGGGCTACGCCCTCAGCGCACCGCTACCAGCCGACGCCTTTGCCAACCGCTTCCTGGTCCCGCTGCATCCGGTTGGCGCCAGCCAGAACGCCCCGGTATAATCCGCCCGCCTTCTGGGGGCCTATAGCTCAGTTGGTTAGAGCAGAGGACTCATAATCCTTTGGTCCACGGTTCAAGTCCGTGTGGGCCCACCATCCTTTCCGCAGAAAAGCCGCGCATCAGCGCGGCTTTTTCGTTTCCGCAGCCCGCTTGCCGGAGGCGGATGAGAGTCCTCTCACACCACCCGTCGGTGCCCAGGCGAGAGGCGACGCGGCCATGACAAAGATCAATATCAAATAGCCATTACCCAGTACATTGGCGCCTTCCTGATATTGAGTATCCCCTCATGACTCTCCATCGGTATCCGGTCCAGTTGTTGGTCACGTCCCAGGACCCGGCGCTGGCGCGCCAGGTTCGGGCGCTGCTGGCGGCCTATGAGCTGCCCTGCGCGGTGATGGAAGGGCCGCGCGACTGTGAGCAGGCGCCACTGTGCCGATGGTTCAAGGACGCGCCGTTGAGCGATTCGGCGCGCATGCTCGCGCTGCTGGCCGACGCCATCGGCGTGCTGGAGCGGACCCGCCACGCCTTTCGCTCCCGCGAGCTGGGCGAACTGCGGCAGCGCCTGAGTGGCGCGCTGCAGGAGTTGTCGGGGCCCCGGCCCCTGGTGTAAAAAGCCAACCACCCGCGTTCCGCGTTGCGGAAGCTGGCTTTGCCGGGCAGGACGAAAGGACCTGCAAGACAAAGCGCCGCGTTGCTCGCCGTCGACTTCGACCAGGCGAGCGGCCGGCGCTTTTTTCATGCCCGACAAAAACAGCAGACCCGCAAGGAGCCGAACATGGGCCTGGGACCCAAGCTCGATAGCGTGCTCGAGCGCATCGGCCTGTCGACGATGGAAGTCGATCAGCGCCTGAGTTACCTGGAGTGGCGCGAGGAAGACGGCCGCCGTCTCCACGGCCGCGCCGCCGAACTGGAAGGCTGCCACCAGCGTTTCATCGAGCAACTCTACGACCACCTGCGCAACTACCCGCCGCTGGGCGCGATCCTCGCCGAGCCGGCAACGCTGGCGCGGCTCAAGTGCAGCCAGCTCGAATACTACCGCCAGCTGTGGGATGCCCCGCAGGACGCCGAGTACGTGCGCGACCGCCTGCGCATCGGGCTGGTGCACCAGCAGGTCGGCGTGGAGCTGAAGTGGTACCTGGGCGCCTATCGTCTGTACCTGGACCAGATGCTCGCCGACCTGATGGGCGATGCGCCGCAAGCCAGGACCTACGCCAGCCTGCTCAAGCGGGTGTTCTTCGACATGTCCCTGGCCATCGACACCTACGGCGCCGCCCAGCGCCAGGCGCTGGAGGACAGCGAGGCCCGCTACGCCCGCGCCCTGCGCGGCGCCAACGACGGCATCTGGGACTGGGACCTGGGCAACGACCGCCTCTACGTCTCCGAGCGCTGGGCGCGCATGCTCGGGCTCAGCCGCGACAACCTGGGCGAAGGCAGCACCAGCTGGTTCGCCCGGGTGCACCCGGACGACCTGCCCGGCCTGCGCAAGGCCATCGACGCGCACCTGCGCGGCAGCAGCGCGCTGCTCAGCCACGAGTACCGCATCCGCCAGCGCGACGGCAATTACCTCTGGGTGCTGGCGCGCGGCGTGATCACCGATGGGCGCATGGCCGGCTCGCAGACCGACATCAGCCAGCACAAGGCCAGTGAGCACCAGCTCAGCCACGCCGCGCGGCACGATCCGCTGACCGGCCTGGGTAACCGCCTGCGCCTGGACGAACTGCTGCAACAGGCGCTGCTGCGCCAGCGCCGCCCCGGCGCGCGCGAGGCCGGCCTGCTGTTCATCGACCTGGACCGCTTCAAGCTGATCAATGACAGTCTCGGCCACGCGGTCGGCGACCGCGTGCTGGTGGAAGTCTCCCAGCGCCTGCTCCGCTGCCTGCGACCGGGCGACCACCTGGCGCGCTTCGGCGGCGACGAGTTCGTCGTGCTGCTGGACGACCTGGCCAGCCTGGTGGACGCCGAACAGGTGGCGCAGCGCATGCTCGACTGCCTGCGCCAGCCGCTGCATGTGGATGGCCGCACCCTGGTGGTCAGCGCCAGCATCGGCATCACCGGGCTGATGACCGACGGCCAGGCCATCGACACCTTGCAGGCCGCGGACCTCGCCCTGTATCGCGCCAAGGAGGCCGGCAAGGCGCAATACGCGCGCTTCAGCCTGGAGCTGCAGGCCGAGGCGCAGCGCCGGCTGGACCTGGAAAGCGCACTGGCGCAGGCGCTGCGCCGCGAGGAATTCAGCCTGCACTACCAGCCCATCGTCCGCCTGGACCGCGACTCGCCGAGCTGGGAGGCGGTGGAAGTGCTGCTGCGCTGGACGCACGACGGCCAGTCGATCTCGCCGCTGGACTTCATCCCGGCGCTGGAGGAATCCGGTGAGATCGTCCCGGTCGGCGACTGGGTGCTGCGCCAGGCCTGCCGGCAGACTGCGCTGTGGCAGCGCCAGGGACATCACCGGCTGTACTGCTCGGTGAACCTGTCGAGCCGGCAGTTGCAGCAGCCAGGCTTCGCCGCGCGGGTGCAGCGGATCCTCGCCGAGAGCGGCCTGTCGCCGCGCAGCCTGGTGCTGGAGATCACCGAAAGCCTGCTGATGCAGGACGGCGCGGAAACCCTCGCCTGCCTGCGCGAACTGGCCGCCGAGGGCGTGCGCCTGGCGCTGGATGATTTCGGCACCGGCTATTCCTCGCTGGGGTACCTCAAGCGCTACCCGCTGCATATTCTCAAGGTCGACCGCAGCTTCATCACCCGCGTGCCGGACGACCCGGAGCTCAGCGCCATCTGCCGCGCCATCATCGGCCTGGGCCACAGCCTCGGCCTGGACGTGGTGGCCGAGGGCGTGGAACGCCAGGAGCACCTCGACTTCCTGCGCCAGGAAGGCTGCCGCCACGCCCAGGGCTTCCTGTTCAGCAAGCCGCTGGCGCCGGAGCAGCTGTTCCAGAGCCAGCTGGAGCGCCAGCGATGAAGCACAACCTGCCCGTCACCGGGCGCCAGGTGGAGGTGCCGGCGAACGCCAACATTCTTTCCACCACCGACCTCAAGGGTGCGGTCACCCATGTGAACCCCGACTTTCTCCAGATCAGCGGTTTCGCCGCCGAGGAGCTGGTGGGCTTCAACCACAACCGCGTGCGCCACCCGGACATGCCGCCCGCCGCCTTCGCCCATCTCTGGCAGACGCTGCAAGCCGGGCGCAGCTGGATGGGCCTGGTGAAGAACCGCTGCAAGAACGGCGACCACTACTGGGTCAGCGCCTTCGTCACGCCGATCCGTCACGGCGGCAAGGTGGTGGAATACCAGTCGGTGCGCACCCGCCCCGGCGCCGAGCAGGTCGCCGCCGCCGAGCGGCTGTATGCGCGCCTGCGGGCGGGGGAGCGGGTGGACCGGCCGCGCCTCACACTGGTGACGCAGCTGCTGTTGGGCCTGCTGGCGGCGCAGGCCAGCGGCGCGCTTCTCGCGCTGGCGTGGCCCCCGCTGATGCCCCTGGCGTTCCTGCTGGCGCTGGGGGCCTCCGGCGCCTGGCTGGCGCTGCGCCTGCAACCGCTGGGCGCGCTGCTGGCGCGGGCGCGGAAGATCGCCAGCAACCCGCTGAGCCAGCAACTCTACGCGGGCCGCGCGGATGAGTTCGGCGAGCTGGATTTCGCCTTGCGCATGCTGGAGGCGGAAACCGCCGCGGTGGTCGGGCGCATGGCCGACGCCTCGCGGCAACTCGCCGAACACGCCGCCGCGCTGGCCGACGCCATGGCCGGCGGCAGCGCCGCGTCGCAGGTGCAGCAGCGCGAGACCGAACAGGTCGCCAGCGCCATGCAGCAGCTGGCGCAGAGCGTCCAGGAGGTCGCCCGGCATGCGCAGCACAGCGCGGTGGCCGCCCAGTGCAGCGAACGCATCACCCAGGCCGGGCATGCGGACGTGCACGGCACGCGCGGGCAACTCGCCGCGCTGGAAGCCGGCGTGCGCGCGGCGAGCAACGCGGTGGAACAACAGCAGGAACACAGTGCGGCGATCTCACGGATGCTCGAGGTGATCCGCGACGTTGCCGGGCAAACCAACCTGCTGGCGCTCAACGCCGCCATCGAAGCCGCGCGCGCCGGGGAAAGCGGACGCGGTTTCGCGGTCGTCGCCGACGAGGTGCGGGCGCTGGCCTCGCGCACGGAAAACTCGGCGCGGGACATTCAAACGCTGGTCGGCAACCTTCAGCAGGGCGCGCAGGAGTCGGTGCGGGCGCTCTGGCACTGCTGCGAGCAGGCGGTCGCCAGCCTGGCCCAGGCCGGCCAGGCGGCGGGCACGCTGGAGCGCATCAGCGAACAGGTTTCGGCGATCCAGCGGATGAGCCTGGAAATCGCCGAGGCCATCGAGGAACAGGGCGTCGCCAGCGAGGACGTGCAGCGCAGCCTGCACGCCATTCGCGGCTCGGCCGACAGCAACGCGGCGCAGGTCGGCACCTGCCAGCGCAGCGCCGCGCGCATGGCGGAACTGGCGGCGGAACTGCGCATGCTGGCGGAGCACTTCTGGGAGGGCAGTCGGGCGCTCTAGCGCTTGGCGATGATGTACACGGCGTGGACGATGCCGGGGATGTAGCCGAGCAGCGTCAGTAGGATGTTGAGCCAGAACGCGCCGCCGAAACCGACCTGGAGGAACACGCCCAGCGGCGGCAGGATGATGGCGATGAGGATGCGGATGAAGTCCATGCGGTGGCTCCTTGTGAGATTGCCGGATGCAGGGAATGGACTACCGGGAAGCGCAGCGGGTTCAGAGAATCTGGCGCGGGTGCGTGGCGGGTGGGCGAACGCGGACGGAGTCCGCGATGATTTCACGCTCGCAGCCGGCGGGTGGTCGCGGGCATGGCCCGCTCCTACAGGTGGCCCGAGCGTGGGCGGCCCTATCCCCGGCCGTTCGCCGGGAGTTGCGGCTTTTCGTAGGAGCGAGGGGGACGCCTAGTTCTTGCTCGCGAACCTGTCCCCGCTGCGGATCTGTTCGCGAGCAAGCTCGCTCCTACAGAGAGCAACACACGTCAGAGGAACCAGCGGTACTCCCGCGCGCTGACTTCGTTCATGAAGTCCAGGTGGTCGTGGCGCTTGTTCTCGCAGTAGACGAAGACGAACTCGCTGCCCAGACCGTCCTTCACCACCGGATGGTTTTCCATGGCGGCGACGGCGCCGAGCATGTCGCGGGGGAAGTCGATGCCGCTGGCGCGGTCGTCGTTCAGCGGCGGAATCGGCTCCTGGCGGGTTTCCAGGCCGTGCTCCATGCCGGTGAGGATCGCCGCGAGCACCAGGTAGGGGTTGGCGTCGGCGCCGGCCAGGCGGTGCTCGATGCGCAGATTCTTGCCGTCGGACTCCGGAATGCGGATGCACGCATCGCGGTCCTCGAAGCCCCAGCTGGCCTTGCTCGCCGCGTTCACGCGGGAGCCGTAGCGGCGGTAGGCGTTGTGGTTGGCGGCGAAGATCGGCATGCAGTGCGGCAGCAGCTCCAGGCAGCCGGCCACGGCATGGCGCAGGGCCTGCTGGTGATCGCGGTCGAGCAGGTTGTTGCCGTCGCGGTCGTACAGGCTGACGTGCACGTGCATGCCGCTGCCCGGCGCATGCAGGTACGGCTTGCTCATGAAGCTGGCGCGGTAGCCGTGCTTGAGCGCCACGCCACGGGTGGCACGGGTGAACAGCGCGGCCTGGTCGGCGGCATGCAGGCCGTCGTCGCAGTGGGCGAAGTTGATCTCGAACTGGCCCGGGCCGATTTCGGCGGTGATGACGTTGGCGTCCACGCCCTGCTCACGGGAGGCGTCGACGATCTCGTGAAGCACGTCGGAGAAGCGCGACAGGCGCTCGATGTGCATGTTCGGTTGGTCGTCCTCGTCATCGCACAGCGGGTCGCGGGGGTATTGCGGCAGGCCGGCGTCGAGCTTCCTGTCGAACAGGTAGAACTCCAGCTCGAAGGCCACCACCGGGCGGATGCCCTTGGACTCCAGGCGCTGCATGACGCGGGCGAGCACTTCGCGCGGTTCGAATTCGATGGGCGCCTCGGTGCCGTCGGAGCTGATCAGCATCTGCCCCAGCGGCTGATTCTCCCAGCGCACCGGCTTGAGCGAGCCGGGGATCAGGCGGCGCGGCGCATCCGGGTCGCCGTCGTTGAAGCAGTAGTCGCCAATGGGGTGCAGGCCCCCCTGTGCGCCCAGCAGCACGCAGTTCTGCGGCAGTTTCAGCGGGCTGCCGGCGGCGACCTTCTCCAGCATGTCCACGGGGTAGCGCTTGCCGTAGAAGTGGCCGGGAATGTCCAGGCAGATCAGGTCGACGTAGCGGATGTCCGGGTATTGCTGGCGGAAGGCGCGAACTTCGCTGAGCAGGTCGGGATAGGTCGGGCGGTTCATTGGGTTTGCCTTTTGTTTTCGGGCGCTGGGAGCAATTTCGAGGCGGGACCGTGGCGAGCGAAGGCCAGGCAAGGCGGAAGTCGGCTCGGATGCGGCGTTTAGGCCGCTAAAGGAGCAATCCGAGCCGACGTCCAACGCCGCATGGGCGAGCGCAGCAGGTACCGGTCGAAATTCAGGTGAAGATCCAGAGCACCCTTGTCGGTTTGTCGGTCAGGTTGCCGTAGCGGAACTGGCTGTGCGGCGGCAGCTGGAAACTGTCGTTGGCGTACAGGGTGACGGTGTCGTCCTCGTACCAGATGGTCAGTTCGCCTTCGAGAACGAAGCCGCCCTGCTCCGAGCTGTCGTCCAGGTGCCCGTCGCCGCTGGTGGCGCCGGGGGCGAGGATGCTGTCGAGCAGGGAGAAGCCGCCGGACATGTTCGGCGAGGCGAGGATGTCGGTGATGCCGCCGGCGTAGTAGAGGGTGCGGCGGTCGTTTGGCCGGGTCACCCAGTCGCGCTCGCGGCGGGTGTCGCCGGCATAGAAATAGGTGGTCGGCACGCCAAGGGCTTCGCTGATCGCGGTGAGGTCGGCGACGGTGGGTTGCGACAGGCCGCGCTCGACCTGGGAGAGGAAGCCCACCGAGCGGCCGATCTGCTCGGCCAGCTCGCCCAGGGTGAGGTTCTTGTGCTTGCGCAGGTCGCGGATCAGCGTGGCAAGGTGTTCGTTGGTGGCCGTCTGGGTCATGGCAGGTTCCGAATTAGACAAAGTCCCGCAATCGATACCAGGCCTTGCCCACGGCTTCCAGGGGCGCGGCGAAGCGCTGGCCGCCGGGGAACCCGGGATTGCGGATGCGTTGATAGAGGTCAAGCTCGTCGCTGCGGCCGAACAGGGCTTCGCTCACCGCGTGGGCGGCGGCCAGGCTCGGCAGCACGCCGTGGCCGGAATAGCCCTGCAGCCAGTAGAGATCGCCGCGCCGGCCGATGTCCGGTGTGCGGCGCATGCTGCAGTCGATGTGCCCGCCCCAGGCGTATTCCAGCTCCACACCCTTGAGCTGCGGGAACACGCGCTCGACGTAGGGACGCGTGGCGGCGCGGATGTCCCTGGGCATGCCGCCCAGGTAGGTGCAGCCGCCGCCGAACAGCAGGCGATGGTCGGGGGTCAGGCGGAAGTAGTCGAGGACGAACTGGTTGTCGGTGACGCAGCAGTTCTTCGGCAGCAGCGAACGGGCCAACTCTTCGCCCAGCGGCGCGGTGGCAACCTGGTAGGTGCCCACCGGCAGGATGCGCTCGGAGACGTCGCGGTCCAGCCCGTCGATGTAGGCATTGCAGGCCAGCACCAGGGCGGCGCAGCGCACGGTGCCATGCTCGGTGGTCACCTCATGGCCGGAGCCGGTCTCGCGCAGGCTCAGCGCGCGGGTCTGCTCGAAGATGCGCCCGCCGGCGCGCTCGATGGCGCCGGCCAGGCCGTAGGCGAGCTTCAGCGGGTTGAGGTGCGCGGAGTTCGGGTCGTACAGGCCCGCCTGGTAGCGGTCGCTGGCGATCCACTGCGGCAGGTCTTCACGGGGGATGAATTGCAGGCCTTCGTAGCCCCAGCGACGGTTGGCTTCGGCCTGCCAGTCGTAGAGCGCACCGACCCGGCGCGGCAGCACCGCGGTCCACAGGTGGCCGATGCGGTAGTCGCAATCGAAGCCGTGGCGTTGCGGCAGGTCGCGCAGCTCAAGGGCAGCCCAGAGCATGCCCTGCCACAGGCGCAGCGCGCCTTCGTGCCCGAGGTCGTCCTCGATGGGGCCCAGGTCGCTGGACCAACCCGGCAGGGCCTGCCCGCCGTTGCGTCCGGAGGCGGCCCAGGCGATGCGGCTGGCCTCGATCATGCAGACCTGGCGGCCGCCTTCGACCAGTTGCAGCGCCGTGTGCAGGCCGCTGAAGCCGGCGCCGATCACCAGGACGTCGCAGTCCAGCGGTTCGCGAAGGGCTTCGCGGGGCTGGATCAGCTCGGGATTGGCGCCGGCGTAGTAGGTGCCGACCGGCTCGGTCGAACGCAGGAACATCGCTACCTCGTGAAATTGTTCTGATTATTTTTCATGAAAAATAACAGAACAAATTTCACAAGGCTAGCCCGCCGCGCAGTCGCGGACGAGCTGCAGGTCAGCTCGTCAGGACGACAGCACCGCGGCGCTGCCCTGCTCTTCGCGCTTCTGCCGCACGCTGACCACCACCACCAGCGCCACCAGGATGCCGGCGAGAATGGCCGAGGAGCCGATGGTGCCGAAGTCCAGCCCGCCCTTCTCGTGGGACTTGGTCAGAACGTCGCCCAGGGTGGCGCCGAACGGACGGGTCAGCACGAAGGCCACCCAGAACAGCAGCACCGAGGACAGCCTGGTGAAGTAGTGCAGCAGCACCACCACGGCGATCAGGCTGCCGATCAGCAGCGCGCCGCCGGCGAAGCCCAGGCCCGAGTCGTCGGCGAGGAAGTCGCCCAGCGCCGTGCCCAGGGTGTTGGAGAAGAGGATGGCGACCCAGTAGAACATCTCGCCCTTGAAGCTGCGGATGTTGTCCACCGACAGCGAGGTGCCGCTGAAGCGCCAGGCCGCGAAGATGGCCGCCAGGATGCTGATGAGGATCGCCGAGCCGGTGGCATAGCCGAGCTCCAGGGTGCGGTCCATGAAGTCGGACATGGTGGTGCCGGCGGTGCTGGTGGAGAGGATCACCAGCCAGTACAGCCAGGGTACGTAGCGCTTGCTGGCGAGCTGGCCGACCAGGGTGACGAGGAACAGGCTGATGAGGATCAGCGAGCTGATCGCATAGCCGACGTTGAGGGTCATCGACAGCAGGTCGCCGGCGGTTTCCCCCAGGGTGGTGGCGCAGATCTTCATCACCCAGAAGGCCAGGGTGATCTGTGGCAATTTGTTGTTCACGGGCGTGTCTCCGGAAATGAGCGGGATCGACGCGTATCGCTCGCGCCGCTGCACCCCGGAGTTGGCGGTCTCCCCCGATAACCCCCTGGCGCATGGTCGTGGAGACTGACGGTGGCGCAGTGAAGAAAGGGTCAAGCCGGTATGAAAAATCCATTGGCGAACGATGCGTCCGGCCCGCCGACGGGTGACAGATCACATTCCATTGCTATGGTTTTACGTGGGGGCGATGCGCCCGAGGACCGCTTGACTACGCGCGTGGCGCATGGGGATAGGGATGAATCAGATGATCAAACCGCAACCGTACTGCAAGAACTGCCGCCTGGCGCCGCCGACGCTGAGCGACGACAAGGTCCAGGAGCTGGAGGCGATCATCAAGCCGGGGCACCTGCTGCACAAGGGCGATTTCGTGTTCCGCCAGGGCGACCCGTTCCATAGCGTGTTCCTGGTGCGCTCCGGTTCGATCAAGACCTTTACCACCAACGAGCAGGGGCTGGAGAAGATCACCGGCTTCTACTACGCCACTGAGATCTTCGGGTTTTCCGGCATGGGCGAAGGCGCCTACCCGGTCTCGGCGCAGGCGCTGGAGAGCACCTTGTGCAGCGAGATTCCGTTCAGCCAGCTGGAGGAGTTGTCGAGCCAGATTCCGGGGCTGTCGCACCAGATCATGCTGATGATGAGCCGCAAGATCCGCGAGGACCAGCAGATGAAGCTGCTGCTCTCGCGCCTGAACTCCGACTCGCGCATTGCCGCCTTCCTGCTGAATATTTCAGCGCACTTCCGCGAGCGCGGCTTCTCCGCCACGCGCTTCCGCCTGAGCATGTCGCGTAACGAGATCGGCGACTACCTGGGCCTGGCGGTGGAGACGGTGTCGCGCAGCTTTACCCGCCTGCAGAAGCACGGGCTGATCCGCGTGGATGGACGGGAAACCGAGATCGTCGACTTCACCGAGCTGTGCGCGCTGGCCGGGGGTGAAGTCGAGCTGTGAGTGTTTCGCGGGGGGCGGGGTTCGCGAGCAAGCTCGCTCCTACGAAGAGCGGATCGGCGCTGCCCCTGTAGGAGCGGGCCATGCCCGCGACCAGCCAGATCCCCGCCAGGTCCCCACGGACACTTCCCGTAGGAGCGGAGCTTCTCCGCGATCACCGCGATAGCGGTGCCAATGGCCGGCCTGTCGGCCGGATCGCGGGCATGGCCCCCTCCTACAGGGCCGTCAGGTCCCGATCACGCCCCCATCGTCCTTGGTGATCACCAGCGTCGTGGAACGCGGGATGCTCTTGCCGTCGCTGGCGGGGAAGCTGAGCGTCGGGTGCTGGATGTTCACCCACAGCGTCTTGCCGTCCGGGGTCTGGGTGATGCCGGTCAGCTCGCAGCCGCGCGGGCCGACCAGGAAGCGGCGCACCTCGCGGCTGTGCGGGTCGGCACAGAGCAACTGGTTGCAGCCCATGGCCTGCATCGGCGCCTCGGCGTCATCGTAGTCGGTCTCGATCCACAGACGGCCGGCGGTGTCGAAGTAGAGCCCGTCCGGCGAGGAGAAGATGTCGCCGTTGATGGTGCCGATCAGGTTCTGCGGCGCGCCGGAGCCTTTGTGCTCGCCGGCCAGCAGGAAGATGTCCCACTGGAAGCGGGTGGCGGTCGGGTCGCCGCCGGCCTCGTTCCAGCGCAGGATCTGCCCGTGCAGGTTTTCCTTGCGTGGGTTGGCGGCGTCCACCGGCTGCTTCTTGCCGCGGGCATCGTTGTTGGTGAGGCTGACGTACACCTCGCGGGTGGTCTGCTGCACGGCTACCCACTCGGGGCGGTCCATGGGTGTGGCGCCCAGCTTGTCGGCAGCGGCGCGGGCGTTGACCAGCACCTCGGCCTGGCTGGGGAAACCGTTCTCCGCCGTCAGGCCGTTCTGTCCGTGCACCAGCGGCAGCCACTGGCCACTGCCGTCGGCGTTGAAGCGCGCGACGTAGAGGGTGCCTTCGTCCAGCAGATCCACGTTCGCCGCGCGGTTGTCCGGGTGGTACGTGCCTGCGGGGACGAACTTGTAGATGTACTCGCCCTTGGTGTCATCGCCGTAGTAGAACGCCATGCGGTTGTCGGCGCCCAGCGACAGGGTCGAGCACTCGCGGCAGAAGCGGCCGACGGCGGTGCGTTTCTTCGGCGTGGAGGTCGGGTCGAACGGGTCGATCTCCACCACCCAGCCGAAACGGTTCGGTTCGTTGACGTGGCCGCCGTGGGGCTGGTCCGCCTTGGGCGTCGCATCGAAGCGCTCATCCACCGCTTCCCAGGCGTAGTAATTGCTGAACTGGCCGTTGGAAAGTCCGTAGCGCTTGTGCGAAACGCGCTTGGCGAAGTCGTCCTTGTCGCGATTGACGAAGTACTGGTGCCAGTTCTCCTCGCACGCGAGGTAGGTGCCCCAGGGCGTGACGCCCATGGAGCAGTTGTTCAGGGTGCCGAGTACTCGCTTGGCCTCGGGGTCGCTGGCGGTGCGCAGCAGATCGTGGCCAGCCAGGGGGCCGGACAGGTCCAGCGGCGAGCTGCCGGTGATGCGGCGGTTGTAGCTCGACCCCTCGACGCGCTGCCACTGGCCCCCGGCGTCCTTCTTCACCTCGATCACGCTCAGGCCGTGGGCCGCGATTTCCTTGCGCACCTCGCCTTCCGGGCGCCCGCGCGAACCATCGGGACGGTCCTCGAAGGTCTGCTCCTTCGGATGCAGCGTCGGGTTGATGTATTCGTGATTGATGACCAGCAGGCCGTGGCCGTCCGGCGCATCGGGGAAGGGGAAGTAGTGCATGCCGTCATGGTTGTCACCGGCCTGCAGCTCCTGGGCTTTCCAGTCCTCGCTGGCGTCGCCTTTCCAGGCCGGCGCGCCGGTCACTACGGTGTCGCCCCAGGAGAAGAACGGCCGGGCGGTATAGCCCTCGGCGACGATCACCCGGTCGAATTTCGGGTCCTGCTGTACCGGCACGCCCTTGAAGCCGAGCAGCGCGGTGGGCACCGGCGCGTCGGCGGCGAACAGCGAGCGGCCCGGGAACAGGCCGCCGCCGAGGAAACCGACGGCGCCCAGCACCAGGCTGTTCTTCAGCAGGCGACGGCGCGAGGCGTCGATCAGTTCGCTCATCGGCACATTGCCGGAGGGGTTGATCGACTGGTCGTCGAAAGCGGCCAGTCGGTCGTGGAAATCCTGGAAACGCTCGCTCATCAGAAGGTTCCTTCCGCGCGGCCGCCGTGTGACGGCTCGGGTTGTCAGTAGAAGCTATCGGCGGAAGGTTAGGAACGGGGTGTTACGTCGGCATGACAACGCCGCCGAACCCGGTGACGAGTTCGGCGGCGAGGGAATAAAAGCCGCCCCACAGGACCAAGACGACGTCCGGGGGCGGGCGCGAGGGCATTTGCGGAAACAGCGCGGCTCAGCCTGGCAGGCCGCCCTGCTCCGAACATTCGGGGCCCGCCAGGCGGGCCGTCCAGTCTTCCAGCACGCCACTGGTGAGGCGTTGTGCAGCGGTCTTGCGCCAGCGCAGGGACAGCGCGTCGCAGGCCATCATCAGGCGCAGCCCGGTACGTTCCAGCGGGTGGCCGAAGTACCAGTCCAGCAGGCTCGCCACGGTGAGCTGCGGGTAGTGCCGCTGCACCAGTTCCAGCGGCGCGTCGGCGGCCACCATGCCGGCACGGCGCACCCGGTAGAACCAGCCGCAGCGCCCCTGCTGCTGCACTTCCAGCGGCAGCTCGGGGAGGTTCCAGCGCCGCGCCAGCCGATAGCTGGGCGAGCGCGGCTGGCTCACTTCGATCAGCGCCTCTCCCCAGCGGAACAGGTCGCCGATGCAGACCTCCTGTTCATTGAGGCCGAAGGTGGACAGGTTCTCGCCGAAGGCCGGCTGTCGCCAGCGCGTCTGCGGGTGCTGCTTGCGCCAATGCCGGTAGTGCTCGGCCGGGTAGTGGTGCAGCGCCCGGTCCAGGCCGCCGTCGCGGCGCAGGTCGGCCCGCGCGTCCCCCGGCAACCCCTGGGCGCCGAGCCAGACTTCCTCGTGCGTTTCCAGCTGGTCGATATCGCTGAGCAGACCGCCCCAGCTCTCTTCGACTTTGCCTATGAAAACGCCCTGGATGACGATGCTTTCCACCTTTGTCTACCCATCTGAGACAGCGGACAAGCGCTAGAGTAGAGGGCCTGACCGGCAACACTCCATTTCGATTTTCCAGTTTCGTTGATAAGCAGACCTTATGGATTTTCGCCAGCTCCGCTATTTCGTCGCGCTGTACGAGGAAGGCCATGTCGGGCGCGCCGCCGAACGGCTGGCGATTTCCCAGCCGGCACTCTCGCAGCAGATCCGCCAGTTGGAGCAGAACCTCGACGTGGCGCTGTTCCAGCGCAGCGGCAAGCGCCTGCTGCCCACCGCCGCCGCGCACACGCTGTACAACCATGCGGTGCCGCTGCTCGAAGGCCTGGAGCGCGCCCGCGAGGCGCTGCGTGCGTTCCGCGGGCAGAGCGCGCGCAGCCTGGCGATCGGCGTGCTGCAGACGGTCAACGCGAGCCTGGTGCCGCACCTGGTGGAACGCCTGCACGCCGCGCAGCCGCATGTGCAGGTGCGCATCTACGAACTCTCCGGGGTGGAGATCGAACGTCGCCTGCTGATCGGCCAGCTGGACATCGGCATCGGTTTCCTGCCGCCGCGCCAACCGGCGCTGCACGGCGTGGAGCTGTACCCGGACGAGCTGCAACTGGTCATCCCGGCGGACCATCCGCTGAAGGACTTCAAGAAGGTGTCGCTGGCGCAGGCGGCGGAACTGCCGATGCTGCTGCTCGGCGAGGAATTCCGCGCCCGGCAGATCTGGCAGGAGCAGCTGGCGGCCATCGGCCGCCGGCCGCGGGTACAGGCCGAGCTGAACCACATGGGTGGCATCCTCGACAGCCTGCCGCAGAGCCGCTTCGCCACCGTGCTGCCTGGGCGCGCGCGACAGATGCACGGACACAAGGATTTGCTGTGGAAACCACTGAGCGAGCCCCGCATTCCGCTGAGCGTGGGGCTGGTGTACCGCGATGCGCAGCGGCAGCAACCGACGGTGGAGTTGTTGCGCTCGCTGCTGGATGGGGTGGTGTAACGCTCCTACAGGTTAGGTCCGCGACACGCCGCTTCATGCGGTACGCGGTAGGGCGCATAACCTGGAACAGGTTATCCGTCACCTCACCCAGCGACGGACAACGCGGGCGCGTTATTCGCCCTACGGTGACGTTCGAGCGCTTCTGCGCAACGGTAGATTCCTGAGCCGCGAGGAAATCGCAGGCAAGAAAAAACCCCGCTTCTTGCGAAGCGGGGTTTTGCAGACCGATATCCTCACGTCCGTGCTAGCCACCGTCCTTGGTGGATTCCCTTGTTTCCGTATTGTCGTTGGCGCTTCCTGCGCAATGTCCTGACTGAGGAGAAGGTTACCGCCGCAGGACGTTGTCAGAAAGACGCCGATCACCACCGCTGCTTGTAAGCTTAGGCTTACACGGATTAGTACTAGCGTCCTTCGGATGGGGAATAACCCATAAAAAGCCCCGCCGAAGCGGGGCTTTTGGGTATCGACCGCTTAGAACTGCGCGGCGTCCAGCAGGTACAGCGACTCGCTGCCGGCCTTCACCGAGGCAGTCAGGGAGTGGATACGCGGCAGCAGGCGGGCGAAGTAGAAGCGCGCGGTGCCCAGCTTGCTGGCGTAGAACTCGTCCTGGCCTTCCTTGCCCAGCGCAGCACGCGCCATCAGGGCCCACATGTAGGCGTAGGCGGTGTAGCCGAAGGCGTGCAGGTACTCGACCGAGGCGGCGCCGATTTCATTCGGGTTGCCCTTGGCACGGTCCAGGACCCAGGCGGTCAGCTCGTCCAGGTTCTGCACGGCGGCGTTCAGCGGGCCGGTGAATTCGGCCAGCTCGGCCGACGCCGAAGCGGTGAAGGCGCGGATCTCGTCGGTGAACAGCTTGGCGTAGGCGCCGCCGCTGCCGACGATCTTGCGGCCCATCAGGTCCAGCGCCTGGATGCCGTTGGTGCCTTCGTAGATCTGGGTGATGCGGCAGTCGCGTACCAGTTGCTCCTGGCCCCACTCGCGGATGAAGCCGTGGCCGCCGAAGATCTGCTGACCGTGAATAGTGGTTTCCAGGCCCATGTCGGTGAGGAAGGCCTTGGCTACCGGCGTCAGCAGGGCGACCAGTTCCTCCGCGCGCTTGCGGGTGGTCGGCTCTTCGCTGTACTTGGCGGTGTCCAGCTGCATGGCGACGTAGCTGGAGAAGGCGCGGCCGCCCTCGTTCAACGCCTTCATGGTGAGCAGCATGCGACGGACGTCCGGGTGGACGATGATCGGGTCGGCGGCCTTGTCCTTGGCGACCGGGCCGGTCGGCGCGCGGCTCTGGATACGCTCGCGGGCGTATTCCACGGCGCTCTGGTAGGAGCGCTCGCCAGTGGCCAGGCCCTGGATGCCGACGCCCAGGCGCTCGTAGTTCATCATGGTGAACATGGCGGCCAGGCCCTTGTTCGGCGCATCGACGATCCAGCCGGTGGCGCCGTCGAAGTTCATCACGCAGGTGGCGGAGGCCTTGATGCCCATCTTGTGCTCGATGGAGCCGCAGGACACGGCGTTGCGCTCGCCCAGCGAACCGTCGGCGTTGACCATCACCTTCGGCACCAGGAACAGCGAGATGCCCTTGGAACCGGCCGGCGCGTCGGGGAGCTTGGCCAGCACCAGGTGGATGATGTTCTCGGTCAGGTCGTGCTCGCCGCCGGTGATGAAGATCTTGGTGCCGGAAATCTTGAAGCTGCCGTCGGCCTGCGGTTCGGCCTTGGT
This sequence comes from Pseudomonas sp. NY15437, assembly GCF_048068435.1. Classification (NCBI taxonomy): domain Bacteria; kingdom Pseudomonadati; phylum Pseudomonadota; class Gammaproteobacteria; order Pseudomonadales; family Pseudomonadaceae; genus Pseudomonas; species Pseudomonas sp. NY15437. The sequence continues at coordinate 92,866 of NZ_JBLUQC010000001.1, forward strand.
GCGGATGATGCCCAGGTCCGTGCCGGCGTGCGGCTCGGTCAGGCACATGGAGCCGGCCCAGGTGCCGGCGTACATGTTCGGCAGGTACTTGGCCTTGAGCTCTTCGCTGGCGTGGTTGAGCAGCGACAGGCAGGCGCCGGCGGTCAGCATCGGGTACAGGCCGAAGGACAGGTTGGCGGAGTTGACCATTTCCTCGACCTGGGCGCCGATCACCTTGGGCATGCCCATGCCGCCGAAGGCCGGATCGCCGCCCACGCCCACCCAGCCGCCTTCGGCGTAGGTGCGGTAGGCCTCGGGGAAGCCGGCCGGGGTCTTCACACCCTCGGCGCTCCAGCTGCAGCCTTCTTCGTCGCCGCTGCGGTTCAGCGGGGCGATCACGCCGCCGGTGACCTTGCCGGCCTCTTCGAGGATCGCCGACGCGGTCTCGGCATCCACGGTCTCGGCCAGGGCGGGCAGTTCGGCCCAGAGATTGGCGACCTCGAAGACTTCATTGAGGACGAATTGCATGTCGCGCAGGGGAGCTTTGTAGTCAGCCATGATGGATCCTCGAACGAAAACGACGGCTGATGAGGCAGCCAGCGGTATCAGAATAGGAGGTACACGAAGGTACGCCGCCGGAGTTTACTCCAACAACTTTTCAGACTTTAAGCGTCATGTTGTGACTGCACAACTATAGATCGGTCACAAACTGTAGCCGTGCCGGAATGTACGCGGGGTGACTGACCAGGCAGACCGCCCGGCCAGCGGAAGCGCAGGGCGGATACAGCGGAACGCTTTATCCGCCGGCCCAGCGGCGGATAACGCCGCTGGCGTTATCCGCTCTGCGCAGCCTTCAGGGATTACAGCGCGAACTGCTCGGCCGACAGGCGCATCAGCACCTCGGAACCGGCCTGCGCCGCTGCCACGTGGGCATGGGCGCGGGGCAGCAGACGGCTGAAGTAGAACTCCGCGGTGGCCAGCTTCGCCTGGTAGTAGGCCGCCTCGCCAGCGCCCTCCTCCAGTTTGCGCTGGGCGACCAGGGCCATGCGCAGCCAGAAGTAGCCAAGGGTGACGTAGCCGGAGAACATCAGGTAGTCCACCGAAGCGGCGCCGACTTCGTCCGGGTTCTTCATGGCGGCCATGCCGACCTTCTGGGTCAGCTCGCCCCACTGGGTGTTCAGCGCGGCCAGCTGGGCGACCTGCGCTTTCAGCTGCGGGTGCTCGGCATGCTGCTGGCAGAGCTGGTGTACCAGCTTGGTAAAGCCCATCAGCAACTTGCCCTGGCTGCCGAGGACCTTGCGGCCCAGCAGGTCCAGCGCCTGGATGCCGTTGGTGCCCTCGTAGATCGGCGCGATGCGGCAATCGCGCACCAGCTGCTCCATGCCCCACTCGCGAATGAAGCCGTGGCCGCCGAACACCTGCATGCCGATGTTGGTGACTTCCAGGCCGGTCTCGGTCATGAAGGCTTTGCAGATGGGCGTCAGGAAGGCCAGCAGGTTGGCGGCGCGCTCGCGCTCCTCGGCGTCCTGGGAGAGGTGCTCGATGTCCAGCAGTTGCGCGGTGAAGTAGGCCAGCGCGCGGTTGCCTTCGTTGAACGCCTTCATGGTCAGCAGCATGCGGCGCACGTCCGGGTGGACGATGATCGGGTCGGCCGGCTTGTCCGGCGCTTTCGGGCCGGTCAGCGAACGCATCTGCAGGCGATCCTGGGCGTAGCGCACCGCGCCCTGGTAGCTGGTCTCGCCGAGGCAGAGACCCTGCATGCCGGTGCCCAGGCGCGCGTGGTTCATCATGGTGAACATGCAGGCCAGGCCCTTGTTGGCTTCGCCGATGAGGAAGCCGCGGGCGCCGTCGAAGTTCATCACGCAGGTGGCGGAGGCCTTGATGCCCATCTTGTGCTCGATGGAGCCGCAGGCCACGGCGTTGCGCTCGCCGACGTCACCGTTCGCGTCGAGGTTGAACTTGGGCACGATGAACAGCGAGATGCCCTTGGTGCCGGCCGGGGCGTCGGGCAGCTTGGCCAGTACCAGGTGGATGATGTTCTCGCTCAGGTCGTGCTCGCCGGCGGAGATGAAGATCTTGGTGCCGGTGATCGCGTAGCTGCCGTCCGCGTTGGGCACGGCGCGGGTCTTGATGATGCCCAGGTCCGTGCCGCAGTGCGGCTCGGTGAGGCACATGGTGCCGGTCCACACCGCGCTGGTCATGCGTGGCAGGTAGGTGCTCTTCTGCTCGGCGGTGCCGTGGGCGTGGATGGCGGCCATGGCGCCCTTGGTCAGGCCGGGGTACATGCCCCAGGAGCAGTTGGACGCGCCGATCATCTCGCTGACCAGCAGGCCGAGGGACGGCGGCAGGCCCTGGCCACCGTATTCCGGGTCGCTGGAGACGCCGTTCCAGCCGGCCTCGACGTACTGCGCGAAGGCTTCCTTGAAGCCCTTGGGCGTGGTCACCACACCGTTGTCGAAGTGGCAGCCTTCCTCGTCGCCGGAGCGGTTCAGCGGGGCGATGACCTGCTCGCAGAACTTCGCGCCTTCCTCGAGGATGGCGGCGAACATGTCCGGGGTGGCGTCGGTGGCGCCGAGGGCTTCGTAGCGGCCGGTGAAGTCGAAGACTTCGTCGGTGAGGAAGCGCACGTCGCGCAGGGGGGCCTTGTACTCGGGCATGGCGAATCTCCGTTCGGTTCAGGGCGCCAGCATGGCGCAAAGCCTGAACCTAACGGCCCGCGCGGCGCCGGACAATCACGCTGCACGGGCTGAATGCGCGGTCATAACGCAGGCCGCTCAGGCGGTGCGCACCGCGCCGCGTCGCGATTGCCCGTGCACCGCCACGCGGTTGCGCCCGCCGCTCTTGGCCGAGTACAGCGCCTCATCGGCGCCCTTGATCACTTCTTCCGGGTTGCGCCGCTCGCCGTCGCGCTCGGCAACGCCGACGCTGATGGTCACCGAGACCGTCTGCGCGTCCTTGCCACCACGCCTGTTGCGGCCCTGGCGGTCGTCCCGCGGTCGGTTGCCACGGTCGCGCAGGTGCATGGCGTACCCCTCGATGGCCTGGCGGACGCCATCGAGGTACGGCAGGCACTGCTCCACCGTCTTGCCGGCGAACACCAGAGTGAATTCCTCGCCGCCATAGCGGTACGCCTTGCCGCCGCCACCGGTGCGGCGCAACTGGCTGGCGACCATGCGCAGCACCTGGTCGCCAACATCATGGCCGTGGCTGTCGTTGAATTTCTTGAAGTGGTCCACGTCGATCATCGCCAGCACGTATTGCTGCCCCAGGCGCTGGAAGCGCTCGTTCAGCGCGCGCCGGCCGGGCAGCCCGGTGAGTTCGTCGCGGAAGGCCATCTGGTAGGCCTCGTGGGCCACCGCGCCGGCCAGGGTGAGCATCACCAGGCTGGTCATCACGGTCAGCGCGTGGGGCAGGATGAACACCTTGGGCAGCATCCACAGCAGTCCGAGCAAGCCCAGCAGTTGCGCGGCGTGCAACGGACGGGGCTGGCGCACGTAGGCTGCCACCAGGGCGATGAAGGCCATCAGGAAGCCGAGGTAGGACAACTGGGCCAGGTTCATCCACTGCCCGTGCAGGGACGGCCAGTAGGTGTCGCTGAGCAGCTCCGCCAGGCCCTGGGGGAAACGCCGGGCCAGCGCCGTGGCAACGCCGACCACGGCGATCAGGCCGGCGCTGCGGGCGAGCAGGTCCTGCAGCATGTGCATGCGTTCCTGCCAGATGCCGTACAGGCCGTAGAGCAGCGGCAACAGCACGCAGCACAGGTGGAACACCAGCGCCGCCTCGGGCATCACCACCCGGTGCGCCTGGAAGTAGTCGACCTGGGTGTCGAGCAGGAAATAGGCGATGTACACCACCGCCAGCATGAACAACTGGCGCTGGCGGCCGTAGACCAGGCACAGCGCGCCGCCGAGCAGGAGCAGCAGGGTCGGCAGCACGTTGAACAGGGAAATGAAGAAGTCAGACAGTTCGCCCAGGGAGCCGGCGGCGATGCCGGCCGGAATCAGCAACAGGGGCGTGAGGAAATGGCTGATCCGGTAAGGGGCCGTGGGTCGCACAGGGGGTTCCGCAAAGTGGGTGCCGGGCTCGCCATTGGTGGATCGGCAAGTGGCGTAATGATGGCATTTTCTGCGGCGATTTGTGTGACTTCGAAGACGAAAAAGCCCGCCTTGCGGCGGGCTCCTTGCTGGTCAGCAGACGGACGGCGAACCGTCCGTGCGCGATCAGTAACCGAGGGCGAAATCTTCCTCGGCCAGGTCCATCAGGTTGTTGGCGCCCGACAGCATGGCACCGACGTGCGCGCGGGTGCGCGGCAGGATGCGCTGGAAGTAGAAGCGCGCGGTCTTCAGCTTGGCCTGGTAGAAGGCCTCTTCGCTGGTACCGGCAGCCAGCTTCTCGGCAGCCAGGCGAGCCATGTCGGCCCAGAAGTAGGCCAGGCAGGCGTAGCCGGAGTACATCAGGTAGTCCACCGACGCGGCACCGACTTCCTCGCGGTCCTTCATGGCGGCCATGCCGACCTTCATGGTCAGCTCGCCCCACTCCTTGTTCAGCGCGGCCAGCGGAGCAACGAACTCCTTCACGGCGTCGTTGGCTTCGTTGGCCTGGCAGAACTTGTGCACGATCTTGGTGAAGCCCTTGAGCGCTTCGCCCTGGGTCATGAGGATCTTGCGGCCCAGCAGGTCCAGCGCCTGAACGCCGGTGGTGCCTTCGTACAGCATGGAGATGCGGCTGTCGCGGACGTTCTGTTCCATGCCGTGCTCGGCGATGAAGCCGTGGCCGCCATAGATCTGCACGCCGTGGTTGGCGGCTTCGAAGCCCACTTCGGTCATGAACGCCTTGGCGATCGGAGTGAGGAAGGCCAGCATCGAGTCAGCGGCTTTCTTCTCTTCTTCGTCCTGGCTGCGCTGGACGATGTCGACCTGCTTGGCGGCGAAGTACAGCATGGCGCGGTTGCCTTCGGCGAAAGCCTTGGCGGTCAGCAGCATGCGGCGTACGTCCGGGTGCACGATGATCGGGTCGGCGGCTTTTTCCGGCGCTTTCGGGCCAGTCAGCGAACGCATCTGCAGACGCTCGCGAGCGTAGGCGATGCCACCCTGGAAACCGATTTCGGCGTGGGCCAGGCCTTGCAGCGCGGTACCCAGGCGAGCGGTGTTCATGAAGGTGAACATGCAGTTCAGGCCCTTGTTCGGCGGGCCGATCAGGAAGCCGGTGGCGGCGTCGAAGTTCATCACGCAGGTCGCGTTGCCGTGGATGCCCATCTTGTGCTCGATGGAGCCACAGGACACGGCGTTGCGCTCGCCCACGTTGCCTTCGGCATTGGGCAGGAACTTCGGCACGATGAACAGCGAGATGCCCTTGGTGCCCTGCGGGGCATCGGGCAGGCGGGCCAGCACGATGTGGACGATGTTGTCGGCCATGTCGTGTTCGCCAGCGGAGATGAAGATCTTGGTGCCGGTGATCTTGTAGGTGCCGTCAGCCTGCGGCTCGGCCTTGGTGCGCAGCATGCCCAGGTCGGTGCCGCAATGCGGTTCGGTCAGGCACATGGTGCCGGTCCACTCGCCGGATACCAGCTTGGTCAGGTAGGTGTGCTGCTGCTCCGGGGTGCCGTGGGCGTGCAGGGTGTTCATGGCGCCGTGGGACAGGCCCGGGTACATGCCCCAGGACCAGTTGGCCTGGCCGACCATCTCGCTGATGGCCAGACCCAGGGATTCGGGAAGACCCTGGCCGCCGTGCTCGACGTCATGGGCCAGGCTCGGCCAGCCGCCTTCGACGAACTGCTGGTAGGCCTCTTTGAAGCCGGTCGGCGTCTTCACGCCTTCGGGGCTCCATTTGCAGCCTTCCAGGTCGCCGGTGCGGTTCAGCGGAGCGATCACCTGTTCGCAGAACTTCGCACCCTCTTCGAGGATGGCGTTGACCATGTCGGGAGTCGCGTCTTGAGCGCCCGGCAGGTTCTGGTAGTGCGCTTCGTAGCCCAGCAGCTCGTCGCGAACGAAACGGATATCACGCAAGGGGGCCTTGTAATCAGGCATAGCGGTAAACCTCTACGAAGGGTTCTGGTTAATGGGCGACCGGTCGCTGCGGTCGCAGTGCGGGAGCATTCCCGGCCGCCCAGTCGGAGCGCGCACGCATCCGGACAGTCAAACAGGCGTTTGAAACATACGTTTACGCCATACCCTTGTCAAGCGTGCAAACCGACCGCCCGGTCACGCTCGCCGGGCGGGTTGCGGGGTCCGCTGGCGGCGACGTCCTGAGGCTAATTAAAGCCCATGGCAGAGCGGCCGGCGTGTCATGAAGACAGCCGGCCGCTGCGCAGGAGTCAGGGGTAGAAAAGGGGTGGGATCAGGCGCGGATATCGATGAGGGTGCCCAGCGTTTCGTCGGCGGCCTGGATGACCTTGGCGTTGGCCTTGACCTCGTGCTCGCCACGGCGCAGGTCGATCAGGCGATCGTTGAGCACTTCGCTGGGCGCATTGCCAGCGGTAGCGATGTCAGTGCTGGCACGGTCGACGCGGCGCTGGCCGCTCTGCACGCCATACAGGCCCGCAGAGAAAGCATTACCGGAGATTTCCATCGCAACGCCTCCACGGCAAAAAGCAGCAAGTGGCCATTATTCAAGCAGACGCCGCCTGCCAGGCCAAGGGCCGGTTACAAATCCAGGATACCCAGGTCCAGGTGCGCAGCCACCGCCGCCGGCGTCGCCCGGGCCAGGCGCGGTACGCGCCCCACGCAGGGTGCCGGCAGGCGCTCGGCGAGGGTGGCGAGGTTTTCTTCCAGGCGGGACGTCTGCGGATCGACGATATTCGCCACCCAGCCGGCCAGCGGCAGGCCGTCGCGCTGGATCGCCTCGGCGCTGAGCACCGCGTGGTTGATGCAGCCCAGGCGCACGCCCACCACCAGGATCACCGGCAGTTGCAGGGCGATGGCGAGGTCGGAGAGGTTTTCTTCCCCGGCCAGCGGCACCCGCCAGCCGCCGGCGCCTTCGACCAGGGTGAAATCGGCGCCCAGGTCCAGCACCGAACACACCGGGGCCTGAAGTGCTTCCACCGTCAGCTTCACGCCTTGCTCGCTGGCGGCGAGGTGCGGGGCGATGGCCGGCTCGAAGGCGAAGGGGTTCACCTGCCCATAGGCCAGCGGCAGGCTGCACTCGCCCAGCAGCGCCAGCGCGTCGGAGTTGCGCAGACCATCGGGGCTGCGCTCGCAGCCGGACGCCACCGGCTTGGCCGCCGCAGTGGACAACCCGGCCAGCCGCGCCGCATGCAGCAGGCCGGCGGCGATGGTGGTCTTGCCGATTTCGGTGTCGGTGCCGGTGATGAAGTAGGCGTGGGGCATGGTTTTCCTCTGGTGCTCTTCGTAGGAGCGCGCTTGCTCGCGAACGGGACTCGCCGGCAGCACCAGAGCTGGGCGGGTTCGCGAGCAAGCTCGCTCCTACACGGGACAGTTCTTGCGCAGGACGGCGTAAACCACCCGGTAGGTCGCCGGCAGCCCCGCGGGCTGGCGGAAGCGCTCGTAGGCGGCGATCAGCGCGCGCACCCGCTCGCGCCCGGTGAGGCCATCGGGCCGGCCGGGGTTGAGGTTGTGCGCGCCGAGCGCCTTGAGTTCATGGGTCAGGCTGCGCAGGTCGGGGAAGTGCAGGACACGGTCCTCGGTGCGCAGCTCCAGCACTTCCAGGCCGCTGGCCGCGCAGTGCTGCTGGTACTGCTCGAACGCGCGGAAGCGGTTCACGTGGACGAAACCGTCCACCGCCTCCCAGCTCTGCCGCAGTTCGCCCAGGGTGCCGATGCACAGGCTGCTGAATGCCGCGACGCCCCCGGGGCGCAGCACGCGGCGCGCTTCGCCCAGCACCGCTGGCAGGTCAGCGCACCACTGGATAGCCAGGCTGGAGAACAGCAGGTCGACGGCACCGTCGCGCAGCGGCAACCGCTCGGCGTCGCCGCCGATGAAGTGCTGTGCGCCGCCCTGCTCGCGGGCGTGGCGCAGCATGCCCTCTGCGATGTCGACGGACAGGCCCAGCGCCTGTGGATAACGCGCCGCGAGGGCGCGGGTGAAATAACCGGTGCCGCTGCCCAGGTCGATCCAGCGCTGCGGCGCAGCCTGCGCCGGCAGCAGCTCGAGCAGCCGGCTGCCGACGGCGCGCTGCAACTCCGCCACCGCGTCGTAGGTCGACGCTGCGCGGGAGAATGAGGCGGCTACCTGGCGTTTGTCGGGCAGCGCGCTGCTGCAATCAGCCATCGTCGCCCTCGTGGATGAACCTCAGGATGGCGCTCGCCACCTCGTCCGGCTGCTCCAACGGCAGGCCGTGGCTGGCGCCGGGGAGCACGCTCACCTCGACGTCCGGCAGCCACTCGAGCAACGCCTCGGCGGCGCTGGCCGGCACCAGCGCATCGTTGGCGGCGAACAGGTGCAGCTGCGGGCCGGGATAGCGGCTGAGCGCGGCGCGGGTGTCGAGCTGCCCCAGCAGTTGCAGGCCGGCAGTCAGGCCTTCGACATTGAGTTGCGGCAGCGCCACCTGCAGTTGCCGCGCCAGCGTGCGGGCATCGCGCGCGCCCTGGCTGACCAGCACCGTGAAGCGCTTGCGCACCAGGTGCGGCTCCAGCAGGAAGGCCTCGAAGAAATCCTCGAAGACGTCTTCGGCCATGGCCTGCGGCCAGTCCTCGCGGCGGCGGAAACACGGGTTGCTGGCGAGCGTCACCAGCCCGCGGCAGGACTCGCCGCGGCGCGCCGCCAGTTCGGCGCCGAGCATGCCGCCCAGCGACCAGCCGGCAATCCAGGCGTCGTGGGCGACGTTGTCGTCCAGCTCGTCGAGCCAGGCGTTCGGCTCGGCATCCGCCGGCAGCGGCTCGATCTGCACGTTCAAGTGCGGCGCCTGTTCCAGCAGCGCATCGCGCAGCGGTTCCAGCGGCGCACTGCCCAGGCCCCACCCCGGCAGCAGGATCAGTTGGTCACGCATCATCGCCCTCCTCGGCATCGATCTCTGCCAGAAGGCTAGACGACACGCGCTGCCAGCTGTCGGCGAGCGCCTGGAGCAGGCGGTCCACCTGCGCCTCGGTGTGCGAGGCGGACAAGGTCACGCGCAGGCGCGCCGTACCGGCCGGGACGGTGGGCGGGCGGATCGCGCCGACGAGGATGCCGCGCTGGCGCAACTCGGCGGACAACGCCATGGCCTGGGCGCTGCCGCCGATGAGGATCGGCTGGATCGGCGTCGGGCTGTCCATCAGGCTCAGGCCGATGGCGCGGGCGCCGGCGCGGAAGCGCGCGATCAGCGCGTTCAGGTGGTCGCGGCGCCAGCCCTCGGCGCGCAGCAGCGCCAGGCTTTTGAGCGTGGCGCAGGCCACGGCGGGCGGCTGGCTGGTGGTGTAGATGTAGGGTCGGGCGAACTGGATCAGCGTTTCGATCAGCTCCTCGCTGCCGGCCACGAAGGCGCCGGCGGTGCCGAAGGCCTTGCCGAGGGTGCCGACCAATACCGGCACGTCGTCGAGCCCCAGGCCGAAGTGCTCGACGATCCCGCCTCCGTTCGCGCCCAGCGAGCCAAAGCCGTGGGCGTCGTCGACCATCACCCAGGCGTTCTTTTCCCGGGCCGCGGCGCACAGCGCAGGCAGGTCGGCGAGGTCGCCGTCCATGCTGAACACGCCATCGGTGACCACCAGCGTGTTGCCGTCGGCCTTCTCCAGGCGCGACGCGAGGCTGCCGGCGTCGTTGTGCAGGTAGCGGGAGAAACGCGCACCCGACAGCAGGCCGGCGTCCAACAGCGAGGCATGGTTGAGGCGGTCTTCCAGCACGCTGTCGCCCTTGCCGACGAGGGCCGTGACGGTGCCGAGGTTGGCCATGTAGCCGGTGGAGAACAGCAGCGCGCGCGGGCGGCCGGTGAACTCGGCGAGGGCCAGTTCCAGCTCGTGGTGCGGGCCGCAATGACCGTTGACCAGATGCGAGGCGCCACCGCCGACGCCCCAGCGCTCGGCGCCGGCACGCATTGCGGCGATCACCTCGGGGTGATTGGCCAGGCCCAGGTAATCGTTGGAACAGAAGGCCAGCATCGGCTGGCCATCGATGACCACCTCCGGCGCCTGCGGCGATTGCAGCAGCGGGCGACGGCGGTAGAGATCGTCCGCCTGGCGCTGGGCCAGGCGGGCGGCGAGATCGAAAGACATACGCAACCCCGTGTCGGCGGTAGAGCTTTGTAGGAGCGAGCTTGCTCGCGAACCGCCCCGTACTGTGCAGCCGGAAAAGCGTTCGCGAGCGAGCTCGCTCCTACAGGAAGACGAGCCGCTCTATCAGGCCGAAGCGGCGTTATAGAACAGCTGGGAATCGCGTTGCTCCACCAGCGCCTGCTCGATGGCGGCCTGGTGCACCTCGTCGGCGTGCTCCTCGCGCTCCTCGGGCTTGATGCCTAAGCGGGCGAACAGCTGCATGTCCTTCTCGGCCTGCGGGTTGGCGGTGGTCAGCAGCTTCTCGCCGTAGAAGATCGAGTTGGCGCCGGCCATGAAGGCCAGGGCCTGCATCTGCTCGTTCATCTGTTCGCGGCCGGCGGACAGGCGCACGTGGGACTTCGGCATCATGATGCGGGCGACCGCCAGGGTGCGGATGAAGTCGAACGGATCGACGTCCTTCTCCTCGGCCAGCGGGGTGCCCTTGACCTTGACCAGCATGTTGATCGGCACCGATTCGGGGTGCTCGGGCAGGTTGGCCAGCTGGATCAGCAGGCCGGCGCGGTCGTCCACCGACTCGCCCATGCCCAGGATGCCGCCGGAGCAGATCTTCATCCCCGCCTCGCGCACGTACGCCAGGGTCTGCAGGCGCTCGCCGTAGGTACGGGTGGTGATGATGTTGCCGTAGAACTCCGGCGAGGTATCGAGGTTGTGGTTGTAGTAGTCCAGGCCCGCTTCGGCCAGCGCCTGGGTCTGCTCCTGGTCCAGGCGCCCCAGGGTCATGCAGGTTTCCAGACCGAGCTTCTTCACGCCCTTGACCATTTCCAGCACGTACGGCATGTCCTTGGCGGACGGGTGCTTCCAGGCGGCGCCCATGCAGAAGCGCGTCGAGCCGATGGCCTTGGCTTGGGCTGCGGCTTCCAGCACCTTCTGCACCTCCATCAGCTTTTCCTTGTCCAGGCCGGTGTTGTAGTGGCCGGACTGCGGGCAATATTTGCAGTCTTCGGGGCAGGCGCCGGTCTTGATCGACAGCAGGGTGGACACCTGCACGCGGTTCGGGTCGAAGTGCGCGCGGTGCACGGTCTGTGCCTGGAACAGCAGGTCGTTGAAGGGCTGTTCGAACAGGGCACGGACCTCGGCAAGGGTCCAGTCGTGGCGGGTTACGTGGGCTGCGGTGGCACTCATCGGCAAAATCCTTCGACGCTTGGGGGCGCCTCTTGTCCAGGGTGCCCCGGCGGCGCGCCACCGGGGGAAATCAGGCTCAAGGCATCATATGTGGAGCTGTGACGCTGTCAACCTCTCTCGCGACACAGGTCGACAAGTGATCACTTATTAACCAGTCGATAGTTTCCCTCAGCGCGCACGGCTGAACCGATACGGCCCGTTGCCGCTCCAATCAGACAGAACACTCAGGAGTCATACCCCAGATGGGAACCGAAGGATTCTTCGACGGCCTTGGCCAGATGGTCGGCAAGGCCATCCGCTTCATCGTCGATCTGCTGTCGGGCGTGCTCGGCGGCCTGTGGCGCGCCATGGACGACTTCTTCCACGGCCTGGCGCGGGCTGTGGGAATCGACGTCTCGATCTTCAGCTTCGTCCTGCTCTTCATCGGCCTGCTGCTGCTCTACAGTGGCATCCGCGCCTTCCTGCGGCGCTCGATCTTCGGCGGTCTGATCTGGACGGTGCTGGGTCTGGTGGTCCTGAGCTGGCTGATTCACTGAGCCGCTCGCCCCGAGCGGCACCGCCCCTGGAGGGGCGGAATGCGGTGGCTGGATTGGCGCCCGGTCTGGTGGCGCCCTCGCGTGCAATGCCTGTTGTGCGGCGCGGCGGCCGAGCAGGCCGCGCTGCCGCTCTGCGCCGGTTGCGATGACGACCTGCCCTGGCTCGCCGGGCACTGCGCGAGGTGCGCGCTGCCCCTGCCTGCCCCGGGGCTGACCTGCGGCCAGTGCCTGCGCCGGCCACCGGCCTTCCATCGCGTCGAAACGCCCCTGCGCTACGCCTTCCCCGTCGACGCGCTGATCACCCGCTTCAAGCACCAGGCCAATGCGCCGCTGGGACGCTTGCTCGGCCAGTTGCTCGAACGCCACCTGCTGCATGCCTATGAAGAAGGACTGCCGCGCCCCGACCGGCTTATCCCCGTGCCCCTTTCCCGCCGACGCCAACGCCAGCGCGGCTTCAACCAGGCGCAGTTGCTGGCCGACTGGCTCGCCGCGCCACTGGACCTGCCGGTGGACGCCCGGCTCGTAGTGCGCACCCAGGACACCCCGGCCCAGCAGGGCCTGGACGCCGCCACGCGCAAGCGCAACCTGCGCAGCGCCTTCGCCCTGGCCGCCGGCGCGGAGGTAGCCGGCCTGCACCTCGCGCTGGTGGACGACGTGCTGACCACCGGCGCCACCGCCGAACGCATCGCCCGCCTGCTGCGCCGCGCCGGGGCGCGACAGGTCGACGTGTACTGCCTGGCGCGCACGCCCGCCCCGCAATAGTCGACCGCTGGGCCACAATCCCGGCATCTGCCCCTTGCGTTTTGCACGCCAGCGACGGAGCCTCGGGCGATACCAATAAGCACCCGCGAAACCAATGACCACCCTGAGCCTGTTGACCCAACACGTTACCCGCCGCCCCCAGCGCATCGCCCTCCTGGCGCAGATCGCCCAGCTCGGCTCGATCACCCACGCAGCCAAGGCCGCCGGGATGAGCTACAAGACCGCCTGGGACGCCATCGACGAACTGAACAACCTGTCCGAACGACCGCTCGTGGAACGCAGCGTCGGCGGCAAGGGCGGCGGCGGTGCGCGCCTGACCGCCGAGGGCGAGCGCCTGCTGGCGCTGTACCAGCGGCTGGAGGCCCTGCGCGAACACATCGTCGAGCACGTCGAGCACCAGGCCGACCTGGAGCTGATCGGCCGCCTGATGATGCGCACCAGCGCGCGCAACCAGCTGCACGGGCGCGTCGTCGCGGTCGAGCCGTCGGGCCTCAACGACCTGATCGGCATCGAATTGCCCGGCGGCTCGCGCATCCAGGCGCGGGTCACCCGGGAAAGCACCGAGAAGCTGGAGCTGACTGCCGGCATGCCGGTGGTGGCCCTGATGAAGGCCGGCTGGCTCTATGTCGATCTGCCGCACATTCCGTGTCCGGATGGACTTAACGCGCTGGAAGGTCATATCGACGACATCCGCGAAGCCGACGACGGCCCCAGCGAAGTGCGCATCCAGTTGCCCAGCGGGCAGATGCTCTGCGCCCTGACCGACCCGGAGCGCATCGCGATTCTCGGCCTGAAAGCCGGCTCGGCGGTGCGCGCGCAGTTCTCGCCGGCGCAGGTCATCCTCGGCACGCCGCTTTAAGCTGCCGCCACTGGAGTTTCCCTGCCTCATATCAAGCCCGGCGGCGCTGCGCCGCGCTCCAATAAGCGCCGGAGCCCCGTCCGGGTCGGACGGGGCCGTCGGTCAACCGGAGCTCCCACCATGCGCCGTCCCCTCGCGATTCTCGCCCTGCCGTTTCTGCTTTCCCTGCCGCTGGCCAGCCAGGCCGGCCCCGACGTGCTGCGGGTCGGCGCCAGCCAAGAGCTGATGCCGACGCTGGAAACGCTGGTGGACCAGTACCAGATCGACACCCACAACAAGGTCCTGCTGATCGGCGGCGCCGAGGCTGAACTGGCCGAGCAGGTCCGCCAGGGCACCCCCTACGACCTGCTGCTGACGCCGCTGCACAGCACCGAAAGGCAGGCCCAGCCGCTGACCTGCAACGGCCGCGCGATGCAGAAGCTGACCCTGGTGAAGGGCGAGCGCCGGGCGCTGGCGACGGACTTCGTCGACTACCTGGGCAAACACTGCATCGACCGCTGAGGCGGCAGCGCACCCAACGGGGGCGGACTGGGTACACTAGACAGCTTTACCACTGCCGGAACGTCGCCATGTCCCATCCCTTTTCCGACCTCACCCCCGATCTGGTGCTGGATGCGGTGGAAAGCATCGGTTTCCTCAGCGACGCCCGCGTACTCGCGCTCAACAGCTACGAGAACCGCGTCTACCAGGTCGGTATCGAGGACAGCGAACCGCTGATCGCCAAGTTCTACCGCCCCGGGCGCTGGAGCACCGAAGCGATCCTCGAGGAACACGCCTTCTCCGCCGAACTGGCCGAGTGCGAAGTCCCGGTGGTCGCGCCGCTGATGCACGAGGGCAAGACGCTTTTCGAACACGCCGGTTTCCGCTTCACCCTGTTCCCGCGCCGCGGCGGCCGCGCGCCGGAGCCGGGCAACCTCGACCAGCTCTATCGCCTCGGCCAGTTGCTCGGCCGCCTGCACGCCGTGGGCGCCAACCGCCCGTTCGCGCACCGCGAGGCGCTGACCCCGCAGAACTTCGGCCATGAGTCCCTGGCCACCCTGCTGGAAGGAAACTTCGTTCCCAAGAGCCTGCTGCCGGCCTATGAATCCGTGGCGCGCGACCTGCTGAAAAAGATCGACGAGCTCTACGCCCGCGTGAAGTACACGCCCATTCGCCTGCATGGCGATTGCCACCCCGGCAACCTGCTGTGCCGTGACGACACCTTCCACGTCGTCGACCTCGACGACTGCCGCATGGGCCCGGCGGTGCAGGACCTGTGGATGATGCTTGCCGGCGAGCGCCAGGAGCGTCTCGGGCAGCTGTCGGAACTGGTCGATGGCTACCAGGAATTCCACGACTTCGACCCGCGCGAACTGCCGCTGATCGAGGGCCTGCGCGCCCTGCGCCTGATGCACTACAGCGCCTGGCTGGCGCGGCGCTGGGACGACCCGGCGTTTCCACCGAGCTTCCCCTGGTTCGGCAGCGAGCGGTACTGGGGCGAACAGGTGCTGGTGCTGCGCGAGCAGCTGGCGGCGCTGGATGAGGAGCCGTTGCGGCTGTTCTGATTTCTCCGTGCCAACGCAGGGATGCTCGGCACTGATTCTCTTCAAGGAGGACGCGTCATGAACCTGTTACACCTTCCCTTAATCACCTGCCTGTCGATCACACTTTCGTCGGCGCTGGCCGCCAGTTTTGACTGCCAGAAAGCCAACACGCCGACGGAACAAGCCATCTGTGCAAACGATGATCTTTCGGCTCTCGATGAGCAATTGAGCCTGACTTACCGCGCTCATTTGGGCAGCCCCGAGCTGGATCCGGGACAACTGAAGAAAGCCCAACGCAGTTGGCTGCGAAACACCCGGCAACGCTGCGAAGCCGCCGACGCCATTTCCGAGTGTTTGAGCGACGCTTACCGCGAGCGCATCGAGGGATTGGGTCCGGGGACCGGCGCCGATGCCCAAGGCCACGATTGGAAAAAGGCGTTAAGGATTACTCACGCCGCGCCGGGCTATGACTTCCTACTCGACATGCAGCCCTGCGCCGAGCAGACCTGCGAGGGGCCAGCCTATCTCGGCATCCAGCACACCGGCAGCAATGAGGTCGCACAGGCGATGTACCTGCCCAATGTTTTTCTTACCCGGCAGGAGAATGGCGAACCAC
Source organism: Pseudomonas sp. NY15437 (assembly GCF_048068435.1). Taxonomy (NCBI): domain Bacteria; kingdom Pseudomonadati; phylum Pseudomonadota; class Gammaproteobacteria; order Pseudomonadales; family Pseudomonadaceae; genus Pseudomonas; species Pseudomonas sp. NY15437. The sequence continues at coordinate 108,464 of NZ_JBLUQC010000001.1, forward strand.
TGGTGAACTCGGCCAGGCGTTACGATTACCAGGGCGTGATCAATGCAGGTGACTTCAACTTCGATGGCCTGCCGGATTTTGCAGTGCAGAACGGCAACCGCGGCCCGTACGGCGGCCCGAGCTATGACGTGTTTCTCTTTGACGTGGCGCACCAGCGTTTTATCTACAGCCCGGAACTGAGTGCGCTGACGCTGGAAAACCTGGGTTTTTTCGATATCGATGGCAAGCGCAAGCGGCTGATTACGTTCTCCAAGAGCGGCTGTTGCTACCACGAGATGAGCGAATACGTGGTGGAGGCCAATCAACCGATCGAAGTGAAACGTGAGATAGAGGACGCTGCAGGCGGCAGTGGGAATCCTGAGATGGTCCTGCTGAGTACTGAAGAGCTGGTCAATGGCAAATGGAAGACTACGTCATCGCGCCAGGTGCCCTTCAAGGAAATGTACGGTGGCCAGTAATGCGGCGTAACGGCATCGTTACGCACATTCGCCCGCACCGCCGCGACATCCACCGCGGCGGCACAGACAATCCCACCCGAGCGCCCTAGAATTGTGCAGCCACTCATTAGCTGCCTAACCAAGGATGTTCCATGGCCACCGCCAATCCCCGCCGGGGCTACGCCCTGGGCTTGACTGCCTATGTCATCTGGGGGCTCTTCCCGATCTACTTCAAGCTGCTCGAACGCATCCCCGCACTGGAAATCATCACCCACCGGGCCATCTGGTCGGCGGTGTTCGGCGCCCTGCTCCTGCTGGTGTGGAAGCACCCCGGCTGGTGGCGCGAGCTGCGCGAGAACCCCAAGCGCCTCGCCGTGCTCACCGCCAGCGGCCTGCTGATCGCCAGCAACTGGCTGGTGTACGTCTGGGCGGTGAACAACGGCCACATGATCGAGGCCAGCCTGGGCTACTACGTCAACCCGCTGGTCAACGTGTTGCTCGGCCTGGTGATCCTGCGCGAGCGCCTGCGCCCGTTGCAGTGGCTCGCCGTCGCGCTGGCGGCGCTGGGCGTGGCGCAGCAGGTATGGCAACTGGGCAGCCTGCCCTGGGTATCGCTGGCGCTGGCGCTGACCTTCGGCTTCTACGGCCTGATCCGCAAGCAGGCACCGGTGGCCGCCCTGCCGGGGCTGGTGGTGGAAACCTGGATCCTGCTGCCGCTGGCGATCGGCTACCTCGTGCTGTTCGCCGACGGCCCCAGCGTGCATGCGGACTTCTGGACCACCAAGGACGCGATCTGGCTGGCCGCTGCCGGCCCGATCACCCTGGTGCCGCTGGTCTGCTTCAACGCCGCCGCGCGGCACCTGCCCTACGCCACGCTCGGCTTCCTCCAGTACCTGGCGCCGACCCTGGTGCTATTGCAGGCGATCCTGCTGTTCGGCGAGCACCTGGACAGTGCGCGGCTGATCTCCTTCGGCTGCATCTGGCTGGGCCTGGTGGTGTACAGCGTGGACATCTGGTATCGCCTGTCCCGCGGCGACTGATCATTAACTGATCCACTGCCTGCACGCCTCGCCATCCGTGGCCTGCAGGCAGTCACCCGCAGATTGTCCACAGCTCTATCCCGCGATTGCGGGGATAACGGCCGTTTCGTCCACAGGCCGCCGCCCCGCGCCGCTCTTCCTGCAGCCTGGCCCGCCCGCGGAGAGTGAACTGATCAATATTCGATCATACCCACGGAAGCCCCGCCACTTCTCGCCTGAAGAGACTTTCCCCGAGCTTTTCCACAGGCTGATCCCCGCTGAGTGTGGATGGCGCGACGTCGCCCGCTCAGAAAGTGGACAACCCGCTGAATGCCAGATTCAGTCTGGCCTACAGCGTTTCATCAACGGCTTCTCCACAGACTCTTCCCGTGGTTTTGTGCACAGCGCCTGTGACGCTCGGAACCTTGAAATCGCCTCGGTCACGCTGTACAGAAAACGACCAAATCACTGGAAGCCACGGTACCAGAAGGCTTCAGCCACTTATCAACAGAATGCCCACGGTGCGATCCCCGCTATCTGTGCACAGCGGTGCTGATACGAGTGGATAACCGGACGAGCCTGCACCCTAGATAAAACGGGCCATCTGTCGAACCATCAACAGAGAGCCCACAGGTTTTTCCACAAGACACGCCCTTACAGCGGAAGGATCATTCTCCGCTGTGGAAATTCAGCTCGACCATCAGGTCGTCCGCCAATGCCTCGAGTTTCTGCTGCAGGGTGTCCAGCGGCAGGGTCAGGGGCACTGCGAGTAACGCTTCGGCATGGAACAGCGGCTCGCTGCTCATCGGCGCCGGCAGCACCTCGGTGGTCAGGCTCTCCAGGTTCACGCCGTGCTCGGCCAGTAACTGGGTGATGTCACGGACGATGCCGGGGCGATCGTTCCCCACCAGGTCGAGGTGGATCGGCTCCCAGTTGCAGGCCGGCTCGATGCCGCTTTCGGCCAGCAGCACGCGGATGCCGTGCTCGCTCAGCTCCTGCAGGCCTTCCACCAGTTCGTCATAGCCCTCGGCGGGCACCGCCACGCGGAGAATCCCGGCGAACTGTCCGGCCATGCGCGACATGCGGCTTTCCAGCCAGTTGCCGCCGTGGGCGGCGATGCATTTGGCCACGCGCTCCACCAGACCGGGCTGGTCCTGGGCGATGACGGTCAATACGAGGTGGTCCATGAGCAGTCTCCGCGAAGAGTTAGGCCGTGAGGTCCAGCCAGTAGGTGTAGAACGTGTCGTCCCGCTTGTAGCCCAGGCGCTCGTAGAGCGACTGGCCGGCGTGGTTGGTCTTCGCCGTCTCCAGCATCAGGCCGCAGGCGCCGCTGCTCTGGGCATGGGCGCGAGCGGCGTTCATCAGCGCTTCGCCATAGCCGTCGCGGCGCGCGGCGGGGAGCACGTAGAGGTCGCTGACCAGCCAGGCAGCCTGCAGCGCCAGGGACGCGAAGAACGGATACAGCTGCACGAAGCCGACCGCCAGCCCGTCGATGCTGCGGGCGATGTACACCGTGGATTCGCCGCTGCCGATGCGCGCGCCGAGGAACTCGCGGATCTTCGCGTGGGGTGCGGGCACCTCGTAGAAATCGAGGTAGCCGGAAAACAGCAGCACCAGGTCGTCCAGATCGGTGGGGGTGGCAAGCGTCACGGACATGCGGGATTCTCCAACAGGGAAAACGCAGTATAGGCACGGCGAGGTCAGCCGGCTGCGACGGGCTGCCACAGGTACCCGGCGCGACAATCCGTGTACAGTTTTAAGATTTATCTGGAACAATCCAGATAATATTTGCGAACATATGACCTGCTACGTGACTGATATGCGTACTTTGGTCTAACCGCGACGCTAGCCCACTGATTTTTCCCACGGCATCATGTAGTATTCCGCGGCTCGGACTACAAGGCGTTTTGCCTGTGTCCAGAGCTGGTCCTGAGCAGAGTGAGGCAAGCAATGACTGAACGCGTTCAAGTCGGTGGCCTGCAGGTCGCCAAAGTCCTTTTCGACTTCGTCAACAACGAAGCCATTCCCGGCACCGGCATTGACGCTGGCAAGTTCTGGGCAGGTGTCGAAACCGTAATCAATGACCTGGCCCCCAAGAACAAGGCCCTGCTCGCCAAGCGCGACGAGATTCAGGCGAAGATCGACGGCTGGCACCAGGCCCGCGCCGGCAAGCCGCATGACGCCGCCGCCTACAAGGCCTTCCTGCAGGAAATCGGCTACCTGCTGCCCGAACCGGCCGACTTCCAGGCCAGCACCCAGAACGTCGACGAGGAAATCGCCCGCATGGCCGGCCCGCAGCTGGTGGTGCCGGTGATGAACGCGCGCTTCGCCCTGAACGCCGCCAACGCCCGCTGGGGCTCGCTGTACGATGCCCTCTACGGCACCGACGCGATCAGCGAAGAGAACGGCGCCGAGAAGGGCAAGGGCTACAACAAGGTCCGCGGTGACAAGGTGATCGCCTTCGCCCGCGCCTTCCTCGATGAAGCCGCCCCGCTGGAAACCGGCTCCCACGTCGACGCCACCGCCTATGTAGTGAAGAACGGCGCGCTGGCCGTGACCCTGAACAACGGCAGCGAGACCGGCCTGAAGAACGCCGCGCAGTTCCTCGCCTTCCAGGGCGAAGCCGCCAAGCCCAAGGCCGTGCTGCTCAAGCACAACGGCCTGCACTTCGAAATCCAGATCGACCCCACCAGCCCGATCGGCCAGACCGACGCCGCTGGCGTGAAAGACGTCCTGATGGAATCCGCGCTGACCACCATCATGGACTGCGAAGACTCCGTGGCCGCCGTCGATGCCGACGACAAGGTCGTGGTCTACCGCAACTGGCTGGGCCTGATGAAAGGCGACCTCGCCGAGCAGGTTTCCAAGGGCGGCACGACCTTCACCCGCACCATGAACCCGGACCGCGTCTACACCCGGGCCGATGGTTCCGAGCTGAGCCTGCACGGCCGCTCCCTGCTGTTCGTGCGCAACGTCGGCCACCTGATGACCAACCCGGCGATCCTCGACGCCCAGGGCAACGAAGTACCCGAAGGCATCCAGGACGGCCTGTTCACCAGCCTGATCGCCATTCACAACCTGAACGGCAGCGCGACCCGCAAGAACAGCCGCACCGGCAGCGTGTACATCGTCAAGCCGAAGATGCACGGCCCGGAAGAAGTCGCCTTCGCCGCCGAGATCTTCAGCCGCGTCGAGGACCTGCTGGGCCTGCCGCGCAACACGCTGAAAGTCGGCATCATGGACGAAGAGCGCCGCACCACCGTCAACCTGAAGGCCTGCATCAAGGCCGCCGCCGAGCGCGTGGTGTTCATCAACACCGGCTTCCTCGACCGCACCGGTGACGAGATCCACACCTCCATGGAAGCCGGCGCCATGGTGCGCAAGGGCGCCATGAAGACCGAGAAGTGGATCGGTTCCTACGAGAACAACAACGTCGACGTGGGCCTCGCCACCGGCCTGCAGGGCAAGGCGCAGATCGGCAAGGGCATGTGGGCCATGCCCGACCTGATGGCCGCCATGCTCGAGCAGAAGATCGCTCACCCGCTGGCCGGCGCCAACACCGCCTGGGTGCCGTCGCCGACCGCCGCCACCCTGCACGCGTTGCACTACCACAAGGTCGACGTGTTCGCCCGCCAGGCCGAACTGGCCAAGCGCGCGCCGGCGTCGGTGGACGACATCCTGACCATTCCGCTCGCCCCCAATACCAACTGGAGCGCGGAAGAGATCAAGAACGAGCTGGACAACAACGCCCAGGGCATCCTCGGCTACGTGGTCCGCTGGATCGACCAGGGCGTCGGCTGCTCCAAGGTGCCGGACATCAACGACGTCGGCCTGATGGAAGACCGCGCCACCCTGCGCATCTCCAGCCAGCTGCTGGCCAACTGGCTGCGCCACGGCGTGGTGACCCAGGAGCAGGTGCTGGAAAGCCTCAAGCGCATGGCTTCGGTGGTGGATCGCCAGAACGCCGGTGACGCCCAATACCGCCCGATGGCGCCGAACTTCGACGACAACGTGGCCTTCCAGGCCGCGCTGGAGCTGGTCCTCGAAGGCACCAAGCAGCCCAACGGCTACACCGAGCCGGTCCTGCACCGCCGCCGCCGCGAGTTCAAGGCCAAGAACGGCCTGTAAGCACGTCGCGCCGCGTTGAAGAAACCGCCCTCCGGGGCGGTTTTTTTATGTCCGCAGAAGGGAGCCCGCCCCATCGCCGACGGGGCTCATCCCGCGCCGGATTGAACCTGTAGGAGCGCGCCACGCGCGCGATCGCGGGCATGGCCCGCTCCTACAAGGATGTAGCAGAGCAAGGCGTAACGCATGTGCACAATTATTGTGTACAAATCCCCCACCCCCGCACATCCGAGGGGCGTCACTAACTTGACTCCTAAGTCAATGATTGCAATGGAGAATTGATTTCTCGACCACGTGGACAGCCGCGCACGCCACACCCAACAAGGGCTGCAGCAGATTTGTCGGCTTAGCGAATGAAAGCTGGCGGCGGGAGAGCTGCCGCGCTGGCACGCTTCTAGCTTTGCACACAAACCACAAAAAGCCGTGCATACAAAAGCCGAGTAGCCCATGAACTCCAGCCCTACCCACCTGTCCGGCGTTTCCCCTGTCCAACCAGCCGACAACGGCACCTGCGCGAAACCCCTCGCACCGACCCTCAGCCCGCGCCTGTACAGCGCCGACCTGGCGCCGACCAAGGCGGCCGGTCGCAGCTGGGGCCGCTACAGCCTGTTCGCACTGTGGACCAACGATGTGCACAACATCGCCAACTACTCCTTCGCCATCGGCCTCTTTGCCCTGGGCATGAGCGGCGCGCAGATACTCGCCGCCTTCGCCCTCGGCGCGCTGGTGATCTATGGCCTGATGAACCTGTCCGGCTACATGGGCCAGAAGACCGGCCTGCCCTACCCGGTGATGTGCCGCATCAGCTTCGGCATTCATGGCGCGCAGGTGCCGGCGCTGATCCGTGCGGTGATCGCCATCGCCTGGTTCGGCATCCAGACCTACCTCGCCTCGGTGGTCCTGCGCGTGCTGCTCACCGCCATCGCGCCGAGCCTGGCGGCCTATGACCAGGACGCGATCCTCGGCCTGTCGACCCTGGGCTGGATCACCTTCTTCGGCATCTGGTGCGTGCAGCTGGTCATCTTCGCCTACGGCATGGAAATGGTGCGCCGCTACGAATCCTTCGCCGGCCCGATCATCCTGGTCGCCTTCGCCAGCCTCGCCGGCTGGATGTACTGGCGCGCCGGCCTGTCGATTTCCTGGTCCAGCGGCAATGCCCCGAGCGGCTCGACCATGTGGCTGAAGGTGTTCGGCGCCGCCGCGCTGTGGGTGTCGCTGTACGGCACCATGATCCTCAACTTCTGCGACTTCACCCGCAACTGCGCGGACCGCCGCACCATCAGCGTGGGCAACTTCTGGGGGCTGCCGGTGAACATGCTGGGCTTCGCGCTGATCGCCGTGGTGCTGGCCGGCGCGCAGTTCAGCATCGACGGCAAGCTGGTGCAGAACCCCACGGAAATCGTCGCCGCCATCCCCAGCACCTTCGGCCTGGTGCTGGCCTGCCTGGCGTTCCTCATCGTCACCGTGGCGGTGAACATCATGGCCAACTTCGTCGCCCCGGCCTACGTGCTCACCAACCTCGCGCCGAACCTGCTGAACTTCCGCCGCGCCGGCCTGCTCAGCGCCACCATCGCCGTGCTGATCCTGCCCTGGCACCTGTACAACAGCCCGGCGGTGATCGTGTACTTCCTCGGCGGGCTGGGCGCACTGCTCGGCCCGCTGTACGGGATCATCGTCACCGACTACTACCTGGTGCGTCGCAGCCGGGTGAACCTCCCCGAGCTGTACAGCGAGAGCCGCGAGGCCGCCTACCACTACAGCGGCGGCGTGAACCTGCGCGCGGTGGCAGCGTTCGTCCCGGCCGCGCTGATCGCCATCGTGCTGGCCCTGGTGCCGGCGTTCGATGCGCTGTCGCAGTTCTCCTGGTTCTTCGGCGCCGGTCTCGGCGCGCTGATCCACTACACCCTGGCCGACCGCAAGCGCCCCTATGCGGACGTCTGCGGCGAGGCCATCGCGGTGGATGCCGCGCACCATTGAGCCCCACGAGGCCGCCCCAGGCGGCCTTGTTGATTCAGGGCGCCAGCAGGAAATCCAGCACCGCGCCTTCGAATTCGCGGGGAAACTCGATGTTCGACAGGTGCACCGCCGGTAGCGTGAGCAGGCGCGCGCCAGGGATGACCTGGGCGATCAGCTCGCTGTGACTGGCGGCGGTCACCGTATCGAACTGCCCGGCAATCACCAGCGTGGGCAGGCGGACGTCGCGCAGCGCGGTGCGCAGGTCGGTCTCCTGCACGGCGGCAAACGAACCGGCCAGCCCGTGCCGGTTGGTCGCCAGCAGCGTGGCGCGGAAGGGTTCCACCTCCGGCCGCTGCGCCTGCAGCCAGGCCACCGGGAACCAGTTGGCGAGGAAGGTCTGCGCCGTGCCCTGCATATCCTCCGCCGCCAGCACCTCGGCGATGCGCGCATCCCACTGTTCCTGCGGGCCGAGCCAGGCGGACGTGTTCGCCAGCACCAGGCGCTCGATGCGTTGCGGCGCGTTCAGCGCCAGCCACTGGCCGACGAAGCCGCCGAGGGAAAGCCCGAGGAAATGCGCGCGCTGCACGCCGAGCGCATCCAGCAGCTCGATCACGTCCTCCGCCAGGCGCGCCAGCGGATAGCGACCGGAGGGAACGCTGGAGGCGCCGTGCCCGCGCGCGTCGTAGCGCAGCACGCGGAAATGCTCGCCGAACGCGGCGATCTGCCCGTCCCACATGTGCAGGTCGGTGCCGATGGAGTTGGACAGCACCAGCAGCGGCCCCTCGGCGGGGCCGTTCAGCCGGTAGGCGATGCGGGCGTTGTCGCGGGTGGTCAGGTAGCGCAGTGGGCTCATGGCGGCCTCTCCTCAGGGGGAATGACGCGAGGCTAGTTGCGGCGCCGCTTCAGAGAAATTACAAAGAATGGACGATCTCTGTCAGGAAAGCTGACATGCACGATTTCACCCTGCACGACCTGCAGTGCTTCGACGCCGTGGTCGAATCCGGCGGCTTCCAGGCCGCCGCCCAGCGTCTGCACCGCTCGCACCCAGCGGTGTTCGCCGCTATCGCCCGGCTGGAGCGGCAGCTCGGCGTCGAGCTGCTGGACCGCAGCGGCTACCGCGTCGCCCTGACTGCCGCTGGCGAATCCTTCCACCGCCGCGCCCAGGGCCTGCTGCGCGAACTGGGCCATCTGCGCGACCACGCCGCGCACCTGGCCGCCGGCGAGGAGAGCGCATTGCGCGTGGTGCTCGGCGACTTCTGCCCGCGCCCCGCCCTGCTGGAAAAACTCGCGCGCTTCTTTGCCACGCAGCCGCACACCCGCCTGCAGCTGTACTTCGAAAGCGTCAGCGGGCCGCTGGAGCGGCTGCTCGATGGCGACGCCGAACTGATCCTGCACCGCGTGGACAAGGCCGACCCGCGACTGGAATGGCTGGACATGGGCAGCGTGGACTTCCTCCCGGTGATCGCCCCGACATTGCTGGCGGGCAGGCGGGACATCGGCCCTGCGCAACTGCGCGCGCTCACCCAGTGCGTCATGCGCGACAGCGCCCGGCATTCGCCGCCGGTGGACTACTTCACCCTCGACGGCGCCCCGCAATGCACGGTGCCGGACCAGGCCATGAAGAAGGAACTGGTGCTGCATGGCCTGGCCTGGGGCCACCTGCCGCGCCACCTGATCGAAGAAGAATTGGCCGCCGGCCGCCTGCAGGATCTCAGCGGCCCGCAGTTGCCCGGCCGCCGCGAGGAATGGGTCGCCGCGCGCCTGCGCGACCGTGCCCACGGCCCGGTGGCGCAGCGGCTCTGGCGCTTTTTGCAGGAGGCCTGATCAGCTGCGGCTCATCGGCCCGCGCACCGGTTGTTCGCGCATCAGGCTGACGTCGCTGACCGGCGCGCCCGCGGCAATCAGCGCCTCGCGCTGCTGAAGGATGGGTGTGCGGGCGATGGCCAGCTCGAATCGATGCAGCTTCTGGAAGGCTGGCAAGGCGAAGGCGCTTTCCAGCATCGCTGCCAGTTTCGGCCAGCGCTGGGCGTCCAGCGGGTAGCGGGCGAACTGCGCATTGCGCATGAAACAGGCGACGCTGATGTCGGCAATGGACAACTCGCCGAACAACCAGCCGCTGGCCGGCCACTGCGCCTCCAGGTATTCGAACACGGCCGGCAGGTCGTGCTGGTAGGTCTTCTCCAGCAGCGCCGCGTCCGGCTCGCGGCCCCAGACGCCGCGGCCGATCACCAGCTGGTCGAACAATTGCCAGATCACCACCTGGCCCATGCGGCTGTCGGCAAATTCCTCGATCCAGCGCGCACGGGCACGCTCGGCGATGTCCGCAGGGTACAACGCGGGCTGTGGATAACGTTCCTCCAGGTACTGGCAGATCACCGAGGAGTCGTTGAGCACCAGTTCGCCATCCACCAGCACCGGCACCTGGCGCAGCGGACTCAGGCGCTCGAACGCCTCGTTGCCGAAGAACGGCACGACGGAGTCGACGCGGTAGTCCACGCCCTTCATTTCCAGCAGCACCAGCGCCTTGCGCACGTAGGGCGAAAGGAAGGAACCGATGATCAGCACGGGGTCGGACATGGCGAGGTTTTCCGCGAAACAGGTCGCTCGAGTGTAGAACGGCCGCGAAAACCCGGCGACCGGCGGTCAAGCCGACGGGTGCCGATTGCGTGCGTGACTGCACTTTGCGATCATTTGCGAATAGTTATCGTTTTTGAACTTGATCCCATTTGGGTCATTGGGGGAGTAGCGTGTCGGCCATCCAGATGGGTAGCGGCGAACTCGTTGGCGCTTTGTATCGCGATCACCGCGACTGGCTGACTGCCTGGCTGAACCGCAGCCTGGGGTGTCCGCAGCGCGCCGAAGACCTCAGCCAGGACACCTTCGTGCGGGTGCTCGGCCGCCGCGAGCTGCCCTCCCTGCGCGAACCGCGTGCCTTCCTGGTGACGGTCGCCAAGGGCATCCTGGTGGACCACTGGCGCCGCGTGGCGCTGGAGCAGGCCTACCTCGACGCGCTGAAATGCCTGCCCGAAGCCGTGCAACCCTCCGCCGAGGAGCACTGCCTGATCCTGGCCGACCTGCGCGAGATCGACCGCCTGCTGGGCACGTTGTCCACCCGCGCGCGCAGCGCCTTCCTGCTCAACCGCCTGGACGGCCTGGGCCACGCCGAGATCGCCGAGCAACTGGGCGTATCCGTGTCGCGCGTGCGCCAGTACATCGCCCAGGGCCTGCGCCAGTGCTACATCGCGCTGTACGGCGAGCCGACGTGAAAGGACCGGTTTCCCTGCGGGTGCTGGACGAGGCGATCGGCTGGCAACTGCGCCTGGGCTCGGGCGAATCGCGCGCGGATGACGAAGCCGCGTTCGCCCGCTGGCACGCGGCGCACAGTGAACACGCCCGTGCCTGGAGCCAGCTGGGCATGCTCGACCGCCGCCTCGCCGGCGCCGCGCCCAAGGCCGCGCGCAACGCCCTGTTGCGCTCGCCGGGCGAGTCGCGGCGCAAGGTCCGCCGCCTGGCCGGCACCGGCTTGAGCCTGCTCCTGGTCGGCGCGCTGGCGCTGGGTATCGGCAACCGCTACCTGCCGGTGCGCTATGCCTTCGCCGACCTCGTCACCGCCACCGGCGAGCAACGCGAGCTGCGCCTGCCGGACAACACATTGTTGAAGCTGGACAGCCGCACCGCCGTCGACGTGCGCTTCGACGCCACGCAACGGCGCATCGTCCTGCTCAGCGGCGAAATCCTGGTGGAGACCGCCCATGGCGACAGCCGACCGTTCCTCGTCGAAACCGACGACGGGCGGCTGCGCGCCCTCGGCACGCGCTTTTTGGTGGAGCGCGACGAGGGCGACGGAACGCGGCTGAGTGTCCTGCAATCCGCCGTGGCCGCGCGGCCCGCGCAGCTGCCGGACGAACGCGTGATCCCGCAGGGCCAGCAGGTGCGCATGCGCGCCGACGGCTTCGACGCAGTGGCGCCCAACCGTGCCGGCGTCGATGCCTGGACCCGCGGCATGCTGGTGGTGGACAACGTGCGCCTGGCCGACCTGATCGACCAACTGGCGCGCTACAGCCCCGGCTACCTGACGCTGGACCCGGCACTGGCGGACCTGCGCATCACCGGCAGCTTCCCGCTGACGAACATCGACCTGGCGCTCGGCGCACTGGAACCCACGCTGCCGGTGCGCATCGAGAAGCACGGGCGGTGGTGGTCCCGCGTGGTGCCGCGCGGCTGAGATACAGCCTGTAGGAGCGAGCTTGCTCGCGAACGAACCTGCCCAGCGACGCCGACATCAAGGGTTCGCGAGCAAGCTCGCTCCTACGAAAAGCCGTTCTCCGCAACCACTGGGTACCTCTGGAAAAAATTTTCACTCCGCCCTATCACTTTTCCATTCTCGTTCGGCAAGGAGGCATCGAGAACCGTAGGAGTCGTTTTCAATGCGCCGCCCGTTCGAACTGTCCCTCCGCCCCTGCCTGCTGGCCACCGCCATCCTGCTGGCCACCTCGTCGGCCATCGCCGCCGAAACCGTGCGTGACTACCAACTGCCCGCCGGCCCGTTGGCCGGTACGCTCAACCGCATTGCCGCCGAAGCCGGCATGACGCTGAGCCTGGACCCGGCGCTGGCCCAGGGCCGCAACGCGCACGCCGTGCAAGGCCGCTTCGACGGCGCCGGCGCGCTGCGCCAGGCACTGCAGGGCAGCGGGCTGGAACTGGTGGAAAACGCATCGGGCAGCTTCAGCCTGCACCCGGCACCGAGCGACACCCTGTCGATGTCCGCCACCACCATCAGCGCCACCCAGGAAGACCCGGACGGCCCGGCGGTGGGCTACCTGGCCACCCGCACCCGCGCCGGCACCAAGACCGACACCCCGCTGCTGGAAGCGCCGCGCTCCATCTCCGTCGCCACCCGCGAGCAGATGCAGGACCGCAACGTGCAGAGCCTGGACGACGCGGTGCGCTACATGCCCGGTGTGATCGCCAGCAGCTACGGCAACGACACCCGTGCCGAGTGGCTCAAGGTACGCGGCTTCGAACCGACCCAGTTCCTCGACGGCCTGCCGCTGCCCAAGGGCGCGTACGTCATGCCCAAGCTGGAAACCTGGGACCTGGAGCGCGTCGCCCTGCTGCGCGGCCCGGCATCCTCGCTGTACGGCCAGACCCCGCCCGGCGGCCTGCTGGACATGACCAGTCGCCGCCCGGAAGCGCAGAGCAGCAATGAAGTGCAGCTGCAGGTCGGCAGCTACGAGCACAAGCAGATCGCCTTCGACAGCACCGGCAAGGTCGACGACGCCGGCAACCTGCTGTACCGCGTCAGCGGCGTGGTGCGCGACAGCAACACCCAGGTCGAACACGTCGACAACAAGCGCTACAACATCGCGCCGAGCCTGACCTGGAACGTCGACGACGACACCAAGCTGACCTTCCTCTCGCAGTTCAACCGCGACGATACCGGCATCACCAGCCAGTTCCTGCCGCTGCAGGGCACCAAGTTGTCCACCCCGGCGGGCGAGGTGCGCTACCACAAGAACCTCGGCGACCCGGACTGGGAGTTCTACGACAAGACCTACTACGCCCTGGGGTATGCCTTCGAGCACCGCATCAACGACGTCTGGCAATTCCGCCAGAACCTGCGCTACACCAAGAGCGACCTGTCGTTCCAGGGCATCACCGCCGGCGGCACCGCCACCTCGGTCAGCGACGACGGCACCCTGGCCCGTGGCGCCAACGTGGTGAACGAGGACATCAGCCAGTTCGCCATCGACAACAACCTGCAGGCCGATTTCGCCACCGGTCCGCTGCAGCACACCCTGCTGCTGGGCCTGGATCACCAGCGCGCCAATACCAACTACCAATGGCTGTACGGCACCGCGCCGGCCAGCAACATCAGCAAGCCGATCTACGGCCAGGACTTCAGCAACGTCGTCTACACCGCGTACAACGACTACAACCAGAAGATGCGCGACACCGGCCTCTACGCCCAGGACCAGATCGCCCTCGACAACTGGCGCCTGACCCTCGGCGGCCGCCAGGACTGGGCGCACACCGGCTCGAAGTTCTACAACGCCGGCGGCGCCACCGATACCCGCCGCGACAGCCAGTTCAGCGGCAACGCGGCGCTCAGCTATGTGTTCGAGAATGGCGTGGCGCCCTATGTGTCCTACGCCGAGTCATTCCAGACCGAGGCCGGCGGCACCAACGGCGCGGCCTTCGAGCCCAGCACCGGCAAGCAATACGAGCTGGGCGTGAAGTACCAGCCGGTGGGCACCGACCTGATGCTCAGCGCCGCGGTCTACGACCTGACCCGCAAGAACATCGTCCTCACCGGCAGCGACTTCATCAGCCGCCCGGTGGGCGAGGCGCAGGTGCGCGGCTTCGAGCTGGAAGCGGTGGGCAACGTCACGGAGAACCTCAAGGTGACCGCCGCCTACACCTACGCCAACAGCAAGATGACCAAGGTCGCCAACCCGCTGGACAAGAACCGTCCGTTGCCGCTCACGCCGGAGAACCAGGCCTCGCTGTGGGCCGACTACACCTGGCACGACGGCCTGCTCGACGGCTTCGGCCTGGGCTTCGGTACCCGCTACGTCGGCGAGACCCACAACATCGCCATCGGCAGCATGGGCTACGTTCGCGACAAGTCCGACGGCGATACCGGTTCCTACACCCTCTACGACGCCGCGGTGCACTACGACCTCGGCCGCCTGGACAACAGCCTCGACGGCCTGAACGTCGCGCTCAATGCCAACAACGTATTCGACAAGGAATACATCTCCACCTGCGACGGCTTCTACTGCTACTACGGCGACCGTCGCAACGTGGTGGCGAGCGTCAACTACAAGTTCTGACGGCCAGGAGATACCTGTAGGAGCGCGCCCTGCGCGCGGTCGTGGGCATGGCCCGCTCCTACAGGAGCACCCCGCTCCGGTGTTCCGGGAACGTAGGCTCGTGGGGCGCATAACGCGCCAGCGTTATCCGCCCTACGTTCCTGAGATATCGCGCGGGGGCTGCCCTCTCCCCCGCCCTGGCTGCACGCCCCGCTCCGAAGGGAGAGGGAGCTGTCCGTGCCGGCTGACGTCATGGATTCCTCCTGCACCGATCGGTCCCCTCTCCCTTCAGGGAGAGGGTTAGGGAGAGGGAAACACAGGCACGGATTTTCAGATGAAGACAGTCGCCCCTACAGTGGAGCAGCCCGCTCCGGTGTTTCAGGGGGCGTAGGAGCGGACCTTGTCCGCGATAGGCCGGCATCGCGCCGGATGCCATCGCGGACGGAGTCCGCTCCTACGCAACGCCCACCGTCACCTCTCCCCACACCACGCTCGCATCGTCATGGATCTTCAGGCGCGGATAGGCCAGCGCCTGGTCGTCGGCGCCTTCCAGCGCGCGCAATTCGTCGATCAATGCTTCCACCCCGCGCTCGGGCAGGGCCGCGAACAGCGCATCCAGGTCATAGCGGCGGAAGTCCAGCAGCCGGTCGAAACCATCGCTCACCAGCATGAAGGCCCTCAGCCCCGCCGGGTCGAGCACCCGGCGCTGCACATGGGGAATCCAGCGTTCGCTCGGGTCGAGGCACCAGTAGCCTTCCGGCGTATTGGCCAGTGCGCGATTGCGCCGCACCCATTCGCGGCTGGCTTGCCAGAGTTGCGCGTGGCTCCAGTCCGGGTTCGCCTCGCGCAGCGCCAGCAGGCGTTGCACCGATTGGCGATCGATCTCTTCCAGCGGCGTATCGCCGAAGCTCTCCACGCGGCCGTCGCCCCAGGCCAGGTGGATGGAGGTGTCGCAGAGGTTGAGCAGCTCCAGCGAACCATCGCCCAGCACGCGCAGCAGGCTCAGGCACGCGGTGGGCAGGTTGAGATCCAGGTTCACCGCCACGCCGGAGTCGCGCTGGAAATCCGCGGCAATGCCCGCCTGCAATTGCGCCAGCAGATCGTCCGTGGGCCGATGCGGCTGCTCCTCCAGCAGCCGCTGCAGGTGCGCATTGGCGCTCTGCGCCAGCCAGCGTGCATCGCTGTCGCCGCCCACCAGGCCGCGTCCGAGGCTGGTCGCGCCATCGAGCACCCAGGCCGCCTGCGCGGTGTAGCCGATGGCATCGTCGTTCACCGGCGAACCCTGGCGGCAGGCTGCCCCCCGTACGGAAATCGTCGTCACAAGCGGTTCTCCTTCATTTCGTCGGCCACACTGACCGGCGTACAGTCTCATCACCGTCCGGACTCTGCCAAGGAGAGCCCCATGCTTCGCGCCCTGCCCCTGCTGCTCGCCGGCCTGCTGCTGGCCACCGGCGCCGCTGCCGCCCAGGTGAAATACTTCGATCTGCCCAAGGGCTCCGGCCCCCACGACGTAGCGCCCACCGAGGACGGCAAGGTCTGGTACACCGCGCAGAAGCTCGGCGTGCTTGGCCGGCTCGACCCGCAGACCGGGCAGACCGAGCAGGTCAGCCTGGGCAAGGGCTCCAGCCCCCACGGCGTGATCGCCGACGGCAACGGCGACGCCTGGATCACCGACAGCGGGCAGAACGCCATCGTCCATGTGGACGCCCAGCGCCTGGGCGTGGAAGTCATCGCGCTACCCAAGGAAGCGGCCAACGCCAACCTCAATACTGCGGTATTCGATGACGACGGCGTGCTGTGGTTCACCGGGCAGAACGGTTTCTACGGCCGCTACGATCCAGACAGTCGCGACCTGAAGGTGTGGGCGGCGCCGCGCGGCAAGGGCCCGTACGGCATCGCCGTGGCACCGGACGGCGGCATCTGGTACGCCTCCCTGGCGGGCAACTACATCGGCCAGGTCGACGGCATCGCAGGCAGCGCCACCGCCGTCGATGCCCCCAACAAGGACGCCGGGCAGCGCCGCCTCTGGGCCGACTCCGTGGGGCGCTTGTGGGTCAGCCAGTGGAGCGCCGGCAGCCTCGCGCGCCTGGACCCCAGCGACAACCAGTGGAAAACCTGGAAGCTGCCGGGCGATCATCCGCAGCCCTATGCGCTGTATGTCGATGCCATGGACCAGGTATGGCTGAGCGACTTCGCCAGCAATGCGCTGCTGCGCTTCGACCCGCAGAGCGAGCAGTTCACCGCCTTCCCCAGCGACCACGACCACGCCAACGTCCGCCAGCTGGCGGGCCGGCCCGGCGAGGTGTGGGGGGCCGAATCCGGCACCGACCGCCTGGTGCTGATCCACGATTGAACCCAAGACCGAACCCCAGGAGTTGCTGTCGATGAGTACCCGTCCCGTCCTGTTCCACGCCGCCGCTTCGCCCTTCGTGCGCAAGGTCATGGTCCTGCTGCACGAAACCGGCCAGGTCGACGGCGTGGAGCTGTACGCCGCCGTCCACACGCCCATCGCGCCGGACGCCGGCGTGCTGCACGACAACCCCGCCGGCAAGATTCCCGCCCTGCGCCTGGCCGACGGCCAGACCCTGCACGACAGCCGGGTGATCCTCGACTACCTCGACCAGCAGCACGACGGCGAGCCGCTGATTCCCCGCGAGGGCGCGGCGCGCTGGCGGCGCCTCACCCTGGCCTCGCTGGCCGACGCGGTGCTCGATGCCGCCGTGCTGATCCGCTACGAAACCGCCATGCGCCCGGCGGAAAAGCACTGGGACCAATGGCTGGAAAACCAGCAGCTGAAGATCACCCGCACCCTCGCCTACTTCGACGGCCCGGCCCATGCCGAACTGGCCGGGCGCTTCGACATCGCCGCCATCGGCGTGGCCTGCGCCCTGGGCTACCTGGACTTCCGCCAGCCACACTGGGACTGGCGCGCCGACTACCCGCAGCTGGCGACATGGTTCGCCGAGGTCAGCCAGCGGCCGTCGATGCAGGCCACGGTTCCGGCCTGAATCATCGATGGGTATCGCTGCGCTCCACCCATCCTACGCCGAGCACGCCTGAGGTCGCGCCGGTTGCTGCCAGACCTGCCAGCCGGCACCGCCCAGCTCACTCTCCCCCTGAGCGGGGCGCGCCGCCAGGATTGGCGTGAGGGGGACAGCCCCGTGCCAGAAGCCACGGGGCGCCTCCGACCGCCGCACCACCCCGCGCTGGAATCGCTCATCGCGCACCGGGCGCCGCTCCGGCCCTTGCTCGAACAACCCGGCAATCCGCCGCGCCAGCCGCCGCCCCAGCTCGCGCTCCTCGCGCAATCCGCGCCAGGCACTCATGACGACTTACCCAGCCGGTAGATCGGCAGCGCCAGCAACAGGCCGAGCTGCGCCACGCCCATGCACATCTCCAGGAAGGAGCGCACATGGGGGTTGTGCGACGCGTCCTCGACGCCGGTGACCTGCGTCCACAGCTCGCCCGGCAGCAGCAACGCCAGGTGCGCCAGCGGCTTGCCGGTGGCGACCAGCAGGGCGATCCAGTCGAAGCGGCCGAGCAGCATCAGCACCGGCAGGCACAGGCCGCTGAGCAGCAGGCCGACGAACAGGCTCAGGGAAAAACGCATCAGGTTCGGCATCTCCAGTCTCCTCAGCGCTGTACGCGCACCTCGTCCAGGGAAAACTCCAAGTCATCGCCACGGGGCTTGCCGATGCCGTACCAGTCCAGGCGACGGGTCAGCACCATCACGCCGCCGAGCACGCCGAACAGCAGCAGCGAGCCCATCAGCAAGGCGTAGTCCTCGGCACTGAGCAGCGCGTAGAGCATCCCGTAGAGCCCGGCCAGGCCCAGGCTGAAACCGGCGCCGCGCCACAGGCTGCGCAGCACGTGGCAGAGGTAGAAGCCGATCAGCCCGACGCAGGCGCCCGCGGACAGCAGGTACGCCAGCTCGAAGCCGACATGCTCGCTAAGCGACAGCAGGAGCAGGTAGAACAGCGCCAGCGCCATGCCCACCAGGGCGTACTGAATGGGGTGCACCGCCAGGCGCTTGAGCACTTCGAAGAGGAAGAAGCCGGCGAAGGTGAGGACGATGAACAGCAACGCGTACTTCACCGCCCGGTCGGTCTTCAGGTACTGGTCCACCGGGTCCACCAGCGCCACGCCGAAGCGGTGCTGGCCGAACTCGTTGCACTGCGCGGAACTGGCGCCGGCGGCATCCGGATCGACCGCGTCGACCGCACGGGCAACGTCGGCCCGAACCGGCGCGGTGCAGGCGCGCAGCTGGTCCTCCAGATTGGTGGCGAAGAAGCTGGTGCGCCAGCGCGCACTGAAGCCGGCGTCGCTGATGCTGCGTTCGGTGGGCAGGAACTCGCCACCGAAGCTGGGGTGCGGCCAGTCCGACACCAGGTTGACCTGGCTGTCGCGCCCCACCGGGGTGATGTCCAGACGGCTGCTGCCCAGCAGCGAGAGCTCGAAGGCGTAGTCGAAGCGCTGCTCGCGGTCGCTGGCCTTGAACGGCAGCACCGCGTGCACGCCATTGCCGAGGAACCGGCTCTGGGTGCCCGGCTGGAAGTCGCGCAGCTCGTCACCGACCTTCAGCTTGGGCGCGTTCTCGATGCCGCGCACATCACTGATCCCCACGGCCAGCAGCGGGTCGTCGAAGCGGTAGCTGTCCAGGTCGCTGGTGATGCCGTAGTGGGCCGGCAGCACGAAGCTGCCGCTGACCTGGCCATCGACATGGTACAGGCGCGCCTCGTAGATGCCGCGATGGCGCAGCTCGGTGCGCATCTGTCCGTCGAGGCTGAAGACCTCCGGCAGGAAGTACAGCCGCCCGCGCACCTCGCGCTCCTGCAGCACGCGCTGCTGGCTCGCCTTGTCCAGGCGCCAGCTGCGGATCGTGCGGGTGTAGGGCACCACCACCAGCGGGCCGGTGAGCTGCTGGCTGTAGCTGGCGCTGCGGGCGATGTCCTGCAGGACCTCGTCGCGGTAGTTCTGTCGCTCGTCGACGAGGCCGTCGATCATCAGCAGGGGGATGAGCAAGAGGACGATCAACAGCGCGATGGCGCCGAGCTTGAGGCCGAGGTGGCGATTCATCGAAGGCTTCTCCGTGGTTGGACGACGGAGCAAGCCTGCGCCCCTCGCGTGGGGGCGCTTGGGCGGGAATGTAGAGACTATGTGGGATTTGTGTGGCGTTTGATGGATAAGAGCGGATGCGGCCGCGAGCCGGCGGTGACCTACCGCGAACAACGTCCGCCAGCAGGTCGCTCGACGTTCCAATCGGCCCTCACCCTAACCCTCTCCCGGAGGGAGAGGGAACCGTTCGGCGTAGGATGAAAATATGGCTTCAGCCGGCACGGCCTGCCCCCTCTCCCGCCGGGAAAGGGCTGGGGTGAGGGGAGGCGCGGGGCACTGCACGTGCCGGAAAAGACAGCTGCTTCTACGCAGGAAGCAGCAAACCCACCGCCCCACCGGCAACTCACCGCCATGCAGCACCGCCACCTCGGCGAGGCTTTTCGTAGGAGCGAGCTTGCTCGCGAACCAACTCCAGAGTGGGGCTGTTCGCGAGCAAGCTCGCTCCTACAACGGCAAGAGCAAGCTTGCGCGAACACCACCCGCGACGTTCTCCACCCGCAACTCACCGCCATGCGGCACCGCTACCTCGGCGACGCTTTTCGTAGGAGCGAGCTTGCTCGCGAACCAACTCCGTAGCTGGGGCTGTTCGCGAGCAAGCTCGCTCCTACAAAGGCAAGAGCAGGCTTGCGCGAACGCCACCCGCAACGTTCTCCACCCGCAGCTCACCGCCATGCAATGCCGCCACCTCGGCGACGAAATTCAGGCCGAGGCCAGTGCTCTTGCGTCCACTGACCGGCCGCGGCAGCGAGTAAAAGCGCTCGGTCAGGCGCGGCAGGGCGAACGCCGGGATGGCGTCGCCCTCGTTGAACACCTCGATCCGCCAGCCGTCGCCCTCGGGCTGTGCGTCGAAGCGGATCAGGCCGCCCGCCGGGGTGAAGTCCAGCGCGTTGTCCAGCAGGTTGCCCAGCGCCTGGCGCAACAGAAAGCGCTCGCCCACCACGCTCGCCTGGGGCGCAATGGCGTTCTCCAGACGCACGCCCTGCACCCGCGCCAGACGTTCGTCGACCAGTTGGTCCGCCAGCTCATGCAGGGCCACCGGCACCGGTTCCTCCAGCCCCTGGCGCTGTTCCACCTGGGCGAGATTGAGCAGCCGTTCGATCAGTTGCTGCAGGCGCTCGCTCTCCCCGGCGATGTTGCCGACGAAGCGCGCGCGCTGCTCGGCGGGCATCTCGCCTTCGAGCAGTTCCGCCGCGCCGCGGATCGCCGCCAGCGGGCTCTTCAGTTCGTGGGTCAGGGTATGCACGTAGCGTTCGACGTAATCCTTGCCCTCCAGCTGCACACGCATGCGCTCCACCGCGCCGGCCAGCTGCGCCATCTCGCCGCCCCGGTAGCGCGGCAACTCGGCGCGGCGGCCTTCGCTGACGGCCTGGGCGTAGCGGGTCAGGCGATCCAGCGAGCGGCTCAGCCACCACGACAGCCCCGCCCCCACCAGCAGACCGAGCACGATCAGCCCGGCGCCGAGCCAGGCCAGGCGCCGCTGCGAGCGGTCGATGTAGGGCTGCAGGGTGCGGTTGGGCTTGGACACCGAGACCACGCCGATGATTTTCTCGCCATCGCGGATCGGCGCGGCGACGTACATCACCGAGGACTCCGGGTCGTCCGCCGACTCGCGGCTGGAGCGCGCACCGTACTGGCCCCTGAGCGTCCGGTAGACGTCGTTCCAGCGCGAGTAGTCCTGCCCAACGGCCTGGCCGAGGGAATCCAGCAGGACGATGCCGCGCGCGTCGGTGACATAGATGCGGTGGTTCACCGCGGTCTTGTTCACACCCCAGATGTCCGCCTGCGGACTGCGCGCGCCATAGGCGCGGAGCATGGCGGGCAGCTGGCTCTGGTCGAGGGTGCCGCGCTTCACGTCGGCCTGGAGGATTTCGGCCAGCAGGTTGGCGGTATCCACCAGCGTCTCTTCGCTGGACTGGCGCACGCCGGGGCGGATCTCGTCCATCACCGTGCGCAGCACGAACCAGCCGGTCAGCCCGACGAAGAAGAAGTAGACCAGGAAGATCCGCAGCGACAGACGCATCAGCGCTTGTCCGGCGCGTAGCTGTAGCCCAGGCCGCGGTGGGTCTGGATCGGTTCGGCAGCCGGGGCGACCTGGCGCAGCTTGGCGCGCAGGCTCTTGATGTGGCTGTCGACGTTGCGCTCGTAGCCGGCATCGGCGGCGACGCCCAGGGCGTCGAGCAACTGCTCGCGGCTGAACACCCGCTCGGGGCGCGCCAGCAGCGTTTGCAGCAGGCGGAATTCGTGACGGGTCAGGGCCAGCGCGTGGCCGTGGTAGCGGATCTGGACGCGCTCTTCATCCACCTCGAACGGGCCGTTGCCGGCGGGAGCCTGGGCCGCGACGTCGCGCGGGGCAGTGCGCTTGAGGATGGCCTTGACCCGTGCGGCGACCTCGCGCGGGCTGAAAGGCTTGACCACGTAGTCGTCGGCGCCGATCTCCAGGCCCACCACACGGTCGATCTCGGCGTCGCGCGCGGTGAGGAAGATCACCGGCACCTCGGAGAAGCGCCGCAGTTGCTTGCAGGCCTCGAAGCCACTGATGTCGGGCAGGCCGACGTCGAGGATGACCAGGTCGAAGGGTTCGCGCTGCAAGCGCTCCAGGGCGAGGCCGGCGAGGCTCAGCCAGGTGGCCTGGAAACCTTCGGCCTGCAGCGCGTAGAGCAGCGTGTCGGCGATGGCGGCTTCATCTTCGACGATGAGGATATGGGGCATGGGATTCCGATTCCCGGGACAATCCCGGAAGGGTCCATCATGCCCCGCGCCGCGTCAATCGAGGATCAGGAGCAGTCCGGCTTGCCGGCGACGAAGCGCTCGCCCGCGTCGACCGCGACGTGGAACTTGCGCAGGCCCTTGGCGCCCATGAGGAACGGGTAGTTGAAGTGGCTGCGGTCGGTGAGGTTGACCTCGATGGTGCGCTGGTCGCCGCCCAGGCAGACCGGCAGCTCGATCACCGGGCGCTGGCTGAGGCCGGGGCTGGCTTCTTCCTCGTCGTCCTCGCCGGCGCCTTCGGAGCGGTTCTTGATCTTCGAGATGCGTGCGAGCTTGTGCTCGTACACCGAGTCGCCGCCGTCCTTGGTGGCCAGCTTGAAGCGCACCCAGTCCTCGCCGTCGCGCTGGAAGATCTGGATGTCCTTGGCCGACAGCGAGGAGGTGTAGGCGCCGGTGTCCATCTTGGCCTGCAGGGTCTGGTCGAGTTCGGGCAGGCTGACCCATTCGTAGCGGCCGTAGGTTTTGGTGTCGCCGGCCTGTGCCAGGCCGGGCAGGACCGCTGCGCCAAGGGTGAGCAGCGAAAGCAGAGCGAGGGCGCGTTTCACGCGGAATCTCCGGGGGTGGAATACGTCGCATAGGACTAGCACGGCAGCCATTGGTTCGCCATATCCCCGCCGCTTGGGCCGGAACCATTGTCTGCGTATCATGACCGCGCCACCGTCGCACAAGGAATGTAATCCATGCGGGCACGCCCCCTGCAAACGCTGGCCGGTGTCATCGCCAGCCTCCTGCTGTTGCTCAACACCCTCATCCTGATCGGGCCGATGATGCTGATCGCTCTGCTCAAGCTGGTGGTCCCCGGCCAGACCGCGAAGGACGCCTGCTCGCGCGGGGTGATGTGGATCGCCGAGACCTGGGCGGAAATCGACAAGGCCATCTTCGCCCTGATGACCCCGACCGTCTGGGACATCCGCGGCGGCGCGCAACTACGCGGCGACACCTCCTACCTGGTGATCAGCAACCACCAGTCCTGGGTCGACATTCCCGCGCTGGTGCAGGCCTTCAATCGCAAGACGCCGTATTTCAAGTTCTTCCTCAAGAAGGAGCTGATCTGGGTGCCCTTCCTCGGCCTGGCCTTCTGGGCGCTCGACTACCCCTTCATGAAGCGCTACAGCAAGGCGTTCCTGGAGAAGCACCCGGAGCTCAAGGGCAAGGACCTGGAAATCACCAAGGCCGCCTGCGAGAAGTTCAAGCGCATGCCGGTGACCGTGGTGAACTACCTCGAGGGCACGCGCTTCACCCCGGCCAAGCAGGCCCAGCAGCAGTCGCCCTACCAGAACCTGCTGCGGCCCAAGGCCGGCGGCGTGGCCTTCGTGCTGGCCGCCCTGGGCGAGCAACTCGATACCCTGCTGGACGTCACCCTGGTCTACCCCAAGGGCCCGCGCCCGGGCTTCTGGGACCTGCTGTGCGGGCGCGTGCCGCGGGTGATCGTCGACATCCAGGCACGGGAAATCGATCCCGCGCTGTGGCAGGGCGACTACGAGAACGACGCGGAATTCCGCCAGTACGTGCAGAACTGGGTGTCGCGGTTGTGGGAGCAGAAGGACGCGCGCATCGAGCAGCTGCGCCAGGAGTTCTGACGCGCCCTACGCGCCCCGCCCGGCGACCGGCGCAGCCGGCGTCAGCGGGGCCTTGGGCGTGCCCCAGAGTCCGCCGAGCGTGCCCAGCAACTGGTTGCTCAGGCCCTGCTCGGTGAAGTAGTCGAGGATCACCCCGGCGAAGCGGCCGATCATCGACTGGTCCATGCCCAGCACGCCGAAGATCTGGTCGACGTCCTGCAGGTTGTTGATCCCGCCCAGCAGCGCCGCGGCGTTGCCCAGCCCACCGAAACCGCCCAGCGCCCCGCCCAGGTCGCCCAGCGAACTGTTGCCGGCGAGCTGGTCGAGGTTCGGCAGGGATTTCTGCAACTGCGCGGTGTCGGTGTCCTTCAGGCTGTTCATCGCCATGGCCAGCAGGGCGCCCGTCCCGCCGATGGCCTGCTGCTCGCTCACCCCCAGCTGCCGCGTCAGGTTGCCCAGCAACACGTTGGCCGCTGGCGGCACCTCCTGCGTCTGCCCGACTGGCTCGCTGGTGTCGGTGAAGGTGGCGGCGAACACGGGGGAAATGGCCAGGCAGGCGGCCAGGAAGACGACGGAACGGGTGGGCATCGACGGCTCCGGAAAGCGGTTGTCCGGCCCCAGGGCGGAGCCGGATCGTCGATAGGACCGGGGCGCGGTGCGGCGGTTCCGCACCGCCCGGCGGATATCAGGCGCCACTGCCCCAGAGGCTGCCCAGGGTGCCGAGGAGGTTGCTGTTCAGGCCCTGCTTGCCGAGGTAATCGAGCAGCACGCTGGAGAATTTGCCGGTCATGCCCTGGTCCATGCCCAGCGCGCCGAAGGCCTGGTTCACGTCGCCCATGCTGCTGACGTTGCCCAGCAGGCCGCTTGCGGCGCCGCCGCCGAGGTTGCCGAGCTGCCCGCCCAGGCCGCCCAGGGCGTTGCTGCCGGTGAGCTTGTCGAGGCCGGGAACGGTCTTCGCCAGTTGTGAGTAATCGGCGGTGCTCAGCTTGTTCTTCGCCAGGCCCAGCAGTGCGCCGGTGCCGCCGAGCGCCTGTTCGTCGCTGACGCCGAGCTGGCCGGTGAGGGCATCGAGCAGGCCGCTGGTCTGCGGCGTGGAGGCGACGCGGGAGGTGTCGTTGCCGGTCGCGCCGGACACCGCCTTGGCGGCATCGCCCAGGTTGAAGGCAAA
Source organism: Pseudomonas sp. NY15437 (assembly GCF_048068435.1). Lineage (NCBI taxonomy): Bacteria > Pseudomonadati > Pseudomonadota > Gammaproteobacteria > Pseudomonadales > Pseudomonadaceae > Pseudomonas > Pseudomonas sp. NY15437. The sequence continues at coordinate 133,424 of NZ_JBLUQC010000001.1, forward strand.
TGCGGAGGAAGCCGCCAGCAGGGCGGCCAGTGCGAGAGTGACGCGGGGTTTGACGGACATCGCTGGCTCCAAGGGAATACCGGACGCCATATCGACCGGGTGCCGGGTGGGTTGTTCCGCGGTGGCCGGCGACAACCGGGAAAAGCACGGTACGTTCACAGCGCCGCCACGCGACGCCGTTCACCGGTGGTGCCGGGGAACTTCCCCGGCGCCGTGGGCGACGTGGTCATTCGGAACAATCACATCGGACGGATCCGCAGCCGCTGTCGTACTTCACGCGCACCGATTTCTCCCGCAATCGCCAAAGTTTCCCTAAGCTAGAGCCATCCCCGCCCGACGGACCGACCATGAGCGAACCCTTCATCCTCACGCCCCGCGTGGCCCGCCTGCTGCCCTGGCTGGTGGCCATCGCCTTCTTCATGCAGGCCCTGGACGGCACCATCCTCAACACCGCGCTGCCGAGCATGGCCCGCTCCCTGGCAGAGGACCCGCTGCGCATGCAGGGCGTGGTGATCGCCTACCTGCTCACCGTGGCGCTGCTGATCCCCTCCTCCGGGTGGATTTCCGACCGCTTCGGCACGCGCCGGGTGTTCCTCTTCGCGATCTTCCTGTTCAGCCTGGGCTCGCTGCTCTGCGCGCTGTCCACCAGCCTCGGCACCCTGGTCGCTGCCCGCGTGGTGCAGGGGATCGGCGGCGCGCTGATGATGCCGGTCGGGCGCCTGGTGATCCTGCGCGTGTACCCGCGCACGGACCTGGTGCGCATCCTCAGCTTCGTCACCATCCCCGGCCTGCTCGGCCCGCTGGCCGGCCCGACACTGGGCGGCTGGCTGGTGGAGTACGCCAGCTGGCACTGGATCTTCCTGATCAACCTGCCGGTGGGCCTGGTCGGCTTCATCGTGGCCCTGCGCCTGATGCCGGACCTGCGCGGCGTACGCGCAACGCGCTTCGACTCGATCGGCTTTTTGCTGTTCGGCGGCGCCATGGTGCTGATCACCATCGCCCTGGAGGGCCTGGGCGAACTGCACATGCCCCACGTGCGCGTGGTCCTGCTGCTGGTGGGCGGGCTGGTACTGCTGGCGGCGTACTGGCTGCGCGCGCTGCGCATCGAGGCGCCCCTGTTCCCGCCGGCGCTGTTCCGCACCCGCACCTTCGCCGTGGGGGTGCTGGGCAACCTGTTCGCGCGCCTGGGCAGCGGCTCCCTGCCCTTCCTCACGCCGCTGCTGCTGCAGGTCGGCCTGGGCTTCTCGCCCTCGCGAGCGGGGATGACGATGATCCCGATGGCGCTGTCGGCCATGGTCATCAAGTCGCTGGCCCGGCCGCTGCTGGACCTGTTCGGCTACCGCAAGCTGCTGGTGAGCAACACACTGCTGCTGGGGGCGATGATCGCCAGCCTCGGGCTGGTGGACCAGAACACCTCGTACATCCTGCTGCTGGTGCAACTGGCGGTGCTGGGCGGGATCAACTCGCTGCAGTTCACCGCGATGAACACCCTGACCCTGATCGACCTGCGCGACGACAATGCCAGCGCCGGCAACAGCCTGCTGTCGGTGGTCATGCAGCTGTCCATCGGCATGGGCATCGCCTGCGCGGCGGCGCTGCTGGGCGGCTTCACGGGGGATCAGGAAAGCGTGCAGGACGACGTGCTGTCAGCCTTCCACGCCACCTACTTCAGCGTCGGCATTCTCTCGATGCTGGCGGCGGCGATCTTCTTCCAGCTCAACGCCGAAGACGGCCGCACCACGCCACGCCGGGTCGAACCGGAGCATGGCGTGGAGGAGCACTGATCAGGGCTTGCAGGTGGGCGCGACGGTCTGGGTCTTCGAAGCGTCCACCGCGCCCAGGTGTTCCAGGGTGCGACGCCCCAGCAGTACCGGGTAGTCCAGGGTCTGGCGGTCACGCAGGGTGAACTGCTCGCGGTAGACCTTGCCGCCCAGGCACACGTCCATCAGCACCACCGGGCTGCGCTCGACGCCGCCCTCGGTCTTGAACTTGAGCACGCGCTCGACGCGCCGCTCGAAGGGCAGGCGCTGCTCCTTGCCGGTGGCCGGGTCGGTGAGCATCACGTCGTACTGCACCCAGCGCTCGCCGTTCTTCTTGATCCGGGTGATGTTGCGCGCATCCATCACCGAGGTCTGCGCGCCGGTATCCAGCTTGGCCTTGAGGGGCGCCTGCTCGGGCATCAGCGTGAGCGTCTCGACCCAGCCCCAGGTCGTGGGCTGCGCAGGCGCGTCGGCGGCCACGGCGCTGCCGGACACGAGCAGGCCGGCGAACAGCAGGCGAAAGGCGGAAAAAGGCATGGATGGCAGCTCCGGAAGTTCGATGGCAGTAACGTGGCATTGCCATAGGCAATAAAAAACCCCGGATGTTTCCACCCGGGGTTCTTTGGCTGACGCCAGGGGATCTTAGTTGATCACCTGTACGCGCTCGGCCTGCATGCCTTTCTGGCCCTGCACGACTTCGAAGCTGACTTTCTGGCCTTCGGCCAGGGTCTTGAAGCCGTTACCTTCGATAGCGCGGAAGTGAACGAATACGTCCGGGCCGCTTTCCGGGGTAATGAAGCCGTAGCCTTTGGTTTCGTTGAACCACTTGACGGTGCCGTTCTGACGATTCGACATGGTGTTCTCCTTGGAACATATTTTGAAAATTAGCCACGAATGGCCAGGAACTGAGTTGCAAGGAGTTACAAGGAGTCGAGCAGGACGGGGTGGAATAACCGACCGCATCAGGTCACGATCGACGGCGACCCATGCAAACACAGTCCGGGAACTCTACGACAAAAATTCGCGGAAAGCGAATCTCTTGAAAAAACCGTTTATCGGCACTTCGGGAAATTCGGACGAGTGGCCTCAAACCCTTGCCATATCGGCTTCTCAGCCCTGCTGAGGGTGCTCTTCCTGCTACACTGCGCGGCCATATGGATTCACCCGGGCTCCCTTCGTGACCACCTCTGCATTTTCCAGCCTCGCGCTGTCGGCCGACCTGCTGGCCAACCTCGACTCCCTCGGCTACCGCGAGATGACGCCGATCCAGGCCGCCGCGCTGCCGGCGATCCTCAAGGGCCGCGATCTCATCGCTCAGGCCAAGACCGGCAGCGGCAAGACCGCCGCCTTCGGCATCGGCCTGCTCAGCCCGCTGAATCCGCGCTACTTCGGCTGCCAGGCGCTGGTGCTGTGCCCGACCCGCGAGCTGGCCGACCAGGTGGCCAAGGAAATCCGCCGCCTGGCCCGGGCCGCCGACAACATCAAGGTGCTGACCCTCTGCGGCGGCGTGCCCTTCGGCCCGCAGATCGGCTCGCTGGAGCACGGCGCCCACGTCGTGGTAGGGACGCCCGGGCGCATCCAGGAACACCTGCGCCGCGGCACCCTGAAGCTCGACGGCCTCAACACCCTGGTGCTCGACGAAGCCGACCGCATGCTCGACATGGGCTTCTACGACAGCATCGCCGACATCATCGGCCAGGCGCCGGCGCGTCGGCAGACCCTGCTGTTCTCCGCCACGTACCCCGAGGGCATCGGCCAACTGGCGGCGAAGTTCCTGAAGAACCCCGAGCGCGTGGAAGTGGAAGCGCTGCACGACGACAGCCAGATCGAGCAGCACTTCTACGAGATCGATGCGAAGCAGCGCCTGGATGCCGTCGTGCGTCTATTGCAGCATTTCCGCCCGCAGTCGTGCGTCGCCTTCTGCCATACCCGCCAGCAGTGCACGGAAGTGGTCGAGCAACTCACGGCGCGCAAGATTTCCGCCCTGGCCCTGCACGGCGACCTGGAGCAGCGTGAGCGCGACCAGGTGCTGACCATGTTCGCCAACCGCAGTTGCAGCGTGCTGGTCGCCACCGACGTGGCCGCGCGCGGGCTGGACATCGCCGCGCTGGAAGCGGTGATCAACGTAGAGCTGTCGCGCGATGCGCAGGTCCACGTGCACCGCATCGGCCGCAGCGGCCGCGCCGGCGAGAAGGGCCTGGCGCTGTCGCTGGTGACGCCGGCCGAGGCCAGCCGCGCCCAGGCCATCGAAGACCTGCAGGGCGCGCCGCTGAACTGGGAGCGCATCGACTTCCTCAAGGCCAACGACGCCCCGCTGCTGCCGCCGATGACCACCCTGGCCATCGCCGGCGGGCGCAAGGACAAGCTGCGCCCCGGCGACATCCTCGGTGCGCTGACCGGCGATGCGGGCCTCAAGGGCACGCAGGTCGGCAAGATCGCCATCTTCGACTTCCAGGCCTTCGTCGCCGTCGAACGCGACGCCGCCAAGCAGGCGCTGAAGCACTTCAACGAAGGCAAGATCAAGGGTCGCTCGTTCAAGGCGCGGATTCTCTGATCCCACCCAAGGCGATCGATCAGGTAGCCCTGTAGGAGCGAGCTTGCTCGCGAACGGGCTATCCGGTAGCGCCAGTACGGGGCGGTTCGCGAGCAAGCTCGCTCCTACAGGTTGGCCCCGCGCTGCCGCTCCTGCGCAGGCGACATCCAACCTGTCGCGCTCGCGATAGCAGCGCGGCAGACGTTCCGCTAGTCTGAGCAGCAGACATACGGAAGTCCCGCACGCGCATGTTCTCCTCCCCTCTGCTCCAGTCTCTGCGGCGCCTCTGGGCGCTGGACAAGTTCGCCTACAGCCTGCGGGTGTTCGTCGCCCTCAGCGGGGTCATGCTCGCCTGCTGGCTGCAAGGGCAGCCGGCGCTGGTGATCCCGCTGTTCCTCGGCGTCATCGCCAGCGCCCTGGCGGAAACCGACGACCACTGGCTGGGCCGGCTGCAGGCGCTGCTGGTGACCCTGGCGTGCTTCACCATCGCCGCCTTCGCCGTGGAGCTGCTGTTCCCCTACCCGCCGCTGTTCGTCGCCGGCCTTGCGCTCTCGACCTTCGCCATGACGCTGCTCGGCGCCCTGGGCGAGCGCTACGCCGCCATCGCTTCGGCGACCCTGATCCTGTCGATCTACACCATGATCGGCGTCGACCAGCGCGGTGGCACGCCCACCGACTTCTGGCGCGAGCCGCTGCTGCTGGTCGCCGGCGCGCTCTGGTACGGCCTGCTTTCGGTGCTGTGGAACGCGCTGTTCGCCAACCAGCCGGTGCAGCAGAGCCTGGCCAAACTGTTCCTGGAGCTGGGCGAGTACCTGAAGATCAAGTCGACCCTGCTCGAGCCGCTGCGCCAGCTCGACGTCGAGGCCCAGCGCCTGGCCCTGGCGCGGCAGAATGGCCGGGTCGTGGTGGCGCTCAACCAGGCCAAGGAAACCATCCTCGCGCGCCTGTCCCACGGGCGCCCGAGCCCGAAGATCAGCCGCTACCTGAAGCTCTACTTCATCGCCCAGGACGTCCACGAACGCGCCAGCTCCTCGCACTATCCGTACAACCAGCTGGCCGAGGCCTTCTTCCACAGCGACGTGCTGTTCCGCTGCCAGCGTCTGCTCAACCAGCAGGGCAAGGCCTGCAAGGCGCTGGCGAAGGCGATCCAGCTGCGCCAGCCGTTCGACTACAACGACAGCGAACTGGCCCTGGCCGACCTCAACGCCTCGCTGGACTACCTGCGCCAGCAGGGCAACCCGGCCTGGCGCGGCCTGCTGCGCTCCCTCGGCGCGCTGGCGGCCAACCTCACCACGCTGGATAGAAAGCTCACGGGGGCGAGCAACCCCGACATGCTCGACGACGAGCAGGACAGCACCCTGCTGGACCGCTCGCCGCGCTCCCTGAAGGATGCGCTGGAGCGCATCCGCCTGCAGATCTCGCCGACCTCGCTGCTGTTCCGCCATGCCCTGCGCCTGTCGCTGGCGCTGGCCGCCGGCTACGGTGTGCTGCACCTGATCCACCCGACCCAGGGCTACTGGATCATGCTCACCACGGTGTTCGTCTGCCAGCCGAACTATGGCGCCACGCGCATCCGCCTGGTGCAGCGGATCCTCGGCACGCTGGTCGGCCTGGTGGCCGGCTGGGCACTCATCGACCTGTTCCCCAACCCGCTGATCCAGTCACTGCTGGCGGTGGTCGCGGGGGTCGCCTTCTTCGCCACGCGGAGCACGCGCTACACCCTGGCGACGGCGGCGATCACGCTGCTGGTGCTGTTCTGCTTCAACCAGGTGGGCGACGGTTACGGGCTGATCCTGCCGCGCCTGTTCGATACCCTGCTCGGCGCCGTGATCGCCGGCATCGCGGTGTTCCTGGTGCTGCCCGACTGGCAGGGGCGCAGCCTGCACCGGCTGGTCGGCGGCACCCTGGCCTGCAACAGCCGCTACCTGCGCGAGATCATGCAGCAGTACGCCAACGGCAAGCGCGACGACCTGGCGTACCGCACCGCCCGGCGCAATGCGCACAACGCCGACGCGACGCTCTCCACCACGCTGTCGAACATGCTGCTGGAGCCCGGCCACTTCCGGAAGGACGCGGAGATCGGCTTCCGCTTCCTGGTGCTCTCGCACACCCTGCTCAGCTACCTCTCCGCCCTCGGCGCGCACCGCCACCAGCTGCCGCCGGACGTCAACGACGAGCTCATCGCCGAGGCGGCCGAACGCCTGACCCACAGCCTCGACGACATCGCCGCGCGCCTCAACGAGCGGCGCCCGGTGGACATCTACAGCGACGCGGAAGAGGCCCTGGCCAAGCGCCTGGAAGAGCTGCCCGAGGAGCAGGACGACGCCCACCGTCTGGTGCAGACCCAACTGGCACTCATTTGCCGGCAGCTCACGCCCCTGCGCACCCTGGCGGCGCACCTGCTGAAGAAGGACATCGGCGCGGAACAGGCCGAGACGGCCTGAGCACACAGCCTCTGTAGGAGCGAGCTTGCTCGCGAACCGCACGGCACCGCTGTCACCGGGAGACTCCATTCGCGAGCAAGCTCGCTCCTACGAAAAGCCTTACAACCCATGCTCGCGCATCAGCGCCTCGTAGCTGCCGTCCTCGCGCATCTCGCGGATCGCCTTGTTGAACCCGGTGATGATCGCCGCGTGGTTCGGCACATGCCGGCCGACCAGGATGTGCAGGCCGTTCTCGGTCAGCGGCACCGGCAGGAATTCCAGCTGGTCCTTGAGTTCGGCCAGGTCGCCGTTGAAGTGCACGCGGGCGGTGATCTCGTCTTCCAGGGTCAGGTCCACGCGCCTGGCCTGCAGCATCAGCGCCGCGTTGACGAAGCTGAACACCGCCACCCGCTGCAGCTTCGGGTCATTGTTGAAGGCGTCGGAATAGGCGTAGCCGCGCACCATGGCGATGCGGTACGGGTAGAGGTCCGCCAGCTCGCTGAAGGTGATCGGCGAGCCGCGGCGCTTGATCAGGCGCACGCGGTTGACCAGATACGGCTCGGAGTACACGGCAAAGGCTTCGCGCTCGGGCGCATACCAGGCGTCCGCCACCAGGTCGTATTCGCCATTGGCCACCCCGTGCAGCACGCGCGGCCAGGGCACCTCGATGTATTCGCTGGCATAGCCGGCGCGCTGCAGCGCCGTCTGCACCAGGTGCACCGCCACGCCGTTGCCAAGCAACTGGCGGTCGGCATAGGGCGGCCAGCGGTCGGCGGCGATGCGCAGCACTTCCCCGGCCCGTGTCGCGCTGGCAACGCACAGGAACAGGAAGATCAGCAGCACGCGCAGCGGCATCGGGGGCGTCGTCCAGGGAGAAGCACTGAAGACTAGACGCTGCTCCCGGCGCCGCGCCAACTTCAGAACAGCATCGCTGCGCGCAGGCTCATGCCGCCGCCGGTTTCGGGCACCACCGCGACGTTGTAGCGCTCACTCGGCGGCCCCTCGAGGAACAGGTTGTAGGTGAAGTTGGCGAAGAAGTTGCCCACCGCCATCCCCACCAGTACATCGGTGGGGTAGTGCTTGTCGCCTTCCACGCGTGACAGCGCGGTCAGCCCGTCGAGGGTGTAGAGCCCGGCCTTGGCGGTGTAGCGCCAGGTCGGGTCCATGTCGATGTAGTCCAGGTTGCGGCGGGTGAAGCTGGTGTGTACGGCCGTCACGGCGGTGTGCTTGGACGGGAAGGAGTCGTCGGGAATGCCGTCCGGCCGTTCGCGCCCGGACCATTCCTTGGCCTCCTCGACGAAGCCGGTCACCGCGTAGCGGTCCGCCGTCAGCAGCGCCAGGTTGCGCCCGCGCCAGCTCCACGTCTCCTCGCTGCCCGCGTCCTTGGGAGCGGCCACCAGGGCGGTGACGACGCTCAGACCGGTGGCCAGGTTGAGCATGCGGTCGGCAGCCTGGTTGGCGTCGCCGCCGAAGAACCAGTCGTGGTTGCTCGCCGATTTCTGCCAGGAATGGTCCCAGCCGCCAGCGGCGATCACCGCCGCGCCGGCCACCGGAGCCCAGACGTCGGCGCTGGTCACGGCGCGCTGCGCCGAATCCCCTACCCGCTCCCAGCTCATCGATGGCGCGCCGGCGCACCCGATGAGCCCGGCGCTGGCCGCCAGGGCGGCGACTGCCAGCAATGTGCGATTCATGATGTCCCCCATGCGCCCGGCCCGCTCCGGGGCAGCGGACGCGTCAATGCATGAGCGGGGAAGGATAGTCCGGCACTTTCTGAAGGCCCCTGCCTTCAGTCAGTAATAGGTAACTCTTCGTTTCGTACGCTGAAAAAAGAAAACCCCGCCGAGGCGGGGTTTTCATGTCAGACGGAATCAGCCTTTGAAGACGTCTTCCACCGACTGCAGCGGGTAATGCTTCGGATACGGCAGGGTCGCCACGCCGGTCTCGATGGCAGCCTTGGCCACGGCATCGGAGACGATGGTGATCAGGCGCTTGTCCATCGGTTTCGGAATGATGTACTCGCGGCCGAACTCGATGGCGCTCACGCCGTAGGCGTCGCACACGTCCTTGGGTACCGGCAGCTTGGCCAGGTCACGCAGGGCCAGGGCGGCGGCGATCTTCATTTCTTCGTTGATGCGGGTGGCGCGCACGTCCAGGGCACCGCGGAAGATGAAGGGGAAGCCCAGCACGTTGTTGACCTGGTTCGGGTAGTCCGAACGGCCGGTGGCCATGATCACGTCGTCGCGGGTGGCGTGGGCCAGTTCCGGCTTGATTTCCGGGTCCGGGTTGGAGCAGGCGAAGACGATCGGGTTCGGCGCCATGCGCTTGAGGTCTTCGGCGCTCAGCAGGTTCGCGCCGGAGAGGCCGACGAACACGTCGGCTCCGTCGAGGGCGTCGGACAGGGTGCGCTTGTCGGTTTCGGTGGCGAACACCGCCTTGTACTGGTTCAGGTCGTTGCGGCCGGCGTGGATCACGCCCTGGCGGTCGATCATGTAGATGTTCTCGACCTTGGCGCCCATGCTCACCAACAGCTTCATGCAGGAGATGGCGGCGGCGCCGGCGCCCAGGCAGACGATCTTCGCGGTTTCCAGCTGCTTGCCGGCGATTTCCAGGGCGTTGAGCATGCCGGCGGCGGTGACGATGGCGGTGCCGTGCTGGTCATCGTGGAAGACCGGGATGTCGCACTGCTCGATCAGGGCGCGCTCGATCTCGAAGCACTCGGGTGCCTTGATGTCTTCCAGGTTGATGCCGCCGAAGGTGATGGAGATGCGCTTGACGGTATCGATGAAGGCCTGCGGGCTCTCGGCGTCGACTTCGATGTCGAACACGTCGACACCGGCGAAGCGCTTGAACAGCACGCCCTTGCCTTCCATGACCGGCTTGGAGGCCAGCGGGCCGAGGTTGCCCAGGCCGAGAATGGCGGTGCCGTCGGAAATGACCGCGACCAGGTTGCCCTTGCCGGTGTACTTGAAGGCCAGTTCCGGATCACGCGCGATTTCGCGCACCGGCTCGGCGACGCCCGGGCTGTACGCCAGCGACAGGTCGCGGGCGGTGACGGTCGGCTTGGTCAGCTCGACGCTCAGCTTACCGGGGCGGGGTTGGGCGTGATATTCGAGGGCAGCGGTCTTGAGATCAGACATTTGGGCACTTCCGCTTTTGTTGCTTGTTGGACAGACGGGGGTCCGAGCATACGCACAAACCCCGCACCTGCCAAGGTAGCCCAAGCCCCTGCTGTCAAGACCTCTAGCGTACGACTTTCAGCCAATCGCCAGCTTTTGGCTGGCCAGTTGGATACAAGTCATTCAATAAACGTATACGATTTATCGAGTCAGATTCCGGACCGGATTCGGCCTTCGCGAACTGCTCGACAGTCTGCCCGGATTTCACCTGAATGACGGCGATCCGGCGCGGTTGCGCAAGCTTCTGTTCGTCCGCGCGCATCGGCCGGAAGCTGCGGATGACCCGCATGAAATTGTCGTCTTCGCTCTCCAGCGAGGCGCGACCTTTGACCACACCGATGAACAGGTAGGCGTGGTCCTTCTGGTAGATCACCGCCGCGCGGCGTGCCGGCGACCCGGGCACCACGCCGGTGGCGACGTCGAGGCCGGCCTGCTGGAAGCTTTCTTCGTTCGATAACCGCCCGCCCGCGCCCTTGCGCAGGAATTCCGCCGGGGTCAGCTGGCCGTCGCGCGGCACCAGCTTCATGCCGATGTAGGCCTGCTGGTCGGCGGTGTAGCCCACCAGCGCGGTGGGCTGGTTGAGGATGCCCCAGCCGGCCGGATAGGTCAGGGTGAAGTCCAGCTCGGCATGGTAGAAGCTCTGGCCGCGGCGCACGCCGCTGGCGGCGGAGTCGCCGAAGGGCATGCCGTCGATGGCCTTCAGGTAGCGCTCGGCGCCGATCTCATGCTGGCTGTTGCCAGCCAGGGCCTGGGCGGGGCCGATCACCTGCTTCAGGCGCTGGTCGTTGTCCGGGTGGGTATCGAAGAGCCCGTGGTAGCCCACCGGCTGGGCTGCCTGGCCCTTGCGCGCGGCCTCGTCGCGGGCGAAGTCTTCCTGGTTCTTCAGCACCCGCACCACCTGGATCATGGCGGTCGGGTCGTAGCCGGCGCGGGCCAGGTACTTGGCCCCCAGGCCGTCCGCCTCCAGTTCCATGTCGCGGCCGTAGCCACGCACGAAGGCGGTGCCGAGCACGTTGGTCAGGTCCGCCGCCGCGCCGACCCCGGTGCCGATGGCCACGGCCTGGCCGAGAATGTTCCAGGCGCTGGACTGGCTCTGCTGGCGCACGCTGTGGCGCGCGGTGACGTGGCCGACCTCGTGGCCGAGCACGGCGGCCAGCTCCGCTTCGGAGCCCAGGTACGCCATCAGCCCGCGGTGGATATAGATGTAGCCGCCGGGCAGGGCGAAGGCGTTGATGTCAGGGGTGTCGATGACTGTGAAGTGGTACTGCAGGGTTGGCCGGTCACCGGCGCGGGCGACGCGCTCGCCGACCTGCTGGACGTAGGCCTGCAGCTTGGCGTCCTCGTAGCGCGGGTACTGCTTGAGGATCTCCTGGCTGTACTTCTGGCCCATCTCCAGCTCGCTCTGCTCGCTCATCATCACGAAGTCAGACTTGCCGGTGGCCGGGTTGGTGGCGCAGCCGCCGAGGACACTCAGCAGCGCCAGCAGGGCCAGGATTCCGAACGAGCGCACGCTCATGGCAATACCTCCATCATCGCCGGGTCGGTCACAGGCAGCATCCAGCGCGCCTGTCCAGGTTTCACGCCACCGCGCTCGGCGCGGTCGATGACCCAGCCGCGCGCCTCTACCTGTCGACCCTCGAGGTCGCGCAGGGTTGCATCGTCAAAGCTCCTCACCAGCCTGGCCTCGATCCGCAGCACCAGCGGGCCATCGAGATCCATCCACAGGCCGCCGCGGTTGCGTTGCACCTGCCGGACCCGCCCGCGCACCACGGCAAACCCGCTGTCGTGAAGCTGCTCGGCCGTCTGCACCGGGGACTTCTTCCACAGCCCCAGCTTGGTGCCGCGGGCCTCGCGCTCGGCGGCCTGCTGGCAGGCCGCGAGATCGGTGTTGGGAGCGATAGCTACAAGGTAGCCCAGGCCCTCGGCGAGCAGGCGGGATTCGAGGTTGTTGCCGCGGGCGTCATAGGTGTGCGCCAGGGTGCGGCCGTACTTGTCCTTGCCCTGCCGGCCGATGACCAGGCCGACCTCGCCGTCGTTGGCCGCCACCAGTTCCTGCAGGCGGCGCTGGGCGGCCACGGCGAAGGGCTCTTCGGAGCGGCCGTGGTGGGCCAGTTCCGGGGCGTTCACGCCGATCAGGCGGACGCTGCGTCCGTCGGCCAGCTTGAGCGTGTCACCGTCCACCACCCGCGCCACACGCACCGTTTCTGGCGACGAAGGCGTCGGGCAGGCAGCGGCGTTGGCGTCCTGGGTAAAAAGGACGGCCATAAAAAAGGCGCCCACGAGGGACGCCTTTTTCGAGATGCCGTAAGAAACCATGAAGGCTCTTTCCGGAAATCGATCTTACTTCTTGCCGCCGAACATGGCGAAACGCTGGTTGAAGCGATCGATACGGCCGCCGGTATCCAGGACTTTCTGCTTGCCGGTGTAGAACGGGTGGCATTCGGAGCAGACGTCCAGGTGGATAGCCTTGCACAGGGTCGAACGGGTCTTGATCACGTTGCCGCAGCTGCAGGTGGCTTCGATTTCTTCGTACGCGGGATGGATTTCCGGTTTCATGCTCTTTTCCTCTGGTGGTGTGCCGCCACCCAGTCTCTGGCAGAAGCCGAGCCACGGCCATCAAGGACCGCGGGCGGGATCTTTTACCGGGCACCGCACGCAAATTAAGGGCGTGGATCATACCAGAGATCGCCTTCAACGCAAGATCAGGCATGACCGACCGTCGCATCGCCCATGCTACCATCCGACGCTCCTTGCCGCCCCGGAATCCGTCGCGTGCCCTCACCCGCCATCCTGCGTCTTGCCCTGCCCTCGCCGCTGCGCCGCCTGTTCGATTACCTGCCTCCGCGCGGGGTCGATGTGCAGCGCCTGCAGCCGGGCGTGCGCCTGCGCGTGCCGTTCGGCCGCCGCGAGATGGTCGGCGTGCTGGTGGACAAGGTGGACACCTCCGACGTGCCGGCAGACAAGCTGCGCCCGGCGCTGGCGGTACTCGACCGCGAGCCGCCGATGCCGGCGCACCTGCTGGAGCTGTGCCGCTGGACGTCGCAGTATTACCAGCACAGCCTGGGCGACACGCTGTCCTGGGCGCTGCCCAACCTGCTGCGCCAAGGCGACCCGGCCGAGGCGCGACAGCAGCGCTTCTGGCACGCCGAACCCGGCGCCCGCGAGGAAGACCCGCGCCTGGCCCGCGCACCGCGCCAGCGCGAGACGCTGAAGATCCTCAAGCAGCATCCCCACGGCGTCGCCCACGACCTGCTCAGCCAGTTGCAGATCAACAAGGACAGCCTCGACCTGCTGCAGGAAAAGGGCCTGGTCAGCCTGGAGGTGCGCGTGCACAGCGTGCCGCCGCACCACGGACCCTGGCTGGCGCAGGCGGAGCTGCCGCTGAACCCGGAGCAGCGCGCCGCTTTCGAGGCGGTGCGTGCCGGCTTCGGCAGCTTCCACAGCTTCCTCCTGGCGGGCGTCACCGGCAGCGGCAAGACCGAGGTCTACCTGCAGCTGATCCGCGAAACCCTGGAAGCCGGCAAGCAGGCGCTGGTGCTGATCCCCGAGATCAACCTCGGCCCGCAGACCCTGTCGCGCTTCGAGCGCCGCTTCAACGCGCGCATCGCCCTGCTGCACTCCGCGCTGACCGACCGCGAGCGCCTCGACGCCTGGCTGGCGGCCCGTGACGGCGAGGCGGACATCGTCATCGGCACCCGCTCGGCACTGTTCACCCCGCTGAAGAACCCGGGGCTGATCATCATCGACGAGGAACACGACGCTTCCTATAAACAGCAGGAAGGCCTGCGCTACCACGCCCGCGACCTGGCCATGGTGCGCGCGCGGCTGGAGAACGTGCCCATCCTGCTGGGCTCCGCCACGCCGGCGCTGGAAAGCCTGCACAACGCCCAGAGCGGCCGCTACGGCCTGCTGCGCCTGACCCAGCGCGCCGGCGGCGCGCACCAGCCGACGTTCCACCGCCTGGACGTGAAGAGCCTGCCGCTGGATTCGGGCATTTCCATGCCGCTGCAGCGCTCGATCAAGGAAACCCTGGCCGCCGGCCAGCAGGTGCTGGTCTACCTGAACCGCCGCGGTTTCGCCCCGACCCTGCTGTGCCACGATTGCGGCTGGATCAGCCAGTGCCCGCGCTGCGACGCGCGGATGACCGTGCACCAGGGCAGCGGCGAGCTGCGCTGCCACCACTGCGACCACCGCGAGCGGCCGCCGCGCAATTGCCCGAAATGCGGCACCGTGGACCTGCGCCCGGTCGGCGCCGGCACCGAGCGTGCCGAGGAACGCCTGCGCATCCTCTTCCCGGATTACCCGGTGCTGCGCATCGACCGCGACAGCACCTCGCGCAAGCACGCCATGCGCGACCTGTTCGCCACCATCAACAAGGGCGAGCCATGCATCCTGGTGGGCACGCAGATGCTCGCCAAGGGGCACCATTTCCCGCGCGTCACCCTGGTGGCGATCCTCGACGCCGATGGCGGGCTGTTCTCCGCCGACTTCCGCGCCAGCGAGCGCATGGCCCAGCAGATCGTCCAGGTTGCCGGGCGCGCCGGGCGGGCCGAGGAGCCGGGCCGCGTGCTGATCCAGACCCACCTGGCCGACCACCCATTGCTGGTGCAGCTCACCGAACAGGGTTATTTCGCCTTCGCCGACCAGGCCCTGGCCGAACGCCGCGCCGCCGGCCTGCCGCCCTTCTCGCACCTCGCCCTGCTGCGCGCCGAGGCGCACAAGCCGGGGCAGGCCGAGGGCTTCCTCGACGAAGCCTGCGCCGAGGCCGAGCGCCTGCAGGCCGCACTCGGCCATGACGTGGAACTCCTCGGCCCGGTACCGGCTCCCATGGAACGCCGCGCCGGCCGCTACCGGGCCCAATTGCTGCTGATGTGCCCGGCCCGCGCGCCGTTGCATCGCCTGCTCACGCCGTGGCTGCAACTGCTCGAAGGCATGCCCAGCGGGCGCCAGGTACGCTGGTCGCTGGATGTGGACCCGATTGACCTCTTCTGACAGACGCGCCGCACGGATAAAACCCTCCGGACCTGTGCATCCGTCCTACATTGACTTCCATCAGCCGCGACGGATGGCACAGCGGCGAGACTGAACTTGGAGCGCTCCGCGGTTGGCAAGCCATGCCCGGCCACGGATAATGCGCGGTTCTGAGCCCGATAACCGGTCGCGCGCGCCGGATGCACGCGAGCACGGAGAAAACCATGAAAGACACGATTCGCCACCTGATCCAGCAAGCCCTTGTCCGCCTCACCGAGAACGGCACCCTGCCGGCCGGCCTGACGCCCGACATTCAGGTGGAGAACACCAAGGACCGAACCCACGGTGACTTCGCCAGCAACATCGCCATGATGCTGGCCAAGCCCGCCGGCATGAAGCCGCGCGACCTCGCCACCCAGCTGGCGGAGGCGCTGCCGCAGAGCCCGGAAGTGGCCAAGGTCGAGATCGCCGGCCCCGGCTTCCTGAACTTCTTCCAGGACCAGGCCTGGCTCGCCGCCAGCCTCGACAAGGCCCTGGCCGACGGCCACATCGGCGTGCGCAAGGCCGGCCCGGCCCAGCGCGTGGTGGTCGACCTGTCCTCGCCGAACCTGGCCAAGGAAATGCACGTCGGCCACCTGCGCTCGACCATCATCGGCGACGCCGTCAGCCGCGTGCTGGAATTCCTCGGCGACACGGTGATCCGCCAGAACCACGTGGGCGACTGGGGCACCCAGTTCGGCATGCTGCTGGCCTACCTGGAAGAACAACCGGTGGACGCCCAGGCCGAACTGCACGACCTGGAAGTCTTCTACCGCGCCGCCAAGAAGCGCTTCGACGAGTCCGCCGAGTTCGCCGACCGTGCCCGTGAGCTGGTGGTGAAGCTGCAGGCCGGCGATCCCAAGTGCCTGGCCCTGTGGACCCGCTTCAACGACATCTCCCTGTCGCACTGCCAGAAGGTCTACGACCTGCTGGGCGTGAAGCTGACCATGGCCGACGTGAAGGGCGAGAGCGCCTACAACGACGACCTCGCCCAGGTGGTGGCCGACCTCACCGCCAAGGGCCTGCTGGTCGAGAGCGACGGCGCCCTGTGCGTATTCCTCGACGAGTTCAAGAACGCCGAAGGCGAGCCGCTGCCAGTGATCGTGCAGAAGGCCGGCGGCGGCTACCTCTACGCCACCACCGACCTCGCCGCCATGCGCTACCGGCACAAGGTGCTGCACGCCGACCGCGTGCTGTACTTCGTCGACCAGCGCCAGGCCCTGCACTTCCAGCAGGTGTTCGAAGTCGCCCGCCGCGCCGGTTTCGTCCCGGCCAGCATGGAACTGGAGCACATGGGCTTCGGCACCATGAACGGCGCCGACGGCAAGCCGTTCAAGACCCGCGACGGCGGCACCGTGAAGCTGATCGACCTGCTGATCGAGGCCGAGGAGCGCGCCTACACCCTGGTGAAGGGCAAGAACCCCGACTTCAGCGAGCAGGACCTGCGCCAGATCGCCCACGCCGTGGGTATCGGCGCGGTGAAGTACGCCGACCTGTCCAAGCACCGCACCAGCGACTACAGCTTCAACTTCGACCTGATGCTGAGCTTCGAGGGCAACACCGCGCCGTACCTGCTGTATGCGTACACCCGCGTGGCGAGCATCTTCCGCAAGCTGGGCAAGGGCTATGACGAAGTGGGCGGCAAGATTGTCCTGCAGCAACCGCAGGAAATCGCCCTGGCCGCACAGCTGGCGCAGTTCACCGACCTGCTCAACAACGTCGCCGTGAAGGGTGTCCCGCACATCCTCTGCGCCTACCTGTACGAGCTGGCCGGCCTGTTCTCCAGCTTCTACGAGCACTGCCCGATCCTCACCGCCGAGGACCCGGCGCAACAGGAAAGCCGCCTGCGCCTTGCTGCGCTGACCGGCCGCACCCTCAAGCAGGGCCTGGAGCTGCTGGGCCTGGAAACCCTGGAGCGCATGTAAGCACCCATGGCGAAGAAGAAACCCGCTCCCAAGCGCGGCGCCAGCCGCTACCAGGCCCCGGCCAAGAAGACGTCGGTCCCCGGCTGGGTCTGGCTGGTCGCAGGCCTGGCCATCGGCGGCTTCATCATGTTCCTGATGAAGCTGGAGCCGGGTCGCAACGACGTCAAGCGCGAGAAGCCGGAGGCGCCCAAGACCGTGGTCGGCTCCAACAAGCCCTCCGGCACCGTGCAGCCGCAACAGCCGGCTACCCCCACCGGGGTGAAGCCCAAGTACGACTTCTACACCCTGCTGCCGGGCTCGGAAGTCGCCGTGCCGCCCGAAGCCGTGCCGCCGCCCACCAAGCCGCAGCCGGCGCAACCGCCTCAGACGGTGGTGGCGACCAAGGAAGAAGCCGAGAAGATCGACACCCAGCGCGCCCTGGCCGCGCTGAGCGGGCAGAATCCGCCGCCGCCCGCGGTGGTCAAGCCGGCGACGCCCGCCACGCCGCCCGCGACCCAGGTCGCCAGCGCGCAGAAGCAGGCCCTGCCGCAGGCACCGGCCAGCGACACCGCGCCGGCCAAGCCGACGCCGCCGCCGGCCGTCGCCGCGACCCAGTACTACCTGCAGGCCGGCTCGTTCCGTAAACAGACCGACGCCGACCACCTGCGCGCACAGATCATCATGATGGGCCAGAACGCCCGCGTGGAATCGGGCACCGTGCGCGACGAAACCTGGTACCGGGTGATGGTCGGCCCCTACGGCGACCGGGCCAAGGCCTCCGCCGCGCAGAAGCAGCTCGCCGGCAACGGTTTCAGCAACCTGCTGTTACAGCAGCGCCAGACCCGCTGATCCTGCGCTGCAGCAAGGCTTGCGCCGACGGGCGGCGCGCGAAATGCGCGCTACTCGTCCGGCGCAGGACTTGAACCCCGCCTTCCCAGTCCCCATCTGACTCTGCATTCGGGCACAACGCCCCGCTAGTGTGGAGTAAGACCCTTGACCACCATCGTATCTGTCCGCCGCAATGGCAAAGTCGTCATGGGCGGCGACGGCCAGGTTTCCCTGGGCAACACCGTGATGAAAGGCAACGCGAAGAAAGTCCGTCGCCTGTACCACGGTGAAGTGCTGGCCGGCTTTGCCGGCGCCACCGCCGATGCCTTCACCCTCTTCGAACGCTTCGAGCAGCAGCTGGAGAAACACCAGGGCCACCTGGTGCGCGCCGCTGTCGAGCTGGCCAAGGACTGGCGTACCGACCGCTCCCTGAGCCGCCTGGAAGCCATGCTGGCGGTCGCCAACAAGGACGCCTCGCTGATCATCACCGGCAACGGCGACGTGGTCGAACCCGAGCATGGCCTGATCGCCATGGGTTCGGGCGGCGGCTTCGCCCAGGCAGCGGCACTGGCCCTGCTGCAGAAAGGCACCGACGAGATGAGCGCCCGCGAGATCGCCGAGACCGCCTTGAACATCGCCGGCTCCATCTGCGTGTTCACCAACCAGAACCTGACCATCGAGGAGCTGGACAGCGCGGTCTGACCCGCTGTCCCTCCGGAGCACCCGTACATGTCCATGACTCCCCGCGAGATCGTCCACGAACTCAACCGCCACATCATCGGCCAGGACGACGCCAAACGCGCCGTCGCCATCGCCCTGCGCAATCGCTGGCGGCGCATGCAGCTGCCGGCCGAGCTGCGCGCCGAGGTGACGCCCAAGAACATCCTGATGATCGGCCCGACCGGTGTGGGCAAGACCGAGATCGCCCGTCGCCTGGCCAAGCTGGCCAACGCGCCCTTCATCAAGGTGGAAGCGACCAAGTTCACCGAGGTCGGCTATGTCGGCCGTGACGTCGAATCGATCATCCGCGACCTCGCCGATGCCGCGATCAAGATGCTCCGCGAGCAGGAAGTGCAGAAGGTGAAATACCGCGCCGAAGACGCCGCCGAAGAGCGCATCCTCGACGCCCTGCTGCCGCCGGCGCGCACCACCGGTTTCGGTGACGAGCCGCCGCGCGAGGATTCCAACACCCGCCAGCTGTTCCGCAAGCGCCTGCGCGAAGGCCAGCTGGACGACAAGGAAATCGACATCGAGGTCGCCGACATCCCCTCGGGCGTGGAAATCATGGCCCCGCCCGGCATGGAAGAGATGACCAACCAGTTGCAGAACCTGTTCTCCAACATGGGCAAGGGCAAGCGCAAGACCCGCAAGCTGAAGGTCGCCGAGGCCATGAAGCTGATCCGCGACGAGGAAGCCCAGCGCCTGGTCAATGAAGAAGACCTCAAGGCCCGCGCCCTGGAGGCGGTGGAGCAGAACGGCATCGTCTTCATCGACGAGATCGACAAGATCGCCAAGCGCGCCAATGCCGGCGGCGCCGACGTCTCCCGCGAAGGCGTGCAGCGCGACCTGCTGCCGCTGATCGAGGGCTGCACGGTGAACACCAAGCTGGGCATGGTGAAGACCGACCACATCCTGTTCATCGCCTCGGGCGCGTTCCACCTGTCCAAGCCCAGCGACCTGGTGCCGGAACTGCAGGGCCGCCTGCCGATCCGCGTCGAACTCAAAGCCCTGAGCCCGAGCGACTTCGAGCGCATTCTCAGCGAGCCGCACGCGTCGCTGACCGAGCAGTACACTGCGCTGCTGAAGACCGAGGGCCTGGACATCGAGTTCGCCGCCGACGGCA
The DNA here is from genome assembly GCF_048068435.1 of Pseudomonas sp. NY15437. Lineage (NCBI taxonomy): Bacteria > Pseudomonadati > Pseudomonadota > Gammaproteobacteria > Pseudomonadales > Pseudomonadaceae > Pseudomonas > Pseudomonas sp. NY15437. Next base: position 152,901 of record NZ_JBLUQC010000001.1, read on the forward strand.
TCAAGCGCCTGGCGGAGATCGCCTACCAGGTCAACGAGAAGACCGAGAACATCGGTGCCCGTCGCCTGCACACCCTGCTCGAGCGCCTGCTCGAAGAGGTGTCGTTCGACGCTGCCGACCTCGCCAGCGAGCACAGCGACAAGGCCATCGTGATCGACGCGGCCTACGTCAACGGCCACCTGGGCGAGCTGGCCCAGGACGAAGACCTGTCGCGCTACATTCTCTAAGCGAGCCGCCGACGCAACGGGGCGCCTCAGGGCGCCCCGTTGCGTTTGCGCCAGCGCTACAATGCCGCCATCGCCGTCCAGGAGTTGCCCATGCGCATCCCGTCCGCCATCAAGCTGCACAAGGCCTCGAAGAAGCTGTCGCTGACTTACGGGGAGCAGTCCTTTGATCTGTCCGCCGAGTTCCTGCGCGTGCATTCGCCGTCGGCGGAAGTCCAGGGCCACGGCAACCCGGTATTGCAGGTGGGCAAGCTGAACGTCGGCCTGAGCAACCTGGAGCCGGCCGGGCAGTACGCGCTCAAGCTGACCTTCGACGACGGCCACGACAGCGGCCTGTTCACCTGGGATTACCTGTACGAATTGTGCGTGCGCCACGACGAGATGTGGGCCGACTACCTGGCGCAGCTGGAGAAGGCCGGCCAATCCCGCGACCCGTCGGAATCTGTCGTCAAGCTGATGCTGTAAGCCGCTAACGCCGAAATTCCGCCTGCGTAGAACTCCGTCCGCGATCGATCTGAGGCTACGCCAGGCCCATCGCGGATAAATCCGCTCCTACAACTGCTCCGCACCTCGCTCTACCGTCTAGGGCGCATAACGCCCAAGGCGTTATCCGCCATGGATGCCATCGGCGGATAGCCCGTTCCGGGTTATGCGCCCTACGCGCGGATCTCCCCACGCCACCGCATTTCTGTAGGAGCGAGCTTGCTCGCGAATAGCCCCGCAACAGGGGTGGGTTCGCGAGCAAGCTCGCTCCTGCGAAAGAGCCCCTGCGCACCAACCTTCGTCGGGCAATCCTTCCAGGGCACGCCATTTGCAACATTCCCGTTGCAGACTGTCGCGTGCGTGGCTGCCGTCAGGGGATTGGCGAGATGCCCCCGCTCTAGGGCGCGTTTTCTAACTTTTCCCGACATACTCCTAGGAGTTGGCCCACGCTGCACCAGCTTGCGCGGCGAAGGAAACTCGGGTAACCAAGGCAGTGCAATGTACGGAGCTACAGTGCATAGAGCGTGGTTTCCTGATCTTCCAGTGATGCCGCCAAGTAGATGAATCGCGTGGAGCCCTCTCCACGTTCCGCAACCCCGAGCAGTACTTGGCCACATGTCACGAAAGGTGAGCCCCGCCAGTATGCGTCTCAGGACAATGGAGCGTCGCCGATGACCCAGAAGAACAACAGCGATCTACCCCAGCAAGCCGCGGAAAACACCCTGAATCTCAGCCCGGTGATCGGCATTCAGGGCAAGGACCTGCTCACCTCTGCCCGGATGGTGCTGCTGCAGGCAGTCAAGCAGCCCTTCCATAGCGCCAAGCACGTCGCCCACTTCGGACTCGAACTGAAGAACGTGCTGCTCGGCAAGTCCGAGCTCAAACCCTCGGATGACGACCGCCGGTTCAATGATCCGGCCTGGAGTCAGAACCCGCTCTATCGTCGCTACCTGCAGACCTACCTGGCCTGGCGCAAGGAGCTGCACAGCTGGATCGGCGACAGCGACCTGTCCGCCCAGGACATCAGCCGCGGCCAGTTCGTCATCAACCTGATGACCGAGGCAATGGCGCCGACCAACACGCTGTCCAACCCGGCGGCGGTCAAACGTTTCTTCGAGACCGGCGGCAAGAGCCTGCTCGACGGCCTCACCCATCTGGCCAAGGACCTGGTGAACAACGGCGGCATGCCCAGCCAGGTCAACATGGAAGCCTTCGAGGTCGGCAAGAACCTGGCCCTGAGCGAGGGCGCGGTGGTGTTCCGCAACGATGTGCTGGAGCTGATCCAGTACAAGCCGATCACCGAGAGCGTGCACGAGCGCCCGCTGCTGGTGGTGCCGCCGCAGATCAACAAGTTCTACGTTTTCGACCTGTCGCCGGAGAAGAGCCTGGCGCGCTTCTGCCTGCGCAACCAGGTGCAGACCTTCATCGTCAGCTGGCGCAACCCGACCAAGGCACAGCGCGAGTGGGGCCTGACCACCTACATCGAGGCGCTCAAGGAAGCCATCGATGCGGTCCTGGCCATCACCGGCGCCAAGGACCTGAACATGCTCGGCGCCTGCTCCGGCGGCATCACCACCGTCACCCTGCTGGGCCACTACGCCGCGCTGGGCGAGAACAAGGTGCATGCCTTCACCCAGATGGTGAGCGTGCTGGACTTCGAGCTGAACACCCAGATCGCCCTGTTCGCCGACGAGAAGACCCTGGAAGCCGCCAAGCGCCGCTCGTACCAGTCCGGCGTGCTCGAGGGCAAGGACATGGCCAAGGTGTTCGCCTGGATGCGGCCCAACGACCTGATCTGGAACTACTGGGTCAACAACTACCTGCTGGGCAACGAACCGCCAGCCTTCGACATCCTGTTCTGGAACAACGACACCACGCGCCTGCCGGCCGCGCTGCACGGCGAGCTGGTGGAGATGTTCAAGACCAACCCGCTGACCCGCGCAGGCGCCCTGGAGGTTTCCGGCACGGCCATCGACCTCAAGCAGGTCACCTGCGATTTCTACTGCGTGGCCGGCCTCTCCGACCACATCACGCCCTGGGAAGCCTGCTACCGCTCCGCGCGCCTGCTGGGCGGCAAGTGTGAATTCATCCTGTCCAACAGCGGGCACATCCAGAGCATCCTCAACCCGCCGGGCAACCCCAAGGCCCGCTTCATGACCGGCCCGGAACTCTCGGCCGATCCGAAGGCCTGGCAGGAAAACGCCAGCAAGCACGCCGACTCCTGGTGGCTGCACTGGCAGAACTGGCTCGCCGAGCGCTCGGGCAAGACGCGCAAGGCCCCGACCGTGCTGGGCAACAAGGCCCATCCGGCCGGCGAAGCCGCCCCTGGAACCTACGTACACGAACGATGAAAACAGAACTCCTCCCGCAAGCCGGCGCCGTGGACGACGCCACCACTCCAGAAGCGTCGCCAGCCGTGGAACCGGCCGCGCCGACGAGCCGGCGCGCGCGCAGCAAACGCAGCGACGAGGAGATCCTGCCGAGCAAGGCGCCGGCGGCGCAGCCCTTCGAGTTCCGCACCATCGAGCTCGACGGGCAGACCATCCGCACCGCCGTGCGTCCGGGCAAGAAGCACATGACGCCGCTGCTGATCTTCAACGGCATCGGCGCCAACCTGGAGCTGGTCTTCCCCTTCGTCGCCGCGCTGGACCCGGACCTGGAGGTGATCGCCTTCGACGTCCCCGGCGTCGGCGGCTCGTCCACGCCCAGCACGCCGTACCGCTTCCCGGGCCTGGCCAAGCTGGCCGCGCGGATGCTCGATTACCTGGACTACGGCCAGGTGACGGCCATCGGCGTGTCCTGGGGCGGCGCCCTGGCGCAGCAGTTCGCCCATGACTACCCCGAGCGCTGCAAGAAGCTGATCCTCGCCGCCACCGCCGCCGGTGCGGTGATGGTACCGGGCAAGCCCAGGGTGCTCTGGCGCATGGCCAGCCCGCGGCGCTACATCCAGCCGTCCTATGGTGTGCACATCGCCCCGGACATCTACGGCGGCGCCTTCCGCCGCGACCCGAAGCTGGCCATGGCGTTCGCCAGCAAGGTGCGCTCCTCCGGCAAGATGGGCTACTACTGGCAGCTGTTCGCCGGCCTCGGCTGGACCAGCATCCACTGGCTGCACAAGATCCGCCAGCCGACGCTGATCCTGGCCGGTGACGACGACCCGATCATCCCGCTGATCAACATGCGCATGATCGCCTGGCGCATCCCCAACTCCGAGCTCCACGTGATCGACGACGGGCACCTGTTCCTGGTGACCCGCGCGGAAACCGTGGCGCCGATCATCATGAAGTTCCTCCAGGAAGAACGGCAACGCGCGATCATCCACCCCCGGCCTTTCGCCCCGAAAGCCAGCTGAAGCATCACCGCTTCGTCACAGTCGGTGGGCATCCTGCCTTGACCGATCGCTCGGCAGGCACTTTTTTTAAAGAGCCGAACAACCAACAGGCGTGTTCACGGGTATCGACACGTAGCGCCTGACTCGGGAACAGCGCTGCGGGCACCTTGCAGGTGACCGCAGGGCAACCCGGCTGCTGATCCACTGCCCTGTTTTCGGGCAGTCGCCCTCTCGCGTCGATACCCGTGCACACCCCTCGAACCGGCGGCAGGCGTCTGGAACGGGGTCTTCCCGACTCCGGTACAGCCCTTGCTTCGCCCTTCAAAGCAGATCGGACCTTTACGGAGTGCTGTTCATGCGAGAGAAAGCAGAGCCGGGTAGCGTTCCCGCCCCCACCCAGTACATGAATGCGCAGAGCGCGATGGTCGGCCTGCGCGGCAAGGACCTGCTGTCCACCCTGCGCATGCTGGCGCTGCAGGGCGTGCGCCAGCCGGTGCATTCGGCCAGGCACCTGGCGGCCTTCGGCAAGCAGGTGGGCAAGGTGCTGATCGGCGACTCGCCGCTGCAGCCCAACCCGCAGGACGCGCGCTTCCAGGACCCGTCCTGGCGCCTCAATCCCTTCTACCGGCGCACCGTGCAGGCCTACCTGGCCTGGCAGAAACAGTTGCTGGCGTGGATCGACGAGAGCGACCTGAACGTCGACGACCGCGCCCGCGCACGCTTCCTGCTTTCGATCCTCTCCGACGCGGCCTCGCCGTCGAACACCCTGCTCAACCCCCTGGCGGTCAAGGAGCTGTTCAACACCGGCGGGCAGAGCCTGGTGAAGGGCGTGCAGCACCTGCTCGACGACCTGATGCACAACGGCGGCATGCCCAGCCAGGTCAACCGCAGCGCCTTCGAGATCGGCCAGAACCTGGCCACCACGCCCGGCGCGGTGGTGTTCCGCAACGAGGTGCTGGAGCTGATCCAGTACAAGCCGATGGGCGAGCACCTGCACGCCAAACCGCTGCTGATCGTGCCGCCGCAGATCAACAAGTTCTACATCTTCGACCTGACGACGGAAAAGAGCTTCGTCCAGTACGCCCTGAAGAACAATCTGCAACTGTTCATGGTGAGCTGGCGCAACCCCGACGCCCGCCACCGCGAGTGGGGCCTGTCGACCTACGTCACCGCCCTCGACGAGGCCATCGAGGTGTGCCGCTCCATCAGCGGCAGCCGCAGCGTCAACCTGATGGGCGCCTGCTCCGGCGGCCTGACCATCGCCGCGCTGCAGGGCCACCTGCAGGCACGCCGGCAACTGCGCAAGATCGCCAGCGCCACCTACCTGGTCAGCCTGCTGGACAGCCAGGTGGAAACCCCCGCCGCGCTGTTCGCCGACGAGCAGACCCTGGAGACCAGCAAGCGCCGCTCCTACCAGCACGGTGTGCTGGACGGCCGCGACATGGCCAAGGTGTTCGCCTGGATGCGCCCCAACGACCTGATCTGGAACTACTGGGTCAACAACTACCTGCTGGGCAAGCAGCCGCCGGCCTTCGACATCCTCTACTGGAACAACGACAACACCCGCCTGCCCGCCGCGCTGCACGGCGACTTCCTCGACTTCTTCAAGCACAACCCGCTGGCCCGCCCCGGCGCGATGGAAGTCAACGGTACCGCCATCGACCTTAAGAAGGTGGCGGTGGACAACTTTCACGTCGCCGGCATCACCGACCACATCACCCCGTGGGATGCGGTGTACCGCTCGGCCCAGCTGCTGGGCGGCGACACCCGCTTCGTGCTGTCCAACAGCGGGCACATCCAGAGCATCCTCAACCCGCCGGGCAACCCCAAGGCCTGCTACTTCGAGAACGGCAAGATCAGCTCCGACCCGCGCGCCTGGTACTACGACACCAAGCGCCAGGAAGGCAGCTGGTGGCCGCTGTGGCTGGAGTGGATCCAGGAGCGCTCCGGCGAACGCCGCCCGGTGAGCTTCGAGCTGGGCAATGCCGAGTACCCGCCCAAGGAAGCGGCGCCGGGCACCTACGTGCATGTGCGCTGAGTGCGCCAACCCGTTGGCACTATTCTGATTTTCGTAGGAGCGAGGGGGACGCCTAGTTCTTGCTCGCGAACTCTTCGAGGGCGCCGAGCGTCAGGCAGTTCGCGAGCAAGCTCGCTCCTACAGCTCCTCGAAAGTTTGCGCGTGGGCAATTGCGGGCCGCCGCTCACCAACGCTATCGTCAGCCCCACTGCGGCTGGAACCTGAACACGGATGAAAACGCGCGACCGGATTCTCGAATGCGCCCTGCTGCTGTTCAACGAGCAGGGCGAGCCCAACGTGTCCACCCTGGAGATCGCCACCGAACTGGGCATCAGCCCGGGCAATCTCTATTACCACTTCCACGGCAAGGAGCCGCTGGTGCTGGCGCTGTTCGAGCGCTTCCAGGATGAACTGGCGCCGCTGCTCGACCCACCCGAGAACGTGCGGCTGGGCGCCGAGGACTACTGGCTGTTCCTGCACCTGATCGTCGAGCGCCTGGCGCATTACCGCTTCCTCTTCCAGGACCTCTCCAACCTCGCCGGCCGCCTGCCCAAGCTGGCCCGCGGCGTGCGCGCCTGGCTCAACCAGCTCAAGCGCACCCTGGCCACCCTGCTGGCGCAGCTCAAGGCGCAGGATGAGCTGGCCAGCGACACCGAGGCCCTCGGCCAGCTGGTGGAGCAGATCACCCTGACGCTGCTGTTCTCCCTCGACTACCAGCGCATCCTCGGCCACGAAGGCGACGTCCGCCAGGTGGTGTTCCAGGTGATGATGCTGGTGGCGCCGCACCTGCGGCCGGACTCGCAGCTGATCGCCGAGCGGCTCGCCAAGCGCTATCTCGCGCCCTGACCGTCCCCTGCCAGCTTTTTGCGTGGGGGAATGAAAACGCCCGGCGCAAGGCCGGGCGTGGGTGTTGCGGCAGACCGATCAGGCCTGGGACGGCGGCGGCGTTGCCGGAGCAGCGGCGGACGGCGTCACGGCCGGCGCGGCGGCGGGAGCCGACGGAGCCGGAGTGGCGGCCGGAGCGGCAGCCGGTTTCGCAGCAGCCGGCTTGGCAGCGGCCTTGGGCGCAGCGGGTTTCTTCACGGCCGGCTTCTTCGCCGCGGCCGGCTTGGCTGCAGGTTTCGCAGCGGCAGGCTTGGCGGCCGCAGCCGGTTTTGCAGCGCTTTTCGCAGCGGGCTTGGCAGCCGGCTTCGCGGCAGCTTTCGCAGCAGCGGGCTTGGCGGCCGGTTTCGCGGCGGGCTTGGCCGCAGCCTTGGCAGCCGGCTTCGCAGCAGGCTTGGCAGCGGGTTTGGCGGCAGCCTTGGCAGCCGGTTTGGCGGCGGCTTTAGCAGCAGGCTTGGCGGCCGGCTTCGCTGCCGGTTTCGCAGCAGCCTTGGCCGCCGGCTTGGAGGCCGCGGTCTTCACAGCGGGTTTCGCGGCCGGTTTGGCGGCGGCTTTCGCTGCGGGTTTGGCGGCGGCCTTGGCGGCCGGTTTGGCGACGCTGACGCCGGTGAGTTTCTCGATCTGCTTGGTGAGACTGTCGACCTTGCTGTGCAGGTCCTTCACTTCACGGCTGCTGGGCACGCCCAGGCGCGAGATCGCGCTGTTCAGGCGTTTGTCGAAGGCCTCTTCCAGCTCGCCCCACTTGCCGATCGCGGCGCCCTTGACGGCATCGACGCGCGACTTCGCGGAACGGGCGGAGGTTTTCACCGCACCTTCAACCTCGGTCTTGGCTTGTTTTTCGGCCTTCTCGCCATCCTTCACGAGGGACTCGAACACCTTGCTGCCGTCCTTGCTGACCTTCGAGTAGGCCCCCAAGCCAGCCAGCCAGATCTGCCGCGAGTATTTCTCGATCTCGCCGATCCAACTGGACTCTTTTTTATCGGTAGTTTTTTTGCCAGCCATCCTGCTCTCCTTATTGGGTTCTCGCGACACGCTCGAGCACTGCGCTCAGCTCATCCAGCTTAGCAGAGAGCGCCTCCACATCACGCCTGGAGGGAATTCCGATTCGGTTGAGGGCGGAGGCGACGCGCGCATCGAACGCCGCTTCGATCTTCTCGAAGTTCAGCTTGGCCTTCACGCTGTGCAGGCGGCCCTTGACGCTGTCGTTGGCGGCGTCGATCTGGGTGCTCACCAGGTCGCGGCCCTTCTTCTCCACAGACTCGCCGGACTTGACCAGTTCCTTGAAGTATTCGCTGCCTTCGGCGCCCACGCGGGCATAGGTGCCCAGGCCGGCGAGCCAGATCTGCCGGGCGTAGTGCTTGGCATCGGCGTAGAGGGAGGATTCGAGTTCCGCGACTTTCTTCTTGCTGACAGCCTTGGCCATGGTGGCACCTCACAGGTTCAGATTCGATGATGTCGAATAGCGGCCCGCATCAGGCGGGACTGTGAGCCAAGGTATCGGGGAAAATTAGAAAACACATACCAGCTTCGCAGCGGAGCTGGCGCCGCAACAAAGCAGCACGGCCCCGCAGGACGCGGGGCCGGAAAATCACGCCAGCGCCTTATCCAGCGCGCGTTCGATCTCACCCTTGAGCAGGCCGCCCATGGCGGAGAGCATCAGGCCCAGCTTCACCTCCACTGCGACCTTGTCCGCGCCCACTTCGATGCGCCCGTCCACGCCGCTGCGCTTGAACAGCAGGGTGTCGCCCTGCCACTCGCTGCTCACGCCATGCTCGCGGGTGAGCTTGTCAGCGAGCTTCTGCGCCTTGGCGCGCGCGGCTTCCAGGCCCAGAGAGTGATTACGTTCGACGTGGATACGGGACATTCTTGAACTCCGCGAGTGACTGACCTGCCAAATGATACGCGCCGCGCCGTATCGCCGCACCCCGGAAGCCCCGACCGGGTCGCGAGCAGGGCGGCGTTTTCTCTGCTTCCTGTTAGAATGCCCGCCACTGACTTCCAGGGTAGAAATGCCATGAGCGAACCGCGCAAGCCCCAAGCCGGCCAGGACGGCGCCGACCCCACCACGCACTTCGGCTACAAGACCGTGCGCGAGAGCGAGAAGGCCGAGAAGGTCGCCGAGGTCTTCCACTCGGTCGCCGCCAAGTACGACCTGATGAACGACCTGATGTCCGGCGGCATCCACCGTCTGTGGAAGCGCTTCACCATCGAGCTGTCCGGCGTGCGCGCCGGCAACCGGGTGCTGGACATCGCCGGCGGCACCGGCGACCTGACCCGCCAGTTCTCCCGCCTGGTCGGCCCGACCGGCGAAGTGGTGCTGGCCGACATCAACGCCTCGATGCTCAAGGTTGGCCGCGACAAGCTGCTCGACAGCGGCGTCGCCGGCAACGTCAGCTTCGTCCAGGCCGACGCCGAGAAGCTGCCCTTCCCCGACAACTACTTCGACGCGGTGACCATCGCCTTCGGCCTGCGCAACGTCACCCACAAGGACGAAGCCATCCGTTCGATGCTGCGCGTGCTCAAGCCCGGCGGCCGCCTGCTCGTGCTGGAGTTCTCCAAGCCCACCAGCAGCCTGCTGTCCAAGGCCTACGACGCCTATTCCTTCACCCTCCTGCCGCTGATGGGCAAGCTGGTGACCAACGATTCCGAGAGCTACCGCTACCTCGCCGAATCGATCCGCATGCACCCTGACCAGGAAACGCTGAAGTCGATGATGGTGGAGGCCGGCTTCGACCGCGTCACCTACCACAACATGACCGGCGGCGTGGTCGCCCTGCACCGCGGCATCAAGCCCTGATGAGCCTGCTCCTGCAGGCCGGCCTGGCCAGCGCCGAAGCCACCGTCAACCGCGTGCTGCGGCTCGACGGCGTGGCGCTCCGGCGGCTTGGCCGGCTCGCCGGCAAGGTGCTGGAAGTGGACTGCCAGGCGCCCGCGCTCAAGCTGTTCATCCTGCCCGACGCCGACGGCCTGCACCTGGCCGCGCACCATGAGGCGCCGGCGGACTGCACCCTCGTCGCCCCCGCCGGCAGCCTGCTGCAACTGGCCCTGGCCAAGGACAAGACCCGCGTCCTGCACAGCCCTGACGTGACCATGGGCGGCGACAGCGCGATGCTGCTGGAGCTGGCCGACATCCTCCAGAGCCTCGAGCTGGACTGGGAGTACGAAGTCTCCCGCTGGCTTGGCCCGGTGCCCACGCAGCTGCTCGGCGCGCGCCTGCGCGGCGGGGTGGCCTGGGCTGGCGACAGCCTGGAAAGCCTGCGCCTGAGCCTCGCCGACTACCTGGCCGAGGAAAGCCGCACCCTGGTCGGCCAGCATGAAGCCGAAGCGCGCTTCGCCGAGCTGGACCAGTTGAAGATCTCCCTCGACCGCCTCGACGCGCGGATCACCCGCCTGACCCAGAAGATCAAACCCGACGCATGAAGCTGCTCGCCTTCCGCCGCCTGCTGCGCATCCAGCGCGTAGCCATCCGCTACCGCCTGGACGACATGGTCCTCGAACTGCCCTTCCTGCCCTGGTGGCTGCGCCTGGCGGGCGGTCTGCTGCCGTGGCGCTGGCTGCCGCGCAAGCCCCTGGCGCTCAGCCGTGGCGCACGCCTGCGGCTGGCGCTGGAAGACCTCGGGCCGATCTTCATCAAGTTCGGCCAGATCCTTTCCACCCGCCGCGACCTGCTGCCCGACGACATCGCCCTGGAGCTGGCCTTCCTGCAGGACAAGGTGCCGCCCTTCCCGCCCGAACAGGCCGTGGCGCTGATCGAGCAGCAGCTGGGCGCGACGATCGAGCAGGTGTTCGCCCGCTTCGAGCGCGAACCGCTGGCCTCCGCCTCGGTGGCGCAGGTGCACACCGCGCAGCTGAAGACCGGCGAAGAAGTCGTGGTGAAGGTCATCCGCCCGAACCTGGAACCGGTGATCCGCTCCGACATCGCCTGGCTGCACATCCTCGCCCGCACCGCGGAGCGCATCTCCGCCGACGCCCGCCGCCTGCACCCCGCCGAGGTGGTCAGCGACTACGAGAAGACCATCTACGACGAGCTGGACCTGCTGCGCGAAGCGGCCAACTCCTCGCAGCTGCGGCGCAACTTCGAAGGCTCGCCGCTGCTCTACGTGCCCCAGGTCTACTGGGACTGGTGCCGCCCCAAGGTACTGGTGATGGAACGCATCTACGGCATCCCGGTCACCGACCTTGCCACCCTGCGCGACCAGCGTACCGATTTCAAGGCGCTGGCCGAGCGCGGCGTGGAGATCTTCTTCACCCAGGTGTTCCGCGACAGCTTCTTCCACGCCGACATGCACCCCGGCAACATCTTCGTCAGCACCCGCACGCCCTGGAGCCCGCAGTACATCGCGGTGGACTGCGGCATCGTCGGCAGCCTCACCGACGAGGACCAGGATTACCTCGCGCGCAACCTGATCGCCTTCTTCAAGCGCGACTACCGCAAGGTCGCCCAGTTGCACATCGACTCGGGCTGGGTGCCGGCGGAAACCAAGGTCAACGACTTCGAAGCGGCCATCCGCACCGTATGCGAGCCGATCTTCGAGAAGCCGCTCAAGGACATCTCCTTCGGCCAGGTGCTGCTGCGCCTGTTCCAGACCGCGCGGCGCTTCAACATGGAAGTGCAGCCGCAGCTGGTGCTGCTGCAGAAGACCCTGCTGAACATCGAGGGCCTGGGCCGCCAGCTCTACCCGGAGCTGGACCTGTGGACCACCGCCCAGCCCTACCTGGAGCGCTGGATGCGCGAGCGCATGAGCCCCGGCACCCTGCTGCGCAACGCCCAGCAACACATCGAGCAGCTGCCGCACCTGGCGCAGATGACGCGCGAGACGCTGGAGCGGCTGTCGCGCGATCCCGATCCGGACAAGCGCCTGGTCATCGAGACCCACGACTCCGGCACCGGTGCCTGGCCGGCGCGGCTGATCGGCGCGGTGCTGGTCGCCGGCGCCGCCGAGACCGGCCTCGCCACCCACACCCTCGCCGCCTGGCCGGCCTGGGCGATGCTGGCCGGCGGTCTGTATCTGATTCTGCGCCGATAGCCAGTCGCCGCCCTGGCTGGCACACTTGACCGTTGGACGAAGTGGCTTACAAAGTGGCTCTGGGCACCGCGCGTGCCCGCTGTACGGAACCCGAGATGAAAGACTGGCTGGACGAAATCAAGTGGAATGCCGATGGACTGGTGCCGGCGATCGCCCAGGACCATCGCACCGGCCGCGTGCTGATGATGGCCTGGATGAACCGCGAGGCCCTGGCTCTGACCGCCGCCGAGAACCGCGCCATCTACTGGTCGCGCTCGCGCGGCAAGCTCTGGCGCAAGGGCGAGGACTCCGGCCACGTGCAGAAGCTGCACGAGCTGCGCCTGGACTGCGACGCCGACGTGGTGATCCTGATGGTCGAGCAGCTGGGCGGCATCGCCTGCCACACCGGCCGCGAGAGCTGCTTCTACCGGGTGTTCGAGAACGGCGCCTGGCAGACCGTCGACCCGGTCCTCAAGGACCCGGATGCGATCTACTCCCACGCAGGTACAGGAAAACCCCATGAGCACTGATACCCTCGCCCGTCTGGCGGAAGTCCTCGAAGCGCGCAAGAATGCCGCACCGGACAGCTCCTACGTGGCCAGCCTGTATCACAAGGGCCTGAACAAGATTCTGGAGAAGGTCGGCGAGGAATCGGTGGAAACCATCCTGGCCGCCAAGGACGCCGCCACCAGCGGCGATTGCACGGACCTGATCTACGAAACGGCCGATCTCTGGTTCCACTCCCTGGTGATGCTCGCCGCGCTCGGCCAGCATCCGCAGGCGGTACTGGATGAACTGGACCGCCGCTTCGGCCTTTCCGGGCATGACGAGAAAGCCGCGCGCCAACCGTCTGCCTGAACCCGACAACGTTGCGAGGAATACAAGATGGGCATCTTTGACTGGAAACACTGGGTCGTCATCCTGATCGTCGTGGTCCTGGTGTTCGGCACCAAGCGCCTGAAGAACCTGGGCTCGGACGTCGGCGAAGCCATCAAGGGCTTCAAGAAGGCGATGAACACCGAGGAAGACGACAAGAAGGACCCGAACGCCGCTGCCGGCACCCCGCCGCTGAACCAGCCGCACACCATCGACGCCCAGGCGCAGAAGGTCGAAGAGCCGGCACGCAAGGACTGATGGGATAAACCATGTTCGGTATCAGCTTCAGCGAACTGCTGCTGGTGGGCCTCGTCGCCCTGCTGGTGCTCGGCCCCGACCGCCTGCCGGGCGCTGCGCGCACCGCCGGCCTGTGGATCGGCCGGCTCAAGCGCAGCTTCAATGCCATCAAGACGGAAGTGGAGCGCGAGCTGGGCGCGGATGAAATCCGCCGCCAGCTGCACAACGAGCACATCCTGCAGATGGAGCAGGAAGCCAAGAAGCTGATGGCGCCGCTGACCGACCTGCAGGATCAGGCTCGCGACGCGCTCACCCCGCAGCAGCCGCCAGCCCAGCCCGACGGCCAAGGCGCCAGCGCCGAGCCGCCGGCAGCACCGAGCATCGCGCCCCATAGCCGCCTGAACAGCCTGCCGGGCGCGGGCATTGCGCCGGCCACCCCGCCAGCCGCTGCGGCGCCGGAAGCCGGCCAGCCGAGCCAACCGACCGAACCGACTGGCGCGAGCCAGCCGCCCGCTTCGTCCGAGACGCCGCGTACCCCATGAGCGCCGAAAAGCCCGACCAGCCCGAACACGACCAGGAAATGCCCCTGGTCTCGCACCTGACCGAACTGCGCACGCGCCTGCTGCGCTGCGTGGTGGCGATCTTCGTGATCTTCATCGGCCTGCTGTACTTCTCGCAGAAGATCTACGCGCTGGCCTCCGAGCCGCTGCGCCGCTTCCTGCCCGAAGGCGCGACCATGATCGCCATCGACCCGGCGTCGGCCTTCCTGGCGCCGCTGAAGCTGACCATGATCGTCGCCGTGCTGATCGCCATGCCGATCATCCTCGCCCAGGTCTGGGGCTTCATCGCGCCGGGCCTGTACAAGCACGAGAAGCGCGTCGCCCTGCCGCTGCTGGCCTCCAGCATCGTGCTGTTCTACGCGGGCATGGCCTTCGCCTACTTCCTGGTGTTCCCGTTGATGTTCCACTTCTTCCTCGGCCAGGCCCCGGAAGGGGTGACGCCGATGACCGACATCAACAGCTACCTGGACTTCCTCACCCTGCTGTTCGCCTTCGGCGTGGCCTTCGAGATACCCGTGGCCACCGTGCTGCTGGTGTGGATCGGGGTGGTCGACGTGGCCTACCTGAAGAAGATCCGCCCCTACGTGATCATCGGCTGCTTCGTCGTCGGCATGGTCCTCACCCCGCCGGACCCGCTGTCGCAGACCCTGCTGGCGGTACCGATGTGGATGCTGTTCGAGGCCGGCGTGCTGTTCAGCCACCTGATCCGCAAGCGCGGGCCGGAAACCGAAGACGAGACCAAGGGCGACCAGCCGCCGGCTACCCGTCCGTGAACCTGCTGCTGCTCGACGACGCCGACTTCGTCGCGGCGGACCGCGTGATCCTGCGCGACCGCCGCTTCACTCACCTGCAGGACGTGCATCGCGCCGAAAGCGGCGACCGGCTGCGCGTCGGCCGCCTGGGCGGCCTGATGGGCGAAGGCCACCTGCTGCGCCTGGAGGCCAACGAGGCCGAGCTGCAGGTCAGCTTCGACCAGGCGCCCCCGGCCAAGCTGCCGCTGACCCTGCTGCTCGCCCTGCCCCGCCCGAAGATGCTCCGCCGCGTGCTGCAGACCGTCGCCGCCATGGGTGTGCCGCGCCTGGTGCTGCTCAACAGCTACCGGGTGGAAAAGAGCTTCTGGCAGACGCCTTTCCTCGACCCCGAGGCCATTCGCGAGCAACTGATCCTGGGTCTGGAGCAGGCCCGCGACACCGTGCTGCCCGAGGTGATCATCGAAAAGCGCTTCAAGCCCTTCGTCGAGGACCGCCTGCCCGCCCTGGCCGCCGGCAGCCTTGGCCTGATCGGCCACCCCGGCCCCTGGCCGGAATGCCCCCGGGCGCTGAGCGAGCCGGTGACGCTGGCCATCGGCCCCGAAGGCGGCTGGATTCCCTACGAGGTCGACAAGCTGCGCGAAGCCGGGTTGAACCCCGTGCAACTGGGCGAGCGCATCCTGCGCGTCGAGACCGCGGTCACCGCACTTTTGGCACGCCTGTACTAACGAGAAATGGCTACAGGCCAGTAACCACGCGGCCTCCAGCGTGAACCACCAGTCAGAAAAATAACCCGAAACGCTTCAGTTCCTGCCGGCGAAGCCGATATCTGGACTACCGGTCGTCCCCACTCTGCGCATTTCCTGCTCAGCCATGCGTACCGGCCCTGTTCAACGCTGGAGCGCCTCCTCATGTTTCGCTGGTTCAACAACCTGACTGTCAGACTCAAACTTGCCTCCGGCTTCGGCCTGGTGCTGCTGCTCACCCTGCTGATCGCCCTCACCGGCTGGATCAACCTGGGCAACGTGATCAACCGGGGCGACAAGCTCGGCGAGATCTCCGAGCTGATCGCGATCGCCAAGGACCTGCGCATCGCCCGCCTGAAGTTCCAGTCCACGCGCGCTCCGGAAGACGCCAAGGCGGTGCTCGACACGCTGGACAACCTGGATCGGCGCCACCGCGCGCTGAACGAGAAGTTCACCGAGGCCGAGGACCGCCGCGTCATCGACCAGCAACATGACCTGAGCGTGGAATACCGCAAGCTGTATGCGCAGTTGCTGAAGTCCTACGAAGAGCGCGACGCCGCCAAGCAGGTACTGATCCAGGCCGCCGGCGCGGTCGGCGAGGGCATGCAGAAGGCCGAGCAGAAGCTGGTGAACAGCAACAGCGCGGAAAGCCTGCAGCACCTGCAGGACCTCGCCGGCCTCGGCCGTGCCGTGATGCAGGCGCGCCTGCAGGTCATGGCCTACACCAGCACCGACGCGCAGAACCTGGAGCAGCCGGCCTTCGCCGGCCTGCAGAAGCTGATCGACGGCGTGAAGAGCGACATGAGCACCTCCCCGGCCGAGCTGAGCGCCGAGTTCCGCGCCACCCTCGACGCGCTGGAGAGCTACCGCAACGCGCTGACCAACTACCGCAACGAGGTCAACGACAGCCAGGCGGCCCGCGACCGCATGCGCGACGCCGGGCAGCAGATCGAGAAGCTCAGCGCCGACCTGACCGCCACCCAGACCGCCAAGCGCGATGAAGGCGTCGCCCAGGCCAAGACCCTGCTGGGCCTGGCCGCGCTGGTCGCGCTGGTGCTGGGCACCATTGCCGCCTGGGTCATCACCGGGCAGATCGTCAATCCGCTGCGCGAGGTGCTGGGCCACGCAGAGCGCATCGCCGACGGCGACCTCAGCCGTGATATCCCCACCAACCGCCACGACGAGCTGGGCCAACTGCAGAAGAGCATGCAGCGCATGAACCTGTCGCTGCGCGAGCTGATCGGCCGCATCCACGACGGCGTGACGCAGATCGCCAGCGCCGCCGAGGAGCTGTCCGCGGTGACCGAGCAGACTAGCGCCGGGGTGAACAACCAGAAGGTCGAGACCGACCAGGTCGCCACCGCCATGAACGAGATGGCCGCCACCGTGCAGGAAGTCGCGCGCAACGCCGAGGAGGCCTCCGAGGCCGCCTCCGCCGCCGACCGCCAGGCCCGCGACGGCGAAGGCGCGGTGAACGAAGCGGTGACGCAGATGGACCGCCTGGCCGGCGAAGTGGGCCGTACCAACGAGTCGGTGCTCAAACTCAAGCGCGAAAGCGAGAAGATCGGCAGCGTGCTGGACGTCATCAAGGCGGTGGCCGAGCAGACCAACCTGCTGGCGCTCAACGCCGCCATCGAAGCCGCCCGCGCTGGCGACGCCGGCCGTGGCTTCGCCGTGGTGGCCGACGAGGTGCGCGGCCTGGCGCAACGCACCCAGTCCTCCACCGAGGAGATCGAAGAGCTGATCGCCGGCCTGCAGAGCGGCACCCAGCAGGCCGTGCAGATGATGGAGACCAGCCGCGACCTGACCGTCAGCACCGTCGACCTGACCCGCCGCGCCGGCGAGCGCCTGGGCGCCATCACCCGCACCGTGTCGACCATCCAGTCGATGAACCAGCAGATCGCCGCCGCCTCCGAGCAGCAGAGCGCCGTCGCCGAGGAGATCAACCGCAGCGTGATGAACGTGCGCGACATCTCCGAGCAGACCGCCGCCGCCAGCGAGGAAACCGCTGCGTCCAGCGTGGAGCTGGCGCGCCTGGGCAACGAGCTGCAGGTACTGGTGAGCCGCTTCCGCGTCTGATCCGTTGCTGCTCCGAAAAAGGCCCGCGCACTGCGGGCCTTTTTGTTTTTTAACCGCCGAACATAGGCACGTGGGCTTCCCCCTCACCCCAGCCCTCTCCCTCAGGGAGAGGAAGCTGTCCTCACCGGCTGACACCCTGGCGTCATCCTGCACCGTAAGGCTCCCTCCGGAAGAGGGTCAGGGTGAGGGCAGGCCCGAGCAGAAGAGTCGCCGCAAGAGTACGTACGAGCTGCGATCGCGCATGGCACGCTCCTGCAAAACCCCGTCCGGGGCGGCGATATCGCGACGAATTTCCCGCCTTCAGTTTCCCGTTTCGCCGCCGATAGCCTCTGACGCACGAAGATGCGTCCCGATAATTTCGCCTCGCCACCGCACATTGGTTCTTGCCAGCCACGGGCCGTCGATCCCGTGGCGACGCCTGCCTGGAGCATTCGACATGTACGATTGGCTAGTGGTACAGCTGGGACGCCTGAACGTCAGCCTGAAGCTGGTGGTGGGCTTCGGCATTCTCCTCTTCCTCACCCTGCTGGTGCTGCTCGGCGGCCTGCACAGCCTGGACAACCAGGCCGCGCGCGGCGAGCAGTTGGCGACCATCACCGAGCTCAATGACTTAAGCCAGCAGGCCAATCTTGCCCGCCTGCAATTCGAACTGGGCGGCGACCGGTCCCAGGCCGAGCGCGTCGAACAACACAGCACGAAGATGCTGGCCGTCATCGAACAGCGCCTGAAGGGCAGCGATATCGACGCCCGGCAGCTGGACGCCGCGCGCCAGGCCGTCAGCCAGTACCGCGAGGCGTTCAGCGCCCTCACCCGCGCGGTCGACCAGCGCACCCAGGCCCGCGGCACGCTGGTGGGCAGCGCGCAGAGCGCCCTGCAGGCCTTCGAGGCGCTGGACAAGCAGCTCTTCGACCTGCTCGCCGAGCAACCCGGCGACGCCCAGCTGCTGCACAGCGCCCAGGCCGTCGGCCGGTTGCACCAGCAATTGCTCGCCGTGCGCTACCAGGTGCGAGGCTACGTCTTCGAACAATCCGCCAGCGCCGAGCAGGCGGCCTTCACCGCCTTCGACACACTGCGCGACGCCGGCAATGCCCTGCACGGCCAGTTGCCGGCCCTCGCCGCTGACGGCCTGAGCAACGCACTGAAGGACCTGCAGAGCTACCGCAGCGGCATCGAGCACTTTCGCGACGGCGTGAATGCCACCCAGCAGGCGCGCACCCGCCTGGGCGGCGCCAGCGACGCGCTGCTCGCCGCCGCCACCCACCTCTACCAGGACACCCTGGCGCGCAACGAGGCCGAGACCGCCGAGGCCAAGACCCGGCAGATCCTCATCGCCGTGCTGGCCCTTGCCTTCGGCCTGCTCTCGGGGTGGGCGATCAACCGGCAGATCGTCCGCCCGTTGCTGGAGGCCCTGGAGCTGGCCGAGCGCATCGCCCAGGGCGACCTGTCCCAGGGGCTCTCCCGCGAGCTCAACCTGCAGCGCAGCGACGAACTGGGCCAGTTGCAGCGGGTGATGCTGCGCATGCGCGAAAGCCTGGCGCAGCTCCTCGGGCATATCGGCGGCAGCGTCAGCCAGCTGGCCACCGCCGCCGACGAGCTGTCCGCCGTCACCGAGCAGACCCGCGCCGGGGTGAACAGCCAGCGCGTGGAGACCGAGCAGGTCGCCAGCGCCATCCACGAAATGGCCGCCACCGTGCAGGAAGTCGCGCGCAACGCCGAGCAGGCCTCCGCCGCCGCCCGCCAGGCCGACCAGCAGGCCCGCGAGGGCGACCTGGTGGTGCAGGACGCCGTGCAGCAGATCGACCGCCTGGCCAGCGAGGTGGATCGTTCCGCGCAGGCCATGGAGCTGCTGCGCCAGGAAAGCGAGAAGATCGGCAGCGTGCTCGATGTGATCAAATCGGTGGCCGAGCAGACCAACCTGCTGGCGCTCAACGCCGCCATCGAGGCCGCCCGCGCCGGGGAGGCAGGGCGCGGCTTTGCCGTGGTAGCGGACGAGGTCCGCGGCCTGGCACAGCGCACACAGTCGTCCACCGCCGAGATCGAGGGCCTGATCGCCGCCTTGCAACGCGGTGCCCAGGACGCGGTGTCGCGCATGGACGACAGCCGCCGCCTGACCGGCAGCTCGGTGCAGCTCACCCGCCGCGCCGGCGAAGCGCTGGGCGCAATCGCCCGCACCGTGGCCGACATCCAGGGCATGAACCTGCAGATCGCCTCGGCCGCCGAGGAGCAGAGCAGCGTCGCCGAGGAAATCAACCGCAGCGTCGTGCAGGTGCGCGAGATCGCCGACCAGTCGGCCGCCGCCAGCGAGCAGACCGCCAGCTCCAGCACCGAACTGGCGCGCCTGGGCAGCGAGCTGCAACTGCAGGTGGGGCGCTTCCGCCTGTGAGCCGCGAAACGGTCGGTGTGCCCGCGCCGGCCGACATAAGCAGGACAGCTGTCATGCGCATGGCGTAGGATCGGTCACTCGCCATATAGGGAGAGTGACCATGCGCCCGCTGACCATCGACCTCGACGAACTGGCCTTCGCACTCGACACCCAGGGTATCGATCACTACCTCGACCTCTTCAGCGGCCAGGTGCTGCTGATTCCTGAAGACGATCCCGACCCGGAACTGGCCGAACTGCTGCACCGCGAGCCGGAGCGCCTGCTGCCCATCGAACCGCTGAGCAGCGGCCAGTCCCTGGACCTGATGCGCGACTTCCTGCGCGAAGTCCCCGAGCCCCACGCCTATTCCGCCCTGGCCAATGCGGTGGAGGGGCGCAAGCCGTTCAAGGCTTTCCGCCATGTGCTGATGGGCTACCCGGAGCTGCTCCAGGCCTGGTACGACTACCAGGGCGAGCGCCTGCGCGAATGCGCGCTGGACTGGCTGGCTGACAACCAGATCCAGCCGGCCGGCCGCGGCGCGATGCTGTAGGTTGGCGGTTCGCGAGCAAGCTCGCTCCTACGAAGAGCACGCCGTGCTGGCGTATAACCCGCCACATTATCTGCCACGTCGGTGGCGGATAACGCCTTCGGCGTCATGCGCCCTACACGTCAGCGCGGTTCACAGCCTGTAGGAGCGAGCGTGCTCGCGAACCCGCCATGATCCGGCAGGAGCGCCCCTTGGGCGCGGTCGCGGGCATGGCCCGCTCCTGCACTCTCGCCGTGCTCATCGGCGGTGTCCCTTCGCGAACCGCAACCGGACCGCCACGGATGCACCAACAAAAACGCCGCCCCGAAGGGCGGCGTTTTTCGTTCCAGCCGGTGAGGATCAGCCCTTGGGCGCCTCGCTGGAGATCGGCTTGGCGTCTGCCGCCGTCGCCTGCCAGCCGCCGCCGAGGGCCTTGTACAGGTTGACCTCGCTGGTGAGCTGGTTGAGGCGGTCGGTGATCAACTGCTGCTGGGCACTGAACAGCGAGCGCTGCGCGTCGAGCAGGGTGAGGTAGTTGTCCACACCGGTGCGGTAGCGCTTGTCGGCCAGGCGGTAGTACTCGCTGCTGGCGTCCACCAGCGCGCGCTGCGCCTGCAACTGCTCGTTGAAGGTGCCGCGCGCGGCGAGACCGTCGGCCACCTCGGAGAAGGCCGTCTGGATGGCTTTCTCGTACTGCGCCACGTTGATGTCCTTCTGCACCCTGGCCAGGTCCAGGCTCGCCTGCAGGCTGCCGGCGTTGAAGATCGGCAGGGTGATCGACGGCTTGAACAGCCAGCTGCCGGAACCGCCGTCGAACAGGCCGGACAGGTCCGGGCTGAGGCTGCCGGCGTTGGCGGTCAGGCTGATGCTGGGGAAGAACGCCGCCCGCGCCGCGCCGATGTTGGCGTTGGCCGCCTTGAGCTGGTGCTCCGCCTGGAGGATGTCCGGGCGGCGCTGCAGCAGGTCGGAGGGCAGGCCCGCCGGCACGGTAGCCAGCAGTTCGTCACCCAGGCCGCGGCCCTGCGGCAGGTCCGCCGGCAGGCCGGAGCCGAGCAGCAGCACCAGCGCGTTCTGGTCCTGCGCCACCAGGCGGGTGTACTGCGCCAGGGTCGCCCGCGCGCTTTCCACCGAGGTCTGCGCCTGGCGCAGGTCCAGCGCCGAGGCCACGCCGACGTCATAGCTGCGCTTGGTCAGGTCGTAGCTCTTCTGGTAGGTGCCCAGGGTGTCGCGGGTCAGCTGCAGCTGGGCCTGGTCGGCGCGCAGCGTCAGGTAGGCGTTGGCGACGTTGGCCACCAGGCTGGTCTGCGTGCTGCGACGGGCCTCTTCGCTGGCGAAGTAGGTTTCCAGCGCCTGGTCACGCAGGGCGCGCAGGCGGCCGAACAGGTCGAGCTCCCAGGAGGTGACGCCCAGGGTCGCGCCGTACTGGCTGCTGATCATCGAGCTGCCGGTGGTCGACAGGTCGGCCGGCAGGCGCTGGCGCGAGCCGGTGACGCTGGCGTCCACCGCCGGGAACAGGTCGGCCCGCTGGATGCGGTACTGCGCCCGGTAGGCTTCAATGTTCAGCGCGGCGACGCGCAGGTCGCGGTTGTTTTCCAGCGACACTTCGATCAGTCGCTGCAGTTGCGGGTCCTTGAAGAACTCGCGCCAGCCGATGTCGGCGCCGGCCGTTGCCGGTTGCGCCGCAGCGTGGGCCTCGCCCTGGGGGTAGGCCGCGGCCACGGGCGCCTCGGGGCGCTCGTAGTCGGGGATCAGCGAGCAGCCGGACAACACGACGGCTGCAACAGCCCATGACAAAGAGGGCAACAGTAAGGACTTTCTCATATCAATGCCCCTTCTCGGTGGATTCCTGTTCCCTGGACGCCGGGTCCTTGAACAGGGTACTGACCACCACGTAGAACAACGGCACCCAGAAGATCGCCAGGACGGTCGCGGTGACCATGCCGCCGATCACGCCGGTACCGATCGCATGCTGGCTGCCCGAGCCGGCGCCGGTGGAAATCGCCAGCGGCACCACGCCGAGGATGAAGGCCAGGGAGGTCATCACGATGGGGCGCAGACGCATCCGGCAGGCCTCGATGGCCGCCTCGACGATGCCCTTGCCCTGCTCGTGCAGTTCCTTGGCGAACTCGACGATCAGAATCGCGTTCTTCGCCGACAGGCCGATGGTGGTCAACAGGCCCACCTGGAAGAACACGTCGTTGGACAGGCCGCGCATGGAGGTCGCCAGCAGCGCACCGATGACGCCCAGCGGCACCACCAGCATCACCGAGAACGGGATCGACCAGCTCTCGTACAGCGCCGCCAGGCAGAGGAACACCACGATCAGCGACAGTGCGTAGAGCGCGGGCGCCTGGGAGCCGGACAGACGCTCCTCGTAGGACAGGCCGGTCCAGGAGTAACCGACGCCCTTGGGCAGTTGCTTGACGATGTCCTCGACCGCCGCCATGGCCTCACCGGTGGATCGGCCCGGGGCCGGTTCACCGAGGACTTCCATGGCCGGCACGCCGTTGTAGCGCGCAAGCTTGGGCGAGCCGTAGCTCCATTCGCCGGTGGCGAAGGCGCTGAACGGCACCATCTCGCCGGCGCTGTTGCGCACGTACCACTTGTCCAGGTCTTCCGGGCTCATCCGCGCGTTCGGGCGGCCTTGCAGGTAGACCTTCTTCACGCGACCGCGGTCGATGAAGTCGTTGACGTAGTTCGAACCCCAGGCGATGGAGATGGTGCTGTTGATGTCCGCCAGCGAGATGCCCAGCGCACTGGCCTTCTCGTCGTCGATCAGCAGCTTGTACTGCGGCTCGTCGTTCAGGCCGTTGGGACGCACGCGTTGCAGCACCGGGTTCTGCGCGGCAAGGCCGAGGAACTGGTTGCGCGCCTGCATCAGTACGTCGTGGCCGACGCCCGCCTGGTCCTGGAGGAAGATGTCGAAGCCCACGGCGTTACCCAGTTCGAGTACCGCCGGCGGGGCGAAGGCGAACACCATCGCATCCTTGAAGCTGAAGAAGTGCTGCTGCGCGCGCTGGGCCAGCGCGAACACGCTGTTCTCCGCGCCCGGACGCTCTTCCCAGGGCTTGAGCATGATGAACGCCATGCCCGAGCTCTGGCCGCGGCCGGCGAAGTTGAAGCCGGTCACGGTGAACACCGAGGCCACCGAGCTGCTTTCCTTGTCCAGCAGATACTCGCGCATCGAGTCCACCACCACCTGGGTGCGCTCGGCGGAGGAACCGGCCGGGGTCTGCACCTGGGCGAACAGCACGCCCTGGTCCTCGTCGGGGAGGAACGCGGTGGGGATGCGGGTGAACAGGTAGACCATGCCGCCCAGGATCAGCACGTACATCAGCAGGTACGGCACGCGGTGCGAGAGGATCGACTTCACGCCGCGCTCGTAGCCGTGGGTGGTGGAGAGGAAGGCACGGTTGAACCAGCCGAAGAAGCCGCGCTTGTGCTCGCCGTGGTCGCCCTTCTCGATGGGCTTGAGCATGGTGGCGCAGAGCGCCGGGGTCAGCACCAGGGCCACCAGCACCGACAGGGCCATGGCCGAGACGATGGTGATGGAGAACTGGCGGTAGATCACCCCGGTGGAGCCGCCGAAGAACGCCATCGGCAGGAACACCGCCGAGAGCACCAGCGCGATGCCCACCAGCGCGCCCTGGATCTGTCCCATGGACTTGCGCGCCGCCTCGCGGGGCGACAGGCCTTCCTCGGCCATCACCCGCTCGACGTTTTCCACCACCACGATGGCGTCGTCCACCAACAGGCCGATCGCCAGCACCATGCCGAACATGGTCAGGGTGTTGATCGAAAAGCCGAAGGCGGCGAGTACGCCGAAGGTGCCCAGCAGGACCACGGGCACGGCGATCGTCGGGATCAGCGTGGCGCGGAAGTTCTGCAGGAACAGGTACATCACCAGGAACACCAGCAGGATCGCTTCGCCCAGGGTCTTAACCACCTCATGGATGGAGGCGGAGACCACCGGCGTGGTGTCGTACGGGTAGACGATCTTCATGCCCTGCGGGAAGAACGGCTCCAGCGTGCTCAGGGTCGCGCGGATCGACTTGGCGGTGTCCAGCGCGTTGGCGCCGGTGGCCAGCTTGATCGCGATACCCGAGGCCGGCTTGCCGTTGAACTGGGCATTGATGCTGTAGTCCTGGCCGCCCAGGGCGACGTCGGCGACGTCCTTCAGGCGAACCTGAGAGCCGTCGGCGTTGACCCGGAGCAGGATGTTCTTGAACTGCTCGGCGCTCTGCAGGCGGGTCTTGCCGATGATCGTGGCGTTGAGCTGCTGGCCCTTGACCGCAGGCAGGCCGCCCAGCTGGCCGGAGGAGATCTGCACGTTCTGCGCCTGGATCGCCGTCTTCACGTCGCCCGGGGTCATCTGGTAGCTGTTGAGCTTGGCCGGATCGAGCCAGATGCGCATCGCGTACTGCGAACCGAACACCTGGAAGTCGCCCACACCGGCGGTCCGCGACAGCGGGTCCTGGATGTTGGAGACGATGTAGTTCGACAGGTCTTCCTTGGTCATGCTGCCGTCGGTGGAGACGACGCCGACCACCATCAGGAAGTTCTTCACCGCCTTGGTCACGCGGATGCCCTGCTGCTGTACTTCCTGCGGCAGGAGCGGGGTGGCCAGCTGCAGCTTGTTCTGCACCTGGACCTGGGCGATGTCAGGGCTGGTGCCCTGGTCGAAGGTCACGGTGATGGTCATGCTGCCGTCGGAGTTGGACTCCGAGGAGATGTAGCGCAGATGGTCGAGACCGTTCATCTGCTGCTCGATCACCTGCACCACGGTGTCCTGCACCGTTTCGGCGGAGGCGCCCGGGTAGCTCACCTGGATGGCGATGGCCGGCGGCGCAATGGCCGGGTACTGGTTCACCGGCAACTTGAGGATCGACAGACCGCCCGCCAGCATGATCACCAGGGCGATCACCCAGGCGAAGATGGGCCGGTCAATGAAAAACTTCGACATGACGAATCCCCTTGATTAACCCTGCTTGGCCGGTTGTGCGGCGGCGGGTTGGTCGGCAGCCCCGGCGGTGGGCGCCACGTTCTTCGCGGGTACGGCCTTGGCCTGGGCGCCCGGCTGGACGTACTGCAGGCCTTCGGTGATCAGGCGATCGCCCGGCTTCAGGCCATCGCTGACCAGCCAGTAGGCACCCACGGTGCGCTCGGTCTTGAGGGTGCGCAGCTCGACCTTGTCTTCGCCGTTGAGCACCAGCGCCGTCGCCATGCCGCGGAAGTCGCGGGTGACGCCCTGTTGCGGCGCCAGGATGGCCTGCTTCTTGATGCCCTCTTCCAGCTGCGCATGCACGAACATGCCCGGCAGCAGTTCCTTGTTCGGGTTGGGGAAGATGGCGCGCACGGTCACCGAGCCGGTGCCCTGGTCCACCGAGACC
Organism: Pseudomonas sp. NY15437; assembly: GCF_048068435.1. Classification (NCBI taxonomy): domain Bacteria; kingdom Pseudomonadati; phylum Pseudomonadota; class Gammaproteobacteria; order Pseudomonadales; family Pseudomonadaceae; genus Pseudomonas; species Pseudomonas sp. NY15437. Next base: position 178,369 of record NZ_JBLUQC010000001.1, read on the forward strand.
TCGGAGAACTCCAGCTTGCCCTCGATCGGGTATTCGGAGCCGTCTTCCAGGTACAGCTTGACCTTGGCGGCGTTGTCGCCGGCCTTCTCCAGCTGCCCGGCGGCCAGCTCGCGGCGCAGGCGGATCAGCGCAGTGGAGGACTGGGTGACGTCGACGTAGATCGGGTCCAGCTGCTGCACGGTGGCCAGCGCAGTGCTCTGGCCGTTCTGCACCAGGGCGCCCTCGGTCACGCTGGAGCGGCCGATGCGGCCGGAGATCGGCGAGTAGACCTTGGTGTAGCGCACATTGATCTTCGCGTTGTCGACGGTGGCCTTGGCCTGCAGGTAGGCGGCCTGGGCGTCGGCGTATTGCTGCTTGCTCACCGCCTCGTCCTTGACCAGCTCCTTGTAGCGCTCGGCCTGCTGCTGGGTGGACACCAGGTTGGCCTGGGCACTCTGCAGGGTCGCTTCGTAGGTGGCCGGGTCGATTTGGTACAGCTGCTGGCCTTCCTTGACGTCGCTACCTTCCTTGAACAGGCGCTTGAGGATGATGCCGTTCACCTGCGGGCGAACCTCGGCAATCCGATACGCAGTGGTGCGGCCCGGCAGTTCGGTGCTCAGGGTCACCTCCTGCGGCTGCAGGGTGACCACCCCGACCTCGGGAATCGGCTTCTCCTGCGGAGCCTGGGGTTTATCGCAGCCGGCAAGAGTGGCCATGGCGACGAGCAGGGCCGGAACCAGGGCGCGCATGGCTGGCTTTCGTTGCATATCGTTGTCCTCGTGAGCAAAGCATCCGGTGTGGCGGTGGGCTTGCCGGTCCGGAAAGCTGGCAAAAATACTTACATTCAGCTCTGTTTGTAAACGTCCGAAAGCCCTGAGGGAAAACTACTGAAACGTTTTAGCCAATGGCCGATATCGCAGTAGGTTTCCCGCAAGGCAGTCGCGGCGACGCACAAAGTTGATAACATCAACTAAAATACGAAAAAATGGTTGATCTGATCAACCGGATTTACACAAGGTTTACCGTGAGCGAGCCGATGACCCACACCGTGAATCCCGACCTGCCAACGACGCTGATGGAGGTCTTCGACCACTTGCGCGTGAGCCTGCAGGACGAACTGTGCGCGGAAGGCATCGCCCTCACGCCGCCGGACATCCGCCTGCTCGAACTGATTGGCGCCGATGCCGGGCAAAGCCTGCAGAGCCTGGGCCGCAAGATGTGCCGCGACAAGGCCCTGGTGACCCGCAAGATCCGCGAGATGGAGACGCTCGGCCTGGTTCGCCGCGAGCGCAACCCTGACGACCAGCGCAGCTTCCAGCTGTTTCTCACCGACGCCGGGAGCCGCATCGACGAACGCACCCAGGCGATCCTCGCACGCACTCATGACAGTCTGTTCGCACCGCTCAATGATGAGGAACAGCGTACCCTCGCCCGTCTGCTTCGCCAGTGCCTGCACGGTCGCAGTGACTAGGATCACAAACGAAAACGCCGGCATTCGCCGGCGTTTTCGCATTCCTGCGTCTTACTGACGCACCCCTTCGACCGACAGGGTCAACTCGACTTCCTGGGAAGCCGGGCCGAGGTCGCGCTGGATGTTGAAGTCCTTCAGCTTGAGGGTGGTGGTGCCGAGGAAGCCGGCGCGGTAGCCGCCCCACGGGTCATCGCCCTGGCCGATCAGTTCAGCCTTGATGGTGACCGGCTTGGTCACGCCATTGAGGGTCAGGTTGCCGGTGATTTCAGCATTCTTGCCATCGGCCTTCACGGCGGTGGACTCGAAGGTCGCGGTCGGGTTCTTCGCGACGTTCAGGAAGTCCGGGCTGCGCAGGTGCTTGTCACGCTCGGCGTGGTTGGAGTTCACGCTGTTGGTGTTGATGGTGACCTTGACCTTGTCGGCGGACGGGTTCTTCTCGTCGAAGGTGAAGGCACCGTCGAAGTCGTCGAAGCGGCCGTACAGCCAGCTGTAACCCAGGTGCTTGATGCGGAACTCGATGAAGGCGTGCTGGCCTTCCTTGTCGATCTTGTAGTCCGCGGCCATGGCCTGGCCAGCGGAGAACAGGGCGGTACCCAGCGCCAGAGCGGCGAACGTCTTCTTCAGCATTGAAGCAATCTCCCTTTGAGGTGAGGTGTTATTTCGCGGCACGACCGAGCATGCGCACCAGGGTCGCGTCGCGGTCGAAGAAATGGTGTTTGAACGCCGCCAGGGCGTGCAGCACGGCCAGCACCACCAGGGTCCAGGCCAGGTACAGGTGGATCGCGCCGGCAACGTCGGCCTGGTCGGTGAGGCCGCTGAGGGTGGCGGGCACGTCGAACCAGCCGAACACGCTGATGGGTTTGCCCTCGGCGGTGGAGATCAGGTAGCCGGCGATGATCACGGCGAACAGCAGCGCATACAACGCCAGGTGGCCGAGCTTGGTTGCCAGGCGGGTCGCCTGGCCGTGGCTGGCTGGCGCTGGCGGCGCCGGGCTGATGAAGCGCCAGAGCACGCGGACGATCAGCGCGATGGCCAGGAGGATACCGATGCCCTTGTGGATTTCCGGCGCGCGGTGGTACCAGGTGTCGTAGTAGTCCAGTTCGCGCATCCACAGGCCCAGGCCGAACAGGCCGAAGACCACCAGCGCGCTGCCCCAGTGCAGGAACAGGCTGACCAGTCCGTAGCGAGCGGGGGAATTACGCCATTGCATCGATCGACATCCTTGAAAACGGGAATTCAAGACTAGCGGTTAATCCATCGAATAAAAGCAGAAAAATCTGCTTTGAAACATCGACTGACAAGATAGATCCCCGGCCTGAAACACCCGCCCCAGAGCCAGAAACGACAATGCCGGCTTACGCCGGCATTGTCGATGGAACGGGTTCGATCAGAACGGCAGCCAGGACATGATGCCCTTCTTCTCGCCCTTCTCGGCCGGCTTGTCGCTGGCGGCCGGCTTGTTCTCGGCGATCATCGCCTTGCCTTCGAGCACCGGCGTCTTGCCGGCGTACAGGTCGCGCACCTGGGCGGCAGCGCGCTTGCCGCTGCGCAGCGCGCCTTCGATGGTGCCTGGATACAGCGCGTCGGTGTGCTCGCCGGCGAAGGCGACGCGGGACACCGGGGTTTCCCATACGCGCCAGAAGCGGCTGATCTGCCCCGGGCCGTAGGCCAGGTAGGAACCGCCGGTGCCGGCGTCGGTGCTGTAGCGACGCATTTCATAGCCGTCGTAGGCGCCGCGCATCTTCGGGTAGTACTTGTTCATGCGGATCAGCACCTGCTCGGAGAGCTGGCGGTCACCGAAGGCCTGCATCACGCGGGCGTTGTCGCCGGACAGGTTGATCAGCACGTTGGCGCCGCCCTTGGTCGCGGGCTCGACCCAGATCATGCCCAGGCCCTGGTCGCTGTAGATCTCGCCGGACAGGCGCGACTTGTCGTCCCACACCGGGCGTTTGAACTTCATCAGGATCTGGTCGCGCCAGCCGTAGTTGGTGCCCTTGAGCGCCGCCAGTTGCTTCTCGTTCAGGCCCGGAGTCAGGGTGATGTTGCCCAGCGCGCGCAGCGGCACGGCCAGCACCAGGTAGTCGGCGGTGTAGCCGGTGGGGCCGACCTTCACGGTCACGCCGTCCTTGTCCTGGTTGATCGCGGTGACCTTGGCGTTGGTCTTGATGGTCTTGATCTGCTTGACGAAGGCCTGGGCCAGCACCTGGCTGCCGCCGGGCAGGCGCGCGGCCCGCAGGTCGCGGTCGTCGACGCCACGGTACACACGGCCCTGCTGGGCGAGGTAGAGCAGCGACAGGCGCGACGGTTCGTCGTAGTGCGAGCGGATGCGCTGGTTGACCAGCAGACGCGCGGTGGGCGACAGGTTCAGCTTGTCCAGCCAGCGTGCGGCGGTGAGCTGGTCGAGGGCGAACAGGGTCTTGTTCGCCAGCGGGTTGAGCGGGTCGTCGATGGACGCGGACAGCTCGTTCAGGGACTTCTCGAAGCGCTCGAGGTCCGCGGCGACGGCCGGCATCTTGGTCTTCAGGTCGGCGCTGGTGTAGTAGACGCCGTCGATCAGGTAGCTCGGGGTACGCACGAACTCCGGCGCCGGCACCGAATTCACCTTCAGGGCATCCAGGTAGCCGTTGAGGGTCGGCTGGGCCTTCTTGTTGCCGATCCACTCGCTGGTAGCCAGGCCCGAGCGGCCGCCCACCTGCGGCTTGGCTTCGAGCAGGGTGACCTGCCAGCCCGCCTGCTGCAGCTCATAGGCCGCGGAAAGACCGGCGAGCCCGCCGCCGACCACAATGGCGGTCGGCTGTTTGTCCTTGCCCAGCGCCACTGCGCTGAACACCCCCAGAGCAAGCAACGCGGCAGCGCGCAGCCATCCCATTTTCATCGCCGGAATTCCCCGAATTGGTGCAAAAGCGCGAAGCATACGTGAGCGCCTGAAAGCCGAATAGCCATGTTGGTCGGCTGCCAGCGGGATGTGTCGTAGGACGCGTCCTTGTTCATCTCAAGTGCATTGCATAGGCTTGCCGCCCAGAGCGAGCCGACAGTGACGAAGAGGAGTACCGCCATGGGCCTGAATGCCGAGTGGATGCAGCGCGATCTCGAGGTGCTGTGGCACCCCTGCACCCAGATGAAAGACCACGAACGCCTGCCGGTGATCCCGATCCGCCGCGGCGAAGGCATCTGGCTGGAGGACTTCGAAGGCAAGCGCTACCTGGACGCGGTCAGCTCCTGGTGGGTCAACGTCTTCGGCCACGCCAACCCGCGCATCAACCAACGCATCAAGGACCAGGTGGACCAGCTGGAGCACGTGATCCTCGCCGGTTTCAGCCACCAGCCTGTGATCGAGCTGTCCGAGCGCCTGCTGCGCCTGGCGCCGGCCGGTTTCTCCCGCGTCTTCTATGCCGACAGCGGCTCGGCCGGCATCGAAGTCGCGCTGAAGATGAGCTACCACTACTGGCACAACCTCGGCCAGCCGGAGAAGAAGCGCTTCATCACCCTGACCAACAGCTACCACGGCGAAACCGTGGCGGCGATGTCGGTGGGCGACGTGGCGCTGTTCACCGAGACCTACAAATCGCTGCTGATGGACACCATCAAGGTGCCGACGCCCGACTGCTACCTGCGCCCCGAGGGCGTGAGCTGGGAAGAGCACTCGCGGACGATGTTCGCCGCCATGGAGCAGGCGCTGGAGCAGCATCACCAGGAGGTGGCGGCCGTCATCGTCGAACCGCTGGTGCAGGGTGCCGGCGGCATGCGCATGTACCACCCGGTCTACCTCAAACTGCTGCGCGAGGCGTGCGACCGCTACGGCGTGCACCTGATCCACGACGAGATCGCCGTGGGCTTCGGCCGCACCGGCACCATGTTCGCCTGCGAGCAGGCCGGCATCACCCCGGACTTCCTGGTGCTGTCCAAGGCGCTCACCGGCGGCTACCTGGCGATGAGCGCGGTGCTCACCACCGACAAGGTCTACCAGGCCTTCTACGACGACTACGCCACCCTGCGCGCCTTCCTCCACTCGCACACCTATACCGGCAACCCGCTGGCCTGCGCCGCCGCTCTGGCGACCCTGGACATCTTCGAGCAGGACAACGTCATCGAGGCCAACAAGGCCCTGGCCGCCAGGATGGCCAGCGCCACCGCGCACCTGGCCGACCACCCGCACGTCTCGGAAATCCGCCAGACCGGCATGATCCTCGCCATCGAGATGGTCCAGGACAAGGCGACGAAAACCGCCTATCCCTGGCAGGAGCGCCGCGGCCTGAAGGTCTTCCAGCACGGCCTTGCGCGCGGCGCGCTGCTGCGCCCGCTGGGCAGCGTGGTGTACTTCCTGCCGCCGTACATCATCACCCCCGAGCAGATCGACTTCCTCGCCGAGGTCGCCAGCGAAGGCATCGACATCGCCACCCGCGACAGCGTCAGCGTGGCCGTCAGCGAACGCTTCCCCGAGCACCGCGACCCGGGTTGATGCGCCTGCGGCGAGCAACGAGCCGCAATCCATACGCCGATAGCAAAAGCTTCGAGCTGGCGCTAACTGGCTTTATGCTTGCGGCTTTCCCCTTGCAGCTTGTAGCGATCAGCCATGCGCCTTTCCCGCTTCTTCATCGACGCCCCGCTCTCCCTCGGCCAGCACGAACTGCCCGAAGCCCAGGCCCACTACATCGGCCGCGTGCTGCGGCACACCGCTGGCGATGCCGTGCAACTGTTCGACGGCTCGGGCCGCGAGTACCTGGGCGAACTGATCGAGGTGGGCAAGAAGAACGTCCGCGTGGAACTGCGCGAAGCCTTCGACGGCCAGGCCGAGTCGCCGCTGCGCGTGCACCTGGGCCAGGGCCTGTCCCGCGGCGAGCGCATGGACTGGGCGATCCAGAAGGCCACCGAACTGGGCGCCAGCGAAATCACCCCGATCGTCAGCGAACGCTGCGAAGTGCGCCTGAAGGACGAACGCGCCGACAAGCGCATGGCCCACTGGCGCCAGGTGGCGATCAGCGCCTGCGAGCAATGCGGCCGCTCGGTGCTGCCGGTGCTCAACGCGCCGATCACCCTCGCCGACTGGTTGGAAAGCTGCGAAGCGCAGCTCAAGCTGGTGCTGCACCCGGTGGCCGAGCCGCTCACCAGCCATGACAAACCGTCCAGCCTGGCCTTCCTGATCGGCCCGGAGGGCGGCTTGAGCGAGGCGGAAGTGGAACAGGCCAAGGGCGCCGGCTTCCACGCCGCGCGACTGGGTCCGCGTGTGCTGCGCACCGAGACGGCGCCGGTGGTGGCGCTGAGCGTGGCGCAGCAGCTGTGGGGAGATTTCTAGGGTCGAGATCCGCGCTCGCCGAAAAGCCCCTCACCCCAGCCCTCTTCCAAGGGGAGAGGGAGCAGATTGTGCCGGCTGATGATGCGCTTCCCGCCTGCTCCGAACGGTCCCCTATCCCTTGAAGAGCACTAGGGGGAGGGCACGCCGGCAGCGCCGATGCTCGCGAGGCGTTTGTGCAAATGATGTCTGCAACCTGAGCCAAAATGAATTCTATTGAACAGCCCGGCCCCCTATTTTTTCCCCACTTTAATGTACGAGCTACTTGGGCACTCATACCCGCCATCCTTATCCCCCCCGGCGGAGAACAGGTACTTCATAGATTTTGAAATATCGAACATAAGATCATACGTAATTACATACCCATCCGCGGAGACTTGATCAGGGTAAAATCTTCTATCGGAAAAAGATATCGTCTCTCCATATAGGCAGGACTCGCGCATAAGCAAGGTGCCTTCGTTTCCCGCCCAAGAAGAGACGCCCTCAAATACTTGCACAAGCTCGCCATCTTTCCCATACACCGCAACACCAGCGGCCAACTCAGTTCCAGTCGCGTCGCGCTCAATATACCCGGGATACAAGAAAACAACAAAATATCCTTTTTTTCCAGACAACACCTTAACCGGGACTACATCATCATTTAGCACCTCTTGCATTTCTTTTGGCCCATACCACACCGAAGATTTAAGAAGGCGATCAGGAAAGCAGTCTGAAGCCAAATTTACAGATTTGACTCTAGATTTAATATTCCTAACAATCGACTCATGATCAATCTCCCCTCGGCCTACCGGAGGGAAAACATTAAATATCCTATATACACTTATCCCAACCGGACCTTTCAAGGAAACCGACAGGTCCTTTAGCCTCTTTTCACAGGAGGCCAATTTACTGGCTCCTGACTCGGAACCAAAAGCCTCCTTTACTGGGGAAAAAGCAACTATCAGAGCGAAAATTAATAACAAAAAATCAATCCTCATATTTAATCTCTCTAAAATCAGGCTGATACCTACCAACATGAAGGTGATGATGATGCCTAGGATAATGAGCTGTTCGCGGAAGTAACTTATCCACTCCACTCAACCTATACCTCCACGCCAACATCTGTTTCCAACCAAACTTATATAGAGCATGAATAAACTCTGACTGTCGAAACTCATCCAACAATTCCGGCCTTTCAGAAAGATCCAAACTCCCTCCGCTTCGGTCGAGCCTCAAGAATCGAAAATCTCCGTTCTGTCCATTTATATGCGACTTACTTTCATTTCCAGGCGATCCGTCTCTTAAGCTAAACCCGGTACACACCACATCCGGAAACCTAACTTCCATAAGCGCCCCGATCAAACTGGCCAGCGCCGGCATGCTCATATACTTTCTTGACGTACCAGAGAACTCAAACCCAAATTTCCTAGCCGAATTAGAGCCCAACTCACTTATATCAACCAAAAAAACCTTGCCGACACCCGGCGTTCCTATTTTCTCCCATCGGCCCGCCTCTATCGCCTTAAACACCCCAAAATCATGCTCAACCCCCTCTTTATCCACATAGATATACCGGGCCGAGTCAGGCTTCTGCTCCGGCGATAGATACCGCTCGATCGTTCCGTTCTGATAGATCCGGTAGGTGTTCTCCCTAGGTTTCTTGAAGGCTGTCACCAGCCCTATCGGGTGCAGGTGGTAAACCTTGCCGTCCGCTGGCAACCCCACTCTGCCCGCCACCTGGGCCCACCAGCAGAGCTGTTCAACCCGCCCCTTCTCGGCAGCCCAATTCAGATGAGGTGTCGAGGTGGTATGGCCAAGTATTTCGTCCAGGTCATCCAGCTTCTGTGGGCGGTAATGCCATTCGCTTTCGTACCGCACCACCAGCTGCGAAATAGATTGCGCCCTGGCGGGAATGCCTAGCGCAGCGCGAATTTCATTGATGCTGAGTTGCCCGTCGCGGTTGTTGTCGATAATGTCGTACAGACGGCTCTGCACCGGCCCTTGATCCCAGGCATCGATCTTCGGACGGAAGCGGTCCTGATCATCGTCTGTCAGCCGACCCTCCTTGTTGAGACGATAGGCGAAACTGTGTTCCATCGGCCCATAATCGTGGATGAAATCGTATCCCTCCCAATGCTAGGGGCTGACCCACGGCGTGACGCCGACGTTTTCGCAAACCCAGCCGTCCAGAGGTTTGCCGCCGTCATCGTTGAGTAGTCCTTCGAGCCGGTACCAGTTGTGTGTGGGCGTGTCTTCCGATGTCACGACGCGCTTGAAGTCAGCGGGCAGCCCTTCAAGCAGGCTGCGGGGTACCAACAAGTCATTTCCCGCCGGCGGTCCAATTTCGCCCAACACGGGCGGACCGTCTTCACGTGGTGCGATTACCGGGGTTCCACGGGCAATCTTCAGCCAGCCCTTTTCCTGCTCGGGCAAACGCTGCGCCCAGGCGCGACTGGCTTCGAGGAACTTCGGTAGGTTGTCGGCCGTGAAGGTTTCCAGGTGCAGCTTACGAATAGGCGAGGTGTCGCTGTTGCTCTGGTAAGGGCCGATATGGCCAATCAGGTCACCGGCCTTGATCGGAACAGGCTGGTCGAGCACTACGACGCTCCCCAGTTGCTGCGGAGCGATGATTGGCTCCAGCGCTTCAAAACGCACATAGCCTCGTGGGGTTTGGTAGGCATCGACGCTGATCTCGGCATCTTCCGGCCCTGCCGGAATGACGCTTTCCAGCTTGCGGTATTCGCCCTCCCCGCTGATGACGATCTCGGCACCACGTGGCAAAGTTGCCAGAACATCGCTTTGAGCATCGGCACTGGCATGAACGTTCAGCCGGTCGCTCTGTTGCAGGCCCAAGGCATTGCTAGTTATCCGATCTTCGCCGCCGACGCGCTCTACATCTCCAGTCCGGATGTAGGCGCGACCCTTTTTGATGGGCTCGGCCAGTTCGGGAACGTCCACGCCCAGCACGCTTTGCAACCGTAAAAAAGCCAGATCGTAATAGGTGACCTGCACAGATGTGCCGCGAGGGAGAGTTGCCAGTATTTTGCTGCCCGGTCTGGCGTCAGCTTGGACCGAAGCGCCCAATGGCCCGCGATCGGTGGTATCGGCCTTGACCCGGTAGCTACCCGCCCGCCAAAACGCAGGACGCGGCTGGGTCGGGTCGGCCTGGTAACTTGCCCAGTCCTCCAGATGCATGTAGTGGCTGTAGAAAGCCAGTTGCGGTGGTGCATCGGTGCTTCCCGCTATTATCGGTGCTTCGAGGCGATGGCGCACCAGCACGAAGGCCGAGGCGAAAGGTGCATCGACCGTGATGCCGCGCGCCGGGAAATAGGTTGTTTCCGGGTTAGTACCTGGAATCCGGTAGGCGACTACCTCGCCATCGGCAAGGCAGCGGACGCTGGACTGATCGACGATGCCAGCGGTGCCTGGATCGAAGTGCACCCCGCCATGCCACATGCCGTTGAGGCCTACAGGGTAGTAACCAGCAATAGCCTTGGACAGGTTGGTCAGTTGAGTCAGTGGGTTGGATTTGTCTCGGAAAGGGTGAGACCAGTGCTTTAGCGGTGGCAAGTTGTCGAGCGCTGGATGAACGGGCTCGGGAATGGGCTTGGCCGAGGCTGGCCCCGCGGGCCTGGGAGCTGCTGGCCATGGCGGGGGTTCCGCCGGTCGACTCGGCCGGGGGCGCGGGGGCTTGCTACGATTGCGGTACTCGTCCTTGAGGCCCTCATAAATGTCTCGCAGAAACTGAAGCATGGCAGGCGTCCTTGTCCGGAAAGGAGCCTGCATGGGAACAACTTGGGCAAGGAGCCGCTATTCGGACGCTTCCCAAAGCGGGTAGCGAAGCAGCGTCAGACGCCCCGCACCGCCAACCCCGCCAGCACCAGCAGCACGACCCCGCACAACGCGTGGCTCACCCGGTGCCAGCGTGGCGAGGCGTTGCGTCGGAGCCAGTCCACCAGCGCGGCGCAGAGGAAGCAGCAGAGCACCGAGGCGGTCATGAAGCCGGCGAAGAACACCAGCGAGTCCGCCAGCGTCGGCACGCCGTCCACCAGCCCGGCCATGGCGCCGCCCAGGGCGCCCCAGTAGACGATGTTCTTCGGGTTCGACAGCGACAGCATGGCCCCGGAAGCGAAGGCGCCGGCGTGGTGTTCGGCGCTGTCGCCCTCCTCTACCCCGCCAACCTGGCGCGCATCGCGCAGGCTCTGCACACCTAGCCAGGCCAGGTAGGCCGCGCTGGCCAGGGTCAGCGGCAGGCGCAACGTCTCGTGGCCCAGCAGCAGCGCTAGCCCGGTCAGGCCGATCAGCGCCCACACCGCGTCACCGATCAGCGAGCCGAACTGCACCAGCAGCGCCGGGCGGAAGCCGCCCTTCAGGCCGCGGCGCAGGGTTTCGGCGAGGACCGCGCCGGGCGACAGGCAGAAGACGATGCCGAACAGCAGCGCGGCGAAAAAAAGGGTCATGGAGCGGCTCCGGACAGGATGACGATGGGGCGATTCTGCCCGGGCGGCGGCCGCCGGACTTGAACTGGATTGCTCAGCGCAGGGCGCGCTGGAAGTGCCCTGGCGACACGCCGTAGGCCGCGCGGAAGTGCCGGTTCAGGTGGCTCTGGTCGGCGAAGCCCAGCTCATGGGCCACCACGGTGGCCGGCAGGCCGGCGCGCAGCAGGGCCTGGGCGCGGCGGGTGCGCAGTTGCATCGCCCACTGCCGGGGGCTCAGGCCCACCTGTTTCTGGAAGCTGCGCAGCAGGTGGAAGCGCGACAGTCCAAGGTAGGCCGCCATCTCGTCGAGGCTGGGTTGGCGCGCCAGGTCGGCGGCCAGCCAGTCCTGCAGGTCGGCGATCCGCCCGCCCTGCTCCACCGCCTCCTGCGGCAGGCGCACGCCCGTGGCGCGGGCGATCTCGGCCAGCAGCAGGGTCAGTCGCTCTTCGCCCCGCTGACGAACGAAGCTGTCCTCGCCCAGCACGCGCTCCGCGGCGTCCGCCAGGGCAGCGGCTAGGGTCGGCAGGCGGCGGCAGGGGCGTTCGAATTCCAGGCGTTGCAGGCCGAGCATCGCCGCCAGCGGGTCGGGCGCGACGTAGAGGCTGACGAATTGCCAGGGCTGCCCCTCGGCAACGCCGCCGCCCTGGATCTGGCCGGGGTTGTAGGTGGTGACGGCACCGGGGCCGGCCTCGAAGGTGCGGCCGTCCAGCCAGACGCTTTCCTCGCCGCGCAGGTTGGCGCTGATGACGAATTCGTCGTGGCTGTGGCGTTCGAAGCGATGGCCGCCGAGGGTGGCGCCGGCCACCTCGAAGCCGGGTTGCTCGCCCAACTGGGCGAGGCGCAGGCCGGCGCTCATGGCGGGCTCAGATCAGGCCGGAGTCGGCCAGCTTCTGTTCCAGCGCGACCAGGTCGGGGATGCGCGCCTGGGCGTCGCCCAGGTCCACCGCGTCCAGCTCCAGCGGTGCCAGCGCCACGTCGGCGCGCTTGAGGTCACCGCCGACTTTCACCGAGCGCGGGATGCCCTGCACCAGCAGGGCGAAGAACTTCACGTTGGGCCGCCCACCCAGGGCGTTGACCACGATCACCCGTGCACCGGGGCTGACTTCGGCCTGACCGTCGGAGGCCGCCTCGAAGGACAGCAGCGGCAGGCGCAGGTCGCGCCAGGCCACCTGGCCCAGGTACCACGACGGCAGGCCGTCCACCGGGTGCGGCGCGCGGTAGGTGATCAGCTCGGCCACCGCCACGTTGGGCAGCAGCAGGTTGCGGTCGGCCAGCGGCACCAGCAGGGCCGTCAGGCTGCCAGGGGCTGCGTTGGCCGCGGCGCCGTTGGCAACGGCGGTGCTGGCATTGGCGACGGGAAGATCACTCATCGGGCCTTATCTCACTGCGTGACTGCGCCGACGCATTGCTCGGCGAGGTGATTGACCAGCGCCGCCGCGAGTTCCCGCGGGTCGCCGGAGAAGGTGCTGTAGCCGCCCTCGCGCAGGCTGTCGGGCATGCTCGAACAGGCGCAGCTGTCGGCGCGCTGGGTCCAGATCGGCGCGCCCTGGCGGCGCACGTAGGCCGCGGCGGCGCTGCCGTCGCTGCACATGCCGCTGAACACGATCACGCCGCAGCGCTCGCCGTACTGCTGGGCGAGGTTGAGCATCATCTGGTCGATGGACGGGCTGTAGGGTTCCGGCCAGCCACGATCCTGCACATACATCCGCGCCGAATCGTCGAAGCCCAGCTCACGGGCGATCGGCACCACGACGACTTCGCCGCAGCGCACCGGGTCGCCGTCGCGCACGGTGTTGACGTGCCACTGGCTGTGGCGGCCGACCGCTTGCGGCAGGTTCGCCTCGAACGATGCATCGATGTGCTGGGCATACAGGAAGCCCACCGGCAGGCCGCCGGGCAGCGCATCGAGGAAGGTCTTCACCGCCGCCGGGCCACCCAGCGAAGCAGCCAGCAGCCAGACCTGCGCCGCCGGTTCGCCGGCCTTCAGTGGCGAAGCGGCGAGGTCCTCGGGCAACGCCACGCGGCTCGGGCGCTGCGCTTCGTCGAGCAGCGCGGCCAGGCTGCGGCCGACGCCGGCGCTGGGGTCGCCCACCAGCTTGCGCAGCTTGGACACCAGCCGGCGCTCCCAGCGTGGGTAATGTTCGGAATGCCGCTCCGGTGCATGCCCCTCGCCGAACAGCACGGGCACCCGCGACTGTTCCAGCAGGTTGTCCACCAGCGGCGAGTCTTCCTGCTGTGCCAGGTCCACCAGCCACAGGTCGGTCTCGCAGGCGTCCAGCTGCTCGCTTTCCAGGCGCGCCGGGTCGGCGTTGAGCACCACCTGGTAGCCATGGCCGGCCAGGGCCTGGGCCAGCACGTGGCGCTGCAGGGAGGTGTCGGCGATCACCGCGATCCGCGGCGTGCTCTGCTCAGACATGGGCCTTCACCAGCTTCTGGATGTTCTCCAGCAGCTCGGATTCCTGGTACGGCTTGCCCAGGTACTGGTTGACGCCGATGGCCAGGGCACGGTCGCGGTGCTTCTCGCCGGTACGGGAGGTAATCATGATGATCGGCAGGTCCTTCAGCTGTTCATCGTGGCGCACCAGGGTGGCCACCTCGAAGCCGTCCATGCGCGGCATCTCGATGTCCAGCAGCATGATGTCGGGCTTGTGTTCCTGCAGCTGGGCGATAGCGTCCACCCCGTCCTTGGCGGTGAGCACGTTCATGCCGTTGCGCTCCAGCAGGCGGCTGGTGACCTTGCGCACGGTGACAGAGTCATCCACCACCATGACCAGGGTCGGGCGCTGGTGCTCGACGTCCGCCGCGGCGGGGCCGGCCAGTTGGCGGCGCGGAGCGTGCTGGACATGCTGCGCGTGCAGCACGCGGATGGTCGCCAGCAGGTCGAGAATCACCACCACGCGACCGTCACCGAGGATGGTCGCGCCGGAGATGCCGCTGACGCCGGCGAACTGCGCGCCGAGGCTCTTCACCACGATCTCGCGCGAGCCGGCCAGGGCATCCACCTGCACCGCCACGGCGTGGTCCGCCGAGCGCACCAGGATCACCGGCAGCGGCAGCGACTGGCCGACCAGCTTGGGATGCTGGCCGTTGTTGAGCAGGTCGCCCAGGTATTTCAGCTCGTAGCTCTGGCCGGCGTACTCGAAGCGCGGCGCGGCGCCGGATTCGTCGGCGGCGGCCTGCTCGTAGAGGGCTTCCAGCTCGTAAGGCGAGACACGCACGATACCTTCGATGGTGTTGAGCGGCAGGGCGTAGAGGTCCTCGCCGGAGAGCACCATCAGCGCGCGGTTCACCGACACGGTGAACGGCAGGCGGATGTCGAAGCGGGTGCCTTCGCCGACGCGCGAATGGATGCTCATGGAGCCGCCGAGCTGCTTCACCTCGGAGTTCACCACGTCCATGCCCACGCCACGGCCGGAAATCTGCGTGACCTTCTCGGCGGTGCTGAAGCCGGCCTCGAGGATGAACTGCAGCACCTCGTGGTCGTTCAGCTCGCTGTCCTCGGCCATCAGTCCACGCTCGATGGCCTTGCGGCGCACGGCGTCCAGGCGGATGCCGGCGCCGTCGTCGGCCAGGGTCAGGAGGATGTCGCCACCCTCGCGCCCCAGGGTCAGGCGGATGGTGCCCTGCTCGGGCTTGCCGGCGATGCGGCGCGCCTCGCCGGACTCGATGCCGTGGTCGACCGCGTTGCGCAGCATGTGCTCCAGCGGGGCGACGATGCGTTCGAGCACGGTGCGGTCCATCTCGCCTTCGGCGTTGCTGACGACGAATTCCACCTGCTTGCCCAGTTCGCTCGCCACCTGGCGCACGATCCGCCGCAGGCGCGGCACCAGGCGGTCGAAGGGCACCATGCGGGTGCGCATCAGGCCTTCCTGCAGCTCGGTGTTGACCCGCGCCTGTTGCAGCAGCAGGGTCTCGGCGTCGCGGTTCTTCGCGGCCAGGGTTTCCTTGAGGTCGAACAGGTCGGATGCGGACTCGAACAGCGCGCGGGAGAGCTGCTGCAGCTGCGAGTAGCGGTCCATTTCCAGCGGGTCGAAGTCCTCGTAGCCGGCGCGCTCGGCGTCGGCCTGGTGGCGCGAGAGGATCTGCGCCTGGGTTTCGGTATCGAGGCGGCGCAGCTGGTCGCGCACCCGCTCGATGGTGGCGTCCATCTCGCCCAGGGTCGAACCGACGTCGCTCACCTGCTGCTCGACGCGGCCACGGAAGATCGAGGTCTCACCGGCGAGGTTGACCAGGCCTTCGAGCAACTGCGCGGGCACCTTCACCAGTTCCTGCGGCGCGCGGCGCGCGGCGGCTTCCTGGGCGGCTTCCTGGGCACGGCGGACGAAGGGCAGCACCACCGGCGCGTCGACGCGCTGGGGCACGGCGGCGGCCATGATGGCTTCGGGCAGGGCCGGCAGGTTCAGCGGCGCGGCGTGCTCGGCAGCGGGCTCCTCAACGAGGGGCTCGTCGGGCTGGCTGTCGGCACTCTCGACCTCGCCCAGGTGCAGGCGCAGCTGGTCGACTTCCGATTGCAGGCCGTCGAAGCCGGACTGCGCGTCCATGAGCAGGCTTTCCGGCCAGGGCGCGCCCTGCTGCTGGGCTTCGCCCAGGTGCTGTTCGAGGTCGTGGGCCAGGTCGCCCAGGCTGGTCTGGCCCGCCAGGCGGGCACCGCCCTTGAGGGTGTGAAGGATGCGCAGCAGCTCGTCCAGCGCCCCGTTCTCGCGCTCGGCGTCCCAGCGGCCGAGGGCCTGCTCCATGCCTTCGAGCAGATCGTCGGCCTCTTCCAGGAAGATATCCAGGATGTCGGCTTCCGGGCCTTCCGACGCGGCGTGGCCGGAGCCGATGGCGTGCAGGCTGACGCTGCTGGGGATGCTCAGTTGTTCGTCGGGGTTGGCGCGAAATCGGCGGATCGCGTCAATCAGCGATTCACCTCCCGGCACCCGGCGATGCTGTTGGACGGCTTCGAGCATCTCGGCGAGACGGTCGTGGCAACGCTGCAGCAGCTCGAACAGTGTCGGGCTGGCGCGCAAGCGACCGCCGCAGAGACCTTCGTAGAGGAATTCCAGTTCGTGGGCGAGGTCGCCGATGGGGCGGATCTCGGCCATCCGCGCGCCGCCCTTGAGGGTGTGCAGGTCGCGTTGCAGCGCTTCCAGCTCGACGCTGTTGTCGGGGTTTTCCATCCAGCGGTGCAGGGCGCCGCTGGAGCTTTCGAGAATGTCGAAACCTTCCTCGAGGAAGATCTCCACCAGTTCCTGGTCGCGGTCCTCGTCCAGCTCGTACTCGCTGTCCTGCACGCCCGAGGCGGGGGCAGCAGCGGCGACCGGCTCGACGATTTCAGGCTCGGCGGGCGACGACTCGGCGACCTCGGCCTCGGCTTCGTCGAGCAAGGCCTGCAGGTCGATGTCCTCCGGCGCGGGCTCGGCCACTGCCGCGTCATCGAGGGGCTGAAGTTCGCCGCCGTCCAGGCTGGTGCTGTCCAGGTCTGCGCCGTCGAGATCCACTGCGCCCAGCGCTGGGGCGACGTCCGGCTGCGGCAGCGCCTCGGCGGGCAGCGCCAGTTCCAGGTCGTCTTCGCTGACCTGCGGCAGCGCCAGGGTCTCCTCCTGCTCGGCCGCGGCGTCGTCCTGCTGCGGCTGGGCGGCAAGGGCCTGGGGCGGGTTCAGCCCGGCGGCCGGGTTCTGGCGGAAGGTGCGGATGGTCTGCACCAGGTCCGCCGGGTCGGCCAGCGCCTGGCCGGCCTGCAACTGGTCGAGCTGGGTCGCCAGGCGGTCGTGACAGGTGCGCAGCAGGTAGCCCAGCGGCTGGCTGTGCTGGAAGCGATGGTCCAGCAGGCCTTCGTAGAGCGATTCGAGTTCGTGGGACAGGTCGCCGATCTCGCGGATCTCCGCCATGCGCGCCCCACCCTTGAGGGTGTGCAAGTCGCGCTGCAGGGTGGAGAGCGCGGCGAGGCCGTCGGGTGAGGCCAGCCACTGGTCCAGCGCCTGGCCGGCGTTATCCAGGATGTCCACCGCCTCTTCGAGGAAGATCGCCACCATCTCCTCGTCCAGCGCGCGCGGCGGCTGCTGCGGGGCGGGATGGGCATGTGGCGTCTCGGCGGTGATGACGTCATCGTCGTCATCGTCGGCGGCGCCGCGCGGGGCGCCGTCGTTGTCGCCCCGTGCCGGCCAGCTGAGGCCGTCGGGCAGGTTGTCGTCGTCCACCGGACGGCCGCCCAGAAGGTACTCCTCGTCCTCGGCCGGGAAGTCGTCGGCGGTCAGGCTTTCCAGATCGACGAACTCGATGGCCGCGGCGTCGTGCTGATCGTCCTGGGGCGCCGGAACGTCAAGCAGGCGGTGCAGCGCCTCGACCTGTTCCGGGCGGGCGCTGACCTGCAGCGCGGCCGCCACCTGGTCCATCATGCCGATCAGCGCTTCGTGGGCGGTTTCGGCGACGGTGAAGAAAGCCTCGCCGGTCTCTAGGCGGCCCTCGCGCACGGCGCCGTAGACCGCCAACAGCGCGTCGGCGAGTTCGGCCATCTGCGGCAACTCGGCCATCTGCGCGCCACGGCTGAGGGTTTCCAGCTCATCGTGGAGCGCGCCCAGCTCCTGGCGTTCCTGCGGGTGTTCGCGCCAGCGGCGCAGCAGGTCCTCGGCGTCCAGCAGGATGTCCATGCCTTCGGCGAGGAACATGCCGATCAGCTGCGGATCGCTGCCGCTGCCCTCGCCGCTTTCGCCGCGGCGCTTGGCCTCGGCGGCTTCCAGGCGCTCCTGGTGGATCTGCGCGATGCGTGCCAGCAGCTCGGCGCTGCCCTCGATGGGCGCCAGCGGACGGCCGGCGACCAACTGGTCGAGACCGACGCGGAACAGGCCTTCGGCGGCGTGCAGCAGCTCGGCCTCGCGCAGATCGACCTGCAACAGGTTGGTCTTGAATTCCTTCACCAGCCGCTCCAGCGGCGTGGCGATTTCGGCGATCGGCAGGATGCCGGCCATGTGCGCACTGCCCTTGAGCGTGTGCAGGGCGCGCTGCAGGTCGTCGGTCACCGGCTGCGGCAGCTGCTGCGCGCAATCGGCGAGGAAGCCGACCAGGGTTTCCAGGTGGGTTTCCGCCTCGTTGCGGAAAATCTCCAGCAGTTGCGGGTCGAGGCTCTCGTCGAGGCTGTCGATGCCCTCGCCCGCCTGGGGCGCCTGCTCGATTTCGCTCGCAGGGCTGGCTTCTTCCGCCAGTGCGGCCTCGCTTGCCGGCTGCCCGCCGCTGGGCGGCGGCACCGGCTGCCCCTTGGCCAGGGCATGGGCGGTGGCGGCCAGGCGGTCGACGTCGTCGCGCTGGCGCTGGGCGTTGGCGGCGTACTCACCGACCAGCTCGGGCATCAGCGCCACCACGTCCTGCACCACCAGTTGCACCGCCGGCGAGTCGCCGATGCTGCGGTCGAGCACACGGTTGAGCAGGTTCTCGATGGACCAGGCCAGTTCGCCGATCACCAGCGCGCGGACCATCCGGCCACTGCCCTTGAGGGTGTGGAAGGCGCGGCGGATCTCGGTCAGCGATTCACGGTCGTCGGCGCTGCCCAGCCACACGGGCAGGTATTCGCCGATGGTTTCCAGCACCTCGCCGGCTTCTTCGATGAAGACTTCGCGCAGCTCTTCGTCGATCGGCTCTTCGTCGGCGGGCGGCGGCAGCAGGCTGGGCGGTACGTCCTGGGCCGGCGGGTTGATCGCCTGCACCGGAGCGGCCATGACCTCGGCCAGCGACAGCGGTTTGGCCGGCGCCTCGGCCACCGGCTCGGGCTCGGCCGGCGGGCTGGGCAGCTCGACCTCCGGCAGGTCGAGATCGGCGATGTTCGCGTCGCTCCAGGCCTCGGCCTGCAGGCTCGGCGCCTCGGCGTCGCTCAGCGGTTCCAGCGGCTCCAGGTGCAGCGGGGCGTCGAGGCTGAGGTCGACGCCCGCGTCCAGCGCGGTCGGCTCGCTCAGCTCGCCCAGGGTCCAGTTGTCGTCGCTGACCAGCGCGGCGTCCGGGGTGGGCAGCTCGACGCTGTCCGGCTGCGCATCGAGGCTCAGGTCGTCCAGGGTTTCCAGCGTCACCAGCGGCGCGGCTTCGAGGCTGGCGAAGTGTTCATCCAGCTCCAGCGACGGGGCCGGCGTTTCGGCCGCCGGCTGGCTGAGGTCGATGCTGAACCAGTCTTCCTCGGCGGCCTTGTCGTCCGCCGGGGTAAGGGTTTCCATGTCCCAGCTCAGCTCGTCCAGCGGGGCCGGCGTGGCCTCCAGCGGCGGCAGGCTGGTGGGGTCTTCCGTCACCGCCGCAGCGGGCGGCACTTCGGCCAGCGGCGCGGCATCGTCCAGGCTCCAGCTCAGTTCGGCGGCCTGCGAGGGGGCAGGCGTCTCGTCCAGCGTTTCGAGGCTGAAGTCGATGCTCTCGGCCTTGTGGCTGTCGTCCAGCGCCCAGCCTTCGTCGGCCAGGGTGGTGTCGGTGATCGGGGCGGCCGGCTCCAGCTCGATGTCCCAGCTGAGGCTCTCCGGCTCCAGGGTGGCAACCGGCGCGGCGGCCAGGGGCTCGCCCTCGTCCAGGGTCCAGGCGCTCAGGTCGGCGCTGGGCTCGGCAGCCGGCACGCCGGCATCCAGCGCCAGGGGCTCGAAGGTGAAGGTCGGTTCGGCTTCGCCGGCAGGCAGGGTGCCTGGCTCGGCGGCAAGGTCGAAATCGGCCGGCAACGCGGACTCGTCCGCCTTCGCCGGCTCGACGACCGGCTCCAGGGATTCGAAGGTAAAGCTGTCTGCACTTTCGTCGGCCGGGGGCGGCGTGTCGAGGTCGGCGAGTTCGAACGGCGACGCGTCGGCTAACGCCTCCTGCTCCACGACAACCGGCTCGGCCGGCACGTCGAACGACGGCTCGTCGAACGGCGCCGCGTCCAGGCTGACCGGCTCGAAGCTGTCGGCGATTTCCACCGGCGCGGCCAGTGCCGGGACGTCGTCCACCGGCACCGCTTCGGTCGGCTCGGCCAGCGGCTCTGCGGCCAGCACGTCGATTTCGTCCAGCGGGTTGTCCAGCGGCGCCGGCACATGGGCTGGCGGCGGGGCGTCGAGAATCGACGGACGCGGCGTGAGCGAGTAGCCCAGGCTGTCCAGGCTCTCCTCGGCGACGTCGAGGATCATGTCGCCCTGGGTGTTGTGGTCCTCGGACAGGCGCTCGAGGTAGTACTCGACGCTGGTGATGGCGTCGGCCAGGGTGTCCAGGCTGTGCCAGTCCGGCACGGCCTGGCGCACCAGCAGTTGTTCCTGGATGTAGCGGTTGCAGTTTTCCAGCAGTTTCGCCGCACGTTCCTGGGAGATCATTGCCAGGCCGCCGCGAACCTGCGTCAGCAGCTCCGGCACGCGGGCCAGGTGCTCGTGGTTCCATTGCGAGGCGATGAACTCGATGATCGCGTCCTTCGCCAGCTCCAGGCCGTTGCGCGCTTCCTTGATCACCACCTGGTGGATCTGCTCGACGTCGGTGGTCGGCAGCACATTCTCTTCGCTGCCCGGCTCCTCGCTCGGGCCGACCATGCCGGCCAGGGTGGCCTCGACATACAGCAGCGCACCGGCGACATCCATCAGCGTGGCGTCGTTGGGCTGGCGCTGGCCACGGGCGAGCGCGCTGACCACCTCGATCTGGTCGAGGATGACCTTGCGCGGCTGGCCGAAGCCCAGCACGGCGAGGGTGTCGGCGATCTGCTTGAGCGGCGCCAGCAGGCTGCCCAGCTCATTCACACCGCTGCGGTCGCTGCGCACGAAGAGGTCGAGGCTGTCCTTGACCCGCACCAGCTCCTCGCACAGCGCGCCGACGACCGAGCGCATGGCGTCGCGGTCGGGGCCGGCGAGGCGGGCACGCTCCTCGTCCACCAGCGCGGCGCCCGGCAGGGCGTCGTCGAGGCGGTATTCGTCCTTCACGGCGCGTACGCGCGGGGACTGGTCGGAGGCCTTGGCCACGTAGAACAGCAGGTTCTTGATCAGTTCGTCCGGCGCCGGCTGGTTCATGGCGTCGGCGCCCTGGTCGACCAGGCGCTTGAATTCGCGGTCGACCTGGCGCAGCAGGTTACGCACGGAGGTGCCGTTGGCGATGCTGCCGTTGGCCAGGCCTTCGATCATCGCCGAGGCGATCACCCACAGGCGGCCCAGCGGGGCGTCCTTGCACAGGGACTCCAGGCGGGCGAAGACGCGCGCCAGGTAGCCCAGGTTGGTCGGCAGGTCCTGGTTGCGGATGACGCCGACCAGGGCGACCTGCAGCATCTGCCGCAGCTTGCGCAGCAGCGCCGGCAGTTCGGCGGTGCGCAGGCGCGCCAGGGCGTCCACCGGCAGCACCGGGGACTGCTGGGACAGGTCGGGGGAGAACAGGCTGGTTTCCGACAGCAGCTTCTCGCCGCGGGCGGTGCGCAGGTCGTTGAGCAGCGGCAGCACGACCATCGGCAGGTCGCGGCGGGCGCTCTGGATGCGTTCCAGGTAGGCCGGCAACTGCAGGATGGCCTGCATCAGCACTTCCAGCGCTTCGCTCTGGCTGGCCACCTTGCCGTCGATCAGGGCCTGGGTCAGGTATTCCATTTCTTCGGCGAGCAGGGCCGCGCCGTAGAACTCCACCATCTGCAGGGTGCCGCGCACCTGGTGGATATAGGCCAGGCAAAAGCCCATCCGCGTCGGGTCCTGGGGATTCTCGACGTAGGATTCGAGGGCTTGCCGCGCCTGCTTGAGCGTTTCGGCAATCTCGCCTTTTACCCATTCCAGGGCGACATAATCGTGCCGATCACCCATAGCCACTCCACTCATGTGTCTGTGTCATCCCTTCCGGGTAAAGGCCAGAACGCGCTCATCGGCGACCGGTTCGAGCAGCGGGTGGTGCCAATCGGCGACCTCGCCCACTCCGATCACCAGCAGTCCTCCCGGCGCCAGGCGCTCGGCCAGGCGATTGAGGATGTCCCGCCGCCGCCAGCGGCGGAAATAGATCAGCAGGTTCTGGCAAAAAATCACGTCCATGCCGGACATTGGCGCCTTGGCCAGTTCCAGCACATTCAGCCTTGCGCAACACACGCGCGCGGCGAGATCGGGTATCACACGGTATCGACCGTCATCCTGCGCGCTGAAATAGCGCGTGGCCAGTTCCGGGTCGATATCGTCCAGCTTGCGTGCCGCATAGCTCGCCTCGCGCGCCCGGTTCAGGGCATTGAGGCTGATGTCGGTGCCGGTCACGCCGAACACCGGCGCAAGACCTGCGTCGTCGAGTACCTTGGCGGCCACCATGGCGAGGGAATAAGGCTCCTCGCCGCTGGAACAGCCGACGCTCCACAGGGCCAGCGGCCGGCTCGGGCCGACCTGTTCCAGACGCTGGCGCAGGTAACGCTCCAGCACCTCGAAGGAGGCCTTGTGGCGAAAGAAACGGGTTTCCTGGACGGTGAGGCGGTCCAGCAGGTTCGACCACTCGACGGCGCCGCGCGGGCCATCGGTGACCTGGCGGTAGTAGGTGCCATAGTCGGCGATGCCCAGTTCGCGCATCCGCGCGCCCAGGCTGGTCTGCAGGAAGGCGCGGCGCTGTTCGTTGACGACGACGCCGGTCCGGTCTTCCAACAGTGCCTGCCAGTCGCGGAAGTCCGCGGCCGACATGTCGGCCAACGGCTGCAACGACCAGACGCCACTTGCCTGCATGTCGCGCCCCTCGCTCAAGATTGTCGTGCGCTACCCGGTCAGGAGCCGCGCACCTCCTCTGCTCAGGCCTGTTCGGCGGTGTCCGGCAGTTTGAAGCCGGATACGGAGTGGCGCATCTCACCGGCCATCTTGGCCAGGTTACCAATGCTGCGCGCGGTGGCGGTGGTACCGGCGGAGGTCTGCGAGGTGATCTCCTGGATCACGTTCATGGTGTTGGAAATGTGGCCGGCGGAGGAGGCCTGCTGACGGGCGGCGTTGGAGATGTTCTGGATCAGCGCCGCCAGGGTCTTGGATACCTTCTCGATCTCTTCCAGGGACACACCTGCGTCCTGCGCCAGGCGCGCACCGCGCACCACCTCGGAGGTGGTCTGTTCCATCGAGATCACCGCTTCGTTGGTGTCGGTCTGAATGGTCTTCACCAGCGCCTCGATCTGCTTGGTCGCGGCGGAGGAACGTTCCGCCAGGCGCTGTACTTCGTCCGCTACCACGGCGAAGCCGCGGCCTGCGTCGCCCGCCATGGACGCCTGGATCGCGGCGTTCAGGGCGAGGATGTTGGTCTGGTCGGCGATGTCGTTGATCAGGCTTACGATGTCACCGATCTCCTGGGACGATTCACCCAGGCGCTTGATCCGCTTGGAGGTGTCCTGGATCTGCTCGCGGATGTTGTCCATGCCGGTGATGGTGTTGTGCACCACTTCGTTGCCCTTGTTGGCGATGGCTACGGAACGTTCCGCTACCGCCGAGGACTCGGAGGCGTTCGCCGATACCTGGTCAATGGACACGGCCATTTCGTTGATCGCGGCGGAGGCGCCGGCGATTTCCTGGGCCTGGTGCTCGGACGCCTCGGCCAGGTGCATGGCGGTGGCCTGGGTTTCCTGGGCGGCGGCGGCCACCTGCACGGCGGTCAGGTTGATGGTTTCCACCAGCTCGCGGAGCTGGTCGATGGAGTAGTTGATGGAGTCCGCGATCGCACCGGTGAAGTCCTCGGTTACCGTCGCGGCCACCGTCAGGTCACCGTCGGCGAGGTCGGCGATTTCGTCGAGCAGTCGCAGAATCGCCGCCTGGTTACGTTCGTTCTTCTCGGCGGTCTCGGCCAGTCGGCGGTTGGTTTCACGCACCATCACCAGGCCGATGAGGATGATCGCGCCCAGGGCGAGGATACCCAGCGCGGCGCTGGCGACCTGGTTGAACACACGGCCTTCGGCCAGGTTCTCGAAGCCGGCGGCGAGGTTGGAAGCCTTGTCCAGCAGGGTCTGGGAACCACCGAAGATGGTGTTGGCGGCTTCACGGACCTGGAACAGTTCCGGCGAGGTCTCGAGGATCTCGTCCACCGAGCCGGAAACGAATTCGAAGAGTTCGGCGATCTCGTTGAGGCGGTCCACCGCTTCGGCGTTGGTCACCTTGGAGATGCTCATCGCCGCGTTGCCTTCCTTCATGCCCTTGAGTACGCGGCCGAAGAGGCTGGCGTCACGGCCGAAGCTGTCGGCGGCCTGCACGGAGTTCTCGTCGCCGGCGAGCACCTTGTTCACCGAGCCGAGGATACGTTCGGCCAGCAGCGACTGGCGCTGGGCAACCGCGACCTGGTCGGCCGGGGCGCCGTTTTCCAGGAGGATGTCGACGACCTCCTCGTACTCCACCTGCAGCTGCGGGATGGTCTCGGCGAGGGTCGCGGCCACCTGGTGCAGGGACAGTACGGTCTGTTCGCTGGCGAGGATGGAGTCGGCGTTCTTGCGCAGGGTGTCCCAGTCCTTCTGTACGTCCGCCATCTGCGGCTGTACCGAATCCGGGCTCGGCGGCAGGCCGGTGCTCTCGTCACCCTTGGTGAGGATGTTCCAGCGCTTCTCGAAGTCGTTGCGCGCCTCTTTGAGCAGCTTGAACGCCTCTGCCTTGCCCGCGGCGGCTTCCGTGGCGTTCTTGGCGATACGCTGGGACAGCACGCGCAGTTCGCCGGCGTGGCCGATGTACTGCTTGTCGTGGTTCGCCTGGGTGTTGAGGTAAGCGAAGTTGGCGAACAGCAGGACGATCGCCACGATCAGGACCACGAAGAGTCCGAGGATCAGCGAGCTGCTGCGCGCACCCGAGAAAAGACTGCCTGCCTTTA
Source organism: Pseudomonas sp. NY15437 (assembly GCF_048068435.1). Taxonomy (NCBI): domain Bacteria; kingdom Pseudomonadati; phylum Pseudomonadota; class Gammaproteobacteria; order Pseudomonadales; family Pseudomonadaceae; genus Pseudomonas; species Pseudomonas sp. NY15437. The sequence continues at coordinate 203,285 of NZ_JBLUQC010000001.1, forward strand.
TATTTTTCATATTCGGCCCCCGCCTGGACCCACCACGATTTACGGTTTCCATGTCACAACAAGGGCCGGCGAGCCGGCCCAACCGGTCAAACTCTAGCTGGCGACGTCCAGGAACCCGGGGTGCTGAGCCAGCGCATGCGGGCTGAACACGAGCCAGGGTTGCTCCCGGTGGAAGACGCCATGGATAAAGGGCTGCAGGACCGCTTCCAGCGGCGGCAACTGCTCGGAGAAGGTGTCCACCGGGAAGTGCTGCATGCCGAACACCTCATCCACGATGAGGCCGGCGAAGACTTCCTGGTGTTCCACGACGAGCACGCGCCGCTGTTTGCGCAGAGGCGAAAGCTCCGCACCGAGGAAACCGCACAGGTCCATGATCGGCAACAGGCGGCCGCGCACGTTGGCGACCCCCTTCACCCAGTCACGGACGCCGGGCAGCAGTGTGTAGCGCGGCTCGTGAAGAACCTCGCCGACCTCCCCCATGGGCGCCACGAACAGGCGCCCAGCCATGCGAAAGCCGATACCGTTCCAGCTCTGCACCATCTCGCGCTGGGCGGGCAGACCCGCCGCCAGCTGCCGACAGCGCTGATCGATCTGGACGAGAACCTCGAAAGGACTCTGGACTTCCGCCATGCCGGCCCTGGCCTTCTCTAATAATTATGTTCAGGTGTGCACAGACGGCTGAATCAGCCGGCGAGCACCGAATTGATGGTCTTGAGCAGCGTTTCCTCGTCCACCGGCTTGGTCAGGTAGTCGCGAGCGCCCTGGCGCTTGCCCCAGACCTTGTCGGTCTCCTGGTCCTTGGTGGTGACGATGATCACCGGAATCGCGCTGGTTTCCGGGTCCTTGGACAGCTGACGGGTCGCCTGGAAGCCGTTCAGGCCGGGCATGACGATGTCCATCAGGACGACGTCGGGCTTTTCCTGGCGCGCCAGGGCCACGCCATCGGCGCCGTTCTCGGCCTTGAGTACCTGGTGCGAGTGCTTCTCCAGCATCGCGGTCAGCTTGTACATCTCGGTCGGCGAGTCATCAACAATCAGAATTCGAGCCATTGTGGTCCCCATACGGAATAGGCGTCACCGGCGCTGGGCCGGACTTCAGGAAGCGTGCTCCACCGGGGTGAAGTCGGGCACATGGGTCTTGATCGCGCCGAGCAGTTCTTCCTTGCTGAAGGGCTTGGTGAGGTACTGATCGGAACCGACGATGCGACCCTTGGCCTTGTCGAACAGACCGTCCTTGGAGGACAGCATGATCACCGGCGTGGATTTGAAGGCACTGTTGTTCTTGATCAGGGCGCAGGTCTGATAGCCATCCAGGCGCGGCATCATGATATCGACAAAGATGATGCTGGGATGGGTATCGGCGATTTTGGCCAACGCGTCGAAGCCGTCGATGGCTGTGATGACATCGCAGCCGACTTTCTTCAGCAGGGTTTCAGCCGTGCGACGAATCGTCTTGGAATCGTCGATCACCATTACTTTCAAACCGTCGGAATGCTGTTCCATGTTCGCCCTTACCATCTCGGTGAGTCGTTTTTTCCGCTTTTTATTTCAGTGCGCTAGCGCCCTGCCACCGTCGGGCTGCGACCCAATCGTGGGAACCTTTTACCACAATCGTCAGAATCTTTACCACGCCCAGCAAATTCAGGCCATAAGACCCGGAACACGCAGGCTTTTTCCTTGACCGAGCGCACATCCAGCGCCACCCTGAGCGTCCATTTTCAGCCTTTGCGGCGCGGTGTGATGCCGCAGCCCCAAGCCCACCGATTTCTCCCAGGAGGACATCCCATGAGCGTACGCCTCGGGATCGTGATGGACCCCATCGCGCAGATCAGTTTCAAGAAGGACAGCTCCCTGGCCATGCTGCTCGCCGCCCAGGCCCGTGGCTGGCAGCTCTTCTATATGGAACAGCAGGACCTGTACCAGAAGGAGAACGTCGCCCGCGGCCGCATGCGTCCGCTCAAGGTCTTCTACGATCCCGCCCACTGGTTCGAACTGGAAGAGGAAGTCGACCAGCCGCTGTCGGACCTGGACGTGATCCTGATGCGCAAGGACCCGCCCTTCGACAACGAATTCGTCTACTCCACCTACCTGCTGGAACAGGCCGAGACCGCCGGCACGCTGGTGGTCAACAAGCCGCAGAGCCTGCGTGACTGCAACGAGAAGTACTTTGCCACGCTGTTCCCGCAATGTGCGCCGCCGACGGTGGTGAGCCGCCGGTCCGACATTTTGCGCGAGTTTGCATCACAGCATCGTGACATCATTCTCAAACCCCTGGATGGCATGGGCGGATCGATGATCTTCCGCCACCGCGAAGGCGACCCTAACCTCTCGGTGATCCTCGAGACCCTGACCCGCCACGGCCAGGAACAGGTCATGGCGCAGCGCTACCTGCCGGCCATCAAGGACGGCGACAAGCGCATCCTGATGATCGACGGCGAGCCGGTGGAATACTGCCTGGCGCGCATCCCCGCCCAGGGCGAGACCCGCGGCAACCTGGCCGCCGGCGGCCGCGGCGTGGCCCAGCCGCTGACCGAGCGCGACCGCTGGATCGCCGCGCAGGTCGGCCCGGAACTGCGCAAGCGCGGCCTGCTGTTCGTCGGCCTGGACGTGATCGGCGAGAACCTCACCGAGATCAACGTCACCAGCCCGACCTGCATCCGCGAGATCGATGCGGCCTACGACACGCGCATCGGTGAGAGGTTGATGGCAGTCATCGATGAAAAGCTCAAGGCGCGCAGTGCGTCATAGACTTTTATAAGCCTCGTCGGCAGACTTCCGCCCCACCCTGGCCCGTGCGATCCGCAATGAACGCTGCAACCCACCAAGACTTCCCCGTGTCCTCCGGCGTACGCCCGGCGGACCGTCTGGGTTTCACCCTGTTCGTGGCGGCCATCCTGCACGTGGCCGTGCTGCTGGGGGTGGGCTTCACCATGCCCACGCCCAGCCAATTGAGCAAGACGCTGGAAATCACCCTGGCCAGCTTCAAGAGCGAGCACGCGCCGGAGAAGGCCGACTACCTCGCCCAGATGAACCAGCAGGGCAGCGGCACCCTGGAACACAAGGCGATTCCCAAGACCACCGAGCAGGCGCCCTTCCAGGACACCGAGGTCAAGAAGGTCTCCCCGCCCGCCACCCCGCGCCAGGCCAAGAGCCCGGAAGCGCCCAAGGCCGCCGTCGCCACCCGCACGCCGCGCCCGGACAAGGTGCAGACCAAGCAGCAGACGCCCAAGGCCGAGACCGTCGCCAAGCCTGCGCCGCAGTTCGACTCCAGCCAGCTCTCGGCGGAAATCTCCAGCCTGGAAGCCGACCTCGCCCGCGAGCAGCAGGCCTACGCCAAGCGCCCGCGCATCCACCGCCTGAGCGCCGCCTCGACCATGCGCGACAAGGGCGCCTGGTATAAGGAAGAGTGGCGCAAGAAGATCGAGCGCATCGGCAACCTCAACTACCCGGACGAAGCCCGGCGCCAGCGCATCTACGGCAGCCTGCGGCTGCTGGTGTCGATCAACCGCGACGGCTCCCTCTATGAAGTGCAGGTGCTGGAATCCTCCGGCCAACCCCTGCTCGACCAGGCCGCCCAGCGCATCGTGCGCCTGGCCGCCCCCTTCGCGCCCTTCTCGGGCGACCTGAACGACATCGACCGCCTGGAAATCATCCGCACCTGGCGCTTCGAGCGCGGCGACCGCCTCTCCAGCAACTGAGCCTGCGCGCCAGAGACGTCCGCTGACGTTTTCAAGTCTTGTCCCTTTGGCCCCCAGGCCTGAAACTAGCCGGCATGAAAAGCACAGCCGCCAGCTACCTCAAGCACCACTTCCTGATCGCCATGCCGCACATGGCGGATGCCAACTTTGCCCAGACGGTCACCTACCTCGTGGAACACAACGAGCAGGGCGCCATGGGCCTGATCATCAATCGCCCCAGCGGCCTGAGCCTGGCCGACGTCCTCGAGCAACTGCGCCCGGACGAACTGCCACCGGTGCGCTGCCAGGGCATGACCATCTACAACGGCGGGCCGGTGCAGACCGACCGCGGCTTCGTCCTGCACCCCGCCGGGCGCAGCTACCAGGCCACCCTGGAGCTGGGCGAGCTGTCGCTGTCCACCTCCCAGGACGTGCTGTTCGCCATCGCCGACGGCAGCGGCCCCGCGCAACACCTGATCACCCTCGGCTATGCAGGCTGGGAAGCCGGCCAGCTGGAAGCGGAGCTGGCCGACAACGCCTGGCTGACCTGCCCTGCCGACCCGGCCGTGCTCTTCGAGGTGCCGGCCGAGCAGCGCCTGTCCGCAGCGGCCGAGCGCCTGGGGGTCAACCTCAGCCTGCTCACCGCCCAGGCCGGGCACGCCTGATGAGCAGCAAACCCCTGCGCCTGCTGCTGGGCTTCGACTACGGCACCAAGCAGATTGGCGTCGCCGTCGGCCAGGCCATCACCGGGCAGGCCCGCGAACTCTGCGTGCTCAAGGCGCAGAACGGCGTGCCGGACTGGAACCGCGTGGAAGCCCTGATCAAGGAATGGCAGCCCGACGCCATCGTCGTCGGCCTGCCGCTGAACATGGACGGCACCCCCAGCGAGATGAGCGAGCGCGCCGAAAAGTTCGCCCGCCGCCTGCACGGCCGCTACAACCTGCCGGTGCACACCCACGACGAGCGCCTGACCACCTACGCCGCCAAGGGCGAGCGCCTGGCCCAGGGCCAGCGCGATGGTTACCGGGAGCGCCCGGTGGACGCCCTGGCCGCCGCCCTGCTGCTGGAGGGCTGGCTGGCCGACAACGCCCCCGCTTGACCCGAGCTGCCCGGCCGGCCGCAGCGTCCTTGACTTGAGGCAGCGCCAGCGCAGCGAAAGCCACTAAGCTTGCCGGACCACTCCTTCCCGGAACGGTCCGCCCCGATGGCCGCCCGCGCCGGGTGGCCTCGCCAACCGAACCGGAGACGTCATGACCCTGCCCAGCCCCGCCGAACTCATTTCCCGCATGGCCACCGACCTGCGCAACTACCTGGCGCAGCGCGGTATCGACTCGCCGCGCTTCGTCGGCATCCACACCGGCGGCATCTGGGTCGCCCAGGAACTGCTCAAGGCCCTGGGCAGCGACGAGATCCTCGGCATCCTCGACGTGTCCTTCTACCGCGACGATTTCACCCGCAGCGGCCTGCACCCGCAGGTCCGTCCGTCGGAACTGCCCTTCGAGATCGACGGCCAGCACCTGGTCCTGGTGGATGACGTGCTGATGAGCGGCCGGACCATCCGCGCCGCGCTCAACGAGCTGTTCGACTATGGCCGCCCGGCCAGCGTGACCCTGGTCAGCCTGGTGGACCTGAACAAGCGCGAACTGCCGATTCGCCCGGATGTCGTCGGCGAAACCCTGTCGCTCGCCCCCAACGAGCGGGTAAAATTGCGCGGTCCCGCACCACTCGTCCTCGAGCGCACGCTTCTCAGCACCGCGCTGTAACTTCGCGCGCCCGGACCTCCACCTTCTACTTTCAGGGCCTGCCACATGCCGACCGACGCCAAGCGCCCGCTGCAGCTCAACGACCTGGGCCAGCTGCGCCACTTCCTCTCGCTCGACGGGTTGTCCCGCGAACTGCTGACTGAAATCCTCGATACGGCCGACTCCTTCCTCGAAGTCGGCGCCCGCGCGGTGAAGAAAGTCCCGCTGCTGCGCGGCAAGACCGTCTGCAACGTGTTCTTCGAGAACTCCACGCGAACCCGCACCACCTTCGAACTGGCGGCCCAGCGCCTGTCCGCCGACGTCATCTCGCTGAACGTGTCGACCTCCTCGACCAGCAAGGGCGAGACGCTCACCGACACCCTGCGCAACCTCGAGGCCATGGCCGCCGACATGTTCGTCGTGCGCCACAGCGACTCGGGCGCGGCGCACTTCATCGCCGAGCACGTCAGCCCCAATGTCGCCGTGATCAACGGCGGCGACGGCCGCCACGGCCACCCGACCCAGGGCATGCTCGACATGCTCACCATCCGCCGCCACAAGGGCAGCTTCGAAAACCTCTCGGTGGCCATCGTCGGCGACATCCTGCACTCGCGGGTGGCGCGCTCGGACATGCTGGCGCTGAAAACCCTCGGCTGCCCGGACATCCGCGTCATCGCGCCGCGCACCCTGCTGCCGGTAGGCCTGGAAGAACAGTACGGGGTGAAGGTGTTCACCGACGCCAACGAAGGCCTGAAGGATGTCGACGTGGTGATCATGCTGCGCCTGCAGCGCGAGCGCATGGCCGGCGGCCTGCTGCCCAGCGAAGGCGAGTTCTTCAAGCTCTACGGCCTGACCCAGAAACGCCTGAAGCTGGCCAAGCCCGACGCCATCGTCATGCACCCCGGCCCGATCAACCGCGGCGTGGAGATCGACTCCGCCGTGGCTGACGGCGAACAGTCGGTGATCCTCAACCAGGTCACCTACGGCATTGCCATCCGCATGGCCGTGCTGTCCATGGCCATGAGCGGCCAGAACGCCCAACGCCAGCTGGAACAGGAGGACGCGCAATGACCGTCAGTATTCGTGGCGCCCACCTGATCGACCCGGCCAGCGGGCTGGACAAGGTCTGCGACCTGCACATCGAGGCCGGCCGCATCGTCGCCATCGGCGACGCTCCGGAGGGCTTCCACGCCGCCCAGGACATCGACGCCGCCGGCCTTATCGCCGCGCCCGGCCTGGTGGACCTGAGCGTCGCCCTGCGCGAGCCGGGCTACAGCCGCAAGGGCAGCATCGAGAGCGAAACCCGCGCCGCCGCGGCCGGTGGCGTGACCAGCCTGTGCTTCCCGCCGCAGACCAAGCCGGTGCTGGACACCTCGGCCGTCGCCGAGCTGATCCTCGACCGCGCCCGTGAAGCGGGCAATGCCAAGGTCTTCCCCATCGGCGCGCTGACCAAGGGCCTGGCCGGCGAGCAGCTGTCCGAGCTGGTCGCCCTGCGCGACGCCGGCTGCGTGGCCTTCACCAACGGCCTGGCGCCGATGGCGAGCAACCGGGTACTGCTGCGCTCGCTGGAATACGCGGCGACCTTCGACCTGACGGTGATCTTCACCTCCCAGGACGCCGAGCTGGCCGAGGGCGGCCTCGCCCACGAAGGCCCGACCGCCAGCTTCCGCGGCCTGGCGGGCATTCCGGAGACCGCCGAGACCGTGGCCCTGGCGCGCAACCTGCTGCTGGTGGAACAGTCCGGCGTGCGGGCGCACTTCAGCCAGCTGACCAGCGCTCGTGGCGTCGAGCTGATCGCCCAGGCCCAGGCCCGCGGCCTGCCGGTCACCGCCGACGTGGCGCTGTACCAGTTGATCCTCACCGACGAGGCCCTGGCGGACTTCTCCAGCCTGTACCACGTGCAGCCGCCGCTGCGCTCGCACAAGGACCGCGACGCCCTGCGTGACGCGGTGAAGAGCGGCGTGATCCAGGCCATCGCCAGCCACCACCAGCCCCATGAGGCGGATGCGAAGAACGCCCCGTTCGCCGCGACCGACCCGGGCATCAGCAGCGTGGAACTGCTGCTGCCGCTGGCCATGACCCTGGTGCAGGACGGCCTGCTCGACCTGCCGACCCTGCTCGCCCGCCTGTCCAGCGGCCCGGCCGCCGCCCTGCGCCTGCCGGCCGGCAAGCTGGCGGTGGGCGCCGCGGCGGACGTGGTGCTGTTCGAAGCCGACGGCCAGACCCTGGCGGGCGAAACCTGGCACTCGCGCGGCCAGAACTGCCCCTTCCTCGGCCACTGCCTGCCGGGCGTGGTGCGCTGCACCCTGGTGGACGGGCATATCGTCCACGCGGTGTAACGCGCCGTCGCCCCATGAAAAAGCCCGCCGATTGGCGGGCTTTTTCATGGCTCCCGTGTAGGAGCGGGCCATGCCCGCGATCGCGCGCATGGCGCGCTCCTGCAGGGTGCACCGGCGCCAACCGGCGGGCGTAGGAGCGGACCTTGTCCGCGAAATGCTTCGCGGCGGACGCTCCATCATTCGGGAAACACCATAGTCCTGCGCCAGCTCCTGCCACCCTCCTGAACGCTCCGAGGGGTGGGCAAGACGTCGCGGGCATGGCCCGCTCCTACAGGTAGCTCAGCAGATGGGGTTGCTGCAGGAGCGAGCTTGCTCGCGAACATCCCGAGCGACGGAGTGATGCGGGTTCGCGAGCAAGCTCGCTCCTACGAAAAGCCGTGCCTCAGATCATCGCCAGCGCCTTGGCCAGGTCGGTGCGCAGGTCTTCCACGTCCTCCACGCCCACCGACAGGCGAATCAGCGAATCGCCGATGCCCAGCGCCGCGCGGTTTTCCGGCGGGATGCTGGCGTGGGTCATGATCGCCGGGTGCTCGATGAGGCTCTCCACGCCGCCCAGGCTTTCCGCCAGGGCGAACAGTTGCACGTTCTCCAGGAAGCGCTTCGAACCGGCGAGATCGGTGTCCAGGTCCAGCGAGATCATCCCGCCGAAGCCCTTCATCTGCGTGCGTGCCAGCGCATGCTGCGGGTGGGACGGCAAGCCGGGGTAATAGACGCGCTTCACCTGCGGCTGCTGCTCCAGCCACTTCGCCAGTTCCAGGGCATTGGCACAGTGGCGCTCCATGCGCAGGGCGAGGGTCTTCACTCCGCGCAGGGTGAGGAAGGCGTCGAACGGCCCGGCGATGGCGCCCACCGAGTTCTGCAGGAAGCCCAGGCGCTCGGCGAGGTCGGGGTTGTCGCCAACGATGGCGATGCCACCGATGACGTCGGAGTGGCCGTTCAGGTACTTGGTGGTGGAGTGCACGACGATATCGAAGCCCAGGTCCAGCGGGCGCTGCACGTAGGGGCTGGCGAAGGTGTTGCGGCCACGCAGAGGATGCCGCGCTCGCGGCAGGTGCGGGCGATGGCGGCGAGATCCGTCAGGCGCAGCAGCGGATTGCTCGGGGTTTCCACCCAGACCATGCGCGTCTTGTCGGTCAGCGCCGCTTCCAGCGCACCGGGCTGGGCCAGGTCGGCGAAGTGGAAGTCGTGTCCGGCGCTGCGCCGGCGCACGCGTTCGAACAGGCGGAAGGTGCCACCGTAGAGGTCATTGCCGGACACCACGTGCGAGCCGGCGTCGAGCAGTTCCAGTACCGCCGAAATCGCCGCCAGCCCCGAGGCGAAGGCGAACGCCTTGCTGCCACCTTCCAGGTCCGCCACGCAACGCTCCAGCGCCCAGCGCGTGGGGTTGTGCGAGCGGCCGTAATCCAGCCCTTTGTGCACGCCGGGACTGTCCTGGCGGTAGGTCGAGTTGGCGTAGATCGGCGGCATGATCGCCCCGGTGGACGGGTCCGGCTCCTGCCCGGCGTGGATCACGCGGGTGGCGAAACCGAGGCGGTCGTGGTGCTGGCTCATGCGAGGGTCCTCCGCAAATGGTTGAGCAGATCGAATCGGGTGATCAGGCCATGGAAGCCCGAGGCGTCGGCGATGATAGCGACCAGGCCGCGGGCCAGCACCGCTTCAAGCTCCTTGAGGCTGGCACCGGGCGCGAGGGTTTCCGGGGCGGTGCTCATGGCGCTGGCGACGTCGTGGCGAAAATGCGCCGGATCGTCATGCACGCCCAAGAGGATGTCGGACTCGTCGATCACCCCTACCAGGCGCTTGCCGTCGAGCACGGGCAGCTGGGAGATGTCCGCCAGGCGCATGCGCTGGAAGGCGGTGAGCAGCGTGTCGCCGGGCCCGACGCTGACCACCCGGCCCTCCTCGAAACACCGCGCGATGATGTCGCGCAGGTCGCCGTAGCGCTTGCGCTGCAGCAGGCCCTGGTCGGTCATCCACTGGTCGTTGTAGACCTTCGACAGGTAGCGCGTGCCGGTGTCGCAGACGAGGCTGACCACGCGCTTGGGCTCGGTCTGCTCGCGGCAGAAGCGCAGCGCCGCGGCCAGCAGGGTGCCGGTGGACGAGCCGGCGGCGATGCCTTCGTTGCGCAGCAGCTCGCGGGCGGTGGCGAAGCTTTCCTCGTCGCTGATCGAGTAGGCGTGGCGCACGCTGGAGAGGTCGGCAATCGAGGGCACGAAGTCCTCGCCGATCCCCTCCACCGCCCAGGAGCCGGGCGTGCCGATGGCGCCGGAGCGCGAGTACTCGGCCATGATCGAGCCGACCGGGTCGGCCAGGACCATTTCCAGGTCGGGCTGGACCTTGCCGAAGAAGCGCGTGAGGCCGGTGAGCGTGCCGGCAGAGCCGACGCCGACCACCACGGCATCGACGTCATGACCGGTCTGCGCCCAGATTTCCGGGCCGGTGCCGGTCTCGTGGGCCAGCGGGTTGGCGGGGTTGTTGAACTGGTCGGCGAAGAAGGCGTTGGGCAGGTCCTTGGCCAATCGCGCGGCGACGTCCTGGTAGTACTCGGGGTGGCCCTTGCCGACGTCGGAGCGGGTGATGTGCACCTCGGCGCCCATGGCGCGCAGGTGCAGGACCTTCTCGGTGGACATCTTGTCCGGCACCACCAGCACCACCCGATAGCCCTTGGCGCGCCCCACCAGCGCCAGGCCCAGGCCGGTATTGCCGGCGGTGGCTTCGACGATCACGCCGCCGGGCTTGAGCCGGCCGTCGCGCTCGGCGGCTTCGATCATGGCCACGCCGATGCGGTCCTTGATGGAGCCGCCGGGGTTCTGCGATTCGAGCTTGAGGAACAGGGTGCAGGGTCCGGTATCGAAGCGCGTCACGCGGACCATGGGGGTATTGCCGATCAGGTCGAGTACGGCAGGTCGGGATTCGTTGCTCATGGCAGCCACTCCTTCTGCGGCGCGCCGGGGATCGCCCGATGGCGCCTGCTACTGTCCCCCTGACCTTAGGCGGCAGGCACCGCTCGCGCCAGGCGGCGCGACGAAAGACGGCAGAGCAGGAGGTACGTCAGAGCGTGCGGCATCGCCTGTAGGAGCGATCTTGCTCGCGAACCGCATGGCACGGCGCCTGTTCCCGAGCTACAGGGAAGGATCGGCGCGAGAGCCTGCCCTCTCCCCAGCCCTCTCCCTGAAGGGAGAGGGAGCCGTTCGGTGTGCTCGGCCAGCTCCATGCTCGCCGGTATCGCAGAAGGGCACGCCTGGCACGGATATTCCCTCTCCCTTCGGAGCGGGGCGCGCAGCCAGGGTTAGGGAGAGGGAAATCCAAAGCACGGGCCATCAAGGAATGACAACAGCCCGACAGAGAGTGACATCCCGTCAGATCCGCTGCGGCCCGTTGCGCTCGGAAATCTGGCTGTTCAGCGTCCAGAAGTCGTACAGCACGCCGATGAAGAACAGCCCGCCGGTGAACAGGTAGAGGATGCCGGTGAGCCACTTGCCCATGTACATGCGGTGCACGCCGAACACGCCGAGGAAGGTCAGCAGGATCCAGGCGACGTTGTAGTCCACGCCGCCGGCGCGGAAGCGCTGGTCCGCGGCGTCGTCCATGGACGGGATGAGGAACAGGTCGATGATCCAGCCGATGAAGAACAGGCCGAGGGTGAAGAACCAGATGGTGCCGGTGATCGGCTTGCCGTAATAGAAGCGGTGCGAGCCGGTGAAGCCGAAGATCCACAGCAGGTAGCCGATGACCTTGCTGTGGGTGTCAGGGTTGGCGGACATGCCTTTCTCCCGTGGTGTGACAAGGCCCCCAGCATAAACGAAAAGCCCGCACGGGGCGGGCTTCTCGGGCGTTGCGTCTCAACGGAAGCGGCGGTTGGGGTCGTCGTCACCCATCTCCAGGGTGAGGCCCTGGGTCATGGTGGTGAGGTGGTCGGCGTCGGTTTCCGAGCCCAGCTTGATCATCAGGCGCAGGTCGTTCGCCGAGTCGGCGTAGGCCAGCGCGTCTTCGTAGGTGATCTCGCCCTGGGTGTAGAGCTGGTACAGCGCCTGGTCGAAGGTCTGCATGCCCTGCTCGGTGGAGCGCTTCATCAGCGGCTTGAGTTCGTGCACTTCGCCCTTGCGGATCAGGTCGGCGGCCAGCGGGGTGTTCAGCAGCACCTCGATCACCGCGCGGCGGCCCTTGCCGTCAGGGGTCGGCACCAGTTGCTGGGCGACGATGGCCTTGAGGTTGAGCGAGAGGTCCATCCACACCTGGCCGTGCCGGTCGGCCGGGAAGAAGTGGATGATCCGCTCCAGCGCCTGGTTGGCGTTGTTGGCGTGCAGCGTCGCCAGGCACAGGTGGCCGGTTTCGGCGAAGGCCACGGCGTGGTCCATGGTCTCGCGCGAGCGCACTTCGCCGATCATGATCACGTCCGGCGCCTGACGCAGGGTGTTCTTCAGGGCGACTTCGAAGGAATCGGTGTCCAGGCCCACTTCGCGCTGGGTGACGATGCAGCCCTGGTGCTGGTGGATGTATTCGATGGGGTCTTCGATGGAGATGATGTGGCCGGTGGAGTTCTTGTTGCGGTAGCCGATCATCGCCGCCAGCGAAGTGGACTTACCGGTGCCGGTGGCGCCGACGAAGATCACCAGGCCGCGCTTGGTCATCGCCAGCTTCTTGAGGATTTCCGGCAGCTTCAGGTCGTCGATGGTCGGGATGTTGGTCTCGATGCGACGCAGCACCATGCCCACCAGGTTGCGCTGGTAGAAGGCGCTGACCCGGAAACGACCGACGCCCCGGGCGCTGATGGCGAAGTTGCACTCGTGGTTCTCGGCGAAGTCGCGGCGCTGCTGCTCGTTCATCACCGACAGCACGGTCTCGCGGGTCTGCTCCGGCGACAGCGCCGTCTTGGTCACCGGCAGCACCTTGCCGTTGACCTTCATCGAGGGCGGCACGCCCGCCGTGATGAACAGGTCGGAGGCACCCTTTTCCACCATGAGGCGCAACAGCTTCTCGAATTCCATGATCTTTCTCGCGCAGGTTCACGCTGACTACGACGGGGCTGTCGGATCACGAAGCGAGTGCGTGTGGCGCGCTCCGTGCGCCGGGCCACAGGGGCCCGGTGGGGTTAGAAGTTTTCCGGAATCTTGGCTTTTTCCTTGGCTGCATCGCGGGTCACCAGCCCCTTGGCGACCAGGCCCTTGAGGCACATGTCCAGCGTCTGCATGCCGATCGCGCCGCCGGTCTGGATGGCGGAATACATCTGCGCCACCTTGTCCTCGCGGATCAGGTTACGGATCGCCGGGGTGCCGATCATGATCTCGTGGGCCGCGACACGACCGCCGCCGATCTTCTTCAGCAGGGTCTGGGAAATCACCGCCTGCAAGGATTCGGAGAGCATGGAGCGGACCATGGACTTCTCCTCGGCGGGGAACACGTCGACGATACGGTCGATGGTCTTGGCCGCGGAGGTGGTGTGCAGGGTGCCGAACACCAGGTGGCCGGTTTCCGCGGCGGTCAGCGCCAGGCGGATGGTCTCCAGGTCGCGCATCTCGCCCACCAGGATGATGTCCGGGTCTTCACGCAGGGCCGAGCGCAGGGCCTCGTTGAAGCCCAGGGTGTCGCGGTGCACCTCGCGCTGGTTGACCAGGCACTTCTTCGATTCGTGGACGAATTCGATCGGGTCCTCGACGGTGAGGATGTGGCTGTACTTGGTGTTGTTCAGGTAGTCGAGCATCGCCGCCAGCGAGGTGGACTTGCCCGAACCGGTGGGGCCGGTGACCAGCACCAGGCCGCGCGGCACGTCGGAGACGCGCTTGAACACTTCGCCCATGCCCAGGTCTTCCATGGTCAGGACCTTGGAGGGAATGGTCCGGAACACGGCGCCGGCGCCGCGGTTCTGGTTGAAGGCGTTGACCCGGAAGCGCGCCACGCCCGGCACTTCGAAGGAGAAGTCGGTTTCCAGGAACTCTTCGTAATCCTTGCGCTGCTTGTCGTTCATGATGTCGTAGATCAGCGCATGGACCTGCTTGTGCTCGAGCGGCGGCAGGTTGATGCGGCGCACATCGCCGTCGACGCGGATCATCGGCGGCAGGCCGGCCGAGAGGTGCAGGTCCGAAGCGCCCTGCTTGGCGCTGAAGGCGAGCAGCTCGGTAATATCCATGGGACTCCCCAATCAAGAGCAAGCAGGTAGAATGCCGCAGAACTCGCAGCAGCCGGGCGGAAAAGCGACGGTAATGTCCACGATAGCAGAGAATATTGCAAAGGTTCGCGTACGAATCCGTGAGGCGGAACAAGCGAAAAATCGCACGCCAAATTCGGTGCAGTTGCTGGCCGTGAGCAAGACCAAACCCGCCGCCGACATCCGCGAGGCGTTCGCCTGCGGCCTGTCCGACTTCGGCGAAAACTACCTGCAGGAAGCGCTGGCCAAGCAGGCTGAGCTGGCGGACCTGCCGCTGACCTGGCATTTCATCGGCCCCATCCAGTCGAACAAGACCCGGCCCATCGCCGAGCACTTCCACTGGGTGCACTCGGTGGACCGCCTGAAAGTCGCCCAGCGCCTCTCCGAACAGCGCCCGGCGACCCTGCCGCCGCTGAACGTGCTGCTGCAGGTGAACGTCAGCGGCGAGGACAGCAAGTCCGGCTGTTCCCCCGCGGAACTGCCCGCGCTCGCCCAGGCGGTTGCGCAGCTGCCCCACCTGAAGTTGCGCGGCCTGATGGCGATTCCCGAACCCACCGATGACGTCGACGCGCAACACGCCGCCTTCGCCCGCCTGCGTGAGCTGATGCAGGGCCTGAATCTCGGCCTGGACACCCTGTCCATGGGCATGAGCCACGACCTCGAAGCCGCCATCGGCGAAGGCGCCACCTGGGTGCGGATCGGCACCGCCCTGTTCGGCGCCCGCGACTACGGCGCCTCCCACTGAATAAAGGAAGAGACTTCATGAGCAGCACCCGCATTGCCTTCATCGGCGCCGGCAACATGGCCGCCAGTCTCATCGGCGGCTTGCGCGCCAAGGGCGTCGCCGCGAGCAACATCCGCGCCAGCGATCCGGGCGCCGAGCAACGCGCGAAGATCGCCGCCGAGCACGGCATCGAAGTGGTCGGCGACAACGCCAGCGCCGTTGCCGGCGCCGACGTGGTGGTCCTGGCGGTCAAGCCGCAGGTCATGAAGGACGTCTGCCTGGCCCTGGCGCCGGCGCTGACCGACAACGCGCTGATCGTCTCCATTGCCGCCGGCATCCCCTGCGCCAGCCTTGAGCGCTGGCTCGGCGAGGTGAACGGCCAGCCGCGCGCCATCGTCCGCTGCATGCCCAACACCCCGGCATTGGTTGGCCTCGGCGCCAGTGGCCTGTACCCCAACGCCAGCGTCAGCGCTGCCCAGCGCGAGCAGGCGCAGCAACTGCTGAGCGCGGTGGGCATCGCCCTGTGGCTGGACGAGGAACGCCAGATCGATGCGGTCACCGCCGTCTCCGGCAGCGGCCCGGCGTACTTCTTCCTGCTGATGGAAGCCATGACCGCCGCCGGCGAGAAGCTCGGCCTGTCCCCTGAGGTCGCCGGCCAGCTGGCCCGCCAGACCGCCCTGGGCGCCGCGCAGATGGCGACCACCAGCGATGTCGACCCGGCCGAACTGCGCCGTCGCGTGACCTCGCCCAAAGGCACCACCGAAGCGGCGATCACCACCTTCCAGGCCAACGGCTTCGAGGCACTGGTGGAAAAAGCGGTCAACGCCGCCGACCACCGCTCCGCCGAGCTGGCCGAACAACTGGGCCGCTGATTGCAATGACGCACGCCGCCCGGCGACCACGGAAGGTCGCACTATCCCTCGCTGCCTGTGCGCTGCTGGCCTGCGCCGCCACCCAGGCGGCGCCCTGCCCGGTTGCCGCGACGATCGACCAGGCCACCCTGACGGCCAACCAGGCCTTGCAGCAGGCCATGGCCAGCGGTCTTGACGACGATGCGGACAACAGCGTCTCGCCAGCCCTCAGCCAGGCCATCGAGCACTATAAACAGACGCTGGCCGATGCCTTCGACGCCCATCTCGCCTGCACCCCGGCGACGCCGGACGTCGCCGCGCTGCAGGCCGACCTGCGCCAGCGCCTGCTGCCGGCGCCCACGCCCGTCAGCGAAGGTGAAGTGGCGCTGCCGGAGCAGAACGAGATCAACGTCACCCTGAGCGACAGCCCTACCCCGCTGCTGCTGGTCAGCGGCGGCTTCGCCATTCCGTGCGGCTCGGACAATGTCCTGCGCGCCTACCGCCGCGAGGGCGACGCCTGGGTCCGTGCGCTGGACTGGCAGAGCGGCCCCTATACCGATATCTCCGGCGCCTACGGCGACCTGTTCATGGTCAGCCGACTGGGCAGCGGGGACCTCGCGCTGATGCACGGCACGCCCTGGTGCACCTCGCGCTGGAGCCACCTGGCGGTGCAGGTGATCCGCCCGGCCACGGCCGACCAGGCCCAGCGCACGCTGCTGCAGACCGAGCACGATTACGTTCGCGATGAGCACGAGGTGCAACTCAAGGCCCGCCCCGACGGCTTCGAGTGGCGCGCCGAAGTGGGCAGCCTGGACGGTGACCTGCTGACCCGGCCGGGCATCTTCCGCTACCGCCAGGACGGCGAAAGCTTCCAGCGCATTCAGCCCGCCGCGTCCAATGGCCGCGGCTTCGTCGACGAATGGTTGCGGGTGGATACAGGCCTCGCCCGCGCCTGGGCCGACCCGGCCGGCGCCGACACGGCACTGGCGGCACGGGACGAGCTCAACGGCCTGAACCAGCGCACCGGCGTCACCCTCACCTACACCGCCGTGCGCGCCTGCAAGCAGGACCCGGCGCGCTTTCAGGTGGACATCGAGCTGGACAGCCCGCAGCCCCTGGCCGAGGGCAACCAGCGCCATGCCAGCATCCGCCAGGAAGCCAACGGTTTCACCCTGCTGGGCCTGAGCCGAACCGCCGACCCGGCCTGCAACGGCCCCGACCTGATGGCCAAGCGGGGTTGAATTTGCACGCGACGAAACACACTTACACGCGACCGGCGACGACGAATTCCCTACAGTATGGCGTCATAGCGCCGTCGTCGACCGACCGCCAGACTCGCCCGGCCCTGCGCGCCGGCGCCCAACGTTCACCAAGGACCGCCCCATGACCGGACTTTCCACAGCCGCCATCTATGTGATCCAGACACTTGGCAGCCTGTACCTGCTGATCGTGCTGCTGCGCTTCATCCTGCAGCTGGTCCGCGCCGACTTCTACAACCCGCTCAGCCAGTTCATCGTGCGCGCCACCAAGCCGCTGCTGAACCCGCTGCGCCGCGTCATCCCCGGCTTCGGCGGCATCGACTTCGCCTCCCTGGTGCTGGCCATCCTGATCCAGCTGGTGCTGATGGTCGTCACCCTGACCCTCATGGGCTACGGCGTCGGCGGCTACATCCTGCAACTGCTGGTGTGGTCCATCATCGCGGTGACCTCGCTGTTCCTGAAGGTGTTCTTCTTCGCCCTGATCATCAGCGTGATCCTCTCCTGGGTCGCCCCGGGCAGCTACAACCCCGGCGCCCAGCTGGTGAACCAGATCTGCGAGCCGTTCCTGGCACCGTTCCGCAAGCTGCTGCCGAACCTGGGCGGGCTGGATATCTCGCCGATCTTCGCGTTCATCGCGCTGAAGCTGATCGACATGCTGGTAATCGGCAACCTGGCGGCCATGACCGGGATGCCGCAGATCCTTTCGCCCTTCATGTAATTGCAGAGGAGCGGCTGCGCGTCGGCGATACTGCGTTGCAAACAGCCGGGGATTGCTCGTTTACAGATCGTAAACTGCACATCCCCGGCCGTTTTCGCCTTGTCTCGCTCTAGCTCGCCAGCTCCAAGAGTCCGCCAGGCAGATGAGCTTTTATTTCTGGGACGGCGAGGACCTGATCCTCGACTGCCACCTGCAGCCCAAGGCGAGCCGCGACGAGTTCGCCGGGCTGCACGGTGAGCGCCTGAAAATCCGCCTCACCGCGCCGCCGGTGGAAGGCAAGGCCAACGCCCACCTCCTGGCGTTCCTCGGCAAGGCCTTCGGCGTGCCGAAAAGCGCGGTGCAACTGGTCAGCGGCGAGCTCAATCGCCAGAAACGCGTGCGCATTCCCCGTCCGACGAAACTTCCGGCAGAACTCGACATAGCCGCTCGGTAGCTTTGGCCGACCTTACGTGTAGGAATGTGCTGTAGGCCAATTGCTATTCCTACAGTCCGCCGCATAATCCACGCCATCCACTTCCCCGCGCAGGACGCGCCAGCCCAAGGAACGCCCGGATGAGCATGGAACGTCTCAGTCAGCAGATTGACGCCTACGTCACCTGGAAGCGCGAGCTGGTTCGCGAGATCACCCGCTACCGCAGCTGGCTGGAGCGCGCCCGGCTCAATACGCCGGACATCGAGCAGCGCCTGGAGCGCACCCTGCGCCTGCTGCGCGTGGACCACATCACCCTGGCCTTCGTCGGCGAGTATTCGCGCGGCAAGACCGAGCTGATCAACAGCCTGTTCTTCGCCGGATTCGGCCGGCGCATGCTGCCGTCCCAGGCGGGGCGCACCACCATGTGCCCCACCGAGCTGTTCTTCGACCCGCGCTCGGAGCGCCCCTACATCCGCCTGCTGCCCATCGAGACCCGCGTCGCCGATGCCAGCGTGGCGCAGTTCAAGCGCATCCCGCGGCACTGGGTGAACATCCCGCTGGATACCTCGGACCCGGCCAACATGGCCGAGGCCTTCGCCCAGGTCGCCAAGACCAAGCCACTGCCGGTGGAGCAGGCGATCCAGCTGGGCTTCCACCCGGACATGCTCGAAGCCACCGACAAGCCCGGCATCGTGCTGGTGCCGGCGTGGCGCCACGCGCTGGTCAACTTCGACCATCCGCTGCTGCGCCAGGGCCTGCGCATCCTCGATACGCCCGGCCTGAACGCCCTGGGCAGCGAGCCGGAACTGACCCTGTCGATGCTGCCCAGCGCGCAATCGATCCTCTTCCTGCTGGCGGCCGACACCGGCGTCACTGCCTCCGACATGGCGATCTGGCGCGATCATGTGCGCCAGCTCGGCGAGGACGGCCACACCACGCTCTACGCGGTGCTGAACAAGATCGACGTGCTCTGGGACGACCTGGCCGGCGAGGCCTTCGTGCAGAACGCCATCCGCCATATCCAGGACACCACCGCGCGCCAGCTGGGCATCGCCCGCGAGGACGTGCTGCCGCTGTCGGCCAAGCAGGCGCTGCTGGCCAAGGTGCGCGGCGACCGCGAGCTATTGGCGCGCAGCCAGATGGAAGCCCTGGAAGAGCTGCTCTGCGAGCGCATCGTCGCGCAGAAGGAGCGGCTGCTGGAGGACGCGGTGGTCGGCCAGGTGCTGGCGCTGGTCAACAACAGCCAGCACAGCCTGCGCGTGCGCCTGGACAAGGTGAAGGAGCAGCAGGCGCAGCTCAACGACCAGCAGCAGGACAGCGGCCAACTGCTGTTCGAGCTGACCGCGCGGACCAAGGACGAGCACAACCTGCACCACAAGCGCCTGCTCAGCCTGAAGACCAACCAGCGCCTGCTGCGCCACCAGGGCGAGCAGTTGCGCGAGGCGGTGCGCGCGGAGCGCCTGGAGCAGCACCTGAAGAAGGTCCACGACAAGCTGCGCGGCAGCTGGACCACGGTGGGTATCCACCAGGCCATCCTGCAGTTCTTCCGCACCGTGGAAGGCGACCTGGTCGCCCTCGGCCACGAGGCGGAGACCGCCAACCGCATGGTCGCGGCCATCTACCGGCGGCACAACGAGGAAAACCCGCTCAACGCCCTGGACGCCCCGCAGTTCCGGGTCCAGCGCTACCTGCGCGACCTCGCCCAGTTGCAGGAAAAGGCCGACCGCTTCCGCCTGCACCTGAAGACCCTGCTCACCGAGCAGCGCCTGCTGACCCGGCGCTTCTTCGCCACCGTCGCCCAGGAAGTCATCGGCCTGCACCAGCGTTTGCGCGAAGAGGCCGAGCAGTGGGCCGCCGACGCCCTGATGCCGCTGATGCAGTACAGCCTGGAGCACAAGCAGATGCTGGAAACCCACATGCTGCGGCTCAAGGCCCTCGCCCAGGAAACCCAGCAGGCGCGGCAGCGCTCGCTGCTGCTGGGGCGCTACACCGAGGAGCTGGAACAGCAGCTTGCCGAGGCCACCGACATCCTCCGCCAGCTGCGCCGCCCGGCACCGCTGCAACGCCAGGCCAAGGTGGTCACCCTGCCAACCTCCCAGCGCGCCTGAACCCCGCGCCACGCCCGCCCCCGACGCTTGCCGCAGGGGGCGGCGCTCTTTAGACTGGCCGTCCTTTTTTATTCATGAGCTGGGTCGATGCCAACAGTCTTCCCCGAAGATTCCGTCGGTCTGGTCACCCCCCAGACGCTGCAGTTCAACGAACCGCTGCCCCTGGCCTGCGGCAGGACGCTGCCCGAATACCAGCTGGTGATCGAGACCTACGGCGAGCTGAACGCCACGGCGAGCAACGCCGTGCTGATCTGCCACGCGCTCTCCGGCCACCACCACGCCGCCGGCTACCACAGCCTCGATGAGCGCAAGCCGGGCTGGTGGGACAGCTGCATCGGCCCGGGCAAGCCCATCGACACCCGCAAGTTCTTCGTCGTCGCGCTGAACAACCTGGGCGGCTGCAACGGCTCCACCGGCCCGACCAGCCTCAATCCCGCCACCGGCAAGGCCTACGGCGCGGACTTCCCGGTCGTCACCGTGGAAGACTGGGTGCACAGCCAGGCACGCCTGGCCGACCGCCTGGGCATCACCCAATGGGCGGCGGTGATTGGCGGCAGCCTGGGCGGCATGCAGGCGCTGCAGTGGACCATCAGCTACCCCGAGCGCGTGCGCCATTGCCTGTGCATCGCCAGCGCACCAAAGCTGTCGGCGCAGAACATCGCCTTCAACGAAGTCGCCCGCCAGGCGATTCTCTCCGACCCGGACTTCTTCGGCGGCCACTTCCAGGAACACGACGTGATTCCCAAGCGCGGCCTGCGCCTGGCGCGGATGGTCGGGCACATCACCTACCTCTCCGATGACGCCATGGGCGCCAAGTTCGGCCGCGACATGAAGTCGGAGAAGCTCAACTACGACCTGCACAGCGTCGAGTTCCAGGTGGAAAGCTACCTGCGCTACCAGGGCGAGGAGTTCTCCACCCGCTTCGACGCCAACACCTACCTGCTGATGACCAAGGCGCTGGACTACTTCGACCCGGCCGCCGCCCACGGCGACGACCTGGCGCGCACCCTGGCCGGGGTGAAGGCGGACTTCTGCCTGATGTCCTTCACCACCGACTGGCGCTTCTCCCCGGCGCGCTCGCGGGAGATCGTCGACGCCCTGCTGGCGGCGAAGAAGAACGTGAGCTACCTGGAAATCGACGCACCGCAAGGCCACGACGCCTTCCTGATGCCGATTCCCCGCTACCTGCAAGCCTTTGGCGGTTACATGAACCGCATCAGCGTATAAGGATCACCATGCGCGCCGACCTGGAAATCATCCAAGACTGGATCCCCGCCGGCAGCCGCGTGCTCGACCTGGGCTGCGGCGATGGCGAACTGCTCGCCTGGCTGCGCGACCACAAGCAGGTCGGCGGCTACGGCCTGGAGATCGACCCGGACAAGATCGCCAAATGCATCGAACGTGGCGTCAACGTCATCGAACAGGACCTGGACAAGGGCCTGGGCAACTTCGCCAGCAACAGCTTCGACGTGGTGGTGATGACCCAGTCGCTGCAGGCCCTGCGCTACCCGGACAAGGTGCTGGCGGAGATGCTGCGCGTGGGCAAGACCTGCATCATCACCTTCCCCAACTTCGGCCACTGGCGCTGCCGCTGGTACCTCGCGCGCAATGGCCGCATGCCGGTCTCGGATTTCCTTCCGTACACTTGGTACAACACGCCGAACATCCACTTCTGCACCTTCCGCGACTTCGAGGCGCTCTGCCACGAGCAGCACGCCAAGGTGCTGGACCGCCTGGCGGTGGACCACGAACACCAGCATGGCTGGGCCTCGCGAATCTGGCCTAATCTGTTGGGTGAAATCGGCATCTACAGGGTCAGCGGTGCCGGCGTGCAGGATCACCGCATCGCCGTGTGATCGCGGCTATCTGAGACAGCACGGGAGAAACATCATGCGCCGCCTGCTTACGTTCATCGCCTGCCTGGTCCTCGCCCTGCCCGCCTTCGCCGAACAGGTGAAGCGCCTGGGCGACCTGCAGGTGCACTACAGCGTGTTCAACTCCAGCTTCCTCCAGCCCAACGTCGCGCAGGCGGTGGGCGTGGTGCGCAGCAAGGCCCAGGGCGTGGTCAACATCGTGCCGCTGGACGCCAGCGGCAAGCCGGCCAACGTCACCGTGGCGGGCTCTGCGAAGAACCTGATGGGGCAGAACATCCCCCTGACCTTCAAGCGCGTGGTCGAGGAAGGCGCCGTCTACAACCTGGCGCAGTTCCCCATCGAAGGCCGCGAAACCCTGACCTTCTCCATCCAGGTCCAGTCCGGAAACGAAGCCCCGCAAAGCTTCGATTTCATGCAGGAAATCTTCCCAGACGAATGATCAAGCTCGAACAACTGGTGCTGGCCAGTCACAACGCCGGCAAGCTCAAGGAACTCCAGGCCATGCTCGGCGCCCACGTGAAGGTGCGCTCCATCGGCGAGTTCAGCGACGTGGAGCCGGAAGAGACCGGCCTGTCGTTCGTCGAGAATGCCATCCTCAAGGCCCGCAACGCCGCGCGCATCTCCGGCCTGCCGGCGCTGGCCGACGATTCGGGCCTGGCGGTGGACTTCCTCGGCGGCGCGCCGGGCATCTATTCCGCGCGCTATGCCGACGGCAAGGGTGACGCGGCGAACAACGCCAAGCTGCTGGACGCGCTGAAGAACGTGCCGGACGGGCAACGCGGCGCCCAGTTCGTCAGCGTGCTGGTCCTGGTCCGCCACGCCGACGACCCGCTGCCGATCCTCTGCGAAGGCCTCTGGCACGGCAGCATCCTGCGCGAGGCCCGCGGCGAACACGGCTTCGGCTACGACCCGCTGTTCTGGGTGCCCGAAGCCGAGTGCTCCAGCGCCGAACTGCCCCCCGAGCGCAAGAACCAGATCAGCCACCGCGCCCGCGCGATGGCCCTGCTGAAGCAGCGGCTGGGGCTATGAAGGCAGCTGCAAGCCTCACGCCGCAAGCGACAAGCAAGAGCACGGACAGCTTGCAGCCTGAAGCTTGCAGCTTCTCGCTACCGCCCCTGGCAGCGTATGTGCACATCCCCTGGTGCGTGCGCAAATGCCCCTATTGCGACTTCAACTCCCACGCCGCCGGGCCGGAGTTGCCGGAGGACGCCTACGTTGAGGCGCTGCTGGCTGACCTGGCGGCGGATCGCGGCTACGTGCACGGCCGCAAGCTGACCTCGATCTTCTTCGGCGGCGGCACGCCCAGCCTGTTCTCGGCCAAGGCGCTGGGCCGCATCCTCGAGGGCCTGGAGCGGCAGGTCGGGTTCGAGCGCGACATCGAGATCACCCTGGAAGCCAACCCCGGCACCTTCGAGCAGGCCAAGTTCGCCGACTACCGGGCGCTGGGCATCAACCGCCTGTCCATCGGCATCCAGAGCTTCCAGGCCGCGAAACTCAAGGCCCTGGGACGCATCCACGATGGCGACGAAGCCGTGCGCGCCGCCGAAATGGCCCGCCGCGCCGGCTTCGACAACTTCAACCTGGACCTGATGCACGGCCTGCCGGAGCAGAGCGTCGCCGACGCGCTGGCTGATCTGCAGCAGGCCATCGACCTGGCGCCCACGCACCTGTCCTGGTACCAGCTGACCATGGAGCCGAACACGGTGTTCTGGAGCCAGCCGCCGGAGCTGCCCGAGGACGACCAGCTGTGGGAGATCCAGGAGGCCGGGCAAGCCCTGCTCGCCCAGGCAGGCTACGTCCAGTACGAGACCTCGGCCTACGCCCGCGACGGCCAGCGCGCGCGGCACAACCTGAACTACTGGACCTTCGGCGACTTCCTCGGCATCGGCGCCGGCGCCCACGCCAAGCTGAGCACGCCGCAAGGCCACATCCTGCGCACCTGGAAGACCCGCCTGCCGAAGGACTACCTGAACCCCGAGAAGCCCTTCCAGGCCGGTGAGCGCAATCTCGAGCCGGACGACCTGCCCTTCGAGTTCATGATGAACGCCCTGCGCCTCACCGACGGCGTGCCGGCCACGACCTTCACCGAACGCACCGGCCTGGCGCTGGCGTCCATCGAGGACGCCTGCCGCCAGGCGCGCCAGGACGGCCTGCTGCTGGACGACCCGCAGCGCCTGGCCCCCACCGAGCGCGGCCAGCTGTTCCTCAACGACCTGCTGCAGCGCTTCCTGCCCTGAGCTCCTGACACGAGCAGCAGCGGGCGACGCTGCCGTCGCCCGCCGTGTACACTCCCCGGCGACTCTGAACCCCAAGGAGCCCCAATGGACTTCGCGCTCGACCTGATTGCCAACGTCTCCCGCTGGTGCCGCGGCCATCTGTCCGACATCGCCCTGGCGATCATGGCCACGGTGCTGGTGCTGTTCGGCCCGGCGATCAACGCCTGGGTCCAGCAGCGCATCGGTAGCCTGAACTTCGTCTTCCGCACCCTGCTGTTCGTGCTGATCTGCGCCGTCGGCTACGGCCTGGCGATGGTCTTCGTCACCCCGTGGCTGGCCAAGGGGCTGGGTTATTTCAACAACTACACCCTGGCCCCCGTCCTGCTGCTAGTGTTCTTCGTGATTGGCATGATCGCCGACCGCAGCTGACCTGCGTTCCTCCGGCGGTTGGCCAGCAACCCGCCGGAGGGCACATGAAGCCGATCAAGCATCTCTACCTGCACTTCTCCGATGGCCAGCGCCTGGCGCTGCGCTTCCCGCAACAGAGCGACGACCCCGCCGAGGTGGCCCGCGGCATCCGCAAGCAGATGGAATCGCCGGTCATCAGCATCGAGGTGGACGGCGACCTGCTGATCATCCCGCGCACCAGCATCAAGTACCTGCAGATCAGCCCGGCGCCGATGCGCATGCCGGAGACCACGGTGCTGGGCGCCGAGCTGATCGAGTGACATGCGCTATCGAAACCGGGACGCCGCCGAGAAAGGAGCTTTTCGTAGCAGCGAGCTTGCTCGCGAACAGGCTCCCTGACCGCGCCGAGGTCGGGGCGGTTCGCGAGCAAGCTCGCTCCTACAGTCCCTCACCCCATCGTGCGGATAGACAAAGGCCGCCTCGCGGCGGCCTTTGCGGGGCTCAGTTACCCTCGCGGCGCAAGGCCTGCGGGGTGAAGTCGCGCGGGCCCAGCGGGGCCTTGAAGTCGTACATCGGCTCGTTGTTGTCCAGGCCGTCGACGAAATAGCGCGCCCCCTCGAAGTCGTACAGCGCCTCCAGGGTGCTGAGCACCATGGGCACGTCGTAGTAGTTGATCGGGTGCACTTCCTGGGCGCGGATCAGCTTGCCGTCGGCGTTGTAGATGTCCGAGGCGAGGATCTGCCAGCTGTCCTCATCCAGGTAGAACCGGCGCTTGGCGAACGGGTGGCTCATGCCCTTGCGCAGGGTCGCCTCGACCACCCAGACACGGTGCGGCTCGTAGCGCAGCAGCTCTGGATTGAGGGTCTTGGTCTTGAGGATATCCGCGTAGGGAATGCCCTTCTGATGCACCGCGTAGCTGTTGTACGGCACCAGCATCTCGCGCTTGCCCAGCAACTGCCACTCGTAGTGGTCCGGCGCGCCGTTGTAGACGTCCACGGTGTCGGCGGTGGCCAGGCCGTTGGTGTCCGGCTGCAGGGTGTCGTAGGCCAGGCTCGGCAGGCGGCGCACGCGGCGTTCGCCGCTGTTGAAGCGCCAGGCCTTGCGGATCGACAGCACCTGGTCGATGGTCTCCTGCACCACCAGCGCGGAGCCGGCGAGCTTGGCCGGGGCGACGATGTTGTACTTGTAGTAGAACAGCGTGTTGTTCAGGTCCTGCGGGGTCATGCCCTCGCGGCCGTAGTTGAAGTACACGTAGCGGTCGAGCTTGAGCAGGTTGTAGCTGCCGTTGGCGAGCACGGCGGCCTGGTTGGTCACCATGTGAATCTGCTCGCCCCGGTAGCGCATGATGTGGTTCCAGATGGCTTCCAGGCCGGTCCTGGGCATCGGGAACGGCACGCCGGCGGCGGCGCCCTGCACACCGTTGCCGTCGGCGATCAGCTCGGCGTTCTCGGCGTTGAGGCGGGTGGCGTCATAGATGCGCTGGGGCAGCGAGGCACTGCGGCGGCTGGGGAAGACGCGCAGGTAATAGTCGGGGTTTTCCTGCAGCAGCGCCTGGGTGCCTGGCGTGAGCAACGCCTGGTACTGCGCCAGGTTCCGGCTGTCGACCTTGTACTGCACAGCATCGGAGGCGTACGGATCGAGGTGGTGGGTGCCGGGCTGGTAGCCCGCCGGGGCGGTGGTGATGCCGCCGGTCCATGCGGGGATGGTGCCACTGGCGTTGCCGGCCATTTCCGCCCCCATCGGCGTCAGGTCGCGGCCCAGTCGAGCGGCCTGGGTGGCATCGACTTTCGCCTGCGCCGGCAGGGCCCACGCCCCCGCCATCAGCAGTACAGCAAGTTTCTTCAACACAGCAGACTCCTTTGCGACGGACTCCTGTCCGTCACTCTTATTTTCGTCCGCGGCGGTTGCCGCTTTTTATTCAGGAGGTGAGGGTGGCCCTGCGGGCCTGCCGGGTGGTCCCGGTCTATAGGGTGTTCATCCGTGAAAAAGGCCTGCGGTGCAGGCCTTTCTTGCAGATCAGTCGACGCGCTCGAACTTGAGGTCCCAGACACCATGGCCGAGCCGCTCCCCGCGGCGCTCGAACTTGGTGACCGGGCGCTCTGGCGGGCGCGGTACATAGGTATTGTCCGCCGACAGGTTGCGATAGCCGGGTGCGGCATTCATCACTTCCAGCATGTGTTCGGCGTACTGCTCCCAGTCGGTGGCCATGTGCAGCACGCCGCCGACCTTGAGTTTCTGCCGCACCAGCTCCGCCCAGGCCGGCTGAACGATGCGACGTTTGTGGTGGCGCGACTTGTGCCACGGGTCCGGGAAGAACAGCAGCAGACGGTCGAGGCTGGCATCGGCCACGCAATCGCGCAGCACTTCGATGGCATCGCAGCTGTAGACGCGAATGTTGGTGAGGCTCTGCGTGAGCATGCCGTTGAGCAACGCGCCCACCCCGGGACGGTGCACTTCCACGCCGATGAAATCCTGCTCCGGCGCGGCAGCGGCCATTTCCAGGGTGGCGTGGCCCATGCCGAAACCGATCTCGAAGGTACGCGGCGCCTGGCGGCCGAACACCTGGTCGAAATCCCGCAGGCCGTCGGCGAGCTCCAGGCCGAATTTCGGCCAACCCTGGTCGAGGCCGCGCTGCTGGCCTTCGGTCATGCGCCCGGCGCGCATCACGAAGCTCTTGATGGCGCGCATCGGACGATTATCGGCGTCGGGCTGGTTCTCGGGCTGATTCTCGGGCTGATTCTCGGGACTGTCACTCATGACTCAAACCTTGCGGGGTAAATGCACGCGCGGGCCGGCTGCCTTTGGCAAACCGGCCCGCGCGTCGGTGTCTATTAAATGCCTGCCAACGATCTCGCGAGCTAGCGCGGAACTAGGCGAAAAGTGGGGCGGGAGCGGAGTTTACACGCAGTAAATGAGCATCCCGAACCACTTTTCAACGACGTTCCGCCGACGCGCAGCAGATCGTTAGTTGATCAGGCCCGTCATCGGCGACGACGCGCTCGCATACAGCTTGCGCGGCATGCGGCCGGCCAGGTAGGCCAGGCGGCCCGCGACGATGGCGTGCTTCATGGCCTCGGCCATCATCACCGGGTTCTGCGCGTGGGCGATCGCGGTGTTCATCAGCACGGCCTCGCAGCCCAGCTCCATGGCGATGGTGGCGTCGGAGGCGGTGCCCACGCCGGCATCCACCAGCACCGGGACGCTGGCTTCCTCGAGGATGATGCGCAGGTTGTAGGGGTTGCAGATGCCCAGGCCCGAGCCGATCAGGCCGGCCAGCGGCATCACGGCGATGCAGCCGATCTCGGCCAGTTGGCGGGCGATGATCGGGTCGTCGCTGGTGTACACCATGACGTCGAAGCCGTCCTTGACCAGCACTTCGGCGGCCTTGAGGGTTTCCACGACGTTGGGGAACAGGGTCTTCTGGTCGGCCAGGACTTCCAGCTTGACCAGGTTGTGGCCATCGAGCAGCTCGCGGGCCAGGCGGCAGGTGCGCACGGCTTCGACCGCGTCGTAGCAGCCGGCGGTGTTCGGCAGGATGGTGTAGCGATCCGGCGGGATCACGTCCAGCAGGTTCGGCTCGCCCGGGTTCTGGCCAAGGTTGGTGCGGCGCACGGCAACGGTGACGATCTCGGCGCCCGAGGCCTCGATGGCGACGCGGGTCTCTTCGAGGTCCTTGTACTTGCCGGTGCCGACCAGCAGGCGCGAGTTGTAGGTGCGACCAGCCAGGGTGAAGGGCTTGTCGACCGGCAGGTGGGAGGAAGCTTGGCTCATCGGATCACTCCTGAAGGGAAGGCGGGCGGGGCCTGAAAGTCTGGGAGGCGGCTGCTAGCCGCCGCCGATGGCATGCACCACTTCCACCTGGTCGCCTTCGCTCAGGGCGGTGGCGGCGTGCTGGCTGCGCGGCACGATGTCCAGATTGAGCTCGACCGCGACACGCTTGCCGGTGAGGTCGAGACGCTCGAGCAGGTTGGCGACGGTGTGGCCGTCGGGCAGCTCGAAAGGTTCGCCGTTCAACTGAATACGCATGGACGGGACGGTCGTTGCTGGAGGGGGTCGGCATTCTAGCCCGATCACGGCGGATGACCAAGGTTCCGCGGCGCCGCACTCGGGCTTTTCTGACGTCCGGGTCAGCCCAGCTGGAAGGCCGCCACCAGCAGCAACGCCCAGCCGATCAGGAAGAACAGCCCGCCGATCGGCGTGATGATGCCGACGCCAAGCCCAGCCAGGGTCAACAGGTACAGGCTGCCGGAGAACAGCAGGATGCCGACGGTGAAGGCCCAGCCGGCGAGGCTGACCAGGGTGCCGCCGATGTGCGCCGAGAGCAGCGCCACGCCGAACAGCGCCAGGGCGTGCAGCATCTGGTAGTGCACGCCGGTCTGGAACACCGCCAGGTACTCGGGCGTGAGCTTGCTCTTCAGGCCGTGGGCGGCAAAGGCACCGAGGGCGACGCCGGTGAAGCCGAAGAACGCGGCGAGCATCAGGAAAGTACGCAGCATCGGAAAGCTCCAGACAGGTGAGTGCCGCTATAATGGCCCGCTCATCCGCCCCGGGCAAAGCCTCGCATGCGAAACCTGCTCCGCCGCCTGTTCAAGATCGCGCTCTGGTTCGTCGCCATCAGCGTGGCGCTGGTCATCGTCCTGCGCTGGGTGCCGCCGCCGGGCACCACGGTGATGGTGGAGCGCAAGGTCGAATCCTGGTTCAACGGCCAGCCCATCGATCTGCAGCGCAGCTGGCGCCCCTGGGAGGAATTGCCGGACAGCCTCAAGCTCGCGGTGATCGCCAGCGAGGACCAGAAGTTCGCCGAGCACCACGGCTTCGACGTGCCGGCGATCCAGAAGGCGCTGGCGCACAACGAGCAGGGCGGCAGGGTGCGCGGTGGCAGCACCATCAGCCAGCAGGTGGCGAAGAACGTCTTCCTCTGGACCGGCCGCAGCTGGGTGCGCAAGGGCTTCGAGGCCTGGTTCACCCTGCTGATCGAAACCTTCTGGTCCAAGCAGCGGATTCTCGAGGTGTACCTCAACAGCGTGGAATGGGATGCCGGCGTGTTCGGTGCCCAGGCCGCCGCCCAGCACCACTTCGGCGTCGATGCCAAGCGCCTGTCGCAGCAGCAGGCCAGCCTGCTGGCCGCCGTGCTGCCCAACCCGCGCAAGTGGAGCGCCGGCAAGCCCGGCCCCTACGTGCGCCAGCGCGCCGCGTGGATTCGCCAGCAGATGTGGCAGTTGGGTAGCGAGTATTTGCAGCGGCTGTGAGGGAGTGGCTTTGGCTCGGGAATGTCGGCGCTGGGCACTCCCTCTCCCCCGCCCGGCTGCGCGCCCCGCTCCGAAGGGAGAGGGGGCAGGTCTGCGCGGCGTCTGTTTAGCGTTCTCTCCTGTTGCTTCAGGAGTGCTCAGAACCTGAGGCTGGCACCGGACAGTCCCCTCGCCCTTCAGGGAGAGGGTTAGGGAGAGGGCATCGACTCGACGAGTCAGGGTGCCTCACCAGCCTTGAACGTATTGCGCGGCACCACCCGAACCCATTGCAACGTGCCGTCGCGGTGCAGCAGTGTCAGGCCCTTCTCCGGATAGACCCAGGCCTCGCCGCCATCCACCTGCAGGCGCAGGCGCGGGTCGCCCAGGCTCACAGCAAGACGACCGATCGCCAGATCCTGCTGGGGCGCCAGCGCCAGCTCCGACACCGGCTTGTTGCCCAGTTGCGCCATCAGTTCGGCACTCAGGGGCTGGTCCTTGCTGGACGGCTGCATGCCGGTGGCCTTGGCCAGGCTGGCGTGCTCGGCATCGCTCAAGGCCAGCTCTGCCTCCACATGCCAGAGCCCCTCCTCCGTGGCCAGCTTGCCGCGGTAATGCAGCTGCGGGCCATCCTGGCTCGCGGTCAGCCACAGCTCGCCGGGTTGCTGGCCCTGCAGGTCGTCGAGGGTGAGCGTGTCGTCGGCCAGCGGCTCGAAGACCTTTTCCTTCCAGTCGTTGAACCACTGCGGCGGCTTGGGCGGCGCGGAGGTGCGGGCGACCCAGGAGCCGAGGCCGAAGGCCAGCAGGGCGATGACCAGGAAGAACATCCCGTGGACGGGACGCAGGCGCGGCATGGGACTCTCCAGAGGCTGAATGCGGACAGAAAAAAACCGCACCAGGGTGCGGTTCGCGACTCGCAGGGCGCGTCGAAGCCAATCAGGCCTCGATGCGACCCTTGAGTTTGTTCATCGCGTTCTTTTCCAGCTGACGAATACGCTCGGCGGACACGTTGTACTTGGCCGCCAGATCGTGCAGGGTCGCCTTCTCCTCGGCCAGCCAGCGCTGGTAGAGGATGTCGCGGCTGCGCTCGTCCAGGCCTTCCAGCGCCTCGTGCAGGCTGGCGGTGGAGCTGTCGCTCCAGTCCGCTTCCTCCAGCTGGCGCGCCGGGTCGTAGCGATGGTCTTCCAGGTAATGCGCCGGGGACTGGTAGGCGCTCTCGTCGTCGGCATCCGCCGCCGGGTCGAAGGCCATGTCCTGCCCGGTGAGACGGCTTTCCATCTCGCGGACTTCGCGGGCCTCGACGCCGAGGGTTTCCGCGACACGGTGAACTTCGTCGTTGCTCAGCCAGGCCAGTTTCTTCTTCTGGCTGCGCAGGTTGAAGAACAGCTTGCGCTGCGCCTTGGTGGTCGCGACTTTCACGATCCGCCAGTTGCGCAGGATGAACTCATGGATCTCCGCCTTGATCCAGTGGACGGCGAACGACACCAGGCGCACACCCATTTCCGGGTTGAAGCGCTTCACGGCCTTCATCAGGCCGACGTTGCCTTCCTGGATCAGATCGGCCTGGGACAGGCCGTACCCGGAATAACTCCGGGCGATGTGCACGACGAAGCGCAGGTGCGCCAGAACCATTTGCCGTGCCGCTTCCAGATCTTGCTGATAGAAGAGGCGTTCGGCCAGTTCGCGCTCCTGCTCCGGCGTCAGCAGCGGAATGCTGTTCACCGAGTGCACGTAGGCTTCCAGGTTCGCACCGGGAGCCAGGGCATAGACAGGTTGCAGAGAAGTGGTCATGCGAATCCTCCGATTCACGAAACTCGCGCAGTGTAGCACTGCGAAATCTGACTGCAAGCGGGTGTAAAAGTTCCTTTACACCCGCCTAAGCCCCCGGAAAATCAGGGGGTTTCAGCGCGGCGCCAATTCGCGCAGGTGGCGTGCCACGGCCAGCCAGGCGCCGATCCAGCCTAGCAGCACGGCGCCGACAGTGAGCGACAGGCCATCGTCGATCGGTACGCCCGACAGGCCGAAATCACTGCCGTACAGCCCGGCCAGATTGACCACCGAGCTGTTCAGCCAGTCCAGGCCAAAGGCCAGCAGGGCCCAGGACAGGATGCCCGCACCGAGGCCGTACAGCGCGCCCATATAGAGGAAGGGACGACGCACGTAGCCATCGGTTCCACCCACCAGCTTGATGACCTCGATTTCGTTACGGCGATTTTCGATGTGCAGACGGATGGTATTGCCGATGACAAGCAGCAGGGTCAGGACCAGCAGGATGGTCAGGCCGAAGACGAAGCGGTCGCCCAGCTTGAGGATCGCCGACAGCCGCTCGACCCACACCAGGTCCAGCTGCGCCTGTTGTACACCGGGCAGCTCCGACAGCCGTTGACGCAGGGCATCCAGCTGGGCCTTGTCGATCTGCTTGGGCGTCACCGAGATCACGGCCGGCAGCGGGTTGTCAGGCAATTCCTTCAACGCTTCGCCGAGACCGGACTGTTCCTGCAACTCTTTCAGCGCATCGTCGCGGCTGATCAGTTGCGCCTCGATCACGTCGGGCATTTTCTCGATCTGCTCGCGCAGTTCCTGGCCCTGGGTCTCGCTGGCCTTGAGGTCGAGGAACAGGGATATCTGCGCGGCGCGCTGCCAGGAGCCGCCAAGGCGCTCGACATTGTTCAGCAGCAGCGACAGCCCCATGGGCAGGCTCAGCGTGATGCCCATCACCAGGCAGGTGAAGAAACTGCCGAAGGGGTGGCTGACCAGGCGGTGCAGGCTGTCCAGCAGGCTGGCGCGGTGGTTCTCCACGTAGGCCGCGAGGGACGCGCTGTGGTCCTGGTGTTCGTTGTCGTCGGGCCGCTCGCGCGTGCTGCGCTGCGGGGTGCCTTCTTCCTCGCCGCGAGGCAGGTCATTGGCGCTCATCAGGCGTTCTCCTCACGGTCGGCGATGATGCGGCCGCGCTGCAGGGTGATCATCCGGTGGCGCATACGCGCGATCAGCGCCAGGTCGTGGCTGGCGATCAGCACGGTGGTGCCCAGGCGATTGATGTCTTCGAACACGGACATGATTTCCGAGGCCAGGCGCGGGTCAAGGTTACCGGTGGGTTCGTCGGCGAGCAGCAGGGCCGGGCGGTGCACCACGGCGCGGGCGATGCCGACGCGCTGCTGCTGGCCGGTGGAGAGGTCGGAGGGCAGGTCTTCGGCCTTTTCCTTGAGGTTCACCCGGTCCAGCGCCGCTTCGACGCGGTAGGCGATGTCCGCCTTGGGCAGGCCGAGGATCTGCATCGGCAGGGCGACGTTGTCGAACACGCTGCGATCATTGAGCAGCTGGTGGTTCTGGAACACCACGCCGATCTGCCGGCGCAGGAAGGGAATCTGCGCGGTGGAGATGCGCGAAACGTCCTGCCCGCCGAGCAGCAACTTGCCGGTGGTGGGGCGCTCCATCGCCAGGATCAGCCGCAGCAGGGTGCTCTTGCCGGCGCCGGAGTGGCCAGTGACGAACATGATCTCGCCGCGGTGCACGCGGAACGAGATCTCGTGCAGGCCGACATGGCCGTTGGGGTAGCGCTTACCAACCTGCTCGAAACGGATCATGCGATTTCCCGGGTCTCGAAGAGGGCACGGACGAAGGCATCGGCTTCGAAGGTTCGAAGGTCGTCGATCCCTTCGCCGACACCGATGTAGCGGATCGGCAGGCCGAACTGCTTGGCCAGGGCGAAGATCACCCCGCCCTTGGCGGTGCCGTCCAGTTTGGTCAGGGCCAGGCCGGTCAGTTCCACGGCATTGTTGAACTGCTTGGCCTGGTTGATGGCGTTCTGCCCGGTGCCGGCGTCCAGCACCAGCAGGACTTCGTGGGGAGCCGTCTCGTCCAGCTTGCCGATCACCCGGCGCACCTTCTTCAGCTCTTCCATCAGGTTGTCCTTGGTGTGCAGGCGACCGGCGGTGTCGGCGATCAGCACGTCCACGCCACGGGCCTTGGCGGCCTGCACGGCGTCGAAGATCACCGAGGCGGAATCCGCGCCGGTGTGCTGGGCGATCACCGCGATGTTGTTGCGCTCGCCCCAGACCTGCAGTTGCTCGACGGCGGCGGCGCGGAAGGTGTCGCCGGCGGCCAGCATGACCTTCTTGCCATCCTGCTGCAGCTTCTTGGCCAGCTTGCCGATGGTGGTGGTCTTGCCCACGCCGTTCACGCCGACCACGAGGATCACGTAGGGCTGCTTGTCGCGGGTGATGGTCAGCGGCTGCTCGACCGGGCGCAGCAGGGTCGCCAGCTCTTCCTGCAGGGCCTTGTACAGCGCTTCGCTGTCGGCCAGTTCCTTGCGCGCCACGCGCTTGGTCAGGTTCTGCACGATGGTGGTGGTGGCCTCGACGCCGACGTCGGCGGTCAGCAGGCGGGTTTCGATCTCGTCGAGCAGGTCGTCGTCGATGGCCTTCTTGCCCAGGAACAGGCTGGCCATGCCCTCGCCCAGGCTGGCGCTGGTCTTCGACAGGCCCTGCTTGAGGCGCGCGAAGAAGCCCAGCTTGGCCGGTTCGCTGGCGGCAGGTTTGGCCTGCGGCTCGGGTTCCGCTGCGGGCGGCGCGGCAGGCTCGGGCTCAGGCTGGGCGATCACGACAGGCGCTTCGGCAACCGGCTCGGGCTGCACGGGCGCGGCAACGGGGGCCGGCGCGACCGGCGGGACGACCGGCTGCGGCGCCTCGGCAATGACCGGCTGCGCAACGGGTGGCGGCTCAGGTTGTGCGACGGGCTGCGGTGCGGGTTGAGGAACAGGCTGCGGCTCAGGTTGAGCAACAGGCTGCGCCGTTGGCTCGACCGGCACGCTGGCCGGGACCACATCGACTATCGGTTCGGGTGTGGGCTCGGGAGTCGGCTCGGCGCGCGGCGCCGCCGGCTCGGCCTGGGCGGCAGGAGCCTGCTCGGAAGCGACAGCCCGCTCGGCGGCGGCTGGCTGTTCGGCCTGCGGCGCGGCGTCGGCTACGGGCTGTTCCTCGGCCTGGGGCTTCTTGCGCCACCAGCCGAACAGACCCTTCTTCTCCCCGGCAGGCGGGGCCTTCTTGTCGTCGTTGGAACCAAACATGTAGGGATCGAATCTCTAGGGGACGCCACGGAAACAGGCAGCTAAAACGCCTCGAAACAGCTTTGAGAAGCCCTGAACGTGGCCGCCCGGAAAACGGATGGGTATCCTAGCATCTCCTCGCCCGCCGGGGTTAAGAGGCTGGCCGCCAGCCTGCATAGACCCCGCGGACAGCCCGAAAGGTTCAGTCCACGATGAAAACCCTTGCACGCCGTCACGCCGGCCTGCTGCTTGGTTCCCTGTTGCTGCCGCTGATGGCGAGCGCCGCAGAGCCACAGCCCACCCACGAATACACCCTGGATAACGGCCTGAAGGTCGTCGTCCGCGAGGACCACCGCGCCCCGGTGGTGGTCTCCCAGCTCTGGTACAAGGTCGGCTCCAGCTATGAGACGCCCGGCCTCACCGGCCTCTCCCACGCCCTGGAGCACATGATGTTCAAGGGCAGCCGCAAGCTCGGCCCCGGCGAGGCATCGCTGGTGCTGCGCGACCTTGGCGCGGAAGAGAACGCCTTCACAACTGACGACTACACCGCCTATTACCAGGTACTGGCCCGCGACCGCCTGCCGGTGGCGCTGGAGCTGGAAGCCGACCGCATGGCCCACCTCGCCCTGCCGGCCGACCAGTTCAAGAGCGAGATCGAGGTCATCAAGGAAGAACGCCGCCTGCGCACCGAGGACAAGCCCAGCGCGCTGGCCTTCGAGCGCTTCAAGGCCGCCGCGTACCCCGCCAGCGGTTACCGCACGCCGACCATCGGCTGGATGGCCGACCTGCAGCGCATGACCATCGACGACCTGCGCCACTGGTACCAGGCCTGGTACGCGCCGAACAACGCCACTCTGGTGGTGGTCGGCGACGTCACCGGCGACGAGGTGAAGGCCTTGGCGCAGAAGTACTTCGGCGAGATCCCCCGGCGCGACCTGCCCGCCGCGCGCAAACCGCTGGAGCTGGCCGAGCCGGGTGAACGTCGTCTCACACTGCACGTGCGCACCCAGCTGCCCAGCCTGATCATGGGCTTCAACGTGCCGACCCTGGGCAGCAGCGACGACGCCAAGTCGATCAACGCCCTGCGCCTGATCTCGGCGACCCTCGACGGCGGTTACAGCGCCCGGCTGTCGGCGCGCCTGGAACGTGGCGAGGAAATCGTCACCGGTGCCTCGGCGTCCTACGACGCCTTCTCCCGTGGCGACGGGCTGTTCTTCCTCTCCGCCACTCCGAACGTGCAGACCGGCAAGACCCTTGACCAGGTCGAGGCCGCGCTGTGGAAGCAACTGGAGGACCTGAAGCAGAACCCGCCCAGCCAGGAAGAACTGGAGCGCGTGCGCGCCCAGGTCATCGCCGGGCTGGTCTACGAGCGCGACTCCATCGCCGGCCAAGCCAGCACCATCGGCGAGCTGGAAAGCGTCGGCCTGGGCTGGCGCCTGGCGGACAAGGACCTGGAAGCCATCCAGGCGGTTACTGCCGACGACATCCAGCAAGCCGCCCGCACCTACTTCACCCGTTCCCGCCTGACCCTCGCCCAGGTCCTGCCGGAAGTCGCCACCGACAAGGAGCCGAGCCATGAGTGAACGCAATGGCCTGCGCTACGGCCTGGTCGGGCTGATCGTCATCGCGCTGATCGCCGGACTGGTGCTGTTCGTTTCCCGCCCTGCCGCCGACACCGCGGCAGCGGCGCCCGCCCCCACGCAACCGGCCCCCGCCGGGACGGCCGCGCCCACCGGTCTGCAATCGCTGGCCGAAGCCGCCGGCAAGGCACCCAGCCACCGCACATTGAACATCCAGCAATGGCAGACCGCCGAGGGCGCCCGCGTGCTCTTCGTCGAAGCCCATGAGCTGCCGATGTTCGACCTGCGCCTGACCTTCGCCGCCGGCAGCAGCCAGGACGGCGAGCACTTCGGCCTGGCCATGCTGACCAACGCCATGCTCAACGAAGGCGTGCCCGGCAAGGACACCAGTGCCATCGCCGCCGGCTTCGACGACCTGG
Source organism: Pseudomonas sp. NY15437 (assembly GCF_048068435.1). Classification (NCBI taxonomy): domain Bacteria; kingdom Pseudomonadati; phylum Pseudomonadota; class Gammaproteobacteria; order Pseudomonadales; family Pseudomonadaceae; genus Pseudomonas; species Pseudomonas sp. NY15437. Next base: position 240,022 of record NZ_JBLUQC010000001.1, read on the forward strand.
GCGCCAACTTCGGCAACGGCTCCTACCGTGACATGGCGGTGGCCAGCCTGCGCAGCCTGAGCGAACCTGCCAAGCGCGATGCCGCGCTGGCGCTGTTCGACCAGGTGATCGGCCAGCCGACCTTCCCCGAGGAAGCCCTGGCGCGCATCAAGAACCAGATCATGGCCGGCTTCGAGTACCAGAAGCAGAACCCCGGCAAGCTGGCGGGGCTGGAGCTGTTCAAGCGGCTCTATGGTGACCATCCCTACGCCCATTCCAGTGACGGCAACGAGCAGTCGGTGCCGAAGATCACCGTAGCCCAGCTGCGCGCCTTCCACCAGAAGGCCTACGCCGCCGGCAACGTGGTCATCGCGCTGGTTGGCGACCTGACCCGCGCGCAGGCCGAAGCCATCGCCGCCAGCGTCTCCCGGGCCCTGCCCAAGGGCCCCGCCCTGCCGGCGCCGGGCGAGCCGCAGACACCCAAGGCCGGCATCACCCACATCGAGTTCCCGTCCAAGCAGACCCAGCTGATGCTGGCGCAACTGGGCATCACCCGTAACGACCCGGACTACGCCGCCCTCTACCTGGGCAACCAGATCCTCGGCGGCGGCGGCTTCGGCACCCGCCTGATGGACCAGGTGCGCGAGAAGCGCGGCCTGACCTACGGCGTGTACTCCGGCTTCACCGGCATGCAGTCACGCGGGCCGTTCACCATCGGCCTGCAGACCCGCGCCGAAATGAGCGAAGGCACCCTCAAGCTGGTCCAGGACATCGTCCGCGACTACCTCGACAAGGGCCCGACGCAGAAGGAACTGGACGACGCCAAGCGCGAGCTGGCCGGCAGCTTCCCACTGTCCACTGCGAGCAACGCCGACATCGTCGGCCAACTGGGCGCCATCAGCTTCTACAACCTGCCGCTGGATTACCTGGAAACCTTCCTCAGCCAGGTCCAGGGCCTGAGCGTGGAACAGGTGAAAGAGGCCATGCGCCGCCACCTCGACCCGGACGCCTTCGTCATCGTTACCGCCGGCCCCACCGTGCCGCAGCAACCGCTGCCGCCGCCCACCGACAAACCCGCCGCGCAGCCCGCCGGCGTACCGGAGCACTGATGAGCAAACGACCCGGCGGCGCCCCGCGCGCCGCACACAAGCCCCACGGCGGCCTGGGACAGCTGCGCATCATCGGCGGCGAGTGGCGCAGCCGGCGCTTCGCCTTCCCCGACGGCCCGGGCCTGCGCCCGACGCCGGACCGGGTGCGCGAAACCCTGTTCAACTGGCTGGCCGCCTACGTCCCCGGCGCCCGCGTGCTCGACCCCTTCGCCGGCAGCGGCGCGCTGTTCCTCGAGGCGCTGTCCCGCGGTGCCAGCGCGGGTCTTGCGCTGGACACCAACGGCGAAGCCGTGGCCGCCCTGCGCACCACCCTCGACACGCTCAAGTGCGGCAACGGCCAGCTGTTGATGACCGACTCGCTGCGCTACCTCGACGCCCCGGCCTCCCAGGTTTTCGACCTGGTCTTCCTCGACCCGCCGTTCCACCAGGACCTGCTGCAGAACACCTGCCGCCTGCTGGAAGAACGCGGCTGGCTGGCCAAGGACGCATGGATCTACACCGAAAGCGAAACCGTCCCCTCCAGCCTCGGCCTGCCCGGCAACTGGCGGCTGCACCGGGAGAAGACGGCAGGGTCAGTGCATTACGCGTTGTGGCAGCGGGAAGCACACTAAGGCAGGGAGCCGCTTTTGCCAGACATTGAACAAGGAAGAACGCCAATGAGCGAATCGACAGCTTTCACCTCCATCGCCATTTACCAATCCGTCGATGGAGAGAAAAAAGCCGAGGTTCGCCTGGAAAGCGACAGCGTCTGGCTGACTCAAAGGCAAATGGGCGAGGTGTTCGGCACCACCCCTGAAAACGTGCTCACCCACCTGCGCAATATCTACCGCGACGGCGAACTCGACGAGTTGGCAACTACTAAGGATTTCTTAGTAGTTCGAGAGGAAGGCGCGCGAAAAGTCCGCCGGCAGCTCAAACACTACAACCTCGACGCCATCATCTGTGTCGGCTACCGGGTCAACTCCCGCCAAGGCACTCATTTCCGCATCTGGGCGAACCAGGTGCTGAAGGACTATCTGGTCCAGGGCTACGCGCTCAATGAGCAGCGCCTTCAGACCCAGCGCGCGCGAATTCGCGAGCTGGAACGCACGCTGACGCTGTTCCAGGAGAACCTGATCGATCAGGCCAGTCTGCCGGAGGCAAAAGGCTTGGTCAGCGTGATCGCCGGCTACGCACGGACCTTCGTCCTGCTCCACCAGTTCGACAGCGAACGCCTGCCCAGCGAAGGCCTCGACGAAAACATCCGTTACGCTATCGAGCCGGAGGAGGCGAACGGCGCCATCGCCGCACTCAAGGCAGACCTGCTGGGCAGAGGCGAAGCGAGCGAACTGTTCGGCCGCCCGAAGGACGAGAGTTTTCTCGGCGTGCTGGGTAACGTCGCCCAATCCTTCGACGGCCAGTTCCTCTATCCGAGCATCGAAGAGCAAGCCGCCCACCTGCTGTACTTCGTGATCAAGAACCATCCCTTCACCGACGGCAACAAACGCATCGGGGCCTTCCTTTTCATTTGGTTCCTGCAGCGCAATCAGCAAGCACGACGGCGAACTGAAGATCAACGACAACGCCCTCGCAGCCATCGCCCTGCTCGTCGCACAAAGCGATCCAGCACAGAAGGAACTGATGATTCACCTGATTATGAACCTGATCAGGAGCTGACCCATGCGCAGCAGCGAACCTCACCCATAGCAAGGAACGGCTAAAGCATGCCCCCCACCCACCTCTCGATTCGCGAACAACTACTGGCGCTGGACGAACCCTGTTTCGAACAGCCCGCCAGTGACTGGGCCGGCGACATCGCCCTGCCCGGCGAGCTGGAGCGCTTCTACCGCGAAGTCGGCCCAAGCGACTGCACCCTGGATACCGCCGGCAACCCCTTCTTCATTCCGGCGCTGGCACGGCTGTGGCAACAGCAGGCCGGCTATCGCTGGCACGGCCTTACCGGCGAGCGCCTGGCAGGGTGGAGCGATGACTGGATCGTGGTGGCGGACCAGGGGGCCGACCCTTTCATCCTCGAATGCTCCAGCGGGCGCATCCTCTTCGACCAGCACGGCGGCCCCTGGGCGCCGGTGCCGATGTTCGACGATCTCTGGCAGATGACCGCCTGCCTCGCCACCTTCGCCCGCGTCTGGCGCGGCGCAGGGGAGGACATCTTCGCGGAGGATTACAGCGTCAATCCGGTCTACCGCCGCGAGCTGGTCGATCAACTGGCGCAGGTGCTGGGCGACGCCCGCCGCGCGGAAGGCCTGGCCGACGAATTTGGCTGGTGAGCCGGCTCAGATCGACTTGCCCACATCGACGGTGCTGGTGCGCACCAGCTCCACGCCATCGACCACCATCTTCCATTGGTTGCCGTCCTGGTAGGGCGGCTTCGATACCTTGAAGCGGGTGTCGAACGGGCCGAAGCCCACCGTGAAACCGTCCGATTCGTAACGCTTGATCGGCGCCTCGATGGACTTCGACGTGCTTCCGGACACGCGCTTGTAGGCGACTCGACCGTCGGCGGTGATCAGCAGGCTCATCTGCGGCGCCGTCCACAGGCCGACATACGACTGCTGCGCCTGGGGCACCGGTTCGCCGCAGGCGGCCAGCCAGAGCGCCAGGCTCAAGGCCGCGATTCTCTTCCACATCGTGCTCACTCCCTTTTCCGTGCATTGGCGATGCACAACACATCCATGGCGGGGCCGACTTGGCGTTACTATCACAGCTTGTCCGCCCCATTCGATCCGTGATGACTATACCCTCCCCGTTCAAACCCGCCTGGTGGCTGCCCGGCCCGCACCTGCAGACCCTCTACGGCTCGCTCCTGCGCAAGGCGCCCAGCCTGGAGCGCAGCCGCGAGCGCCTGTGGCTGGAGGACGGCGATTTCATCGACCTCGACTGGCACGGCCCGCACGAGGCGGACGCGCCGCTGGTGCTGGCGCTGCACGGGCTGACCGGCTCGTCGTCCTCGCACTACATCCTCGGCCTGCAGCAACAGCTGGCGGCGCAGGGCTGGGCCAGCGTGGCGCTGAACTGGCGTGGCTGCTCGGGCGAATCGAACCTGCTGCCGCGCGGCTATCACTCCGGCGTCAGCGAGGACCTGGCCTCGGTGGTCGCCCACGTCCGCGCCAAACGGCCAACGGCGCCGCTGTACGCGGTGGGCTATTCGCTGGGCGGCAACGTGCTGCTCAAGTACCTGGGCGAGTCCTCGGAGAACTGCCCCTTGAAAGGCGCGGTGGCGGTGTCGGTGCCCTTCCGCCTGGACCAATGCGCGGACCGCATCGGCATCGGCTTTTCCAGGGTCTACCAGGCGCACTTCATGCGGGAGCTGACGGCCTACGTGCAGACCAAGCGCCAGGCCTTCGCCAGTGCCGGCCACGCGGAAAACCTCGCCGCGCTGGAGCGCCTCGGGCCGCTGGATGGCATGCGCACCTTCTGGGACTTCGACGACCGGGTGACCGCGCCGCTGCACGGTTTCGCCGATGTCCACGATTACTACCGGCGCGCCTCCAGCCGCTATTACCTGGGCGGCATCCGCGTGCCGACGCTGATCATCCAGTCCAGCGACGACCCGTTCATCCATGAACGCAGCGTGCCGCAACGGGACGAACTGTCCGCCTCGACGCAGATGGAGCTGCTGCCCCATGGCGGCCACGTCGGCTTCATCGGTGGGTCGCCGACGCGCCCGGACTACTATCTGGAGCGCCGCATTCCGCAGTGGCTGCGCGAACGGCACGAGGCCTGACTGCCCTGGATCAGCCCCTGGGCATGGCGATGCGGCAGACTGGAACTGCACCCGGATGGAAACGCCAGGAAGGAGCGCCGCCATGCACGACACGCCGCTGACGATTCTGCACAACGAACCCTTGAGCGATGCCCGGTGCGCCGGTATCGCCGCGTTGTACCGCGCCGTGGGCTGGGGTTCGCCCGGCACCCTGGCGGAACTGCGCGACCTCTACGAATTCTCCAGCTACTTCCTGCTGGCCGTGGACGGCGAACAGGTGCTCGGCCTGCTGCGCGCGGAAAGCGAGACGGCGCAGACCACCTGGCTGGCGGAAATCGCCGTGCTGCCGGGCTTCCAGTCCCGCGGGATTGGCCTGGCGCTGATGGCGCGCTTTCTCGCCGACCACCCGAACCGCACCCTCTATACCGATGCCACCGAGGGCGTGGAGGCGTTCTTCCAGCGCCACGGCATCGCCCTGCGCCGGCCACGGGTGCCGGGGCCGCGCCAGGTGGATGCCTGACGGTTGGACGGGCGGTCGGCGGATATCGCTGGCGCGTTATGCGCCCTACGTCACTAGAGCCCCCTCACCCTAACCCTCTCCCATAGGAAGAGGGGACTGATCGGCGTCGGCTGCAACCAAAGCGTCAGCCGGCACAGACTGCCCCCTCTCCCCTTGGGAGAGGGCTGGGGTGAGGGCTCGAGAACCGCTCCGACGTCACCGCGCTTTACGCGGATCAGTCTTCCAGCGGCACGTACAGCCGGTCGAACACCGCCGCCACCGCCTCACGGAATGCCGGGGCGATGTGCCCGCTTTCCAGCGCCAGCACCTGGTAGATGCCACGGCGCATCAGCGCTTCGCTGAGGTCGCCGGCCACCTCGCGGGTGGTGCACAGGTAGCGCACCCAGGACGTGAGGATGATCCAGGCGTTCAGGGTCAGGGCTTCGAGCTGCGGCTCGTCCATCTGCAGGATGCCGGCGTCGACGAAGCCACGGTAGATCGCCTTGGCGTTGTCCATGGCGCGGCGGGCGAACGCGCGGTAGGCGGCGGCCAGCGCCGGGTCGGAGTCCAGCAGGTGCTCCAGGTCGCGGTGCAGGAAGCGGTAGTGCCACATCGCGGCGAGCAGCGCTTCCAGATAGAAGGTCTTGTCTTCCACCGTCAGCGCGCGGCCTTCGGGCAGGTGCAGGAACTGGTCGACGTGGCTTTCGTACTCGGCGAACAGCTGGGCGATGATCACCTGCTTGTTGCGGTAGTGGTAGTACAGGTTGCCCGGCGAGATGCCCAGGTGCGCGGCGATGTGGTTGGTGGTGACGCTGCGTTCACCCTGGGCGTTGAACAGCTCCAGGCTGGCCTGGGCGATGCGGTCACGGGTGTTGATGCGTGGTGCCATGCCAAAACTCGTCGAAGCGGATTGCGCGGACGCAAAGGTACACCGATTGCTACCGCCTGACACAACCCCGGGGCGCGCCCAACTTTTCGTTGGCTGGGCCTGGCGGCGCGGAAACGGCATGCTGATTGACACTCTAGAGCAATTGCTCTAAAAATCCAGCAACAGCATAAAAACGCGAAGCATCCGGCACGCCGGCGAGCTTCCCCACCCGCTTCCCGCCAGGAGCCCGTCATGGTTGCCGATATCGCCTACCTGCAGCAGACCCAGCAGCAGATCAGCCAGCTGGATACCCTTCTCGACCGCCAGCGCCAGGCCTACCGCGCTAACCCGATGCCCGAGGCCGGCCAGCGCATCCAGTGGCTGAAAAGCCTCGCCAACCTGCTGGTGACCGAGCAGAAGGCGATCATCGAGGCGATCAACCGCGACTTCAGCAACCGCTCCGCCGACGAGACCCTGCTCGCCGAGGTGCTGCCCAGCCTGCACGGCGTGCATTACGCGGCCAAGCGCGTGAAGAAGTGGATGAAGCCGTCCCGGCGCAGCGTCGGCATGCAGTTCATGCCGGCCTCGGCCAAGGTCATCTACCAGCCGCTGGGCGTGGTCGGCGTGATCGTGCCGTGGAACTACCCGCTGTTCCTCGCCATTGGCCCGCTGACCGGGGCGCTGGCCGCCGGCAACCGGGTGATGATCAAGATGAGCGAATCCACCCCCGCCAGCGCGCAGATGCTCAAGGACCTTCTGGGCAAGATCTTCCCGGAGGACCTGGTCGCCGTGGTGCAAGGTGAAGTGGACGTCGGCGTCGCCTTCTCCAAGCTGCCCTTCGACCACCTGCTGTTCACCGGCGCCACCAGCGTCGGCAAGCACGTGATGCGCGCCGCCGCCGAGAACCTCACGCCCGTCACCCTGGAGCTGGGCGGCAAGTCGCCGGCGATCGTCTCCGCCAGCGTGCCGATGAAGGACGCCGCCGAGCGCATTGCCTTCGGCAAGTCGCTCAACGCAGGGCAGACCTGCGTGGCGCCGGACTACGTGCTGGTGCCGCAGAACCGCGTCGACGAGTTCGTCGAGAGCTACCGCCAGGTGGTCCAGGGCTTCTTCCCGACCCTGGAGAACAACCCCGACTACACCGCCATCATCAACGAGCGCCAGCTGGCGCGCCTGAACGGCTATCTCGCCGATGCCCAGGCCCGCGGCGCCACCGTCGTGCCGCTGTTCCCGCAGGCGCAGGGCCGCCGTCTGCCGCAGGCGCTGGTGCTGAACGCGACCGACGAGATGAAGATCATGCAGGAGGAGATCTTCGGCCCGCTGCTGCCGGTGATCCCCTACCAGAGCCTCGACCAGGCGCTCAGCTACATCAACGAGCGCGACCGCCCGCTGGCGCTGTACTTCTTCGGCTACGACAAGCGCGAGCAGGACCACGTGCTGGCCCACACCCACTCGGGCGGCGTGTGCCTGAACGACACCCTGCTGCACGTCGCCCAGGACGACATGCCCTTCGGTGGCGTCGGCCCGTCCGGCATGGGCCATTACCACGGCCACGAAGGCTTCCTGACCTTCTCCAAGGCCAAGGGCGTGTTCAGCAAGCCGCGCTTCAACGCCGCGCGGGTGATCTACCCGCCCTACGGCAAGTCGCTGCAGAAGCTGGTCTACAAGCTGTTCATCCGCTGACCCACCCGTTCCTCACAGGTGCCATCCACATAGGTGACAGAACAAGAATGACAGACACCTCCCTGAACGCGCCGGGGCTTTCCCGGCGCGGCGTGCTCAAGATCGGCCTGCTGGGCGGGGCTTTCCTCGCCACGGCGGGCGTGACCGCCAGCCTGAGCGGCTGTTCGGCCAGCACCCCGGCCAACGGCTTCGCGGTGCTGCGCGATTCCGACATGCCCTTCCTGCGCGCGCTGATCCCGGTGATGCTGGCCGGCGCCGTGCCCGCCGAGCGCATGGCCGAGGCGGTCAAAGGCACCCTCTCAAGCCTGGACAGCAGCCTCAACCACCTCTCCCCGGAAATGCTCAAGCTCACCGTGCAGCTGTTCGACGTGCTCGCCCTGCCGATCACCCGTGGGCCGCTCACCGGCATCTGGGGCAGCTGGGACAACGCCAGCGCGGACGACGTGAAGCACTTCCTCTCGCGCTGGCAGAACAGCTCCATCTCCCTGCTGAAGATGGGCCACAGCTCGCTGCTGCAACTGGTGATGATGGCCTGGTATGGCCGCACGGAGTCCTGGGGCCATTGCGGCTACCCCGGCCCGCCGAAGATCTGATTTCGCCAGAACAACAAGAATTCGCCGAAAGAGAATCCCCATGCCTGTACCCGATCTGTTCGCCGAGGGCCTGGCCCGCGGCTGGAAAGTCCACAACGGCTCGCGCCTGGACAAGGACCTGACCCTGGAAGCCGACGTCGTCATCGTCGGCACCGGTGCCGGTGGCGGCACCACCGCCGAAGCCCTGAGCGCCGCCGGCTACAAGGTGCTGCTGGTGGAAGAAGGCCCGCTCAAGACCAGCAGCGACTTCAAGATGCAGGAATCCGACGCCTACCCCAGCCTGTACCAGGAAGGCATCGGCCGGATGAGCAAGGATGGCGCCATCACCATCCTCCAGGGCCGCGCCGTGGGTGGCACCACCCTGGTCAACTGGACCTCCAGCTTCCGCACCCCCGAGCCCACCCTGGAACACTGGGCCAAGGAACACGGCGTGAAGGGCCACAGCGTCGCCGAAATGGCGCCCTGGTTCGAGAAGATGGAGCAGCGCCTGGGCGTCGCGCCCTGGATCATGCCGCCCAACGCCAACAACGACGTGATCCGCAACGGCTGCGAGAAGCTCGGCCTGCACTGGAAGGTCATCCCGCGCAACGTCCGCGGCTGCTGGAACCTCGGCTACTGCGGGATGGGCTGCCCGACCAACGCCAAGCAGTCGATGCTGGTGACCACCATCCCGGCGACCCTCGACAAGGGCGGCGAACTGCTGTTCCTCGCCCGCGCCGACCGCCTGCTGCACGATGGCAGCAAGGTCAGCGGCCTGGAATGCTCGGCCATGGACGAGCGCTGCGTCGCCCCCACCGGCCGCAAGATCACCATCAAGGCGCGCCACTACGTGCTCTCCGGCGGCGGCATCAACACCCCGGCGATCCTCCTGCGCTCCAAGGCGCCGGACCCGAACGGCCGCGTCGGCCAGCGCACCTTCCTGCACGTGGTGAACTTCAGCGCGGCGACCTTCGACGAGGTGATCAACCCCTTCTACGGCGCGCCACAGTCGATCTACTCCGACCACTTCCAGTGGGACGACGGCGCCGCCGGGCGCATGTCCTACAAGCTGGAAGTCCCGCCGCTGCAACCGGCGCTCAGCGCCACCCTGCTCGGCCGCTTCGGCGAGGACAACGCGCTGCGCATGGAGCAGCTGCCGCACACCAACGTGATCCTGGCGCTGATGCGCGACGGCTTCCATCCCGACAGCGCGTCCGGCTCGGTCAGCCTGCGCGGCGACGACACCCCGGTGCTCGACTACCAGATGACCGACTACACCTGGGACGGCATCCGCCGCGCCTTCCACACCATGGCCGACATCCAGTTCGCCGCCGGGGCCAAGGCCGTGCTGCCGCTGCACGCCGACGCCGGTTATGTGAAGAGCGCCAAGGAGGCCCACGAACTGATCGACGGCCTGAGCCTGGAGCTGTACCGCACCCGCCTGGGCAGCGCCCACGTGATGGGCGGCTGCGCCATGGGCGAGGATCCCAAGCAGTCGGTGTGCGACAGCCTCGGCCGCCACCATCAGCTGGAGAACCTGTCGATCCACGACGGTTCGCTGTTCCCCACCAGCATCGGCGCCAACCCGCAGCTCTCGGTCTATGGCCTCACCGCGCAACTGGCCGATGCCCTGGGCAAGCGGCTCGGCAAGGCCTGACGCGCCATCCGGGCGCCATGCCGGCGCCCTACCAGACCGACGCGCCGAAGCTGAAGGTTCGGCGTAGGAGCGAGCTTGCTCGCGAACCGCTCACCGGCGATGTATCGGCGAGACGTTCTTCGCGAGCAAGCTCGCTCCTACAACGGGAAACCGGGAGAAACCGGGGAAACCGCACGCGCACGCTCTGGCACGGGCGCTGCGCGTGACTCACCGGTCTCCCGCCGGTTTTCGCAGGTAGTCCGTTCACGGAAGCACTACCAAGGTCGCTTGGCCCCACGGACATGCTGCGTTACCATCCGCCCGCTATTGCACCCCGCCTGCCAACAAGAGCCGACCAGGACGCCGCGATGAATCGAGTGTTGTACCCGGGTACCTTCGACCCCATCACCAAAGGCCATGCCGATCTGGTGGAACGCGCCTCGCGACTGTTCGACCAGGTGATCATTGCCGTCGCCGCCAGCCCCAAGAAGAACCCCCTGTTCCCGCTGGAACAGCGTGTGGAACTGGCCCGCCAGGTCACCTCGCACCTGCCCAACGTGGAAGTCGTCGGCTTCTCGACGCTGCTCGCCCATTTCGCCAAGGAACAGAACGCCAACATCCTGCTGCGCGGCCTGCGCGCGGTGTCGGACTTCGAGTACGAGTTCCAGCTGGCCAACATGAACCGCCAGCTCGCCCCCGACCTGGAAAGCATGTTCCTCACCCCGTCGGAGAAGTACTCCTTCATCTCCTCCACCCTGGTGCGCGAGATCGCGGCGCTGGGCGGCGACATCACCAAGTTCGTCCATCCCGCGGTGGCCAGCGCCCTGGCCGAGCGCTTCAAGCGCTAATCGCGCGCCACGAGCCGCCAAGGATGGCGGTTTGCGTCGGCTGACTCCCTGATTGCGTGCACTGCGCGCGCCGATACGGCACAATTTCACCCTTGTTGCTACCGATCGCCACGGCTGCCGCCTTGGTTGGAGTTGTTCGATGTCCCTGAAAATCACTGACGATTGCATCAACTGCGACGTCTGCGAACCCGAGTGCCCCAATGCCGCGATCTCCCAGGGCGAGGAGATCTACGTCATCGACCCGAACCTGTGCACCGAATGCGTCGGCCACTACGACGAGCCGCAATGCCAGCAGGTCTGCCCGGTCGACTGCATCCCCCTCGACGAAAACAACGTCGAGAGCAAGGAGCAACTGATGGAAAAGTACAAGAAGCTCACCGGCAAAGCCTGACGTCGCGCGTTTCGACACTTTTTCATTGAGTTCTCACAAACCCGCGGCGTTGTGGATTGTCTATCCTCCACCTTCGCCCCGTTTGGTTTTCCAGCCGGCCCTGCCGGCGGTTCGTGAGATGCCATGTCCCTGTTGAACTCCCGCTCCCGCGCCTCCCTGCTCGGCCTGTGCAGCCTCCTGCTGCTGAGCTTCGCCCTGCATGCCGCGGAACATCCGGCCCAGGCCAGCGTCGCCAGCGCGCACCCCTCGGCGACCGTGGCCGGTCTGGAGACCCTCGCCGACGGCGGTAACGCCTTCGACGCCGCCGTGGCCATCGCCGCCGCGCTGGCGGTGGCCGAGCCCTATGGCTCGGGCCTGGGCGGCGGCGGCTTCTTCCTGCTGCGCAAGGCCGGCAGCCCGCCGACCTACCACTTCATCGATGCCCGCGAGCGCGCGCCGCTGGCCGCCCACGCGCGGATGTACGAGCGCAACGGCAAGGTCGACCCGCAGCTGTCGCTCAACGGCCCGCTGGCCGCCGGCATCCCCGGCCTGCCCGCCGCCCTGGCGGACATCAGCAGCCGCTATGGCCGCAAGACCCTGGCGAACAACCTCGTGCCGGCGATCCGCCTGGCCACCGATGGCGTGTCCATCGACCGCGTCTATATCGACCGCGCCTCCTGGCGTCTGGACGCCATGCGCAAGGACCGCGAGACCGCGCGCATCTTCCTCGACCAGGGCAACCTCCCCGAGGAGTACAGCCTGATGCGCCAGCCGCAGCTGGCCAACACCCTGGAGAAGCTGGCGCGCTACGGCCGCATCGGCTTCTACGAAGGCGAGACCGCGCAGAAGCTGGTGGACGGCGTGCGCGCCGCCGGCGGGGTGTGGAGCCTGGAAGACCTCGCCAGCTACCGCACCGTGGAACGCCCCGCGCTGCGCTACCCGCTGGCCGACGGCCGCGAACTGATCAGCGCCCCGCCGCCCTCCGCAGGCGGCGTGGCCCTGGCGCAGAGCCTGGGCATGCTGCAGCAACTGCCCTGGCAGAAGGCCGAGCCGGTGCAGCGCGCGCATTACGTGGTGGAAGCCCTGCGCCGCGCCTACCGTGACCGCGGCCTGCTGGGCGACCCGGATCGCGTCGCCAACCCGGTCAACCAGTTGCTCGCCCCGGACTACCTCAAGCGCCTGGCCGCCGGCATCGACCCGCAGCGCGCCACGCCCAGTTCCTCCCTGCCGCCGGCGCCGGCCTGGCGCGAGGGCGACCACACGACCCATTTCGTGGTCATGGACGCCGACGGCAACGCCGTGGCCGCCACCCTCTCGGTCAACCTGCCGTTCGGCGCCGCCTTCACCGTGCCGGGCACCGGCGTGCTGCTCAACGACGAGATGGACGACTTCGCCACCGACGTCAGCGGCGCCAACGCCTATCAATTGGCCGGCAGCCAGGCCAACGCGGTGGCCGCGGGCAAGCGCCCGCTGTCGAGCATGAGCCCGAGCTTCATCGAAAGCCCCAGCGAACTGGCCGCTTTCGGCACGCCGGGCGGCAGCCGGATTCCCAGCATGGTGCTGCTGGCGATGCTGGAGTACCTGGACGGCAAGCCGGTGCAGCGCTGGGTCGCCGCGCCGCGCTACCACCACCAGTTCCTGCCCGACGTGATCGAGCACGAGCCGCGCGCCTTCAGCGCCGCCGAGATGGCCGACCTGCAACGCCGTGGCTACACGCTCAAGGACGTCGGGCGCGCCTACGGCAACCAGCAGGTGCTGCTGTGGAACAAGAAATCCGGCGAGGTGCAGTCCGCCAGCGACTCCCGCGGCATCGGACTGGCAACCGAGCTGGCGGCGCCGCTGCGCTGAGCGGCATTGACTGATCGGGCTGTGCTGATCAGGAAAGAATGAGCGCCGGCGCGTCATCCCCGGGGGCATTGAACAGACCATGTTCGGTGCCCAGCTGCAGCACGTTGCGCAGGCTCTGGATGATCCGGCTGACGTAGCCCAGGTCGTTCATCAGCGAGCTCATCTGCAGGCCATCCAGTTCCTGCCGGCGCACCGCGGCGAACAGGCGCTGGCGGAACGCCGCGTCGAATGCCGCCGCGCTCTCGTCGAGCAATTGCAGGCGCGCCACCAGCGCCTCCTCCGGCAGGTCCCCACCCAGCAACGATCCGAGCGCGCGCACCTCGCGCAGCATGGCAATCAGGTGCCGGCGCAGCTCGACGTAGGTGTCGCGCAGCCCGGAGGGCTCGCCGTGCAACGCCTGGCCGAGGTTCTTCTGCAGGTGCTTGGCGTCCTTCACCGCATCCACCAGCTGCAACGCCGCCACCTGGCAGGACAGCCAGAAGCGCTGGTGTTCCTCGTCCAGGGGCACTTCCAGGCGGCTCATGAAGCTCAGCAGGTCACCGTAGACTCCCTTGATATGGCGCTGGTAAAGCACCTCCGCGCCCAGCGCATGGCGGTCCGGCGCGGCGTGCAGCTCGCCTTCGTCGATGCGTGCCTGGGTGAGCATGTCCACCGGCAGGTACAGCGCGTGACAGATCACCTCGATGCTCAGCCGCGCCAGGTGCCGCAGTTCCTGCAACACCGCGCTGGCGGCGGCATCGGCGGAGTCCAGCGCGCGCTCGTTGAGGTAGCGCGCATGGGTGCGCTCGATGACCGGCAAGGCCGGCGCCATGTCGGTGATCAGCACGGCCGGCTCCTCCACCTCCGGCAGCCAGCGCACCAGTGCATTGGCCAGCGCGCCCTGCAGCGGCCAGAACAGCGCCACGCCCATGCCATTGAACAGGGTGTGGAACAGCGCCAGCTGGATCATCGGGTTGTCCGCCAGCCCCAGCGGCGTCACCAGCCAGTGCACCAGCCAGGTCAGCGGCGCGAGCAGGAAGAACGCCAGCACACCCGTCACCACGTTGAACAGCACGTGCGCGAGAGCCAAGCGCTGGCCGCTGCGGTTGCCGCCCAGGGAGCCGACGAACGCCGTGGTCACGCTGCTGCCGACGTTGGAGCCGATGGCGATCGCCAGGCTCTGGCCCAGCTCCAGTTGGCCGCCGGCGAGGGCCGCGAGGGTCAGCATCAGGGTCGCGTGGCTGGACTGCAGCACCACGGTGATGAGGATGCCGAAGGTGACGAAGAGCAGCGCGCCGAGCATGCCGTCATAGCGCAGCTCGCTCATGTCCATGGCGTCGCCGAAGCTGCCGAAGCCCTCCTTGATCTGGTCGATGCCCAGGAAAATGAAGGCGATCCCAAGCAGGATGCGCCCGGCGGCCTTGCTCTTGGGGCCGTTGAAGCCCATCAGCACGCCGAATACCAGCAGCGGCAGCGCCAACGGGCTGAGGCTGAGATTCTGCCCGGCCAGCGCCAGCAGCCAGATGCCGCTGGTGGCGCCCAGGTTGGCGCCGAACAGGATGGCGATGCCACCCGCCAACTGGATCAGCCCGGTGCTGATAAAGGCGATGGTGAGCAGGGAAACCAGGGTGGAGGATTGCAGCAGGAAAGTGCCGACCAGGCCGAACAGCAGGCTTTTGCCGCGGGTGGCGGTGCTTTTCTCCAGCCAGCGTTCGAGCTGGCTGCCGGCCAGGTCACGCAGGCCCTCTTCCAGGCACTGCATGCCGAACAGGAACAGCGCCAGGCCCGCCCCCAACTGCAGCAGACCGGCGCTGGACCAGAAGGTATAGCCCAGGACGAGGGCGACCAGCAGCAGAAGCAGCGGCCGCAGGTGCTTCTTCAGCGCGGTCAGGTTCATCGGCTACCCACGGCGTTTTACCCGGCAAACCGGGCGGGCGAGGCGGCCATGCCGCCGCGGCCGATCAGTCCTTCTTGTAGCCGCTGGTGGTGCAGCCCAGGCAGCGCACGAAGGCGGCCTTGCCCGGATCGACCACGAGCGCCTGACCGGCTTCCTTGACGTTGCCACCGGCCGCGCTGAACGGCAGGGTGACCACGAAGGCGGCGGTGCCGACCACGGTGGCGGCGATCAGCAGCGGGCGCGCGATCAGCAGGTCACCGAGCATCGAATAGAACGGCGGGGCCGAGACGACGTAGGTCGGGTCGCCACTGACGTTGCTCACTTCTTCCTGAGCAACAGCCGGCAGCACCGAAAATGCACAGACCAGTGCCATTGCAGTGGCGGCGGTGCGGAACAGGGTCATGGAGGGAAGTCCTTTTTTGTGTAGTTGGGGCAGGCAGACTGCCATAACTATAACAGCGCTCCATGACTTGTCGCGTGACAGCCTTCAATCGCCGAAGAATGCGTATTCCGGCTTTTTCGGCACGAACGGCCGGTAGAACGCCAGCATCCGGCGCAGGTCGGCGGCTTCGTCGCCGGTGGGCCAGAACGGCTCGCCGATGACGATGCGCCGGCCGGGGTAGTCCAGCGCTGCCAGCACGATGGGCACGCCCGCGCCACGGGCGATGTGGTAGAAGCCCATTTTCCAGCGCTCGACCTTCTTGCGCGTGCCCTCCGGGGAGAGGATCAGCATCATCTCGCGGCTGTCCGCGAAGGCCTGGATCGCCTGGTCCACGGTGTTGAGCTTGAGGTGGCGCTGGATCGGGATGCCGCCCCAGCGGCGCAGCAGGCCGCCGAAGGGCGCGCGGAAAATCGTGTGCTTGCCGAACCAGCGGGCGTTCAGGCGCAGGACGAACTTGGCCGCCAGGAACAGGACGAAATCCCAGTTGGAGGTGTGGTGCGCGCCGATCACCACGAACTTGTCCAGTGGCGGCAGCGCGCCGTCGATGCGCCAGCCGGCCACGCGCAGCATGCAGTGGCCGAGCGCCTCGGCGAACGGATTACGGGGCAGATAATTGCCGGACATGGGTCACCTGGAAGGCCCCTCGTCGGGGGCCATTGTTGTTATGGGCAGTTGGGGGCGCAGCGTACCGGCGCGCGCCGGCGGCGTCAGCGCTGGCAGCGCGGACAGTAGACGCTGGCGCGCTGGCCGAGACGCACCTCACGCAGGGTCGAGCCGCAGACCTTGCACGGCTCGCCGCCACGCCCGTAGGCGAACAGCTCCTGCTGGAAGTAGCCCGGCTGGCCGTCGCCGCCGACGAAGTCGCGCAGCGTGGTGCCGCCGCGCTCGATGGCGATGGCGAGGATGCGTTTGATCTCCTGGGCGAGCTTCACGTAGCGCGCCCGCGAGATCGTCCCCGCCTCGCGGCGCGGGTCGATGCCGGCGGCGAACAGCGCCTCGGTGGCGTAGATGTTGCCCACCCCGACCACCACCGCGTTATCCATGATGAAGGGCTTCACCGCCATGCTGCGGTTGCGTGACAGCTGGAACAGGCGCTCGCCCTCGAACGCATCGGTCAGCGGCTCGGGGCCCAGGTGGCGCAGCAGCTCGTGCTCCAGGGGCGTCAGGCTCCAGAGCAGCGCGCCGAAGCGACGCGGGTCCGTGTAGCGCAGCGCCATGCCCGATTCCAGCTCGATATCCACGTGTTCGTGGCGCGCCGCCGGCGTGCCGCACTCCACCAGGCGCAGGCTGCCGGACATGCCCAGGTGGCTGATCAGCGTCCCCACCTCGGCATTGAGCAGCAGGTACTTGGCGCGCCGTTCCACCTGCACGATGCGCTGCCCGGACAGGCGCACGTCCAGATCCTCCGGGATCGGCCAGCGCAGGCGGCGCTCGCGGACGACCACGCGGCTGACACGCTGGCCTTCGAGATGGGGCGCAATGCCCCGGCGGGTGGTTTCGACTTCAGGTAATTCAGGCATGGATCACAACTGCGTAGGAGCTTTGCTGTAGGAGCGAGCTTGCTCGCGAAAGAGTTGACCGGCAACTCCGATGCACAGAGCGTTCGCGAACAAGCTCGCTCCTGCAAAGGGGATAAGGTCAATCCAGCGTGCGGGCAAGCTGGATCAGGTCGCCGCGCCAGGCCGCATCCTTGGGCAGCGCGAGGAAGGACGTGTTGAGGAAACCCTCGCGCGCTTCGTAGGTGAAAGGCTCGCCCTGTACGTCCAGCACCTCGCCGCCGGCGCCTTCCAGCACGCCCTGGGCGGCGGCGGTGTCCCACTGGCTGGTCGGCGCCAGGCGCGGGTAGCAGTCCGCCGAGCCTTCGGCCAGCAGGCAGAACTTCAGCGAGCTGCCGATGTTGGCCAGGTTCAGGTCGCCGAAACGCTGCGCCAGGCCGGCCAGCAGGCTTTCCTGCTGCGGACTGGAGTGGCGCTTGCTGGCCACCACGGTGAAGACGTCGTCCGGCTCGCTGCGCACTTCGATGGCTTCGGGCTCGCCGCCGCGCTCCTCGCGCCAGGCGCCCAGGCCGTTGCCGCCGTAGTAGCAGCGGCCGCTGGCGGGAATCCCGACCACGCCGAAGACCACGCGGCCCTGCTCGATGAGCGCGACGTTGACGGTGAACTCGTCACTGCCGGAGATGAACTCCTTGGTGCCGTCCAGTGGGTCCACCAGCCACCAGCGGCTCCATTGGGCGCGACGCTCCAGCGGAATGTTGCAGTCCTCCTCGGACAGCACCGGCACGTCCGGCGCCAGGGCGCGCAGGCCGTCGGCCAGCAGGCGGTGGGCGGCCAGGTCGGCGGCGGTCACCGGCGACTCGTCGGACTTGCTCTGCACGTCCAGGTCACCGCGCCAGAACGGCAGGATGACATCGCCCGCCTTGTGCACCAGGTCGATCACGGCAGGCAGAAATGCATTCATCACGGCTGGAATTCCCCTCGTTGGGTCAGCAGGTCGCGCACCAGGTAGAGCGCGGCCAAAGCCCGTCCTTCACTGAACTGGGCATTCTGCGCGAGGCTGGAAAGCTCGCGCAGGTTGATCTTGTCCACGCCCATCGGCTCCGGCTCGTCGCCGGGCAGCGATTCCTCGTACAGGTCGCGGGCGAGCACCACCTGGATGCGCTGGCTCATGTAGCCGGGCGAGAGCGACAGCTCGGTGATGTGTTCGAGCTGGCGGGCGCCGTAGCCGGCCTCTTCCTTCAGCTCGCGGTTGGCGGCGTCGAGGATGTCCTCGCCCGGCTCCACCAGGCCCTTGGGCAGCGACAACTGGTACTCGTCGACCCCCGCGCAGTATTCCTCGACCAGCACGGCGTGCTCGGCATCGAGCATGGCGATCACCATCACCGCGCCATAGCCCTGCCCCTTGCCCACCAGGCGCTCGTAGGTACGCTCGACGCCATTGGAGAAGCGCAGCTGCAGCTCCTCGACGGCGAAGAGCCGGCTTCTGGCAACGATCTCTCGGGCGAGGACCGTAGGTTTCTGACGCATGGGGCGACTCCTGGGGGTGGCCGGGTCGGCTATGATAACCCGCCTTTTCCGATTCTCCGTGTCAGATATCGCGCCGATTCCTTCCGCGGACGGCGCAATTGCGACACCCTTTTGCGAAAGCCCAGCATGCCACGCCTGCCCTGGAACCAGATCGACACCGTGCTGCTCGACATGGACGGCACCCTGCTCGACCTGCATTTCGACAACCACTTCTGGCTCGAACACCTGCCCCGGCGCTACGCCGAGCACCACGGCATCAGCCGCGCCCAGGCCGACGCCGAGCTGCTGCCGCTGTTCCGCGACCACGCCGGCCAGCTCAACTGGTACTGCCTGGACTTCTGGAGCCGCGAGCTGAAGCTGTCGGTGCTGGATCTCAAGCATGAGGTCGCCGACCTCATCGCCCTGCGTCCGGACGCCGACCTGTTCCTCGCCGAGCTGCGCCGCCACGGCAAGCGCGCGGTGCTGATCACCAATGCGCACCGCGATTCGCTGTCGCTGAAGATGCAGCGCGTGGAGCTGTCGCCCTGGTTCGACCGGCTGATCAGCTCCCACGACTATGGCTTCCCCAAGGAAGACCAGCAGTTCTGGCAGGCGCTGCAGGCGGACGTCGGTTTCGACCCGGCACGCAGCCTGTTCATCGATGACAGCCTGCCGATCCTGCGGGCCGCGCGCACCTTCGGCGTTGCCCAGTTGCTCGCGGTGCGCCAGCCGGACAGCCGCCAGGGGCCGAAGGACACCGAGGAATTCGCCGCCCAGGAAGACTACCGGGCGCTGCTCGAGGGATTGTGACGCACGGGAATGCAGAAACAGCGAGCCCGGCACTGGGCCGGGCTCTCTGGCGTTATTCCGGAATCCGCAGCACCTGGCCGGGATAGATCTTGTCCGGATGGCTGAGCATCGGCTTGTTCGCCTCGAAAATCTTCATGTAGGCGTTGGCATTGCCGTACTCGGCCTTGGCGATGGCGCTCAGGGTGTCGCCCTTCTTCACCGTGACGAAACGCGCTTCGGCCGCCGGCGCTGCGGAAGCCGCCACCGTGATGTGGTCTTCGACGCCGGACACGCCGGCAACGTTGCCCAGGGTGAGGAGGATCTTCTCCTTCTCTTCCTGGCTGGCCACTTCACCGGTGGCGATGACCTTGTCGCCCTCGACGCTGAGCTGGATGTTCGGGTTGCCCAGGCCGACATTGGCGATGTGGTCCTTGAGCGACTCGGCCGCTTTGGCCTCGTTGCCCACAATGCTGTCCCACAGCTTCTCGCCGGCTTCCTTAACGAACGCAAAAATGCCCATTTCCAACCTCCCTACGGTTACAGTGACAGGCGGCCGGCATTGGGCAGACCGCGCGCCCCTGGAGTCTAGACGGGGTCTTCCGCGGCGCCTGACGGAAAACTCCTAATCCGCCGCCACCCGACAGAACGCCCCGGAGCTTCCCGCCGATGGACATCAAGCAGCTGAAATTCCTCTGCGCCCTGGACGAGACGCGTCACTTCGGCCAGGCGGCGGCGCGCTGCCATGTCACCCAGCCGACCCTGTCCATGCGCCTGCGCGGCCTGGAGGACGAACTGGGCCTGGAGCTGGTGCGCCGCGGGCAGCGCTTCGAAGGGTTCACCGAGGCCGGCGAGCGCGTGCTGGCCTGGGCGCGCAGCCTGCTGGCGGCCCATGACGGGCTGTATGCCGAGGCGGCCGCCTGCCGCGGGCAACTGGTCGGCACCCTGCGCCTGGGCCTGGTGCCACTGGCGGGGTTCGACCCGATGCGCCTGATCGAGCTGTTCGCCCAGCGCCACCCGGAGCTGCGCTTCCAGCTGTTCGCCCTGAGCTCGGAGAACATCCTCGAAGGCCTGGGGCGCAACCAGCTGGACCTCGGCCTGTCGTACCTCGACCGCCTCGACCGCGAGCACTTCGACAGCCTGGAACTGGCCGCCACGCGCATGGGCCTGCTGCACGACCGCCGGCACTTCCAGATCGACAGCCCGACCCTGAGCTGGGACGCCCTCGCCGAAATGCCGCTGGGGCTGCTGGCCTCCGGGATGCACTTCCGCCAGTCCATCGACCATGGCTTTCGCAGCCGCGGCCTCGCGCCCCAGGCCCGCCTGGAGACCGACGCGGTGCACCAACTGGTGCAGGCCGTGGAGCGCGGCCTGTGCTGCGCGATCATGCCGCTGGGCAGCGGGCTGGATGCCCAGGGCCAGCACTTTGCGCTGACCCCGATCGACGACGCGCGCACCTTGGCGCCGCTGGGGCTGATCCTGCGTCGCAGCGAGCCGCGCTCGGCGCTGGCCGAAGCCTGCTTCCGCGAAGCGGCGGCCTTGCTGGGCAGCGCCGACAGCGACCGATAGAGCGCGTCGATCACAACATCGACAGCAGTCATTAGACGCTGTCGCGGCATCGGCATAGTCTGGTCGCATTACTAGAACCATAGGGCTCAGCCCATGCCTTGCCTGATCCCCCGCCCGGCCGGCGCCGAGGTCCGGGACGCCGTCGCGCCTGCCGATGGCTACCACTACGCCGAACTCACCCCGGAGAGCGCCGCCGGTCACGCCGCGCTGGCCGGGGAAATTGCCCTGGCGATCGCCTACAACGGCCTCAGCCAGGCGGTGATGATGGTCTCGCCCCACGACCTGGAAGACTTCGTCCACGGCTTCAGCCTGGGCGCAGGCCTCATCCAGTCCATCGACGACATCTATGACGTGCGCCTGACGTCCCATGGCGACGCCATCGCCGCCGAAGTGCAGGTCAGCAACCGCGCCTTCTGGGCCCTCAAGGACCAGCGCCGGCAACTGGCCGGCAACACCGGCTGCGGCCTGTGCGGCGTCGAGGCGCTGGACCAGGCGCTGCCCGACCTGCCGGTGCTGCCGGCGGCACCGCTGCCACCGGCCGCGCACCTCGAACACCTGCGCGAACGGGTCAATGCCGTGCAGGAACTCGGTCGCCGCAGCGGCGCCCTGCACGCCGCGCTGTTCGTCGATGCCGCCGGCGAGATCCGCCTGTGCCGCGAAGACATCGGCCGCCACAACGCCCTGGACAAACTGATCGGCGCGCTCAAGCGCCAGCGCCTGGAGCTGGCTGGCGGCTTCGTCGTGGTCACCAGCCGCTGCAGCCTGGAACTTATCCACAAGGCCGTGCGCGCCGGGTTGTCCACCCTGGTCAGCTTCTCCGCACCCACCGCGCTCACCGTGCAGTGGGCCCGCGAACACCAGCTGAACCTCATCCACCTGCCCCACCGCAGCGCGCCCCGGGTCTACAGCCCGGCGCCGCCCGCCGCCTGATCGCCCGCTTGCCCGAAAGAGATCCCATGAGCCTGCAGCAAGACAATCCCCGCTACCAACCCTACAAGGGCGCCGCCGCCGGCTGGGGCGCGCTGATCAGCGTCACGCGCTTCTGGCTGGACAGCAAACAGCCGTTCAAGAACCTGCGCGCCCTGCTCAAGACCAACCAGAACGGCGGCTTCGACTGCCCCGGTTGCGCCTGGGGCGATTCCCCGGAAGACGGCCGGGTGAAGTTCTGCGAGAACGGCGCCAAGGCGGTCAACTGGGAAGCCACCAAGCGCCGCGTCGACCCGGCCTTCTTCGCCCGCCACAGCGTCAGCTCGCTGCGCGAACAGAGCGACTACTGGCTCGAATACCAGGGCCGCCTGACCGAGCCGATGCGCTACGACCCGGCCACCGACCGCTACCAGCCGATCGCCTGGGACGACGCCTTCGCCCTCATCGCGCAGCACCTGAACGCGCTGGAAAGTCCCCACCAGGCCGAGTTCTATACCTCCGGCCGGGCCAGCAACGAAGCGGCCTTTCTCTACCAGCTGTTCGTCCGCGCCTTCGGCACCAACAACTTCCCCGACTGCTCGAACATGTGCCACGAGGCCAGCGGCGTCGCCCTGGGCCAGAGCGTGGGCATCGGCAAGGGCACGGTGACCTTCGACGATTTCGAGCACGCCGACGCGATCTTCGTCTTCGGCCAGAACCCCGGCACCAACCACCCGCGCATGCTCGAGCCGCTGCGTGAAGCAGTGAAGCGCGGCGCCCAGGTGGTCGCCTTCAACCCGTTGAAGGAACGCGGCCTGGAACGCTTCCAGCACCCGCAGCACGCGCTGGAAATGCTCACCAATGGCTCCGAGCCACTCAACACCGCGTTCTTCCGCCCCGCACTGGGCGGCGACATGGCCGCCGTGCGCGGCATCGCCAAGTTCCTCCTGCAATGGGAACGCGAGGCCCAGGCCAAGGGCGAGCCGGCAGTGTTCGACCATGCCTTCATCGCCGAACACACCCAGGGCGTGGATGCCTACCTGGCGGTGGTGGATGACACAAGCTGGGAGCACATCGTCCAGCAGTCGGGCCTGAGCCTTGCGGAGATCGAGCAGGCCGCGCTCATGTACCGCCGCGCCGAGCGGGTGATCGTCTGCTGGGCCATGGGCATCACCCAGCACCATCACTCGGTGCCGACCATCCAGGAACTGGTCAGCCTGCAACTGCTGCGCGGCAACGTCGGCCGCCCCGGCGCCGGCCTGTGCCCGGTGCGCGGCCACAGCAACGTGCAGGGCGACCGCACCATGGGCATCAACGACCGCCCGCCGGCGGCGCTGCTGGACGCCATCGAGCGCCGCTTCCAGTTCAAGGTGCCGCGGGAGAACGGCCACAACACCGTCGAGGCGATCAACGCCATGCTCGCCGGCGAGGCCAAGGTGTTCATCGGCCTGGGCGGCAACTTCGCCCAGGCGACCCCGGACAGCCCGCGCACTCACCAGGCCTTGCGTAATTGCGCGCTGACCGTGCAGATCAGCACCAAGCTCAACCGCAGCCACCTCACCGTCGGCCGCGATGCGCTGATCCTGCCGTGCCTGGGCCGCACCGACATCGACCGCCAGGCCGAGGGCCCGCAGGCGGTCACCGTGGAAGACTCCTTCAGCATGATCCACGCGTCGTTCGGCCAGCTGGAGCCGTCGTCGAAGCAGATGCGCTCGGAGCCGGCGATCATTGCCGGGATCGCCAAGGCCACCCTGGGCAACCACCCGGTGGACTGGGACGCGCTGATCGCCAACTACGACCGCATCCGCGAGCTGATCGCCGACACCATCCCCGGCTTCGCCGACTTCAACCGCCGCGTGGCCAACCCGGGCGGCTTCCACCTGGGCAACTCAGCCGGCGCGCGGCGCTGGAACACCGCCAGCGGCAAGGCCAACTTCCACCACCACCCGCTGCCGGCGGACCTGGTCCACGCGAAGATCCGCGAGACTGGCCAGGAGCCGCACCTGATCCTGCAGACCTTGCGCTCCCACGACCAGTACAACACCACCATCTATGGCCTGGACGACCGCTACCGCGGCGTGCGCGGCCACCGCGAGGTGGTGTTCGCCAACGAGGCGGACATCCGCCGTCTGGGCTTCGAGCCCGGCGAGAAGGTGGACATGGTGTCGCTCTGGTCCGATGGCGTGGATCGTCGCGTCAGCGGCTTCACCCTGCTGGCCTACGACATTCCCGCCGGCCAGGCCGCCGCCTACTACCCGGAGACCAACCCGTTGGTGCCGCTGGACAGCCACGGCGTGGGCAGCCACACGCCGACCTCGAAGTTCGTCGCCATCCGCTTCGAGAAGGCGCGGCCGAGTCTGCGGATCGTCTGATGACCTGACGCTTCAATGCGCCTTACTGGGCCATGCGCGCGATCGCGGGCATGGCCCGCTCCTACAGCTCCGGCTGACGTGCTCTTCGTAGGAGCGAGCTTGCTCGCGAAGCGTTTCTGCGGACGCGCCACTGCGCATCCTGCGAAAAATCCGCCGGATTTGCATCACGTAGGAAGGGGATGAAGGCTACACTCGAAGGGGCCAGGGTGATTTCCGTGAAAAGCCATCATTTCAATGGCTATTTGTGGCGAAAACACCGCAAAAACGGAACCCTGGAACAACACTCAGACCGCCTGAAATCGAAAAAGTTCTGACCACAAATCAAATACTTGCAATATTTGATGAAAGTCGTGTTACTCGTCGGAACCCCCTTGTCAGAGCCTTCGCACGAACCGAGGATCGCTTCCAACATCCCCACAGAGAGATCCTCTCTATGAAGTACTCCTCGATGCTCCTGTTGTCCTTTGCGCTGGTCGGTGGCACCGCCTACGCGGACGGCGACACCCGTGCCGGCGTCGGTGGCGCCCTGGGCGGGGTATTGGGTTCGGTCATCGGCCAGTCGGTCGGTGGCAGCACCGGCGCCGCCATTGGTAGCGGTATCGGCGGTGCGGCCGGTGGCGCGGTCGGTGCCCGTCACGGCAACAAGACGGAAGCCGCCATCGGCGGTGGCCTGGGCGCAGCCGGCGGCCAGGTGATCGGCAACAAGATGGGCGGCACCACCGGTGGCCTGATCGGCGCGGCCCTGGGTGGCGGTGCCGGCGGCGCGCTGGGCAACCATTACGCCGACAACAACCGCGATGACGACGATGATGACTACCGCCATGGCTACCGCCGCGCGCGCTACGACGATCGCTACGACCGCCGCTGGCACGACAACGGTCGCCACCGTGGCTGGTACAAGCACAAGCATCACCATCGCGACTGG
The DNA here is from genome assembly GCF_048068435.1 of Pseudomonas sp. NY15437. Taxonomy (NCBI): domain Bacteria; kingdom Pseudomonadati; phylum Pseudomonadota; class Gammaproteobacteria; order Pseudomonadales; family Pseudomonadaceae; genus Pseudomonas; species Pseudomonas sp. NY15437. The sequence continues at coordinate 265,015 of NZ_JBLUQC010000001.1, forward strand.
GATTGATCTGCGGCATTGCTGACCGCGATCAGTCCACGGAAACGACGACTGACAGCCGGGCCTGATTGCCCGGCTGTTTCGTGTGCGGGACAATTCCCCCGATAACTCCTACCTTCAGGTTCGCAACATGCGTAAGACTCTCTCTGTTCTGGCCCTGGCCTTGCTGGCCAGCCATGCCCTGGCCGACGACACCAAATCCGCCATCGGCGGCGGCGTCGGCGGTGCCCTGGGCAACGTCGTCGGCGGCGCCCTGGGCGGTTCCACCGGCGCGGCCATCGGCGCCGGCGTAGGCGGTGCAGCGGGCGGCGCGATGGGCGCGAAGAACGGCAACAAGACCGAGGCCGCCATCGGCGGCGGCCTGGGTGCAGCCGGCGGCTCGGTGATCGGCAACAAGGTCGGCGGCTCCACCGGCAGCGCCATTGGCGCGGGCCTGGGCGGCGCAGCCGGCGGCGCGCTGGGCAACCACATGGCCGATGACAACAACGACGACCATCACAGCGGTGGCGGCCACCACAAGGGCAAAGGCCACTACAAGAACAAGCACAAGCATCACGACGACTGACGGATGCCGGTGTGAAAAAGCCCGCCTATTGGCGGGCTTTTTCGTTCCGGGTTCAGGGTTCAGGCGCAGGCCGGCAGACAGGACAGCAACGCGCTCAATTCCGCCGGCGGGCGCCGCTCGATGCGGCGGTACTCGCCGCCGTCGTCGGTGCGCGCAAGCCAGCCGCCATCCACCAGCGCCCGGCGCAACAGCAGGTGGTCGCCGAGGCGCTCCTGGGCGCGCAGCCGTGCGTTGAGCTCCTTTTCGCTCCAGCGCTGGCGCGCTGGCAGCCGCGACCACAGGACCCACAGGCAGGCCTCGCGGTGGCTGCGCTTCTTTGGCCAGCGCTGCAGGCAGCCGGCATCGTCGAAGTAGCGCCGCCATTGCTCGACGCGGCGAAAATCCACCACCGCCTCGGGCTCGGCCTCGCGGGCCAGGCGGGATTGGGCCTGGTGGCTGGCGCGCAGCGCCTGGTAGTTGCGAAAGCCCACCGCGCGGGCGAGCAGGTTGAGCAGTTCGACGTGGCCTGGGCGTTCGGGCGCTTCGTCGAGCTGGCGCGCCAGGGATTTCGCCAGGGCGGTGATGTCGGGGGCGTGGTAGGGCAAGCGTTGCCTGGACACAGTGCAATCCTCGTTGCGTGCCAAGACCTCGCAGGGAGGTAATCGGGGGTCGCCGTTCCGATGCGGCACGGGGAAAGTGTGTCGGATCGTCAACGATGCGGGGAACCGCGCGGCAGGTTTAGCGCTCTCCATACGGAGCGGCGACGCCTGGGTGAACTGCCGACCGAGGGCCAGCATAGGCCGGACGCCGCGCCCGGGACAAGCCCCGTGCCATTTCGCGAGCCTGGTATAGGCTTGCCGGGGAAGGATCACTGCCAAAAAGGAGTTGCTCGTGAAAGCTCTCGCTGCCGCCGCCCTGCTGCTGACGCTCCGCGCCGCGCAGGCCGCGTATGCCGGGGACTGGCAGGTGTGCCAGCTGGAAGTGGAAATCACCGCGGCGCTCAAGCTGCCCGTGCGCGGGCTGGAAGGCCAGGTGAAATCGGCCAAGCCGCGCGCCGCGGGCACCGAGTGCCCGAGCCCGGGCGAGCTGATCGCCTTCGAACCGGAAAGCGCCGACTGGCAGAGCCGCATCCCGCGCCAGCACTGGCCGGCGCCTGGGCAACGGGTGTGGATGCGCTACCAGTACCTGGACGGCATCTGCAAGGGCGACGGCAACAGCCGGCCGTGCCGGATCGAGCATTATCCGATGGGCTGGTGAGAAGAGGCCCGCCGCTGCAGGAGTGGGCCATGCCCGCGATGCGGGTGTTTGTGTCGGCTGTGTGGGAACGATGAAGCCAATGTAGGAGCGAGCTTGCTCGCGAACCGCAAGGCACCGATGTTCACCTGCAGGGCGGCCACACCGGGCAGCGCGCTCCCCGAATGTCCGGCCTGGTGGCAGGGCACCTGAAACGCCGGCCCTGCCGGCGCATCGCGGGCATGGCCCGCTCCTACAGGGCGGCCGGGGACTTCCGTTTACGTAGGAGCGGACCTTGTCCGCGAATTCCTTGGCGTCGGAACTACGAGTTGCCGGCCAGCAGTTGCCGGCGAGCGCCCGCTCCCAAGGGTGGTGGCGTTCAGAACGCTGCGAATCAGCCGCGGACCAGCACTTCCATCGCCCCGCGCAGCGCCGGGGGAATCGACACGGGTCGATTGCTCGCGCGGTCCACGAACACATGCACGAACTTGCCGGCCGCGCAGGCCAGTTCCTCGTTTTCGCGGAAGATCGCCAGCTCGTACTGCACCGAGCTGTTGCCCAGCTTGCCGACCCGCAGGCCGACCTCGATGCGTTCGGGGAAGGCCACCGGCGCGAAGTAGTCGCAGCTGGAGCTGACCACGAAGCCCACCACCTCGCCCTCGTGGATATCCAGGCCACCGCGCTCGATCAGGTAGGTGTTCACCGCCGTGTCGAAGAAGCCGTAGTAGGTCACGTTGTTCACGTGGCCGTAAATGTCGTTGTCGTGCCAGCGCGTGGTGATCGGCTGGAAGTGTGCGTAGTCGGCGCGGCTGGGGTGCTGTTCGCTCATCGGGTTCTCAGAAGGCGGCTCGGTAGATGGCCAGCGCGTCGCGCTCGCTGACCTCGCGGGGATTATTCACCAGCAGGCGCTGTTGCAGCATCGCATCGGCGGCCAGGCGCGGCAGGCTGTCCTCCGGCACGCCGGCATCGCGCAGGCGCGACGGCAGGCCGCTGCGCGGGCTGAGGGCGGCCAGTTCGGCGATGAACTGCTCGGTGCGGTCGGCGTCGCTGCGCAGGCGCTCGCCCAGCAGCAGCGGCGCCAGCTCGGCGTAGAGCTTGCCGGCATTGGGCGCATTGAAGCGGATCACTTCCGGCAACACCAGCGCGTTGCTCAGGCCATGGGGAATGAGGAAATGCCCGCCCAGCGGGTAAGCCAGCGCGTGCACGGCCGCCACCGGAGCGTTGGCGAAGGCCTGGCCGGCCAGGCAGGCGCCCAGCAGCATGGCCTGGCGCGCCTCGCGGTTGCCGCCGTTGTGCACCGCCTCGTCGAGATTCAGCGCCAGCAGGCGCAGCGCCTCGCGGGCCAGCAGGTCGGAGAGCGGATTCTTCTTCAGCTTGCTGGTGTACGCCTCGATGGCGTGGACCATGGCGTCGATGCCGGTAGCCGCGGTGACCGCCGGCGGCAGGCCGAGGGTGAGGTCGGCATCGAGCACAGCGAGATCGGGCAGCAGGTGCGGGCTGACCACGCCCATCTTGGTGGTTTCCCCGGTGGTGACGATGGCGATGGGGGTCACTTCCGAGCCGGTGCCGGCGGTGGTCGGCACCTGGATCAGCGGCAGGCGCGGGCCGCGGGCATTGCTCACACCGAAGATGTCCTTCAGGCCCTGGGTCGCGCCGGGGTGGGCCAGCAGCGCCACCAGCTTGGCGACGTCCATCGAACTGCCGCCGCCGAACCCGATCACCAGTTGCGCCGCCATCCTGCGCGCCTGATCGGCGGCTTCCAGCACCACGCTTTCCGGTGGGTCCGCGAGCACCTGGTCGAAGACTTCCACCGCCACGCCGGCCGCAGCGAAGCCCGGCAGCACGCCATCGAGCATGTTTAGGCGGGTGATGCCCGGGTCGGTGACGATGAGCACGCGATGGGCGCCGCGCTCGCGGCAAAGCTCGCCCAGGCGGGCGGCGGAGCCACTTTCGCAGAGGATCTGCGCGGTGGTGGCGAAGCTGAAAGGCTGCATGACGGTCCCCGGTCTTGTCGTTGTTCGGCGGAAAATCCGTGGGCCGCTGCACGCGGCCAGCCGGGGGAGCATAGCAATGCCGGGCGGACTCATGAAACCTCGTACCGCCAGGCGAAACAGTTATTCACGAGATGAATGCTGCGGTAGGAAATTTCATAGGCGTAGGAGCGGATTCATCCGCGATCGATTTCCGGCCGCTCCGAGCCAGCCGGTTGCACATCGCGGACAGAGTCCGCTCCTACAAAATCGGCTCGCAGAAACGAGAAAGGCCGGCATTGCGCCGGCCTTTTTCATCGAGGAGAGGTCAGACGGCGACCGGCGCCTTGATGTGCGGGTGGGCCTGGTAGCCGACCAGTTCGAAGTCCTCGAAGCGGAAGTCGAACAGGTCCTTCACCTCGGGGTTGATCTTCATGGTGGGCAGCGGCAGCGGCTGGCGGGTCAGCTGCAGGTCGGCCTGTTCCAGGTGGTTGGCGTACAGGTGGCAGTCGCCGCCGGTCCAGATGAACTCGCCCGGTTGCAGCCCGGCGACCTGCGCCACCATCAGCGTCAGCAGCGCGTAGCTGGCGATGTTGAAGGGCACGCCGAGGAAGCTTACCACCCCATCTTACTGCACACTACGTAGCCGCACATGCCATCCAAACAGATTCTAACTGTGTGCAGTATGAATTTTGCACAGCAACGAAGCAAGAACTTTTGCTCATTGGGCTCGAATCCTCGCTGATAGGCCCGCATCTGACGACGTAAAGCGGCGCGCAATAAAGGCTAGGCGGGGCAGCTAACGTCGGAGCACGGCCTTCAACTGAGATTGGAGAACCTTGTCTAAGGCCCGCCATTCGGCATGAGTCTCAACGTAGGCAGCAGTTAGGATCGCAAGAGGATGTACGCCCAAGCATTCAGCAATCTCTTCAATCTTTGCAAGCGTCGGCGTCCGTTTTCCGCTTTCGACACGACTGACGTAGGCCTGATCCATCCCTAGGCTCGTTTGAGCCAAGTCTAAGACGTCTCGGAACTCGCGTACCGCTCTAGCAATATCGTTTTCTATCTTCATCGCTCTTGGCAAATGAAAAATATGGGGCCAGAATGCGCCCTCTATTGCTATGTACATTTGTACATATTTTTTAGAATATTATGTGACCTCGACACCCTTGCTTAGCTAGCTTTTGGGATAGCACCTAATGAGAGCTACACCTCACGGACGAAATTCACTCAGTTAATAGATTCCGCCTAATCAGTTACGAGGCATAGATGCAAGAACGCAGCGACACTTTTCTCACGACGCATTTTCCAAAATTGGTTTGCATTGACCAGTCCGATGGAATCCGTTTATTCGGCTTCGAATGTGGAGACGGTTGGTTTGGACTAATTTATGGAGTCATGCTGTTGATTGACCGATACGCATCTGAGAAATCGATGGATGTTCACCTCAGACAGGTCAAAGAGAAATTCGGTCTGTTGCGTATATACAAGTCTGGTGGAGACGAGAACATAGAATTAATGATTGATATAGCAGAACTAGTTTCTGGGACTTTGTGCGAAATTTGCGGTGACCCTGGACAAGCAATCAATACACAAGGGTGGGTGAGCACACGTTGCACTAAGCACTGCACACATGATTCATCAATCGGCCATATCTATAAAGGCCCTTATCACAGATATGGCCCTACATATGCAGGGACTGTTGCCGCAATAATCGGCTTATTTGGCAAAATTGCTTTGCGCTGGATACAAGAGCCGGTTCGCGGTCTGGGAAACCAAAAACCTCTTGATTTACTTGGATCTGTGGGTGGTTGCCGAGAGGTACTTAGATTAATAAATCAATTGGAACATGGAGTATATGTGTAGCGTAAAGCAAAATCTACGGAGCGCGTAGTATGTGTGTGAAAATGGCTAATCACCCAAATTTGCTCGACCATCTTAAGGACAAGCTTGCATTCGAGTTCTCAAGTGGCGCAGTAAATCTTCAATTAGTACGGAGCTATATATCATCTCCGCGCCTATTCGACTTCTACATCAAAGATTCCGGCGCACTTAAAATCGTAGAGGCTGGCGATACCTTCTTGGATCACAGAACCATGCTGGCTGATCGCCTTCAGCCCACATATGCTATTTCGTACGCGGAGTGGCAGAGACATAAACCATCGCTTGAAATATTAGAACTCTCTAGCCCATGGGATGCGAATATCGTGAATATTCAAGTTTGGCCATATGAACCGACTGAATTAGACGACTTCCAAATGCTAATTGCCGTGGCCTTGTCATACACCCGAAATGAACTAGACGCAGAGTCCCGGATATCCTCGGCGCTACATGAACTCGTATCCCAGTACGGCTTTTATGCCGACGGCTTCTAGGCTCCAACTTAACATCAGGTGCCGCCTTCGGGGCGACACCTATTACCTGGCAGCTAACTTAGCGGGCCAAGGCATTTATCACCAAGACGAATATATTTAAACTCAACACCGCTAGTCGATTCCTTAAACGCGGCATCGGAATCATCAAAAGAGGCTGCAACTATTGCTTGCAATCCTGGCTCTGAGGAAAGCATTTTGAACAGTGCCAACTGACTCTTTGTCGCCATAGAGTGTTGCCCAGGCTCATCTAATATAATTATCCCAGGATGATTTCCCTTGACGGTAGGATGAGCCGAGGTCTGATACAAAGCTATAATATAACTCCAAATAAGGCGAACAAAATCGCTCGCACTTGAGTTCTGAGCCATATCACCATCTTTGGGTGCTGCTTCTTTTTCTTTCTTCTCGGCAGGCGTGTCTACGATTTCTCTAAGTTCAATCTTGGCGAGATATGGAAGGAGAGTATGCTTGTCGAATTCAATATCTTTAATTGGGGCGCTTTGATAGTCAAAAGCACCCGCATTCGACCTGAACAACTTAAAGAACAAATCTATCCTGGATAGATCTTCTGTAGAGTAATGGAATGCAGAAAGTGCATTTCTGCGCTCCTGATTTTTCTTCAGCCCCCTTGAGAGTTCGGAAAAATCATGAATTAGGCCGTCCAGACTCAGTGAGAACTTCCCAATCTTCTCTAACTCAATATCAATGAACAGTTGCTGTTTTAAAATCGCCCGCGAGAATGTTGTCCCTTTAGTGGCGTCGTCTCGAAGTGCTGCCAGAATTGATCGCGCTCTTTCTAGTCTAGCCCCCAAATCCTTTACAGACAGCTCTGCTTCTTCAATTTTCAGGCGAATTCCCGATTCTTGCCGAGAAAGCATTTTAGCTTGGCTTTCAAGATATCGAATATTAGTATCGATATCCATCTTGCTTCCGATTTCGTTCATTCCTGACAGAGAGTCTTCAATATGCTGATGACAGGTCGGACATGAGTCTCTTGCCGTTTCAAGTCCTAGTTCAGCACCATATTTTTTAAGCTTTTGAGCCACCTGATTCTTCGCAAGCTCGTCAGCTGCCTGCCGTGCAATCAAGGTATGATTAGTTAGGGTTGCTTTATGAATTGCCAGATTGCTTAAAGCATTTTCATAGTTGAAAGCCAAGCTATTTATTTCATTTGTCTTAGACTCAATATTCTCAACTACTTTTTTATCAGTCCCATCAGTAATTGATCCATTCTGCTTTTCAAGTTGCTCGTGTTTGCGCCGGAGACTTGCCACAAATGCGGATAGATGGTGAGACTTTCCATCAACAACCTTCTCGGCAACAATATTTTCTGCCTCTAGGTCTGAGACAATCCGAGGAGGAAGACCCTCTAACTTCAGACCTAGATCTCTTGCTTCAATAGAGGCCTTTTTAAAGAGCCCATTCCACTCATTGTTGAGTCGATCAGATTCAATGTCCAACTCGGCCCTGATGGCCTGCTGTTCGAAAACGTCGGTCCCAAGAAGGAACTCCACAACCTTTATTCGAGCGTCACGAACACTATAAAAAGGAATATTGGCAATGTAATCAGTCCACCCTCTCTTTTGCTCAACTGCAAATGCAGCGAACACTGCTTGAAGATATAATTTAACCTTTTTGCCTGAAGAGTCATAAACCTCCGGCAGACTAAGCCCCAAAAAACGCTCTAGGAATGTAAAGAATCCCTCTTGGTATACTGCACTGTAGCCGTCGTGAATAAATTTGTACTCGGTTGGACCAACATGATCCTCGGTCAGAACTGGCCCTTCGACAATTCTTGCCAACTTCGAGTTGAATTTCTCACTCTTAATTGTTCTCGTGATCGTTACGACCCGGCCTTCTTGATTCTCTATCTCAATAGAAACACTTGAGTCAGTTATTATATGTGTTTCATCTTCATATTCTATTCGGTTGCGAACAGCATATTGCAGAGCCCCTTCGTTCTTGCCACCTACAAGCTCTTCCATACCTAAGCTATAGAGAAGACTGTTTACTATCGTGCTCTTACCAGAAGAGTTTGAGCCACGAATTATGTTTAGCCCCCGAGAAAATGTTTCATAAAATCCGAAATTTTCTTTACCGCACTCGATGCTTATCTTAAATGCTCTAATATACATAACTTATTCCCATCCCTTGGCAGCACCGGAAACCATTGGTTCAGTAAGGCCTTTTCCAATTAGTTTAAGGGCGTCCTTTTCCACCGCGAGCGAATCATGATATTTATTGATCTCAGCTAGGAAGTCGGCACCTTTTTTGGTAATACCTATGCTGTTCCCCTCAATTTCAAGAAGACCTTCTTCGACTGAGAGCTGAAGTGCAATCGCAAGGGCTGGGTCAAATCCCCATACTGGCAGAGATAGACTTTTTGTCCGAACAGCATTTTGCAGAAGCTCAACTCTTGATCTGGACTTTAAGGCCCAGTTCAGAAGATGTAGCTTTATTAGACTACATTTTTTGCCTCGGCCACATATGTCAATTATCAAAAGCGCCTGAGAGACTTTATAAAGCGGGCGATGCTCGGCAAGAACGGGGGATGGGCGCTTAGTAAATTTTACTTTTGCCATCTTGATTACTCATAATCCAATTGGCAGAGGCCCAACCAATTTGCAACTGCATGTTCCACAATCCGAGTGCTAAGAACATAATCGACATGAGACTTAAGCTCCTCTTCAAGGCGTCTCTTGAGGTCGCTCTTTATCTTCTCTGTCAGTTCGTCGGGTGTCGCTCGAAGGGTATCGCACCACTCGTAAACCTCGCCCTCGAACGTCCCTAAGATACGGTCTACTTTATGGAATAGCACTGGGGAAATTGTATCCAGCTCACTGCGGAACTGCCCAAAACTCAAGAAATTGTCCATTGTCTTAGCATAAATTCGCTGGACCTTGGCTTTTTGCCTCGGATCAGCCATATCTACGCTTACCGCGCCTTGGCTTGCAGCCACACGAATTTTTGACTTGCGAAGTATGTGTTCTTCGTATTCGGTCAAATCACCATTTAAATCCGGCAAAGTCAGAGACACGCCTTCTACATATATAGCTTCACCCGTGAGGCTTTTCTGCTCGTGAATCTCTCTAGCATAGAAATCCCCATCATGCAGTAGAATCCCAAATTCAGGCCCAAGAATGCTTAAACCCCAACCCCTGGCTTCTTTCGCCTTCTCTTGCGCATGAACTAGGAGTTTATTCCTATCTATCTCGGGCGTAATAAATATCCATCGATGTATTAAAGAATCTCCGATCCTTTCTTTTATTTCCGACTCGTAAGTCCTGAGCTTTTCTATATCTTTGGATATTTTTTCTTTTTGCTTTTTGAAGAGTGTAGTTGGGTCGTATGTCTTACTGGGGCAGTAACACTGAAAGGCTACGCCAGTTCGACCGACAAAACCTTCAATGCCGAAATCTCCCGGAGAGGCCGGCATTTCCTGGTAATCGTCGTCGATATGCTTTGCTTTGAAAATTAGCTGGAATAGGGCTTCCCAGCTGTTTCCATCGAATGGGCCAAACTTCGTAAGGTGCATTCGTACTTCCCGTCCTTTAGCACTCTGATCCCTCCTTGGGCAGGAGGATCGCCTCTCTGTAAGGCAGAGAATACGCACAAGCAAGGTGGCTGGCCAGCACTGAGCCACTACGCCAGAGGGAGTCGCCCCATGGAAGGATAGGACAGGGCAACGGGGCAGGAGAGACAGCCGTGCGGATTGATCATTTGCGATGCTGACAAACGCCAACCGCATCGCAGGACGACGGGCCGCTACAAGCTATACCTAGATTGCAGCGGTAAGCCGCTTCGAGACATGCTCATGCGGTCGGACTAACGCTTGCCCGCCTGCTCGAAAAAATCCCCCTAATCGCAGCAAAAAACTCATACCACTTATTGGCTGGATTAAAGTCCAATGCATTCAAGAGTTGACCTAGGTTTTCTCGTTTCAGGGTAAATCAAGGAGATCCACTGGATAGGGTTTCCGCTATCAAAATCAACCGCAAGCTCTCGGATACTCCTAAGTGAAGGATAATCGGCGGCAGTGACATGTATTTGGTCAAGGCACTCTTTCAGATTCCCCGATAACCTATAGCGCTCCGCCAGTGCAAGACCGAGACATGCTTCAACTTTATTAGAAAGCAATATCCCCGACTTATTGAATCGCTGCTTATAATATGCCTTATAATATTTTTCGTGTTCTTTTACATCCCATTCGGAGTCCACTCCTAGGATTGCATGCGTAATTAAAGACTCCAACGAGGGCACAGTGATAGCATGTATATCACCCTTAGATATTTTTGCCTTTGACTGCTGGTCGCTACGGACAAAATTATTGAATATGAAGTGCATGCCAAGCAGCGCCCGTTTCTGACCAAGCTTTAACCCCTTAAACTTCAAGCCAGCACCTATTACCTCCCTTACGTCGTAAATCTTACCTTTTGGATACTCCTCATAAAACTTCCCAATTAGATCGACAAATCCATTGAAGTATCCAAAACAATTATGTGGGTTCAGACCTCTAGTATCGCCGACCCACATTGAAGGGCACAGCTTGGCGGTCATTATATTGGGATTGTCTGCTGAGTAGTTGCAGGGCTCTCTTTCAATTTTCTCTTGTCTTGATATGAACTCAAGAATTACGGCCTTTGTCAGACGCAGAAGTCCTTGAAATGAAAATAGAAGCTTTCCATCGACCACGATGGTCTCCGCCCCCGTACCATGGTGCATATTCCGAGGAAGGGCGACAAGTTCATGGACGTACTTTGATCTCGTCTGATACAAGTTACTCAGGGCTTCATCAAGATCCTTTTTCCCTACGGGACGAGCTTCCGATTCCGCCAGTTTTCCGAAGTAGTCAATTGGCACATGTGAGCTGACGAACTGCTTAAATCTTCTACTAAGGGCTACATGCTCACTGGATAGGATAGCCTCTCTGATTGCTTCGGAGGCGTCAGCAGGAAGCCCTTCCAAGGCTTCATCGATAGGCTTTCTCTTCGAATCATTAAGGTCGGCCCAAGACGTTTTGTAGTTATCAAAATTCTGTACAAGCGACTCTAAAGAAATAATCAGCAGAGTATATGCAAGGTCGAGATCATCTTTAGATCTGTACACAGCAGTAATGTACGATCTGATTGCCTTGATAGCAGCCAAGTATTGAGGGCGACGCAACCCTATTAGATCCGCCGCAACCAACTTCAAATGAGTTAACTCAGACAAGCTTACGACAACATCAGACGAGAAATATCGATTAAGTATTGGATTATCAGAATCCCTTCTAATCCTGCTTTTCTCTATTAGCATCCTTTCCGCCATTTTCATATCTGGCGTACATGTCACACCAAGGACAAAGGCCACTACATCGGAGAAATCCTGAATGTAAACATCAATACAATTGGAGACCAACACCCCTGGACCGTTAGCGGTAAGCTCAATATTTTCGGTTATGGTGCAACTCAACACATTGGGAAAACTTCTAGACGAGAGACTTTGAATTACTCCTATTGCTGTATCAACTTGATCTTCTGCGAGAAGGCTAATATTCGTATAAACCACACCTCGAAGGACATTGGTTCGATCAATACCGTAAGTGAATAGTTTCCCTGTAGCAGCTTGCAGCATTTCAACTCCCTTCCCTGCAATCATTCAGACGCTGAGTCCAACTATATTGCTCAATATATACTGAGAACATAAAAGAGTCCCGACTGCCCAACACTCTAGGCCCGTCCGACTGAACATCCACTTCTCGCTCGTCCGAACGGGATCGCCGCTACTCACGCGATGAGCCTAGAGTCAAAGGCTCTGGACCCAGCATCTCCAAGGGCTCGCAAGCTGTTCTAGCCTCCACAGGCCCACCCCTGATGGACAACGTTCAACACCGTCGGGGTTGTCTTCTATATCTGGATATCCGTATATTCGAATTACCACATTTGAGGCCTACCCCATGATCAGCCCTCCAGAGGTCTTCAAGAGCCTTGCCGACGAGACCCGCGCCCGCGCCACTCTGCTCATTGCCAGCCTCGGCGAACTTTGTGTCTGCGAGCTTATGTGCGCCCTAGACGACAACCAGCCGAAGATCAGCCGTCACCTTGCACAACTGCGGAGCTGCGGTCTGCTGTTGGATCGCCGCCAAGGTCAATGGGTTTATTACCGCCTTAATCCTGATCTTCCCGCCTGGGTAAAAGAGATGTTGCAGGTGATCCTGCAAGCAAATGGGCCATGGCTTACCGACAACAGCCGTCGCTTGCAGAACATGAACGACCGTCCGATCCGAGCCTCTGCCTGTTGCTGATCTTCATCAAACGAGTTCTTCATGTTTATCGCCGTTACTGTCTTCGTTTTTACCCTCACTCTGGTCATCTGGCAGCCTAAAGGTCTTGGCGTTGGCTGGAGCGCCACCCTTGGCGCAATCATTGCCCTGGCTGTCGGCGCTGTTTCCCTGCACGACATCCCGACCGTGTGGGCCATCGTCTGGAACGCCACCGCTACCTTCATCGCAGTCATCATCATCAGCTTGCTTCTGGATGAAGCCGGCTTCTTCGAGTGGGCCGCGCTGCACGTGGCGCGCTGGGCGAGCGGCAGCGGCTACCGCTTGTTCGCCTTCTGCGTTCTGCTCGGAGCTTCCGTCTCGGCGCTGTTCGCCAATGATGGTGCAGCTCTCATCCTCACGCCTATAGTCATGTCGATTCTGCTCGCGCTGCGCTTCTCACCCGCCGCGACCCTTGCCTTCGTCATGGCCGCAGGCTTCATCGCCGATACCGCGAGCTTGCCGTTGGTGGTCTCTAATCTTGTGAACATCGTCTCGGCTGACTACTTCGGCTTGGGCTTCGCCGAATACGCCTCGGTGATGGTGCCGGTGAACCTAGCCAGTGTCGCCGCCACCCTGCTAATGCTGTTCCTGTTCTTCCGTCGCGACATTCCGAGGCAGTACACGCTTGATGCACTGAAGGAGCCGGAGGCGGCGATCCACGACCGCGCCACTTTCATCGTCGGCTGGTGGACACTGGTGGTGTTGCTGGTTGGCCTGTTCGCCCTGGAGCCGCTGGGAATCCCGGTCAGCGCCGTGGCCGCCGTCTGTGCCGCAATCCTGTTTGCCGTTGCCGCTCGCGGGCACCGCATCTCCACCCGCCGCGTATTGCGCGAAGCGCCATGGCAGGTAGTGATCTTCTCCCTCGGCATGTATCTGGTGGTGTACGGCCTGAAGAATGCCGGCCTCACGGACTTCCTCACCCACCTGCTCGACCGTCTTGCCGGACAGGGGCTCTGGAGTGCTGCCATCGGCACCGGGCTGCTCACGGCACTGCTGTCCTCGGTGATGAACAACATGCCCAGCGTGCTGATCGGCGCGCTATCAATCCAGGGCAGCAGCGCGGAGGGGCTGGTGCGCGAGGCGATGATCTACGCCAACGTGATCGGCTGCGACCTTGGCCCGAAGATCACACCCATCGGCAGCCTCGCCACACTTCTCTGGCTGCATGTTCTGGATCGCAAGGGCATGCACATTACTTGGGGCTACTACTTCAAGGTTGGTGTCCTCCTGACCTTACCGGTCCTACTGATCACCCTTTCGGCCCTGGTATTGCGCCTGAGCCTCTGATGTCCGTAACCAAGCGGTGGAGCCCTCCATGCGAGTTTTGTTCATGTGCACGGCCAACAGCTGTCGCAGCATTCTTTCCGAAGCGCTATTCAACCATCTGGCTCCGGAAGGCTTCGAGGCGATCAGCTCTGGCAGTTTCCCTAAAGGGCAGGTGCTACCGCGCAGCCTCACCACTTTGCAACAGGCCGGCATTTCCACCGAAGGCCTGAGCAGCAAAGGCAACGAAGCCTTCGAAAGCAATCCGCCGGATATTGTCATCACAGTGTGTGACAAGGCCGCTGGGGAGGTCTGTCCGGTGTACTTCGGCCCGGCGTTGAAGTCCCACTGGGGACTGGAAGATCCATCTGATGTATTGGGCGATGAGGCTGCAATCGAAGCCGCCTTCCGCGCCACGCTGGCCCGTATCGAGTTGCGCTGTCGGGCCTTCTTCGCCCTTCCTTTCGACTCCCTCGGCAGCGACGAACTCAGACGCGAGTTGGATCGCATTGCCACTCTCTGAGCAGGAGAAACATATGTCAGAGCAATTGCCCAACCTCGATCTTTCGCTGTTTGACGTGCCACCCGCAGCGACCCGAACCAGCGACCATAAACCGCGCATTTTGCTGTTATATGGATCAACACGCGAACGCTCGTTCAGCCGTCTACTAGTTGAGGAAGCCGCACGTCTGCTGGAACACTTCGGCGCGGAGACTCGCATCTTCAATCCGTCTGGTCTGCCGTTACCTGACGACGTACCGGTAGAACATCCCAAGGTGCAGAAGCTTCGGGACCTGGTGCAGTGGTCGGAAGGCCAGGTCTGGTGTTCACCAGAGCGCCACGGCGCAATGTCGGCGGTGTTCAAAGCGCAGATTGACTGGATTCCACTGGCGCTCGGCGCCCTACGCCCCACACAGGGCAAGACTCTGGCAGTAATGCAGGTCTGCGGCGGTTCGCAGTCATTCAATGTCGTTAACCAGTTGCGGGTACTCGGACGTTGGATGCGGATGTTCACCATCCCCAACCAGTCCTCCATACCTAAGGCCTACCTGGAGTTCGACGACGAGGGGCGAATGAAACCCTCGGCCTACTATGACCGCGTGGTAGATGTCATGGAAGAACTGGTGAAGTTCACGGTGCTGCTGCGCGACCGGCAGGAATTCTTGGTGAATCGTTACTCGGAGCGTAAGGAGAGTGCCGACGAACTGTCTACCCGAGTCAACCAACGCTCGATTTGAGGTCACCATGCCTATCGACATCAGAGAAGCGCGCCCTGAGGACGCCTCTGCGATCCAAGCTATTTATGCCCCCGTGGTAGTCAGTACAGCGATCTCCTTCGAAGAGGAGCCACCTACCGTTGAGGAAATGCGGAGAAGGATCACCACGACACTGAAAACCTACCCATATCTTGTGGCAGTACGAGACGGGCAAGTGGTCGGTTATGCATATGCAAGCCAGCACCGGGCTCGTGCTGCATATCGGTGGGCAGTGGATGTTACCGTCTACATCGAAGAAAGCGAGCGACGCACTGGGGTTGGCAGCAGCCTGTATTCAGCTCTGCTTCCGATCCTTTCACGACAAAGATTCAATGCGGCCTATGCTGGCATCGCCCTGCCCAACACCGGCAGTGTCAGATTGCATGAGAGGCTGGGCTTCCACCATGTTGGGACATTCCCAGCAGTCGGATACAAGCTCGGCAAATGGCACGATGTTGGTTACTGGCGCCTGGAGCTTGGTCCGCAAAGCTGCCCACCAAGCGAACCTCTCCTCTACCCGGACCTTACCGGATGAGCACCGCCTAACGATTAGCTAAAAATCAAAGATTAGCTCCCGAGCTAATCAATCCATATTAGATAATCGATAACGAATCGCATCTAGTTCCGAATCTCGTTTGCCGGGGCGGCTCTGACGATCCGCCTCCATAAACTACCCTAGTCAGATTGACACAGGCGCGGGAATATGTGGGTGCGGGTCATAGTCAACAATTTCAAAATCTTCGAATCTATAATCATAGATGCTCTCAGGCTTCCGCTTAATAACCAACTTGGGCAGCGACCTAGGCTCACGAGACAACTGTAGCTTAACCTGTTCCACATGATTCAAATATATGTGCGCGTCGCCCATAGTTATTATTATCTCACCAACACCAAGATCGCATTGCTGCGCTAACATGTGAGTGAGAAAGCTGGCACCTGCCAAATTATATGGATTACCTAGCAGCAAATCTGAAGACCTGATATAAAGTTGCGTGGACAACTTACCATTAGCCACATAAAACTGGTATAGCAGATGACACGGTGGAAGCGCCATTTTCCCATTACGAGCATTTTCTTGCGGACTCACGCTTTCATCTGGAAGGTACTCAACGTTCCAACCGTGAAACAAAATTCGCCTACTGTTCGGATTGTTCTTTAACGTACTTACAACATAATCAATCTGGTTAATAGCTTTACCATCTTGAGTCGGCCAAGCAGTCCACTGCTTCCCGTAAATAGGCCCAAGATCACCATCTTCGGTCGCCCATTCATCCCAAATACTTACGCCATTCTCTTTGAGCCACTTGGTATTCGTATCGCCATTCAAAAACCAAATCATCTCATTGATAATACTTTTGAAATGAAGTTTTTTCGTGGTGAGTAACGGAAAACCTTTTTCTAAATCATGGCGATACTGGCGCCCGAACACACTAATCGTGCCAGTACCCGTCCTATCGCCTTTTTGCACACCATTTTCAAGCACATCAGAGAGAAGATCTTGATAGGCTTTCATTTCGATTCCTCAAAGCCGGAGCTAATTAGTTTAAGTGCCTCATGTAGCTTAGCTATTTCAGCCTCTTGGCTTTTAACTTTCTCGCACTTTTCTTCATACATTTTAACATAAAAATCTCTTGATTCGCGAATCAAATTGAGACGTTTTTCTAGCGTAAAAAAATTACTCTCGGACTCTTGATACTTATCAAACCAATACAAAACTTCTAGACGACTTTTTTCCAGCCTATCAGACAATATACTTTTAGCGTCCTTCTTCTTTTCAACTTTTATCTTTTCGGCAAGAGCATCCAACTCTCGATTATCTTTAATTGCATCTAAACGTTCTAGCGGCCATTTACGCTGACGAATAGTATTTCGATGAATCCCTGTAATCCGGCTAAGCTCCGCAACTGTCGCCTTCAAAGATTTTTCAGACGCAATTCGCAATAGCCCCTCAGTAAGCATCTCTGTGTTTTTATCGAAGTCCTTTTTATTCCTTTCATCGAACGCTTGAGTATTCACACTTCAACCTCTTCGCCCAAGTATTCCAAAACGCTCTTGGCCTCATCCATTGCAGCGCGGGCCTCTTCTTGATCGGGTAAAATATTTGCAGCAAGAGCACGGTAGTTCTGCAAGTAAACTTCTCTCCACTTTGGAGCATTGGCTTTCGTCACCACCGCATTCTTGCAGCGATTTGGGTTACAACGAAGCGACCCAATACAAGGAAGCGACTCATCGAAGTCCTCTTTGCGCCCTCCGTAGCAAAATCCTTGACCTACGTTAATGACAGCCAGACGCTTCTTTACCATCTGAGCAAAGACTTCTTCCTTGGTGTAACCAGCAGCCATGTAGCCGTCGAAAGTCTTCTTCAACTTTGCTCGATGAGCTTCCGCATTAGGCCCCGCAAAGCTCCCGTCCGGGTCGCAAAAATTCTCTATATATTCTCGCTCCGCCAACTCACGAGGGGTCCGTCCAGTAGATCGACCGCCCTTCGATAGGATGTCAGCAATCGCACCATATCCGAGAGTGTCGCTGCTGAATGATTTGTTCTGCCCTGACGAGCCGATCAAGTTTCCGAAATGCTTGAGTTGGTAAGAGATAAATGGAAGACCAATTTCGGCTCTAGCCATCTGATATGCGAGAGTATGTCGGAGCGTATAAGGTGAAAACTCTAAGAGACCATATTCTTCATCGGAGAGAATCTCCATAAAGAACAGGCTGAACTGATGCGCAATACCGTTGGAGGACATCGCACTAGCGGCCTCACCTTGCGCAATAGTATCAACCTTTGAAAATAGATAAGGATTCTGTTTTACCCTAGCGATAAAACGTGCTGCCTGAATCGCATCCTGAACGATGGGAATAGCAATCCACTTATCATCAAAAAGCCTTGACAAGTTCCGGCGATGTTTAATTACATTTCCGACTATCAAAAAATAGTCGCCCTCTTTCTCTAAGCAGGAATCAACCAGTATCTCTGCCAATTCCGATGGCCGCATCCCAGTGTACTGCGCAACAAGATAGCATGCGCTATAGCAGACGTAGTTTAGATATAGCCTAAATTCATTATCTATACTTTCTCCAGCAATCTCGCTTAAACCACTTGCGGATCTAAGCTCACCCTGTATGCGATCAGAATATAGCTCGCTCCACACTTCACCGAGAGCGGACTCAGCACCTTGTGTATCGTATCCTCTTCGACGCAGACGGATCGCGACATACAGATCAAATTTTCGGCGACTTAATCCATTCATCTCCGCCGCGCAATACCCTTTCGCAATGCATCGCGTCAGCGATTCCGTATCTTTGACCTCTTCATTTAATGCAGCTAAAAAATCAACTACCGCGAACGATGCTTCTCGCGAGGCTCTTTCGAATATATGGTTCGGCAATATTCGATAGGAATTATCGGAGCGCAACGCATCCTTAGCACTTTTAGTCCAAGGCAAGCTCTCTAGTTCGACATATGGCAAGGGAGCACCAAAGACATACTCTTCAAGAAATGGAGATCTTAAGATGCTGAAAAACTTTTTAAGATCTGGCCCAAAACTGTAGGGATGCACCCTGGCTGCCTCTCGATATGTGCCAACATCGAGGCAGGACATACTGTGATAGCCATCATCAAAAAAATCGTCGACCAGGAGTTCTCTAGCCTGCCCAGCCATCGTATTAACAAACCTAAGACCAGCCTTGAAGTAAGAAACAGCAGTATTAGCCTTTACAATCCTTTGAGCAACAGAGGATATTTTTATAACAGATGGCATCTTGAGATAGCAGAGCATTGCCAACTTTATTTCAAGCAAGGATAACTTATTGATCGCAGGAAACTTCTCAAAATCAATACGCAGCTTCGCCCCTTGCACGTTTCTGGCAGCAGTCGGTTCATCAGCATTGAAATCCCAAATAGCATCTCCAGCCCTAGACAATTTGCTCACAGGCAGCGCTAGAAAAGCGCTGTACCATTCTAATGCAGCAAAAGACTGAAGTTCGTCTGAGGCAACAGCACTATTGGCCCGCCCCATCATAAACTGTATAGCAACGCGCCAGCGCCTGAACTCCTTAATTTTTTGAGTCAAGTGTTCAGTCATAGCAGAACCCTTTCCACTAGAACCTGGGTATGTATATTTTCCGAAAGGCGTTCAGCTTGAGTCAACTCCTCCAGAGAGAAATCAGAAGTCTCCGGGTCCAAGATACTGTTTAAGATCTCCAGATTACTTAGGACTACCTCGCCATAAGGTGTATCCAACACACGACTAACCTCTATCAAATGCTGGTACTCCCTGCGCATTGCAAATAGCTCAGGTAAATGCGAGACCGTGATAATGCTATTGCTACATGACAGACACTTATTTAAAAGCGTGCATGGCTTTTTAGGGTCATAACCTTTTAAATTTTTAATGAAGTCCGGAGGATCAAATACATCTCTGCATGAAACGAGCCCGGTATTGATTGCGGTTCGGCCGATAGGTGGTTCAGATTTCTTCTCAGACATATGAACACTAGCATCATCCAGCGTCGATTGATGCATTGCATGTAACGCCTTGTTAAGGACATTCCGTGCAAAAAAATTGAAATCCATCTTATCCAAGTACGCAAGGGTCGTTGTGATGTTGGCGTGTCCAAGCAGAACTTGAATTTCTCTAATAGAAACCCCTCGCTCAACCAGCTCACTGACGAAACTTGGTCTAAAGCGTGAAGCAGACAACCTAAGTTTGTTTCCATTTTCGTCTTGCAAATTATGATCTGCTGAGAACTCTGAAAACATCTGGTTTATCAGTCGATCTGAGTCCTGGACGGAATCAATGACTCCAAACTTTCTCGGGGAGCTAGATTGGTAAATAAACAACTTCCCTCTAATGGACTCTGGCGCTAACTTCCGAATGTCTTTTGTAAGAAGTTTAACATCGTCGAACAACTTCTTGACAGCGAGCCCTTGAGAAGTAGTTAGCCAAGAGATGTCCGCATGAAATAGGTCAAGATGGTATAGCTTCTCCCCATCAGACCTTTCTTTCCAGTACCGTAAACAAGGCCTACCTGTCAGATCGTGACTCTGTACAAAATCATCCAGTTCCAAACCCACAAGGGAGTCAGCGTTCAGTCCTGTAATCTGAGCCAGCCGTGCCATGTATGGCGCCAAGACTCTTGAATCCACTTGATAGAGAACGCCCCAGCTTTGGTAAACCTGCTCAATGGACGCGCCCAAATGATTAAGTATCGCCAAGAACGCCCTGTGATACGGATTATCTTTATCCGCCGTTCTATATCCTATTGGCTTGAATCCTAATTTATTCTCGAATATCCAACGCGCACTATCAAGCACACGGAATCCGCGACGAATCCGCCCACTTTCATCAAGCGGGTCTTGTCCGAGGCCACTTGGAACATATTCCCGCGCGAGTTCATTAGTTCTGTCTATCTCTTGATTAATTGCTAAAGATATATTCTCGCGAACAGCTTTAGGATAAGGTTTGTAATTATCAGTCTCTCGATTAGAATCAAACCCCTCTGCCGCCATGAAGTGGGTTATACCAAATCCTTCGATCTGGACAACACGTTTCATCACTGCCCTAGTCGCACTCATCATCGAACTACAATGACTGCTCGAATAGACCCCTTCAATAATTCTCTCTTCGAGATAGCTCCTGAATCTAGGCAATGAATACGGCGTAATCATTTCCCTTATGTCTTCCAATCCAGTCAACCCAGAAGAGACCAGACAATCTCGCATCGCCTTATATGCGCAAATGAAATTATCTTGCCCGGAGTCGCTACTGCTCTTCAAAGAGGACAAACTATAGAGATGTAGCAAATTGAAATAAGGCTCTATCGTAGTCGAACCCAGCTCCGAGACTAGCTTTACCTGCTGACCTCGCAAATCAGAAAATTTCTCTTTTAGCGACTTATCCCTACTAACAACCTCTTTTGACTCGTTCCTCTGCTTAACAGTCCTATAGCCACGATCAAGGACTCCACTTTCTCTTAAAGAATCAAGAATCTCGTCAAAGGTCGAACGAACTAGTGCGTATTTCCCTTTAGCACCGCGCAACCCACTCAACTCTTCTATGCCATCAAGGTAACCACGAAACTTTATCGTATTAGCAGCGACAGGAATTTTCGCTCTTTCTTCCGGGGACAAGCCTTCGAACCAAGAAAGCAAACGCCGCCGAAAGTCGCACGCCGCGGAAGAATGGCCATCTACAATAATCCCATGTGAGCGCATTTCTCTAAGAACTGGTGCGAACAGATGAATCCGCTTTGAGATTGACGACTCACTCAACCCAGTCTGCTCTGTGATAGCTGCCCACGACAAGACGGGCTCGCGCCCCTTCTTAGCTAATGGCACCTTCAGAAGTGACTCTCGACTCTTTGTAGAATGGGTGACCCAACCCTGAATAACAGAATCGATTTCTACCCCTTTCTGCCTCTCCGTCACTTCGAGTCACCCAAGTCGATGCGGAGGCGTGTTTGCTTAACTAGCTCCTCCATTTCACCCGCCTTGGTTTTGCTCTCACTGCCTGGGCGCAAGAGCTTCTGATAAAGGTCGTATGGGATTTGGGTATATGTCTCCGTAGCACCCAACTCCGAATGACCAAGCGTCTTCTGAACAGCAACTAATCTGTCCAGATAGTCCGTTCCTATATCTGGGCTTCGTAGCATTGCGTATGCATTGCCGTGTCGCAGTTTATGTGGGGATATTTTCTTGGAGATTTTCAAGTTCGAAACAGCCCGACTGGACACCCTATCCAGAAGTTTAGTCACAGAATTTGGCGTGTAAGCATTTCCTTCAGCATTCAGAAACGCTGGTGTCTCATTAGCTTTCCCAAATTGCTTTCGGTACATTTTATAAAGAGGAGAGCTATGGTATTTTTTAACTCGCAGCAATGTTGCCCTACTAACAAGGGTCGTTCGCGGTTTAATTTCATCCGCATACCCCTTACTTCCTGCTACGTAGAGCGGGCAGTAGTCTGCATTTACCGCCTCGGTCACACCGCCCGATATGAATAGTGTGTTCTGAAAAGCCAACGCATCATCAATGTCGGCTAGCGTTACGCGCGGAACCTCTGAGCGTCTCACGCCAGTGTCATAAATAAACTGGAGAAGGCATCGCTCTCGCTCGCTTTTGGTCGAAAGCATCAACTGCTTCAAGTCTGAAATCGAACAGGCACTTACAAGCCTTTTCATTGGCCGTGGAGAGAGCAAGCCATCGGAATATGGATTTATCGCACTTCTCGGAGCTGGTACATCATCCACTCCACGGCAAAGGTATTTATTGAAGAAGGCCATCAAAGACGAGTCTCTATTACGTATTGTCTTTTGAGACAACTCTTCGTCTTCGCGTAAGTGGGAGAAATACTCTTCGATTGCGTGCGTACGAACCTCTAGCATGGCCGTGTCCCGCTCACAATCAGCAAACTCTCTTCGAGTTAAGAGATACTGATGGAAGTAGCTTATGTTCTTGCCATACGTCAGACAGGATTCGTATGACATCAAGCCATTCTTGAGCCCATGCGATAAGAAGCTTGAGACCAAGGGAAGTAGCCGCTCTTCGTCATCAAATACAGCCACCCCTGTGAGCTTCTTCGTGCCTTCGAGACAAGGCTCACCAGCGTTCCTTTCTTCCCGAACCGGTGAATCCCTAAGATTTAGGGAATTTCCTCGTACCGCCAGTACCTTCATTCGCATCAATCCCTTCGACCGAGACAACCACTATACATAATGTGCATTTTCTTAATGGCACAATAAACACCGTCGAAAGGCAAATTTTTTTACGCAACCATCACGTACTGTGCATTTTTGAGAAGGGGTCGTAAAAGGAAGATGTCGGCCGAGCGCTGGTAGAGCTGGCAGCTGAGCTTGCCGTCGGCCACATAGAACTGGAACAGCGCGTGGCACGGCGGCAGGGCCATTTCGTCGATCAGCGCGGGGTTCCACGCCGAGACGATCAGGCGGCGCGAGTCCGGGTTCTTCTTCAGCATGGCCATCAGGTTGGCGATCTGGTCGATATGGCGGCCGTCCGGCGCCGGCCAGGAGCGCCACTGGTAGCCGTAGACCGGGCCCAGGTCGCCGTTCTCGTCGGCCCATTCGTCCCAGATCGAGACGCCGTTTTCCTTCAGGTAGGCGATGTTGGTCGAACCTTTGAGGAACCACAGCAGCTCATGAATGATCGATTTGAGGTGGCACTTCTTGGTGGTCACCAGCGGGAAGCCGTCGGCGAGGTCGAAGCGCATCTGGTAGCCGAACACGCTGTAGGTGCCGGTGCCGGTGCGATCGCTCTTGAAGGTGCCGTGTTCGCGCACGTGGCGCATGAGGTCGAGGTACTGTTTCATCGCTGCGGTTTCACCCAAAAGCCGGTCGGTGAGGCTCTGCGGCGCGGCTCCGGGGTGGGCCGCCGGCAGAACGATTCGCCCGGCAGAATCTGAACAAGCGGCAATACTAAGGGCCTGGGCCCGGTATCGCCACCCTGGCCGACCAACACCCGATTCGAGCGGCGACAGACCGCGCTTTCCAACCGTTCGCCTGTTGCAAGAGAGGTCGTCATGTCCGAGGCACCACTGCCCGCCTTCCCCCTTTCACGCCGCCGCCTGCTGGCGGTCGCCTGCGCCAGCGCCGCCCTGGGCGGCGTCCTGCTCAGCCCCGCCGGGCGCACCTGGGCCGCGCTGACGCCGCAGGCCGAGGCGGAGCTGGAGGGCTTCATGACCCTGTCCCAGCGTCTGACCGGTCGCAGCAACCTCGACCCGCGCATCGGCCAGCGCCTGTTCCAGACCCTGGCGCAGCGCGACACCGCGCTCAAGCAGAGCCTGGCCGAACTGCTCGAACGCCTGGGCGACGCCCCGGACAGCTGGAGCGAGCGCCAGCAATGGCTGGCCCGGCAGATTCTCGGCGGCTGGTACCTGGGGCAGATCGGCGATGACAACAACGCCACGGTGGTCACCTACGAGCAGGCGTTGATGTTTCGCGCGGTGGACGATGTGCTGGTGATCCGCAGCTATTGCCCGAACCAGCCGGGTTTCTGGGCGGCGCAGCCCGTCGAGCGGGGGGCCTGAGCATGGCACAGACGCAACGCGCGGATTTCGTGGTGGTCGGCTCCGGCGTGGCCGGCGCGCTGGTCGCCCATCAGTTGGCGCTCGCCGGCAAGGACGTGCTGATTCTCGAGGCCGGCCCGCGCATGGGCCGCTGGGAGATCGTCGAGCGCTTCCGCAACCAGCCGGACAAGTCCGACAACCAGGCGCCCTACCCCTCCAGCCCACACGCCCCGCATCCGCAGTTCAAGCCGGACAACCACTACCTGATCCAGAAGGGCGAACACCCCTACGACGTGCAGTACATCCGCGCCGTGGGCGGCACCACCTGGCACTGGGCGGCGTCCGCCTGGCGCTTTCTGCCCAACGATTTCAAGCTGCGCAGCCTGTACGGCGTGGGCCGCGACTGGCCCATCGAGTATGCCGAGCTGGAGCCCTGGTACCAGCGCGCCGAGGAGGAACTGGGCGTCTGGGGCCCGGCGGACGAGGAACTCGACTCGCCGCGCAGCCAGCCCTACCCGATGCCGCCGCTGCCGCTGTCGTGGAACGAGCAGCGCATCAAGACCCTGCTCAACGCCAACGGCTACCGCGTGGTCACCGAGCCGGTGGCGCGCAACAGCCGCCCCTACGATGGCCGCCCGACCTGCTGCGGCAACAACAACTGCATGCCGATCTGCCCCATCGGCGCCATGTACAACGGCATCGTCCACGTCGACAAGGCCGAGGCCGCCGGCGCCCGGCTGATCGAGAACGCCGTGGTGTTCAAGCTGGAAAAGGGCGAGGCCGGCAAGATCGTCGCGGCGCTGTACAAGGACCCGCAGGGCAACGAAGTACGCGTCGAGGGCGATACCTTCATCCTCGCCGCCAACGGTATCGAGACGCCCAAGCTGATGCTGATGTCGGATGTCGGCAACAGCTCGGACATGGTCGGCCGCAACCTCATGGACCACCCCGGCACCGCGGTGCAGTTCTATGCCGACGAGAAGCTCTGGCCGGGGCGCGGGCCGCAGGAGATGACCTCCATGGTGGGCTTCCGCGACGGCGCCTTCCGCAGCGAGTACGCCTCGAAGAAGATCCACCTGTCCAACCTCTCGCGCACCGACCAGGTGGCCACCGAGCTGATCCGCCACGGGCCGCTGCTGCTGGGCCACGAACTGGAGGCGAAGATCCGCGACCGCGCTGCGCGCTTCGTGCGCTTCGACAGCTTCCACGAGATCCTCCCGCACCCGGAGAACCGCATCGTGCCCAGCGCCACCGAGCGCGACGCGGCGGGCATTCCCAAGCCGGAGTTCACCTACGCGATGGACGACTACGTGCGCAAGAGCGCGGTGCACACCCGCGAGGTCTATGCCCACGCCGCGAAGCTGCTGGGCGGGGAGGACATCCAGTTCATCGACAACTTCGCCAACAACAACCACATCACCGGCACCGTGCTGATGGGCGCAGACCCGAAGGACTCGGTGGTGGACACCCAGTGCCGCACCCATGACCACCCCAACCTGTTCATCGCCGGCAGCGGCGTGATGCCCACCGTCGGCTCGGTGAACTGCACCCTGACCATCGCCGCCCTGGCCCTGCGCCTGGCTGAGCACCTGAAGCGGGAGGCCACGGCATGAAACGACTGATCCTCCTCGCCCTGCTGGCCACGCCGCTGGCCGGCCAGGCGGCCAAGGCCCTCGATCCGGCGCCGGCGGACCTGCTGCAGCGCGGCGAATACCTGGCCCGCGCCGGCGATTGCGCGGCCTGCCACACCGCGCCGGGCGGCAAGCCCTTCGCCGGCGGCCTGCCGCTGGCCACGCCGCTGGGTGCGGTGTACTCCACCAACATCACCCCCGACCCGAAGACCGGCATCGGCAGCTACAGCTACGACGACTTCGCCCGCGCCGTGCGCGAAGGCGTGGCCAAGGGCGGCACCCGGCTCTACCCGGCGATGCCCTACACCGCCTATGCGAAGATCACCGACGAGGACATGCGCGCGCTCTACGCCTGGTTCCTCGAAGGCGGCGTGCAGGCCGTGGCCCAGCCCAACCAGGACTCCGACATCGCCTGGCCGCTGAACATGCGCTGGCCGCTGGCGATCTGGAACCTGCTGTTCCACGACGACACGGTCTACCAGGACAACCCGAAGCAGAGCCCGACCTGGAACCGCGGCGCCTACCTGGTCCAGGGCCTGGCTCACTGCGGCACCTGCCACACGCCGCGCGGCATGGCGTTCCAGGAAAAGGCCATGGACGAACGCGGCACCGGCTTCCTCGCCGGCGCCGCACTGGGCGGCTGGTATGCCTTCAACATCACGCCGGACACCCACAGCGGCATCGGCGGCTGGAGCGACGCGGACATCGTCCAGTACCTCAAGACCGGCCGCATACCGGGCAAGGCCCAGGCCGCCGGGCCCATGGCGGAAGCCGTGGAACACAGCTTCCAGTACATGACCGACGCCGACCTGCAGGCCATCGCCAATTACCTGCGCAGCGTGCCGGCGGTCAGCGATGGCGAGCGCAAGGCGCGCTTCGCCTGGGGCACGCCGGCGGACGACGTGGTCACCCTGCGCGGCCAGGACTTCGCTGCCCAGAAACACGACGACGGCGCGCGCCTGTACCTGGGCAACTGCGCCAGCTGCCACTCCTGGAGCGGCGAAGGGGTGAAGGACGGCTACTACCCGATGCTGCTGAAGAACAGCGCGGTCGGCGCCCTGCAACCGGACAACCTGGTGCAGGTGGTGCTCGGCGGCGTGCACCGCAAGGTGGGCAACGAGGACGTGTTCATGCCCGGCTTTGCCGGCACGCTCAACGACGAACAGATCGCCACCCTGGTGAACTACCTCACCGCGCAATTCGGCAACCCCGAGGTGAAGGTGGACAGCGCGCGGGTCGCGGAGATTCGCCAGCCTTGAGACGAGATGCCCCTGCCCTCGCTTGACGGCGGACAGGCGCGCCCTGGCTTCCCCTCACCCTGACCTTCGCCCGGAGGGAGCGGGTCAACGCCTGCAAAGCGCTTCGCGTTGACAGGCCGGCGCCCCTCGCCGAAGCTGCGCCGGCTTGCCAGCGAACAACGGAAGTCCCATGCCACAGCCGAAGCCGCCCGCCTCCCGCCCGACGCCCCGCCTCCGCGGTGGCTGGTTGGCGGCCTGCGCCGCGGTGCTGCTGGCGCTGACCCTCGGCCTCTGGGGGTGGATGCAGCGGGACAGCGCGCCCCTGCCGCCCCCGCCCACCGTACAACAGCCCACCGCCCAGCCCGCGGCCACCTCTGTCGCCGCACCACCGGCAGCGCCCAGCCTGGTGAACGAACAGCAGTGCCAGGCTTGCCACGCCGAGCAGTCCACGGCCTGGCAGGGCTCGCATCACGCCCAGGCGATGAAGCCGGCCAGCGACGGCGCTGTGCTGGGCAACTTCGAGAACGTCACCTTCAAGGGCGACCCCGAGACCACCCGCTTCTACCGCAAGGACGGCAGCTACTGGGTCAATACCCCCGGCGCCGACGGCAAGCCGGCGGACTTCAAGGTGGCCTACACATTCGGCATCGATCCGCTGCAGCAGTACCTGATCGACTACCCCGGCGGGCGCCTGCAAGCCCTCGGCGTCGCCTGGGATAGCCGCAAGCACCAGTGGTTCCAGCTGCCTGCCAGCCAACGCATCGACTTCCGGGACGACCTGCACTGGACCCGCCCGGCGCAGAACGCCAACTTCATGTGCGTCGAGTGCCACACCACCGGCTTCACGCGCAACTACGACGCCGCCACCGACCGTTTCGCCAGCCACTGGAACAGCCTCGGCGTCGGCTGCCAGGCCTGCCATGGGCCGGCATCCAGGCACCTGGAATGGGCGCAGAAACCCGACCGCAGCGCCGACAAGGGCTTCGAAGTGCCGTTGCAGAACGCCAGCCAGACCACCCTCGTCGAAACCTGCGCGCGCTGCCACGCCCGCCGCGCACCACTGGGTGATGGCTCGCGGAACACTCACCGCTTCATGGACGACTACCTGCCCAGCACCCTGACCCGCGAGCTCTACGAGATCGACGGCAAGATCAAGGACGAAGTCTTCGAATGGGGCTCCTTTACCCAGAGCACGATGTTCGCCAAGGGCGTGCAGTGCACCGACTGCCACAACCCCCACAGCGGCGAGCTGAAGGCGCCGGGCAATGGCGTCTGCCTGCAATGCCACAACAGCACCGGCAAGGCGATCCGCCCGCAGATCGACGGCAAGGCCCTGCAGGCGAAGCACTACGACGCCCCCGAGCACCATCACCATGCGCCCGGCAGCCCTGGTGCCCAGTGCACCGCGTGCCACATGCCCGGTCGCTATTACATGGGCAACGACTACCGCCACGATCATGGCTTCACCTTGCCCGACCCGGTGCACGCGCGCCGCATCGGCGCACCGGACGCCTGCCAGGCCTGCCACCGCGACATGCCCGGCAAGCAGCTGGGCTCGGCCTTCCGCCAGTGGTTCGCCAACGAACTGCCGGCCAAGCCCAACGCCTCCAGCAACCCGCCGCCGCGCTACGACGACACCCTGTGGAAAGCGCGCAACGGCAAGCCCGGCGCCTCCCGCGCGCTGCACCTGCTGCTGGCCACCACGGACCTGCCGGCGATCCGCCGGGCCACGCTGCTCGCCGAGTTGCCCAGCTACCCCAGCCCGCGCTCGCAGGAGCTGGTCGCCCTGGGCTTGAAGGATGCCGATCCGCTGGTGCGCCACAGCGCCATCGAGGCGCTCCCCGCGCTCGCCGCGCCGGCGCAGCAATTGCCGTTGCTCGCCCCGCTGCTGCGTGACCCGATCCGCGCCGTGCGCCTCGCGGCGACCTGGCAACTGGCGCAGCTGCCGCCGGCGCAGCGCGCCGACATCGACGCTGAACTGCAGGCCGCTCTGGCGGAGTACGAGCAAGTCCAGCAGGACCTTGCCGAACGGGCGGACGCCAACCTCAACCTGGCCAACCTCTACGACCTGACCGGCCGCGCCGAGCGCGTCGAGCCCGCCCTGCGCGCGGCACTGGCGCGCGACGCCGGCTACCTGCCGGCGCGGGTCAGCCTCTACCAATGGCTGGAATCCGCCGGCCGAGCCAGCGAGGCCCGCCAGTGGCTGGACGAGAGCCTGCGCCTGTATCCCGCTGCCGGCCTGCTGCACCACGTCAACGGCCTCGCCCTGGTCCGCGCGGGGCAGAAGGCCCAGGCCCTGAAGGAGCTGCGCGAAGCCGTGCGGCTCGCCCCGGACGACGACCAGTTCCGCTATGTGCTGGCCATCGCCCTGCACGACAGCGGCGACCTGGACGGCGCCTGCCACGAGCTGGAAACCCTGCTGCAGAAGCACCCGGCCAACCGCGCCGCGCGCCTGGCGCTGCTCGACTACCTGCGCCAAGCCGGGCAGTTCCAGAAGGTGCAGCAGTTCACCGCGGAGCTGGAGCAGCAGAACCCCGATGATCCATCCCTCAAGCGTGAGTGACATTTCCGACGACAGGTGGGAACCGCGGAATCTTCCGACGTTCTGAGTGGCGCGCAATCACTCAAGGAACCATCATGCGTCGCCGTTCTGCCCCTCTTGTCGTAGCCCTCACCCTGCTCCCCATCACCTGCACCATGGCCGAAGACAGCGGCTTCTGGCGCAGCGTGTTGACCTCTGGCGCCACCACCGCCTCCAGCTACCTGACCAGCCGTGACGATCACAAACTGATCGGCCCGGCGCAGGATGACGCCGCCAGCTTCATCGCCACCGACGGCGCCATCCGTGGCCCCTACCTGGAAGCCATGCTGCAGCAGATGCGCAGCGCCGACCCGGCCCTGGCGCAGGCCAGCGACGCCGAACTGGCCTCGGCGATCCTCGCTGCCCAGCAGTGATCGCCCCTGGTGTGCGCGACGACCGCTCGCGCACACCCCCCAGAAAAGTTGGAACTCCGCCACGGCGCAGCGGCTCTCACCTGTACACGGACCTTGCGGAGGTGTACTCGATGCGTACCGCGAAACTGGCCACAGCCTTTGCCCTGATCGCCCTGCCCGTTGCCTCGGCCATGGCCGACGGCGACTTCTGGCGCGACATCATCTCGTCCGGCGCCACTACCGCGTCGACCTACCTGACCTTCAAGCACGACAAACTGATCGTCGCCGCCCAGGACGACGCCAGCGCCTTCGTCGCCAGTGACGGCGCCATCCGCGGCCCCTACCTGGAAGCCGCCCTCACCCGCCTGCGCAGCGACGACGCCGCCCTGCAGGATCGCAGCGACATGGAACTGGCCAACGCCATCCTCGTCCGCCGCGATGAGCCATCCGCCCAGTGACACCCACCGGCGCGGCCCGTGGCGCGCGCCGCGGGTCCGCGAACCGCTCCGGCTGCGCCGCGCGGTGAAGCCAATCGCGGATGAAATCCGCTCCTACGCCGCCGGCGCATTGAGCACGCCCCTGTAGGAGCGGACTCTGTCCGCGATGGGCAGCCGGTCAGCTGGGGTTGCCCTGTAGGAGCGAGCTTGCTCGCGAACCCGCCCAGCTTCAGCGCCGCCGGGAAGTCCGTTCGCGAGCAAGCTCGCTCCTACGAAAAGCCCCCGACAGCGGCTCGTTCGTTCAGCGCACTTTCATTTCAACGCGCAGCCCGCCCGCTCCTACGCCAACCGGGCAGCACCGGGCCCCCTGTAGGAGCGAGCTTGCTCGCGAACCCGCCCCGCGCCGGCGCCGCCGGGAAGTCCGTTCGCGAGCAAGCTCGCTCCTACGAAGAGCCCCAATGAAAAAGCCGCCCGAAGGCGGCTTTTTCAATTCGGCGCAGAATCTCTGCGGCGCACGGCTCACTCGCGGTAGTCGTCCACCGGCACGCAGGCGCAGAACAGGTTGCGGTCGCCGTAGACGTTGTCCACGCGATTCACCGCCGGCCAGTACTTGAAGGCGCGGGTGTGTTCGGTCGGGGTCACCGCGTCGGCGATGGGGTAGGGACGATCCCACAGCCCGGTGACGTCCGCCAGGGTGTGCGGCGCGCGCTTGAGCGGGTTGTCCTCGGCCGGCCATTCGCCGGTTTCCACCTTGGCGATCTCCGCGCGGATCGACAGCATCGCCTCGATGAAGCGGTCCAGCTCGTGCTTGGACTCGCTCTCGGTGGGCTCCACCATCAGCGTGCCGGGCACCGGGAAGGACATGGTCGGCGCGTGGAAGCCATAGTCCATCAGGCGCTTGGCGACGTCTTCCTCGCTGATCCCGGTCTGCGCCTTGAGCGGGCGCAGGTCGAGGATGCATTCGTGGGCGACGCGCTCGTTGCGGCCACGGTAGAGCACCGGGAAGGCGCCATCGAGCTGCTGGGCCAGGTAGTTGGCGTTGAGGATCGCCACTTCCGTGGCGTCGGCCAGTTGCGGGCCCATCATGGCGATGTACATCCAGCTGATCGGCAGGATGCTGGCGCTGCCCCAGGGCGCGGCACTGACCGCGCCGTTCAGCGGGTTCGGGCCTTCGATGCGGATCACCGGGTGGTTGGCGACGAAGGGCGCGAGGTGCTTCTTCACGCCGATCGGGCCCATGCCCGGGCCGCCACCGCCGTGGGGGATGCAGAAGGTCTTGTGCAGGTTCATGTGCGACACGTCGGCGCCGATGTCCGCCGGGCGCGCCAGGCCGACCTGGGCGTTGAGGTTGGCCCCGTCCATGTAGACCTGGCCGCCGTGGGCGTGGATGACCTCGCAGATCTCGCGGATGCCCTCTTCGTACACGCCGTGGGTGGACGGGTAGGTGATCATCAGGCAGGACAACTGCTCGCCGGCTTCGGCCGCCTTGCGCTTGAGGTCTTCCAGGTCGACGTTGCCGCCCTTGTCGCACTCGACGATGACCACGCGCATGCTCGCCATGATCGCCGAGGCCGGGTTGGTGCCGTGGGCCGACGACGGAATGAGGCAGATGTTGCGGTGCGCATCGCCCCGGCTCTCGTGGTACTTGCGGATCGCCAGCAGGCCGGCGTACTCGCCCTGGGCGCCGGAGTTGGGCTGCATGCAGATGGCGTCGAAGCCGGTGATCGCGCAGAGCCAGCGCTCCAGCTCCTCGATCATCAGGCGGTAGCCCTCGGCCTGCTCGCGCGGCACGAAGGGGTGCAGGCTGGCGAATTCCGGCCAGGTGATGGGGATCATCTCGCTGGTGGCGTTGAGCTTCATGGTGCAGGAGCCCAGCGGGATCATCGCCTGGTTCAGCGCCAGGTCCTTGCCTTCGAGCTGGCGCAGGTAGCGCAGCATCTCGGTTTCGCTGTGGTGGCGGTTGAACACCGGGTGGCTCAGGTAGCCGCTGCTGCGCTGCAGGGCGGCGGGAATGCCATCGGCGACCTTACCGGCGTCGAGCTGGGCGACGTCCAGGCCGTGGCCGGCACCGAGCATGATGTCGAACAGGCTGGCGAGGGTGTCGGCGCTGGTGGTTTCGTCCAGGCTCACGCCCAGGCGGTCCTCGCCGACGATGCGCAGGTTCACGCGGGCGGCGCGGGCGCGCTCGATGATGGCCTGCTGCTGCGCGCCGACGTCCAGGGTCAGGGTGTCGAAGAAGTGCTGGTTGACCCGCTTCACGCCCTTGGCGGCGAGGCCGGCGGCCAGCACGGCAGTCAGGCGGTGCACGCGCTGGGCGATGCGCTTGAGGCCCTGCGGGCCGTGGTAGACGGCGTACAGGCTGGCGATGTTGGCCAGCAGCACCTGCGAGGTGCAGACGTTGGAGTTGGCCTTCTCGCGGCGGATGTGCTGTTCGCGGGTCTGCAGCGCCATGCGCAGCGCGGTGTTGCCGCGGGCGTCCTTGGACACGCCGATGATGCGGCCGGGCATGGCGCGCTTGTAGTCGTCGCGGCAGGCGAAGAAGGCGGCGTGCGGGCCGCCGTAGCCCATGGGCACGCCAAAGCGCTGGGCGCTGCCCAGGACCACGTCGGCGCCCAGCTCGCCCGGCGGGGTGAGCAGCAGCAGCGCGAGCAGGTCGCTGGCGACGCAGGCGATGGCCTGCTGGGCGTGCAGGGCATCGATCACCGAACGCAGGTCACGGACTTCGCCGCGGGTGTCGGGATATTGCAGCAGCGCGCCGAACACCGCGTGCTGGCCGAGGTTGTCCACCTCGTCGACCACCACGTCGAAGCCGAAGGCCTCGGCGCGGGTCTGCACCACGGAGATGGTCTGCGGGTGGCAGTGCGCATCGACGAAGAACAGGTTGCTCTTGGCCTTGGCTACGCGCTTGGCCAGGGCCATGGCTTCGGCGGCAGCGGTGGCTTCGTCGAGCAGCGAGGCGCTGGCGAGGTCGAGGCCGGTGAGGTCGATGGTCATCTGCTGGAAGTTCAGCAGCGATTCGAGACGGCCCTGGGCGATTTCCGGCTGGTACGGGGTGTAGGCGGTGTACCAGCCCGGATTCTCCAGCACGTTGCGCAGGATGACGGTCGGGGTCAGGGTGCCGTAGTAGCCGGTGCCGATCAGGCTGGTCCACAGCTCGTTCTTCTGCGCGTACCCCTTCAGCTTGGCCAGCGCGCCCTGTTCGTCGAGGGCGGCCGGCAGATCCAGTGGCCGGTTCAGGCGGATCGCCGGGGGCACCGTCTGCACGATCAGGTCGTCGCGACTGCCGAGCCCGAGGGTGTCGAGCATGGCGTGCTGCTCGGCGGCGTCGGGGCCCAGGTGGCGGGCGAGGAAGGCATCAGGCTGGTGCAGCTGAGAAAGCGAAGGGGTGTTCGACATGGCCACGGTCTCGAAAAGTCGGTCCGTAATCGGTCCGTAAAAAAGAACAGGCCCCGACGAGTCGAGGCCTGTGTGTACAGCAGCGTGTTAGGCGTCGGAATCGCTGGCAGCGCGATAACCGGCGGCGTCGAGGAGCTTGTCCAGCTCGGCCGGGTTGCTCGGCTTGAGCTTGAAGAACCAGGAGCCGTACGGGTCGTTGTTCACTTCTTCGGGGGTATCGGCCAGCACGTCGTTGACCGCGATGACTTCGCCGCTCACCGGGGCGTAGATGTCCGAGGCGGCCTTCACCGACTCGACGACACCGGCTTCCTGACCGGCGGCAAGGGTCTTGCCGACTTCCGGCAGTTCGACGAAGACCACGTCGCCCAGGGCTTCCTGGGCATGGTCGGAGATGCCCACGGTCACGCTACCGTCGGCTTCCAGGCGCGCCCACTCGTGGCTGGCGGCGTAACGCAGGTCGGCGGGGATATTGCTCATCTTGTTTTTCCTCGAGGACGGGGCGACGGGCGGCGGTACCGCCCTCTTCTAAGTTAGATCATGCAATTTAGATCAGGGCTTTGCCATGACGCACGAAATTCGGCTGAACGACGCGAACCGGATACCACTTGCCGCGGATCTCCACCTCGGCGCGGTCGCCGGTGGCCGCCGGCACGCGGGCCAAGGCAATGGATTTGCCCAGCGTCGGGGAGAAGCTGCCACTGGTGATCTCGCCTTCGCCGACACCGGCGATGCGGACGACCTGGTGGGCGCGCAATACGCCGCGCTCCTCCAGCACCAGCCCGACCAGCTTGGGCGCATCGCCGGCGGCCTTCTGCGCTTCGAGGGCCTTGCGGCCAACGAAGTCGCGGCCTTGCGGCTCCCAGGCGATGGTCCAGCCCATGTTGGCGGCCAGCGGGGAGACGTCTTCGTCCATGTCCTGGCCGTAGAGGTTCATCCCGGCTTCCAGGCGCAGGGTATCGCGCGCGCCCAGGCCCGCCGGGGCGATGCCGGCGCCGACCAGGTCGTTGAGGAAGCCTTGCGCCTCGACGGCCGGCAGCATGATTTCCAGGCCGTCCTCGCCGGTGTAGCCGGTGCGGGCGATGAACCAGTCACCGTCGGCCTTGCCCTGGAAGGGCTTGAGTTCGCGGATCAGCGCGGCGCGCGAGGGGGTGACCAGCTCGGCGGTCTTTTCGCGGGCGTTGGGGCCCTGCACGGCGAGCATGGCGAGGTCCGGGCGTTCGCTCAGGGTGACGTCGAAGCCTTCGGTGTGGGCCTGCATCCAGGCCATGTCCTTGTCGCGGGTGGAGGCGTTGACCACCACGCGGTAGCCGTACACGCCGAGGTAGACGATCAGGTCGTCGACGACACCGCCGCGTTCGTTGAGCATGCCGCTGTACAGCGCCTTGCCCGGAACCTGCAGTCGTTCGACATCGTTGGCCAGGAGTCGCTGCAGGTATTCCTTGGCCTGCGGACCGGTGACGTCGACCACGGTCATGTGGGAAACGTCGAACACGCCGCAATCGCGACGTACCTGGTGGTGCTCTTCGACTTGCGAACCGTAGTGCAACGGCATGTCCCAACCGCCGAAATCGACGATCTTGGCGCCGAGGGCGACGTGCAAATCATAGAGCGGCGTGCGCTGTCCCATGGGTGTTCTCCTTCCGGGCGAGGCGGGTGCGGAGCGCGAGTACGGCCCGCACGAAACGCGCGCATTGTAGTCGCAAGGCCGGCCGCTGGACAGCTTGTCCGACGGCCGATTCTCAGGGCCGGGAAGAACCGCTCTGGCGCGCGGAGCGGCGAATCAGGCCGATCACCGGGAACAGCCCGACCAGCACCAGGGTCAGCGCCGGCAGCGCGGCGCGGGCCCATTCGCCCTCGCTGGTCATCTCGAACACGCGCACGGCCAGGGTGTCCCAGCCGAAGGGGCGCATCAGCAAGGTGGCCGGCATTTCCTTGAGCACGTCGACGAACACCAGCAGCGCGGCGCTCAGCGCCCCTGGCAGCAGCAGCGGCAGGTAGACCCGCAGGAACAGGCCCGCGCCGCCGACGCCCAGGCTGCGCGAAGCCTCCGGCAGCGACGGACGAATCCGCGCCAGCGCGCCCTCCAGCGGGTGGTAGGCCACCGCCATGAAGCGGATCAGGTAGGCCACCAGCAGCGCGCCAAGGCTGCCCAGCAGCAGCGGCTTGCCGGCGCCGCCCAGGGCGCTGGAGAGCGGAATCACCGCGTGATTGTCCAGCCAGCTGAAGGCCAGCATGATCGCCACCGCCAGCACCGAGCCGGGCAGCGCATAGCCGAGGTTGGAAATACCCACCGCCGAGCGCACCGCCGGGGTCGGCGACAGGCGCCGGGCGAAAGCCAGCAGCAGCGCCACCGCCACCGTCAGCAGCGCCGCCAGGCCGCCCAGGTAGAGGCTGTGCAGGATCAGCCCGGCGTAACGCTCATCCAGGTCGAAGCGGCCCTTCTGCCAGACCCACACCAGCAGCTGCAGCAGCGGGATGACGAAGGCGCAGGCGAACACCAGCAGGCACCAGGCGCTGGCGGCGAACGCCTTCCAGCCGCGCAGCCGGTACAGCGCCGCGCCGCGCGGGCGCTCGCTGGGCACGCCGCTGCGGCCGCGGCCGTAGCGCTCGCCCAGCAGCACCAGCATGACGAACAGCAGCAGCAGGCTGGCCAGCTGGGTGGCGCTGGACAGGCTATAGAAGCCATACCAGGTCTTATAGACGGCGGTGGTGAAGGTATCGAAGTTGAACACCGCGACGGTGCCGAAATCCGCCAGGGTCTCCATGATCGCCAGCGCCAGCCCGGCGCCGATGGCCGGGCGCGCCATGGGCAGGGCGACGCGCCAGAAGGCCGCCAGCGGTGACAGGCCGAGCACCCGCGCCGCTTCCATCAGGCCGCGCCCCTGGGCGAGGAAGGCGGTGCGCGCGAGCAGGTAAACGTAGGGGTAGAACACCAGCACCAGCACCGTGATCACCCCGCCGGTGGAGCGCACCCGCGGCAGCCGCAGGCCGCTGCCGAACCACTCGCGCAGCAGCGTCTGCACGGGGCCGGAGAAGTCCAGCAGGCCGACGAAGACGAACGCCAGCACGTAGGCCGGCACGGCAAAGGGCAGCATCAGCGCCCAGTCCAGCCAGCGCCGGCCGGGGAACTCGCAGAGGCTGACGAGCCAGGCGAGGCTGACGCCCAGCACGGTCACCCCCACGCCCACACCCGCCACCAGCACCAGGGTATTGCCCAGCAGGCGGGTCATCTGGGTGTCCCACAGGTGCGCCCAGATTTCCCGGTCGATCTGGCCCCAGCTCAGCAGCAGGACGCTGATCGGCAGCAGCACCAGGGCGGCGATGGCGAAGGTGATGGGAGTCCAGCGAGTGGCGCGCATGCGGGGCGTGTGTCCAGGGCATCAAGGGGTGTTTGCAGGAAATACCGCCGATCAACTGACGGAAATTTCCTTCATTGAAATCGAATTCGCCTGATCCTCATGGGAAAGGGATAAAGCGCAAGGTACCGCGGTCGAATCGCCCACTCTGCCACTGCCGCCCCCAAGGAAAAAGTCCCATGTCATCCCTCTTCCGTCTGTCCGGCCTGCTGCTGTTGCCGTTCTGCAGCCTGGCCCTGGCCGACGCTCCCACGCCCGTCGAGGCCTGCG
This sequence comes from Pseudomonas sp. NY15437, assembly GCF_048068435.1. Taxonomy (NCBI): domain Bacteria; kingdom Pseudomonadati; phylum Pseudomonadota; class Gammaproteobacteria; order Pseudomonadales; family Pseudomonadaceae; genus Pseudomonas; species Pseudomonas sp. NY15437. The sequence continues at coordinate 302,233 of NZ_JBLUQC010000001.1, forward strand.
TGGCCATGGCCATGAGCAAGGTCGCCGCGGACCCGGCCTTGCAGGAACGCTGGCAGAAGACCTGGATCGAGCCCAGCTCGATTCGCGAGGAAGCCTACGAGGGCTCGGTGAACGGCCAGCCGGCCAGCAAGCGGCTGGTGGCGCAACTGCGCCGGGGCGAGCAGTCGGACGGCGAATTCGTCTGCCTGCTCGACGGCGACGGCAAGGCACTTGCCGTCAGCCACCAGGACGACGCCGGCGCCCGTTGAGGCGCCGGGCTCCGCTCAATTCCAGCCGGCGCGGTCCATCAGCCTGATCGCCTCGGCCTGGCGCTTGCCGGCCACTTCCACGGGGATGCTGTCGGCCTTGAACGTGCCCCACGCGGCGACTTCCGGCGACGGCGCCACCGCCGGGTTGGCCGGGAATTCCTGGTTGATGCCGGCGAACAGCGCCTGGGCATCCGGCCCGGTCATCCACTCCACCAGCTTCTTCGCCGCCTCCGGGTGCGGCGCGTACTTGGTCAAACCAATGCCCGACAGGTTGACGTGCACGCCCCGGTCGCCCTGGTTCGGCCAGAACAGCTTCACCGGCAACTGCGGATTGTCCTTGTGCATGCGCCCGTAGTAGTAGGTGTTGACGATGCCGACGTCGCACTGGCCGGCGGCGATGGCCTGCAGCAGGGCGTTGTCGTCGGAGAACACGTCGGTGGCCAGGTTGTTCACCCAGCCCTTGAGGATATCCTCGGTCTTCTGCGCGCCGTGGGTCTCGATCAGGGTGGCGGTGAGCGACTGGTTATAGACCTTCTTCGCGGTGCGCAGGCACAGGCGGCCTTCCCACCTCGGATCGGCCAGCGCTTCGTAGGTGGACAGCTCCTCGGGTTTCACCCGCTGGGTCGAATAGACGATGGTCCGCGCGCGCAGCGACAGGCCGGTCCAGCTATCGGTGCCGGAGCGGTACTGCGGCGGGATGTTGGCATCCAGGGTCGGCGAGTCGAAGGGCTGCAGGATGCCCATCTGCTCGGCCTGCCAGAGGTTACCGGCGTCCACGGTGAGCAGCAGGTCGGCCGGCGTGTTGGCGCCCTCGGCCTTGATCCGCGCCATCAGGGGCGCTTCCTTGTCGGTGATGAATTTGATCTTCACCCCGGTCTTCTCGGTGTAGGCATCGAACACCGGCTTGATCAGCTCGTCGATGCGCGAGGAGTAGACCACCACCTCGTCGGCGGCCTGGGCGGTGCTCCCGAAGGCGACCAGCAGGAGGGTGGCGAGAAGACTTTTGCGCGCGAGCATGGGCGTTTCCTTTGCAGGGAAGAAATCCCGCAAATGATAAGGAACCGCATTTGATAACGAGCTGCGCGTTTGTGTCGGGGTGTTTCGATGGGGTGCGGTGTGGGGTCGCGGGGGTATTGGCGATGCAGGCCAGGAGCCCCTCACCCCAGCCCTCTCCCAGAGGGAGAGGGGGCAGTTCGGAGTGTGCGGTCATCGCGGAGTCAGCCGGCGAGATCTGAGCGTTCAGCCTGCGCCGATCAATCCCCTCTCCCCCTGGGAGAGGGTTAGGGTGAGGGGGCCGCAGGCCGCCCTTATCAAACCCGCGCCAGCTCCGGCAAATCCCCCGACAGCCCCAGCGCCTGGCGCACGAACACGCCCTTGGCCTCGTGGTGTTTGTCCACCAGCCGCAGGCCGGCGTTACGCAGCCAGCGCAGCGCCAGCGGGTCCGCCTGGAACAGGCGCTGGAAGCCTTCCATCGCTGCCATCATCGCCAGGTTGTGCGGCATGCGCCGACGTTCGTAGCGGCTCAGCACGCGCTCCTCGGCGATGTTCTCGCCACGGGCATGGGCGTGCTCGAGCACTTCGGCGAGCACGGCAGCATCCAGGAAGCCCAGGTTCACGCCCTGCCCGGCCAGCGGGTGGATGGTGTGCGCGGCGTCGCCGATCAGCACCAGCCCCGGCTCCACGTAGCGCTTGGCGTGGCGCTGGCGCAGCGGGATGCACAGACGGCGGTCGGCGTGTTCGATGACGCCCAGGCGATGCTCGAAGGCCAGCCCAAGGGCCTTGCAGAAGCCGTCGTCATCCAGCGCCATGAGCTTCTCGGCCTGCTCCGGCGTGGTCGACCAGACGATCGAGCACCAGTGCGCATCGCCCGCCTTCGCCAGTGGCAGGAAGGCCAGCGGGCCGTCGTCGGTGAAGCGCTGCCAGGCGGTGGCCTGGTGCGGCTTCTCGCAGCGCACGCTGGTGACGATGGCGTGATGCAGGTAATCCCACTCGCGGGTGGCGCAGCCGGCCAGGCGGCGCACGGCGGAGTTGGCGCCGTCGGCGGCGACCACCAGCGGCGTGCGGACTTCGCGGCCATCGGAGAGGGTCAGCAGCCAGTCGTCGCCGGAGTGGCGCAGTTGTTCGAGGCGCGCATTGGGCAGCAGGCCGAGCGCGGAGTCGTGCAGACGCTCCAGCAGGGCGTCCTGCACCACGCGGTTCTCGACGATATGGCCGAGCATCTCGGCATGTACGCTGGCGGCACTGAAGTGAATCTGCCCGGTGCCCGAGCCGTCCCACACCTGCATCTCGCTGTAGGGCTCGGCGCGGCGGGCGGCGATGCCGTCCCAGGCGTGCAGGCGCTGGAGGATGCGCCGACTGGCCTCGGACAGCGCACTGACGCGCGGCTCGAAGGGTGCTTCGCGGTCGAACGGCGTGACGCTCAGCGGCGAGCCGTCCAGCAGCAGGATGTCCAGCCCGCTGCCTTCCAGGGCCAGGGCCAGCGCGCTGCCGACCATTCCCGCCCCGACGATTACCAGATCCGCGTGCATCGAATTTCCTTTTGGCTGAGGCGTGTTAAACCGGGCGGGCGCCCAGGCCCATGGCCTGGCGGGCGAACCAGCGCTTGGCCGGCGGCAACAGGTCGAGCCCCAGCAGGCCGAGGTTGCGACCGGTGGCCAGCAACGGCTGGGCATTGGAGAACAGCCGGGTGACGCGGTCGGAGAAGCCGACAGTCATCTGCTGGTCCAGCCGTTGGCCGTCCAGGTAGCGCTGCAGCACGGCGAAATCGCCCGGCGCGGCGTCTTCCAGCAACAGGCGGTCACCCAGGGCCTTGGCATCGCGCAGCGACAGGTTGAAGCCCTGCCCGGCAATCGGATGCAGGCTGTGGGCGGCGTTGCCCAGCACCACCAGGTGCGGGCGAATCTGCTCGTCGGCCTCGGTCAGGCTCAGCGGGTAGCCGTAGCGCACACCGACCTGGCGCAGGGTGCCGAGGCGGTAGCCGAAGGCCTCCTGCAACTCGGCGAGGAAGGCCGCGTCGGGCAGCTCGCGCAGGCGCTCGGCGTCGCTGCCGTTGCGGGTCCAGACCAGCGCGCAGCGGTTTTCCGGCAGCGGCAGCAGGGCCAGCGGGCCGTTCTCGGTGAAGCGTTCGAAGGCTTGCCCGCGGTGGGCCTCGGACGGGCTGATGTTGGCGATCAGCGCGGTTTGCCCGTAGGACGAGGAACGCACGTTGATGCCCAGCTGCTCGCGCAGGCCGGAGCGGCCGCCATCGGCGAGCACGGCGAGGTCGCAGTCCAGCTGCGAGTCGTCGTCCAGGGTCAGGCGGTAGCCGTCGCCCAGGGCTTCCATCCGCCGCACTTCGGCCGGGCAGCGCCAGCTGACCACGGTCGGGTCGAGCGCATGCCAGAGGCACTGGCCGAGCCAGGCGTTTTCCACCACGTAGCCCAGCGCGGGAACGCCCTCCTCCACCGCCGTCAGGCGCGCGGCGCCGAAGCGGCCACGGTCGGAGACGTGGATCTGGGTGATCGGCTCGGCACGCTGGGCGATCTGCTGCCACAGCCCCAGGCGTTCGTAGATCTGCCGGCTGCCGAAGGACAGCGCCGAGGAGCGCGCGTCATAGCTGGGCTGGTAGGCATCGCCGGGGGCGAAGGGCTCGATGAGCACGATCTGCCAGCCGCGCGCACGGGCGCCGGCCTGGAGGATCAGCGCAAGGCTTGCGCCAACGAGGCCGCCACCGATGATGGCCAATTGCGTACGTTGCATGTCAGGCGGCCTGGGCGCGGGCCTGCGCCATCAGCGCTTCGATCTCGGCGACGGTCTTCGGCACGCCGTTGGTCAGCACTTCGCAGCCGGTTTTCGTCACCACCACATCGTCCTCGATGCGCACGCCGATGCCGCGCCACTTCTTCGGCACGTCGGTGTTGTCCGGGGCGATGTAGATGCCCGGCTCGACGGTCATCGCCATGCCCGGTTCGAGCACACGCCATTCACCGCCGACGCGGTACTCGCCGACATCGTGCACGTCCATGCCCAGCCAATGGCCGGCACGGTGCATGTAGAAAGCCTTGTAGGCTTCGCGCTCGATCAGCTCGTCGACCTCGCCCTTGAGCAGGCCCAGCTCCACCAGGCCGGCGGTGATGACCCGCACGGTGGCCTCGTGGGCTTCGTTCCAGTGGCGGCCCGGGGCGATGTAGTCGAAGGCCGCCATGTTGGCGTCCAGCACCAGCTGGTAGATGGCTTTCTGCTCGGGGCTGAAGGTGCCGCTGGCGGGGAAGGTGCGGGTGATGTCGCTGGCGTAGCAATCGATCTCGCAGCCGGCGTCGATCAGGATGAGGTCGCCGTCCTTGATCTGCGCGTCATTCTCCCGGTAGTGCAGGATGCAGGCGTTGCGGCCGGTGGCGACGATGGAGCCGTAGGCCGGCATCTTCGCGCCGCCCTGGCGGAAGGCGTATTCCAGCTCGGCTTCCAGGTGGTACTCGTAGAGCCCCGGGCGGCAGGCCTGCATGGCGCGGATGTGGGCGCCCGCGGAGACTTCCGCGGCGTAGCGCATCACCTTCACCTCGCCGGCGCTCTTGTACAGGCGCTGGTCGTGCAGCAGGTGGTCGAGGGCGACGAACTCGTTCGGCGGCTGCGCACCCTGGCGCGCCTTGGAGCGGATCACGTTGATCCAGTCCATCAGCCGGCGGTCGAATTCCTGGTTGGCGCCCAGCGCGTAGTACACGCGGTCGCGGCCCTCGATCAGGCCGGGGAGGATGTCGTCGATATCGCCGATGGGGAAGGCATCGTCGGCGCCGAAGGTGCTGATCGCGCCGTCCTGGCCGGCGCGCAGGCCGTCCCAGAGTTCACGCTCCGGATCGCGCTCGCGGCAGAACAGCACGTACTCGCCGTGCTCGCGGCCGGGGATCAGCGCCATCACCGCTTCCGGCTCGGGGAAGCCGGTGAGGTACTGGAAGTCGCTGTCCTGGCGGTAGACGTGCTCGACGTCGCGGTTGCGGATGTACATCGGCGCCGCCGGGAGAATGGCGATGCTGTTGGGTTCCATCTGCGCCATCAGCGCCTTGCGACGACGGGCGTATTCCGACTTGGCGATACGGATCATGCGCGACCTCAATGCAGGGAGGGTTTCTCGGCCGGTGCCGGCACCTTGCCGAATTCGGAGAACAGCAGCAGCGGGGCGACGCGCAGGTATTCCTGCACTTCCATGTAGTCGGCCTCGCCGTCTTCGGATTCTTCCAGCTGCCCGCCGACCTGGGCAATGGCGGCGATGTCCTGCAGCACTTCGTCGGCTTCGTCCGACAGGCTGGGGGAACGCAGCGCCAGGCCGAAGCCGGCGAGGAAGCCCTGGCACCACTGGCCCAGGGCCACGGCACGCTCGGCCAGCGGCGCGTCGTCGTTGGGCAGCATCAGCACCACGGCCATCTCGCCCTGGCTGAAGTCCTGCTGGACCATGCCCAGCAGGCCGCCCAGGGCCGCGCCCAGGCGCTCGCCCGGCTCGCCGCCGAGCAGCTCGGCAGCGGCTTGCAACCACTCGTCCTGGTCGAAGCCGGCCCCGGCGCAGACGCGGCCAAGCAGGTGGCCGTGCAGTTCGGCGGGGGAAATAGGCAGGGCGGCCTCGGCGAGCAGGGTGGCGAAGGCGGTGTAGGCGGAGCTGGAAGTGGACATGATCGAACCCGGGTGACGGCTAGGCGCCATCAGGCGCCGCGCAATAGAATAGGGTCCGTTATCCTAGCACCGGCGCACACCGCAAGACCATGCGACCCCGCGCCGGGCAGCCGTGCGTTGACCCACCCCCACGGCAGTCCTATATAGTTCTCGATTACTTAAGCAACTCCCAAGCGAGAGCCCATGGAAGACGCCGACCTGCACGCGCTGATCGCCAAGTTCGACCTGCTGCTCCAACGCCTGGAACAGCTCAAGGCCGAAAACCGGCTGCTGCGGGCGAACGAGAAAAGCTGGCGGGAAGAACGCGCCCATCTGATCGAGAAGAACGATTTGGCTCGGCAGAAGGTCGAAGCGATGATTTTGCGTCTTAAAGCCCTGGAGCAGGACTCATGAGCCAGTCGAACACCCTGAACGTCCAAATCCTCGACAAGGAGTACTGCATCGCATGCCCCCCGGACGAGCGCGTCAACCTGGAAAGCGCCGCGCGCTACCTGGACAGCAAGATGCGCGAGATCCGATCCAGCGGCAAGGTGATCGGTGCCGACCGCGTGGCGGTGATGGCCGCGCTGAACATCACCCACGACCTGCTGCACAAGCAGGAGCGCGTGGAGCATGACAGCAGTTCCACCCGCGAGCGCGTGCGTGAACTGCTCGAGCGAGTGGATCGCGCACTGACAACCGATACCCTTACCACCGATAAGGGCCAGGGTGAAGTCTGACCAGGGAAATTTCCTTGGGGTATAATCAGCCCCGCTCCCTGGTGTGTTGGCCAGTCGGTGATGTCCCTGAGCCGATAATTGCAACAACGGGGGTTGCCAGTTGGGCTGGTGTGCATGTCCGCACGACGGAAAGCCTTAAAGCCTACTGCAACCACCACCTTGAACTCTCGGGTTCAAGGGCTAACCCGACAGCGGCATGTCCGGGGAGCTTTACCCTTCGATGATCCACTCAGACGGTCTCTCCCGCCCTGCCCTGCGCCGCCAGCTGCGCCAGGCCAGACGCGCGCTCACTCCCCTGCAGCAACGCCTCGCCGCCCAGGCCCTGTATCGCCAGCTCGCGCAGCATCCGCTGTTCCGCCGGGCCAGGCACATCGCCCTGTACCTGCCGGCCGACGGCGAAATCGACCCGCGCCCATTGATGAAGGCTGCGCAGAAACGCGGCAAGTCGACCTACCTGCCGGTGCTCTCGGACTGGCCGCGCACGCACATGACCTTCCAGCAGGTGGGCATCGGCGAGCGCTGGGTGCGTAACCGTTTCAACATCGCCGAACCCTTGGCCGACCGACGGCGCCAGCGCCCGGCCTGGGCGCTGGACCTGCTGTTGCTGCCGCTGGTGGGCTTCGATGCGCAAGGCGGCCGCCTGGGCATGGGCAAGGGCTTCTATGATCGGACCCTGGCCTACCTGGGCATGCGCAAAAATTGGCAGAAACCGACGCTCCTGGGCCTGGCGCATGAATGCCAGAAGGTCGATAGGCTGGAGCTGGCGAGCTGGGATGTGCCGCTGATGGGCATCGTGACGGACGGCGGCTGGTATGGCCGTCTGGCAACGGAATCGCGTTCCTTGCGATAACCGTGGCGCGAGCAGACCGCTGGATCAGGGCTGCTGGGTGACCTGCACCGGGGCGTTGCCCTGGCGTTGTTCCCACAGGCTCTGGGTGTAACCGGTAGTGACGACCCCCAGACCGAAAAGTATTACCAACACCCACAAAAGATCAGGCTTGCGTTTCATCGATTGCCTCCCCCTTCCAGGCAATTGTCCACGACAGCCGGCGGTGGTTTTTGATCCGTCCGGCAGGCCACGCTTAAAAACGGCGGCATTCTCCGACAATGAAAAGCTTCTCGCAATTCTGACGCCAACCGATCGTCGGAGGAGCTGTCGCCCCGAAAACTTCCGGCACTTTCAGGCAATCTTCATGCCGTAAGTCCTACATATTCTTCCTACAGTTTGTTTCCGGCGAGCCGACAGCTTGTCGCAGGGAAACGCCTACCCTTATGGAAAAATCATCACCCGCCACGCACAAGGAGACCCTCGCGGATGGCACGCGCTTACTGGCTGATGAAATCCGAGCCCGATGAACTCTCGATCCACGACCTGCAGCGCCTGAAGACCGCGCGCTGGGACGGCGTGCGCAATTACCAGGCGCGCAACTTCCTGCGCAGCATGCAGCCGGGCGACCTGTTCTTCTTCTATCACTCCAGCTGTCCGGAGCCGGGTATCGCCGGGATTGCGCAGATCGAGGGCGAGCCTTATGCCGACCCGACCGCGCTGGACCCTGCAAGCCACTACCACGACCCCAAGGCCCGTGACGACAAGAATCCCTGGACGGCCCGCGACGTGAGCTTCGTCGAGGCCTTCCGTTCGGTGCTGCCCCTGGGCACATTGAAAGCCCAGGCAGGGCTGGAAGACATGCCGCTTGTGCAGAAGGGCAGCCGCCTGTCGGTGATGCCGGTGACCGACGAACAGTGGGCGATCGTCGTCAGCCTGGCGCACAAGTAGAGGCATTGTGCTATTAGGTTACTGAAGCCCCCGGAATTCGCCGTATGCACCGCCTCCAGTCCTCATTCGCTACCTACCTCGGGCTTGGCGGTCTGCTGTGCGTGCTCCTGCTCGCCAGCGCCTGGCTCGGCGAGGAGCTGGCCAGCAACGAACGGCAGCGCGTACAGGAGCGCCTGACCTACCAGGGCCGCAGCCTGGCGCACCAGTTGGAAGCCAATCTGCACGAACAGGTCCAGGGGCTGGATCTGCTCGCCCAGTTGTGGACCCACCACGGCCGCATGCCCCGTCCCGAGTGGGAACTGGACGCGCGCTTCTACGTGCGCAGCTTCCCCGGCTACCAGTCGATCCAGTGGGCCGATCCCGATCTGCGCATCCGCTGGCTGGAACCGCTGCAGGGCAACGAGGCGGCGCTGAACTTCCACCTCACCGAGCAGCACCCCAACTACGCCACCGCCATGGCCGCCCGCGACAGCGGCACGGCGCGGCTGAGCGACAGCGTGGAATTGCTGCAGGGTGGGCGCGGTTTCGTGCTCTACACCCCGGTCTACGTGCGCGACAGCGGCAACCAGCTGCGCTTCGACGGCTTCATGCAGGGGGTCTTCCGCGTCGGCCCGCTGATGGACAACCTGCTCAAGCAGGCCGACAACCACCTGTTCAGCGTGCGCCTGCTGGAGCACGGCCGGCCGCTCTATGTGCGCGACCAGCCCGACAGCGACGCCGACCAGCCGCTGCGCGTGCCGCTGCGCCTTCTCGACAACCGCAGCTTCGAGCTGGAGCTGCGCCCCACTGCGACGCTGGTGCAATCGCTGTCCACACCCCTGCCGATGGTGGTGTTCAGCGGCGGCGTCGCGATCAGCCTGCTGCTGGTGGCGGCGTTGTTCCTCGCCCGCGAGAATGCGCGCCGCGCCACGGCGCTGAGCGCCAGCAACCAGCTGCTCAACCAGGAAGCGCAGCAGCGGCAGTCCGTCGAGGCAAACCTGCGCGACAGCCGCGAGCGCCTGCAACTGGCGCTGGACCTCACGGACTCCAGCCGCGACGCGCTGTTCATCTTCGACCTGCAGCATCGCGAGCTGCTGCACATGAACCGCGCCACGTACCACAGCCTGGGTTACAGCGCCGAGGACTTCCGCCACCTGCTGCGCGATGATCCGGAGCGGCTGATTCCCGGCTTCCACGCCTGGATCCAGCTGGTGCAGCAGGCGCACCGGCTGAACCTGTCGATGATCTTCCAGCGCGAGATGCAGCGCCGCGACGGCAGCCTGCAACCGGCGGAGATCAACACCCAGTTGATCCACCAGGGCGACCGCGACTACCTGATCGCCGTCGCCCGCGACAACAGCGAACGCCTGCTGCTGGAGGCGCAGCTGCACAAGCTGTCGCAGCAGGATGGCCTGACCGGGCTGTTCAACCGCCGCTACTTCGACCGCCAGCTGCAGAGCGAATGGCGCCGCCTGCGCCGGGCCGACGCGCCGCTGGCGGTACTGATGCTCGATGTCGACCACTTCAAGCGCTTCAACGACTGCCTCGGCCACCTGGCCGGCGACGACGCCCTGCGCCGCCTCGCCAGCTGCCTGCAGGAGTGCCTGCAGCGCGAGGGCGACGTGGCGTGTCGTTATGGCGGGGAGGAATTCGTCATCATCCTCACCGACACCGGCCTGGAGGGCGCCAGCCACGTGGCCGCGCGCATCCACCAGCGGGTGGCGGAGATGGGCATCGCGCATCCGGGCGGCGAACTCGGCCGCCTGACGGTGAGCATCGGCCTGGCCATCGCAACGCCGGGGCAGGACACCGAGCCGGACCAGTTGATCGCCCAGGCCGACCAGGCGCTGTACGCGGCCAAGCACAAGGGACGCAACCAGACCTGCGTGTGGCCGGCGGATATGGCCGAGCGCATGCCGTCCTGAAAGCGCAGCACCTCGACTGTAGGAGCGGGCCATGCCCGCGATCCACCGGCAGGGCCGGCGTCCGATCGGCACGCATAGGCCATCGGCGCTGACCTGCTGTCCCGCACTACGCCGCGTGGGATTTCGCGGACAAGGTCCGCTCCTACCGGGAAAATCCTGCGCTGGCCCAGCCCTCTCCCTGAAGGGAGAGGGTTAGGGAGAGGGCCGTCCCCTGTCACCGACGTTCAGACAAAGACAGTTGCTCCTACGCCAGAGGCGCAGTGCCTGGGCTGTAGGAGCGAGCTTGCTCGCGAACCCGCCTGATGCGGAAGCTGCCGGCGAGCCCGTGGCCGCTAGGCCATCTGCCCAATGGTCCGGCGGAAGCGCCACAAGGCGCCGAAGAAGAACGCCGCGCCGATACCGACGATGGCGAGCAGCTGCGGCCAGACGATGGACAGGTCCGCGCCGCGATAGAGGATCGCCTGGGCTAGGCTGACGAAATGGGTGGTCGGCGCCGCCAGCATGATGTTCTGCACCAGCTCCGGCATGCTTTCACGCGGCGTGGTGCCGCCGGAGAGGATCTGCAGCGGCATCAGCGTGAGGATGACCAGCAGTCCCAGCTGCGGCATCGAGCGCGCCACGGTACCGAGGAAGATGCCCATCGACGTGGTGGCGAACAGGTGCAGCGCCGCGCCCAGCAGGAACAGCCCCACCGAGCCGCTGATCGGCACGTCCAGCCAGCCGCGCACCACCAGTTGCAGCGAGACCGCCGCCGCCACCAGCACCACCGTGCCCATGGACCAGACCTTGGCCATCATGATCTCGAAGGCCGTCAGCGGCATCACCAGCAGGTGCTCCACCGTGCCGTGCTCGCGCTCGCGGATCAGCGCCGCGCCGGTGAGGATGATCGACAGCATGGTGATCTGGTTGATCACCTCCATCACCGCGCCGAACCAGGCCTGGGTCAGGTTCGGGTTGAACTCCATGCGCACCGCCAGCTCGGCCGGCATCGCCGGCTCGGCGCGGTAGCGGCTGACGAACTCGCGCACCTCGGTGCCGACGATGTTCTGGATGTAGCCGGCACCGGAGAAGGCCTGGCCGGTCTGCGTCGCATCGACGTTGACCTGGATCGCCGGCTGCCGCCCGGCCAGTACGTCGCGCTGGAAGTCCGGCGGGATGTCCAGGGTGAAGGTATACAGGCCGACGTCCATGCCACGGTCCATCTGCGCGTGGCCGATCATTTCCGGCACCCGGAAATACGGCGGCTGGAAGGCATTGATGATGCGTGAGGAGAGCTGCGACTGGTCCTCGTCGACGATGGCGATGGGCGCGTGGTGCAGGGTCTCCGGCACGCCGGTGGCCGAGCTGTAGACGCCCAGGGTGAAGGCCCAGGCGATCAGGATCAGCATCGCGTAGTCGCGGCCCAGGCTGCGGAACTCCTTGATGCCAAGGTTGAAGATGTTCGCCAGCGTGTTCATCTCAGACCTCCTGCTTCTTCAGGCAGGCCACGCTGAGCAGCGTCAGCACCACCACCATGGCGGCCAGCGGCAGGTAGTAGACCCACAGGTCGGCAAACCCCAGCGCCTTCGAGAAGGCCCCGCGGCTGATGATCAGGAAGTGCGAGGTCGGGTAGAGCTGGCCGATCACCGCCGCCGCGCCCTCCAGCGAGGACACCGGGTGGATCAGCCCGGAGAACTGGATGGCCGGGATCATGGTGGCGATGGCGGTGCCGAACACCGCGGCGATCTGGCTCTTCATGAAGGTCGACAGCAGCAGCCCCAGCCCGGTGCTGGTCACCACATAGAGCAGCGCGCCGACCAGCAGCGCCAGGAAGCTGCCCTTGAGCGGCACCTGGAACAGCAGCACGGCCATGGCCAGCATCAGCACGAAGTTGATCATGCCCATGCCGATGTACGGCAGCTGCTTGCCGAGCAGAAACTCCAGGCGCGTGACCGGCGTGACGTAGAGGTTGGTGATCGAGCCCAGCTCCTTCTCGCGCACCACGCCCAGGGCGGTGAGCATCGCCGGGATCATGATCAGCAGCAGCGGGATCACCGCCGGCACCATGGCCTTGAGGCTCTCCACGTCCGGGTTGTAGCGGAAGCGCACCTCGGTGCTCGCCGCCGCGCTGGCGGCGCTGCTGCCACTCTGCCGCGCGAGGTCGGCCAGGTAGCTGGCGTGCAGACCCTGCACGTAGCCGAGCACGGTGTTGGCGCGGGTCGGCATGGCGCCGTCGATCCACACGCCGATGGCCGGGTCGGCGCCGCGCTTGAGGTCACGGCCGAAGTTCGGCGGGATCTCCACCGCCAGGCTGATGTCGCCGCTGCGCAGGCGCCGCTCCAGCTCTTCGGGGTTCTGGATCGGCGCCTTCTCGATGAAATAGCGCGAGCCGGCGATGTTCAGCGCATAGGCCTGGCTGGTGGTGGTCTGGTCGCGGTCGAGAACGGCGAAGGTGAGGTCCTCGACGTCCATGTTGATGCCGTAGCCCATGATGAACATCAGCAGCGCGGTGCCCACCAGCGCCAGGGTCAGGCGGATCGGGTCGCGGCGCAACTCCATGGCCTCGCGGCGGGCGTAGCTGAACAGGCGCAGCCAGCTGAAGCGGTCGCTGCCCTGGTAGCGGCCGGGCTCGGCCGGCGTCTGCGCAGCAGGCGCGGCGTCGGGCACCGGCGCGCTGCCGGCGGCCTCTTCCAGGTAGGCGATGAAGGTGGCTTCCAGGGTCGGCAGGCCGCGCTTGTCCATGAGGCCCTGCGGGGTATCGCTGTCGAGCACCTTGCCGGCATGCATCAGCGAGATGCGGTCGCAGCGTTCGGCTTCGTTCATGAAGTGGGTGGAGATGAAGATGGTCACGCCGTCGTTGCGCGAGAGTTCCACCATCAGCTCCCAGAAGCCGTCGCGGGCCACCGGGTCGACGCCCGAGGTGGGCTCGTCGAGGATGAGGATTTCCGGCTTGTGGATCACCGCCACGGCCAGCGACAGGCGCTGGCGAATGCCCAGCGGCAGGCTGTCGGGCAGCTCGTCCCGGACCTTGCCCAGGTCGAAGCGCTGGAGCATTTCCTCCACACGCGGGGCGATCTGCTCCTGCGGCAGGTGGAACAGCCTGGCGTGCAGTTCGAGGTTCTGCAGGACCGTCAGCTCGGCATACAGCGAGAAGGCTTGGGACATGTAGCCGACGCGCCGGCGGGTCGCCATGTCGTTGGCGTTCACCGGCTGGCCGAACAGTGCGCAGGTGCCTTCGCTGGCCGGCAGCAGGCCGGTGAGCATCTTCATGGTGGTGGACTTGCCGCAGCCGTTGGAGCCGAGGAAGCCGAAGATTTCCCCACGCTCGATGCGGAAGCTGACGTGGTCCACCGCGACGAAATCGCCGAAGCGGCAGGTCAGCCCTTCCGCCTCGATGGCGATCTGTGGCGCGCCATCGTTCTGCGGACGCGGCGGAATCACCAAGCGGTGGTGACCGGCGCGCTTGCGCTCGGGCAGCAGCGCGATGAAGGCCTCTTCGAGGTTCTGCGTACCGGTGTGCGCGCGCAGCTCGGCCGGCGTGCCGGTGGCGAGCACCTTGCCGTCGTCCATCGCCACCAGGTGGTCGAAGCGCTCGGCCTCCTCCATGTAGGCGGTGGCCACCAGCACGCTCATGCCTTCGCGGCCGGCCCGGATGCGCGCGATCAACTCCCAGAACTGATTGCGCGACAACGGGTCGACGCCGGTGGTGGGTTCGTCGAGGATCAGTAGGTCGGGGTCGTGGATCAGCGCGCAGCACAGCCCGAGCTTCTGCTTCATACCGCCGGAAAGCTTGCCCGCCGGGCGGTCGGCGAAGGGCGCAAGACCGGTGCTGTGCAGCAGGTCGGCGATGCGCCGCTCGCGCTCGGCCTTGTCGTGGCCGAACAGGCGGCCGAAGAAGTCGACGTTCTCGAACACCGAGAGCGTCGGGTAGAGGTTCTTGCCCAGGCCCTGGGGCATGTAGGCGATGCGAGGGCATACCGCGCGGCGGTGGCGCGCATCGCGCATGTCGCCGCCGAGCACCTGGATGTCGCCCTCCTGCATCTTCCGCGCGCCCGCCAGCAGCGCCAGCAGGCTGGACTTGCCGACGCCGTCCGGGCCGATCAGGCCGACCATGCGGTTGGCCGGGATCTCCAGGCTGACGTCATCCACTGCGCGGGTCTGCCCATAGCGCAGCGAGACGCCAGCCAGACGGGCCACGCAGTCGGCGGCGTTCATTGCGGGACCTTGATCTGCAGAGCGGCCGGCCATTCAACCTGCGGGTCGAGGCGCAGGTAGGCCATGCCCGGCACGCCGGTCTTCACGTAGGTGATGTATTTCTCAAGCAGGCCGGGATCGAGGCGCGCCTTGACGCGGAACATCAGCTTTTCGCGTTCGTTGGCGGTCTCCACGGTCTTGGGGGTGAACTGCGCGACGCTGGCGACATAGGACACCTTGGCCGGGATCACGTATTCGGGCACCGCGTCGATGACCAGGCGCACCTCCTGGCCCAGCTCGACCTTGCCCGCCTGACCCGAGGGCAGGAAGAAGGTCATGTAGACATCGGCCAGGTCGACCATGTTGAGCAGCTTGCCGCCGGCCGCCAGGACTTCGCCCGGCTGCGCCACGCGGTACTGCACGCGGCCGTTGCGCGGCGCCTTGAGCAGGCTGTCGTCGATATCCGCCTGCAGGCGCACGGTGCTGGCGGTGGCGGCCTCGATGGCCGACTGCGCCTCGACGACCTGGGAGCGCGCGGCGGCAATCCCGGCCTGCGCCGACACCACCTGGGAACGCGCGGCGGCCAGCGCCGCCTGGGCGCTTTGCATCACCGCGCGGTCGTCATCCAGTTGCTGCTGCGGCAGGGCGTTGCGCTTGACCAGTTGCTCGGTCCGGGTGAAGCGCTTCTGCGCGGCGGTCAGTTCCGCCTGACGTTGCGCGACCACGGCCTCGGCGGTGGACTTCTCGCTGCTGCGCTGGGCCACCAGGGATTCGGCGGTGAGCTGGGCGTTCTGCGCCCGCCGCACTTCCGCCTGGGCCTGGGCCAGCTGGGCCTGGAGCACCTGGGTGTCCATCTTCGCCACCACTTCGCCGGCTTTCACGAAGTCGCCTTCGTCCACCAGGATTTCCGCGACGCGGCCGGGCAGCTTGGTGGCCACGTCGACCTCGGTGGCTTCGATGCGCCCATTGCCGCTGGCGAAACCGTCAGGGAGCCCGTTGGGCTTGAACGTCTGCCAGGCCAGCGCGGCGAGCACGGCCAGCGCCAGTACCGCCAGACCGCGGTTGCGCCAGCTTTTTGCGTTTCCGGTCATCCGATTTCCCTCGTCCAGGCGCTCGAATTCGAGCGGATCATGCAGGGATGTTCGGCGAGCCGTGGCGATTGGGGTTTGATACAAGTCAGGCGCGACGAGGAAAATTCCGATGCGCCTTGCCGGGCGGGGGCTTTCAGACCAGCATCGCGGCAAGCAGCCGCAGCCGGTCAGCACGGTCGCCTGATGAGCGTAGATGAATCACGCTCATGCAGGCGAGCCAGGAAGGGTCAGGGCTGGACGATCAGGTTGTTGAACAGCAGGTCATCCACCAATGGCTTGCCCTCTTCCTGCTGGAGCACCGTCTGCACCTGCTTGAGGGCTTCCTGGCGCAGCTTCTCCTTGCCCTCGACGCTGCCGAGGGAATCGTCGGTCTGCTGGGCAAAGAGCATCACCAGCTGGTTGCGGATCAGCGGCTCGTGGTGCTCGACCTTCTCGGACGCTTCCTTGCCGGTGACCTTCAGCGCGATGTCGGCCTTGAAGTACTTCAGCCGCGGGCCACTGCCGTAGTTGCCCACCAGCGCCGGGGTGAGGTCGATGAACACGGGCTTGTTGGCGTCTTCGGCCTTGCCCTCTTCGGACTCGGAAGCCATGACGAAGGGGCTGAAGGAAAGGACCAGCAACAGGGCGAGGAAAGCTCTCAAGGCGATGTCTCCGGATTCGATGGGCAAAGGATAGCCACACTCGCGCCGCCGCCCAAGCTATATCGGGGCATAAGCCCAGGCCATGGTGATTTGCCCCCTGTGCCCGCGCTCCTACACTGGGCCACTCCTCCCAAAGAAGAACCGCCAACGGAGTCCGTCCTGATGAAAGCCGTGCTGTGCAAAGCCTTCGGCCCCGCCGAATCCCTGGTGCTGGAAGACATCGCCAGCCCCGAGCCGAAGAAGAACGAAGTCCTGCTGCAGGTACACGCCGCCGGGGTGAACTTCCCCGACACCCTGATCATCGAGGGCAAGTACCAGTTCAAGCCGCCCTTCCCGTTCTCCCCGGGTGGCGAGGCCGCTGGCGTGGTCGGCGCCGTGGGCGAGAAAGTCAGCCATGTGAAGCCCGGCGACCGGGTGATGGCGCTGACCGGCTGGGGCAGCTTCGCCGAGGAAGTGGCGGTGCCCGGCTACAACGTGATGCCGATTCCCGACGGCATGGACTTCCCCAGCGCCGCCGCCTTCGGCATGACCTACGGCACCTCCATGCACGCCCTCAAGCAGCGCGCCAACCTGCAGCCGGGCGAGACCCTGCTGGTGCTCGGCGCCTCCGGCGGCGTGGGCCTGGCAGCCGTGGAAATCGGCAAGGCGATGGGCGCGAAGGTCATCGCCGCCGCCAGCAGCGAGGCCAAGCTGGAGGTCGCCAGGGCCGCCGGCGCCGACGTGCTGATCAACTACAGCGAAGGCAGCCTGAAGGACAAGCTCAAGGAAATCACCGGCGGCCAGGGCGTGGACGTGATCTACGACCCGGTGGGCGGCGACCTGTTCGAGGAAGCCTTCCGCTCCATCGCCTGGAACGGCCGTATGCTGGTGGTGGGTTTTGCCAGCGGCACCATTCCGGCCCTGCCGGCCAACCTCACCCTGCTCAAGGGCGCCTCGCTGGTCGGCGTGTTCTGGGGCTCTTTCGCCCAGCGCCAGCCGCAGGACAACGCGGCGAACTTCCAGCAGCTGTTCGCCTGGTTCGCCGAGGGAAAGATCAAGCCGCTGGTGTCGCAGACCTACCCGCTGGAAAAAGCCGCTGACGCGATCAATCACCTGGGCCAGCGCAAGGCGGTGGGCAAGGTGGTGGTGACGGTGCGTTAACGAGTTCGTGGGCGCGGATTTCATCCGCGTTTCGCGGAGAAGCTCCGCTCCTACGAAAGCCAAAAGCCCCGCGTGAGCGGGGCTTTTTCGTTACGGCGCAGACCTGTGGGAACGCGCCAGGCGCGCGATCGCGGGCATGGCCCGCTCCTACAATGTGATATCGGCGTTGGGCGGTTCGCGAGCAAGCTCGCTCCTACGAAGAGCGCTAAGGCGCCAGGCCTGACCTGTAGGAGCAAGCCATGCTCGCGAACCACCAACCAGCGCGGACTATCAGGAATACAGCCCCTTGAACTGCTCGCGCAGCACGTTCTTCTGCACCTTGCCCATCACGTTGCGCGGCAGCGCGTCGACCACCAGCACCCGCTTGGGCTGCTTGAAGCGCGCGAGCCTGCCGTCCAGCGCGGCGAGCACCTGCGCTTCGCTCGGCGCCTGACCCTTGCCGGCCACCAGCACCGCGGTCACGCCCTCGCCGAAGTCCGGGTGCGGCACGCCGATCACCGCCGATTCGGCCACGCCGGGCAGGGTGTCGAGGATTTCCTCCAGCTCCTTGGGGTACACGTTGAAGCCGCCGCTGATGATCATGTCTTTGTTGCGCCCGACGATCTGCACGTAGCCACGCTCATCGACGAAGCCGATGTCGCCGGTCATGAAGTAGCCGTCGGCGCGCAGTTCCTCGGCGGTCTTCTCCGGCATCCGCCAGTAGCCCTGGAACACGTTCGGCCCGCGCACTTCGATCATCCCCGGCTCGCCCTGGGGCAGCAGGGTCGGCTCGGCCTTAGCCGGGTCGGTGATGCGCAATTCGACGCCCGGCAGCGGGAAGCCGACGGTGCCGGCGATGCGCTCGCCATCCAGCGGGTTGGAAGTGTTCATGCCGGTCTCGGTCATGCCGTAGCGCTCGAGGATGGCCATGCCGGTGCGCTCGGAGAACGCCTTGTGGGTCTCGGCGGTGAGCGGCGCGGAGCCGGAAATGAACAGGCGCATGTGCGCCACCGCCTCGCGGGTCAGGCCGGGTTGATCGAGCAGGCGGGTGTAGAAGGTCGGCACGCCCATCAGCAGGTTCACCTGGGGCAGCAGCTGGAGCATCTGCGCGGCGTCGAACTTGCTCAGGAAGAGCATCGAGCCGCCGGCCATCAGCAGGCTGTTGCAGGCCACGAACAGACCGTGGATGTGGAAGATCGGCAGCGCATGGAGCAGCCAGTCCTCGCTGGTGATCTGCCAGGCATCCACCAGCGCGCGGGCGTTGGAGACCAGGTTGCCGTGGCTGATCATCGCGCCCTTGGAGCGGCCGGTGGTGCCGGAGGTGTAGAGGATCGCGGCGAGGTCGCTGGAGGCACGCGGCACGTCGGCGAAGCGCCCCGGCTTGCCGTGCACGCGCTGCATCAGCGAGCCGTCGCCGGCATCGCCCAGGGTCTCCAGGTGGGCGACGCCGCTGGCTTTCGCCAGGTCGCGGGCCTGGGCTTCGAACGCCGGTGCGCAGACGAACAGCGAGGGCTCGGCGTCGTCGAGGAAGTAGCGCAGTTCATCGCCGGTGTAGCCGCTGTTGAGCGGCAGGTAGACCGCGCCGACGCGCAGCACGGCGAGGTAGAGCATCACCGTCTCGGGGCTCTTGTCGACCTGCACGGCGACGCGGTCGCCCGGCTGCACGCCAAGCTCCACCAGCGCATGGGCGAACTGCGAGGTGCTGCGCAGCATGTCGGCGTAGCGGTAGCCGCCGCCGTCCGGGGTGCGGATGAAGGGCTTGGACAGGTCGCTGGGCAGGTGTTTGCCGACTTCGGCGAAAAGGCTCTGGTTCATGGTGAGGTCCTAGCGTTTTGTTTTCGCCGACAGGGTGGCCAGCTTGCGCACCTCGGGTGAGGCGGTGACCGCGCCCTGGTTGGCGTAGGCTTCGTGGTTCTTTTCGATCTGGCGCAGTTCGTAACGGTAATTGACCATCAGCCCGGCAGCCTGGCGCAGGCCGCTGGCGGAGAGGTCGCCGCGCCAGTTCAGGCGTTCCAGGCGGGCGCCGTTGCCCAGGTGGAAGCGCGCCACCGGGTCCAGCGGGAAACCCGCGCCGTTGCGCGCACGCAGGAAGTACTCGGCGGCTAGCGCGAGCATCGGCTGTTCCGTGCGCGGCGGCGGCGGGGCGTCAGGCTTGAGCGCCTTGAGCAGCTCGGCGGCGGCCGCACCCAGCTGCGGGTCGTCGCCCAGGCTGTCGAGCCAGCGACGGAAGCCGGGCACCGGCGACAGGGTGACGAACTGGCGCAGGCCGGGAATTTCCCGCGCCAGTTCCTCCACCACCTGCTTGATCAGGAAGTTGCCGAAGGAGATGCCGCGCAGGCCGTCCTGGCAGTTGCTGATGGAGTAGAACACCGCGGTGTCGGGCTCCTCCGCCGGCTGGGCTTCCGGCTTGGCCTCAAGGATGTCAGCGATGGCGCCCGGCATGGCGCGGGTCAGCGCCACCTCGACGAAGATCAGCGGCTCGTCGGCCAGGGCCGGATGGAAGAAGGCGAAGCAGCGGCGGTCGGCCGGCTGCAGGCGGCTGCGCAGGTCGTCCCAGTCCTTGATGGCGTGGACGGCCTCGTACTGGATGATCTTTTCCAGGATCGACGCAGGCGTCGACCAGTCGATGCGCCGCAGCACCAGGAAGCCGCGGTTGAACCAGGAGGCCAGCAGGTGCTGCAGGTCGTGGTCGACCGCCGCCAGCTCCGGCCTGGTCTTGAGTTCCTGCAGCAGCCGGCGGCGCATGGCGATCAGCTCGGCGGTACCGCCGGGCGCCTGGTTGAGGCGGCGGAACAGTTCCTGGCGCGGCGGTTCGCTGGCCTGGAACAGCGCCGTGGTGTTGGCCGACGACGGGTCGTCGAGGTAGCGCTGGCAGGCCTGCGCCAGTGCGTCATGGGGCGGTGCGAAGTCCGTCAGCAGGGTGTCGAAGAAGGCCTTCTGCTGCTCCAGCGGGCAGTCCCGGTAGGCGCACAGGACCTGCCGCGCCAGGGCCACCCCCGAGGCTTCGCCGTGGCTGGAAACCAGCTTGTGGCACGCCTGCGCCAGCGCCTGGGCATTGCCCGGCGCCGGCTCGCGCGACTCCAGCAGTTGCCGGCCGCGCTCGCCGATGCTTTGCAGCAGTTCCTGGAAGAAGCTGATGTTCATGCGTCCCCCTCACGGTATGGATAACGGTATTACACCCGCGCCAGCATCGGCGGCGGGCAGCGCTGGTACCAGCGCGATGCCTGCTCGTAGGCGTGGGCCAGTTGCAGCACGGCCATGTCGGCCTGGTGCCTGCCGATGATCTGCAGGCCCATGGGCAGGCCCTGCTCATTGAAGCCCACCGGCACGTTGGCCGCCGGGCATCCGGACAGGGTGGCCGGGATCACCACTTCCATCCAGCGGTGGTAGGTGTCCATGGTCTTGCCGGCAATTTCCTTCGGCCAGTCCCAGCTCTTGTCGAACGGGAACACCTGGGTGCTGGGCAGCAGCAGGTAGTCGTAGCGCTCGAACAGCCGGCTGATGGCGCGATACCAGTCGCTGCGCGCGACGGAGGCGTGGAACACGTCCATGGCGGAGAGCTTCAGGCCGTTCTCCACTTCCCAGACGGCCTCGGGCTTGAGCAACTCGCGGCGGGCCGGGTCGTTGCAGGCGGCGCCGAGAGAGCCGGCGACCATCCAGTGGCGCAGGGTGCGCCAGGTGTCCCAGAGGCGCTCGGGCGAGAAGCCCAGGGCTGCGTCTTCGATATGGCAGCCGATGGCTTCGAAGTCGGCGAAGGAACGCCGGCACAGCTCCAGCACGCCCTTCTCCATGGGCAGATAGCCGCCCAGGTCGCCGAGCCAGCCCAGGCGCGCGCCCTGGAAGTCTCGCTCCAGCGAACCAGCGAACTGCTCGCCGCTCTCGGCGATGGACAGCGGTGCCCGGGCATCGCCGCCGGCCTGCACCGACAGCAGCAGCGCCACGTCGCGCACGCTGCGGCCCATCGGGCCTTCGTAGCCGAGCTGGTCGATGAACAGGTCGGCGCTGTCGTCGAAGGGCACACGGCCCTGGGACGGACGCATGCCGATGATGTTGTTGAAGGCCGCCGGGTTGCGCAGTGAGCCCATCATGTCGCTGCCGTCGGCCACCGGGACCATCTGCAGCGCCAGCGCCGCCGCCGCGCCACCACTGCTGCCGCCGGCGGTGCGCTCGGGCGCGTAGGCGCAACCGGTGGCGCCGAAGATCGGGTTGTAGCTGTGCGAGCCGAGGCCGAATTCGGGGGTGTTGGTCTTGCCGATGATGATCGCGCCGGCCGCCTTGATGCGCTCGACCATGATGCCGTCGCGCTCGGGTACATAGTCGCGGAACAGCGGCGAGCCGAGGGTGGTGCGGATGCCCTGGGTCAGCGACAGGTCCTTCACCGCGTGGGGCAGGCCGTGCATCCAGCCACGGTACTGCCCACGGGCCAGTTCGGCGTCGCGCTGGTCGGCTTCGGCCAGCAGCAGGTCGTCCGGTTGCTGGCTGACGATGGCGTTGACCGCCGGGTTGTAGCGCTCGATCTGCTCGAGGTGGGCCTGCATCACTTCACGGCAGGAAACGTCGCGCTGGCGGATGCGCTGGGCCAGCTCAAAGGCCTGGAGCTGGACGAGTTCGTTGTGCTGGTTCTTCTGGCTCATGGAACGAGGCCTTTTCATCAGGATTTCCCGCAAGGGGAAGGTTCAGTCGGGTTCAACGACCCCATCCGCGAACGGGGCTTTTGGCGAATATCGCGTTTGCCGGGCCGAACGCTGCCCGCACGCCCACGCAGGTGGACGCGAGCAGCGTCGGTCGGCGGCGTTCCCGGTCCGGGATCAGCGCATCAGGTTGGTCCAGATGCGGTCGGCCAGGCGGATCGCGCCTTCGCCACAGGTCTTGCTGAACACCACCTTGGTGCCCTCGGGGATGTGCAGTTCCGGCGCGTCCTTCAGGCTGGCATCGAGGAAGGGTTCAACACCCTTGATCGGGCTCTGGTGCTTGAGGAAGTTCTGGGTCATCGCCGAGTTTTCCGGCTGGCTGAGGAAGGCGATGAACTTCTTCGCATTCTCCGGGTGCTTGGCGCCGGCCGGGATCACCAGGTTGTCCACCCAGGCCATCACGCCCTCTTTCGGGTAGAGGTACTTCAGGCTGGACTTCATCTCGCGCGCACGCATCGACGAGCCGCCCCAGAACATCGACATGTCGACTTCACCCGAGGCCAGGTTCTCGCGGATCGAGCCGGCCTTGGAGCTGTAGGTCTTCACGAAGGGCTTCTGGTTCTTCAGCAGGGTCAGCACCTGTTGCATCTGCTTGGGGTCCTCGCTGCACAGCGGGATGCCCAGATAGAGGCTGGCGGTGTCGATCACCTCGCTCGCCGAGTCGAACATGTTGATCCTGCCCTGCAGCTCCTTGGGCGGGGTGAACAGCACCGAGTAGCTGTCGGCCGGGCCGCTGTACCTGGCGCTGTCCAGCACCACGCTGGTGGTGCCCCAGATGAAGGGCACGGCGTAGGCGCCTTCCGGGTCCCAGGTGGGCTTCTTCAGGTTGTCCTCGACGTTGGCGTAGTACGGCTGGCTGGCCGGGTCGAAGCGCTCCAGCAGCTTCTCCTGGATCAGGATCGGCACGAACTGGTGCGAGGGAATCGCCACGTCGTAGCCGGTGCCGCCCTGCTTGAGCTTGGCCAGCAGCGTTTCGTTGGAGTCGTAGGAATCCACGGTCACCTTGATGCCGGTTTCCTTCTCGAACTTCTCCAGGATCTGCGGGGTGAAATAGCCACTCCAGCTCACCACGTTCAGTTGTTCGGCGGCGTGCACGTTGGCCACCAGCCCCATGGCCAGCGAGGCCCCTACAGCAGCGATCAGTTTGCTCATCTTCTACTCCGGTATGTGGGCTCAGGCTTTCTTCTTGCCAAGCAGGAAGGACAGGGTTACGAACAGCACGGAAACGCCGAGGATCAGGGTCGACACCGCGTTCACATCGGGCGTCACGCCCATGCGCAGCAGGCCGAAGATGAAGATCGGCAAGGTGGTGGTGCCGGCCTGGGAGACCATCATCGAGATCACGAAGTTATCCAGCGAGACGATGAAGGCCAGCATCAGCCCGGAGAAGATCCCCGGCATCAGCAGCGGCAGGGTCACCTTGCGGAAGGTCCGCCAGGGGCCGGCGTAGAGGTCGGCGGCGGCCTGCTCCAGGGACAGGTCCATGTCGTTCAGGCGGGCACGGATCGGCAAATAGGCGAACGGGATGCAGAACACCGTGTGGGCGATGATCAGGTTGCCGTAGCCCAGCGACAGGCCGAGGGTGGAGAACAGCGCCAGGGTGGCGACGCCGACGACGATCTCGGGCAGCACCAGCGGCAGCATGATCGCCCCCATGGACAGCCGCAGGCCCTTGAACTTGGCGCCGCGCGAGGTGCCCAGCGCGGCCAGGGTGGCGATCACCGTGGCGATCACGCTGGCGCACACCGCGATCAGCAGGCTGTTGCCGGCAGCCTGGCGCAGCGCCTGGTTGGCGAAGGCGCTGCGGTACCAGTCGAGGCTGAAGCCGGTCCACACGGTGGCGGACTGGTTGGCGTTGAACGACAGCACCACCAGCACCACGATGGGCGCGTAGAGGTACAGGTAGAACAGGAAGCTCAGGACGCCGAAGCCACGGAAATCCTGCACACCCAAGCGGCGTTTGCTCAGCAGCGACAGCATCATTCACCTCCCCGGGCGATGCGCAGGCGTTCGGCGCGCATCGCGTAGAACATCAGCACCAGCATCACCGCGCCCATCAGCACCAGCGACAGCGCCGCGCCGAAGGGCCAGTTCCGCGAGTCGCTGAACTGCCGGAAGATCAGGTTGCCGAGCATCATCTTGGTGCCGCCGCCGAGCAGCTCGGGGGCGATCATCGCGCCCAGGCACGGCACGAAGGTGAGGATGGCGCCGGCCAGGATGCCCGGACGGGCGATCGGCAGGACCACCTTGCGCAGGGTGCGGACGCGCCCGGCGTAGAGGTCCTGGGCCGCTTCGAGCAGGCGCATGTCCATCTTCTCGAGGGTGGCGTAGATCGGCAGCACGACGAAGGGCGCGTAGGTGTAGACCAGCCCCAGCAGCACCGCGCCGTCGGTGTAGAGCAGGTTCAGCGGCTGGTGGATCAACCCCAGGCTCATCAGCGTGCCGTTGACCACGCCGGTGCCGCGCAGCAGCAGGATCCAGGCGTAGGTACGGATCAGCAGGTTGGCCCAGAACGGCACGGTGATCAGGAAGATCAGCAGGCCGCGCCGGTGCGCCGGCTGCATCGCCAGCCACACCGCCACAGGGAAGCCCACCAGCAGGGTGATGACGGTGGTCGCCGCGGCGATGCCGATGGAGCGCAGCGCGATCATCACGTAGGAGTCGGCGAAGGCCAGGCTGTCGTCGAGCTGGCGCTCGAACAGCAGCGAGACGTAGGCGTCGATGCTGAAGTGCGGGTTCACCCCGCCATAGGGGTTGGCCTGCATCAGCGAGTAACCGACCACGATGAAGATCGGCACGATCAGGAACAGCCCGATGGAGACCAGCGCGGGCGATACGCCGAGGAAGCGGCGCAGCGCCTGGCGCCGCTCCAGCGAATGGCCGGCGGTTGTGGATAACCGATTCATGCTCACCTCCGCTCAGTCCACCAGGACGCTGGCGCTGCCTTTCTCGAACAGCAGCCCGGCGCGTTGCCCGGCCGCCAGGCGCCCACGCTGGCCGGCGCTGTTGGGCGCACGGACCGTCAGGCGGGTGCCGTCGGCGAGGCTGACCTGGTACTGCAGGTCGGTGCCCAGGTAGATCTGCGTGACGACGGTGCAGGGCGTGGCGGCCAGGGTGTCTTCGGCCACCAGTTGCAGGCGCTCGGGGCGGATCGACAGGGTGACCTCGGCGCCGACCTTCAGGCCTTCGCGGGCCGGGGCCTCGATCAGTTGGTCGCCGGGGATGCGGTACTGCGCGCCGTCGCCGATGAAGTTCTCCACCCTCGCGGGGAGGAAGTTGGTCTCGCCGATGAAGTCGGCGACGAAGCGGTTGCGCGGGTGCTCGTAGATGTCGTCCGGGCGGCCGACCTGCTGCACTTCGCCCTCGGAGAGCACGGCGATGCGGTCGGACATGGTCAGGGCTTCTTCCTGGTCATGGGTGACGAAGATGAAGGTGATGCCGGTCTTGGACTGGATCGCCTTGAGTTCTTCGCGCATGGCCTGGCGCAGCTTGAGGTCGAGCGCCGAGAGCGGCTCGTCGAGCAGCAGCACCTTGGGATGCGGCGCCAAGGCGCGGGCCAGGGCGACGCGCTGCTGCTGGCCGCCGGAGAGCTGGGTCGGCTTGCGCTGGGCGAAGCGTTCCATCTGCACCAGGGCGAGCATCTCGCGGACGCGCTCAGCGACCTGCGCCCGGCTCATGCGCTGGCCCATCGGGTGGGATTCCAGGCCGAAGGCGAGGTTCTCGGCAATGGTCATGTGCGGGAACAGGGCGTAGTGCTGGAACACGGTGTTCACCGGGCGCTCGAAGGGCGGCCGGTCGGCGATGTTCTCGCCGTAGAGCTGGATTTCCCCAGCGGTGGGGAACTCGAAGCCGGCGATCATCCGCAGCAGGGTGGTCTTGCCGCAGCCGGAGGGGCCGAGCAGGGTGAAGAACTCGTTGTCGCGGATGTCCAGGTCGACGCATTTGAGCGCGACGGGACCGCTGGCCGGGTCGCCGTAGACCTTGCGCACGGAGCGGATCGAGACCGCCGCCGTCTGCAGGCTGTGCAGGGCATTCATGGTGAAACCTCCGCATCCTTCCCGTCCGCCGCACGCTGGCGGTCGGGGGATCTTGTAGTTGTTCTGGCAGGGCTGGAGTAAACGCTGGATGCAGCGCTGGCCGTGGGTTCGGCTCGATATTGTGGTGATGCTGCTGGAGCGGATATTCGAAGAAAGGTGGTTGAGCGAAAAGCTCAATTTTCTTACAGTCGATATTAAATAATTTAACAGCTGAAATCTCCGAGGCTGAGCCCATGTCCATCCAGCGTCTTCCGCCGCTCAATGCCGTGCGCGCCTTCGAGGCCGCCGCCCGGCTGGGCAGCTATGTCGCCGCCTCGAAAGACCTGCATGTGACACAGCCGGCCATCGGCCGGCACGTCAAGCTGCTGGAAGACTGGCTGGGCGTGCAGCTGTTCGAGCGCACCCCGCGCGGGGTCAG
The DNA here is from genome assembly GCF_048068435.1 of Pseudomonas sp. NY15437. Classification (NCBI taxonomy): domain Bacteria; kingdom Pseudomonadati; phylum Pseudomonadota; class Gammaproteobacteria; order Pseudomonadales; family Pseudomonadaceae; genus Pseudomonas; species Pseudomonas sp. NY15437. The sequence goes on from NZ_JBLUQC010000001.1 coordinate 328,688, forward strand.
CCTGACCCCGGCCGGGCAGCGTTACTACGCAAAGATATCCACAGCCCTGCAGCAGATCGCCGACGCCGGCTTCGAACTGGCCCCCGGCGGCACCGCGCGCTGGCTGAAGATCCTGGTGGTGCCGGCCTTCGCCAAGCGCTGGCTGATGCCGCGCCTGGAGTCCCTGCGCCAGCAGCGCCCCGGCCTGAAGGTCGCGGTGGAGCCCAACCCGACGTTCACCGAAGTGGACGGCAAAAGCGCCGATCTGGGGATTGTCTACGGGCTTCCCGGCGTCTATCCGCAATGCCACAGCACCCTGGTGCGGCCAGCGGTGTTCCCGGTGTGCTCGCCCGCCTATCTCGACGAGCACGGTCCGTTGGCCAGCGTGCACGAGCTGGCGCAGCACAAGCTGATTCACGTCGACGACGGCGAATGGTGGAACCTGTGGCTGTCCACCATCGGGCTGGACCTGCGGGTGAACTCCGACGTGTTGTACGTCAGCAACGATCACGCACTGTCGATGGCCGAGGCCGGCCACGGCATCGCGCTGGCCAACCTGGTGCTGGTGAAGCACCAGCTGGCCGCCGGCACGCTGGTCCGCCCGCTCCCCGAGGAAGTGCCGCTGGAGAGCTACCAGCTGCTGCTACCGCCCGGCGCGGTCAGCGCCGACGTGGCCTGGTTCGAGGAGTGGATCCGGGCGGCGTTGCAGGAGGAATTTGCCACCGGATCACCGCGCGACTGAACCTGTAGGAGCGAGCTTGCTCGCGAACCCGGCCCCGCTGCGGAGTTTGTTCGCGAGCAAGCTCGCTCCTACAACAGCCCCATTAGGTTCAGCCGCGTGGGGCGTAGGCAAACACATCCGCGCGCATCTGGTGAGCATCCATACCCGCCGCCACCAGCGCGTCGAGGGTGCCGTAGACCATCGCCGGCGAGCCGCTGGCGTAGACACGCAGGCCGGAGAGGTCGGCGAAATCCTCGCACACCGCCTCGTGCAGCAGGCCGCAGCGCCCCTGCCAGCCGCACAGGTCGCTGACGATCCTGTGCAGATGCAGGTTGGGCACGCTTTCCCACTGCTGCCAGTGCGGCAGCTCGTAGAAGTCTTCCGGACGGCGCACGCCCCAGTACAGGTGCACCGGGTGAGCGAAGCCGGCGGCGCGGCAGAATTCGATCAGGCTGTGCATCTGCGCCATGCCGGTGCCGGCGGCGATCAGCACCAGCGGGCCGTCCGGCAGGTCGGCCAGGTGCGCGTCACCGAAGGGCATTTGCACACGGGCGAAGCGGTCGCGCTGCAGCTGCGCCAGCAACTCGATGGCGCTGTTCTCGCGGGCCAGGATATGCAGCTCCAGGTCACGCCCTTCCTGCGGCGCGGAGGCCAGGGAGAAGGCCGCCGGGTCGCTGCCGTCGCGCTCGATCAGCACATACTGGCCGGCGTGGTAGCGCGGCGGCTTGCCGGCCGGGGCGCGCAGGCGCACGCGCCAGACATCGCCGCCCACCGCCTCGCAGAGCGTCAGTTGGCAGGACAGCGTGCGCACCGGCAGCTCGCCGGGGGCCAGCACGCCGTCCCAGTGCAGCACGCAGTCTTCCAGGGGCTCGGCCAGGCAGGTGAAGAGTTCGCCGTGGTCGCGGACCTCGCCGTCCTGGCGCACGCGGCCCTCCACCAGCAGCGCCGCGCAGATGTGGCAGTTGCCGTTGCGGCAGCTCTGCGGGCACTCGTAGCCCAGGCGCCGCGCACCGTCGAGGATACGTTCCCCGGGCCGCAGCTCGAGCTGGGCGCCGGAGGGTTGCAAGGTCACTTTCACGCGCTGTTCTCGTTCTTCTGATTTTCTGTGGGAGCGACTGGCCTTCGCGGATATTCCGTGCCGGCACTTTCCCCTCACCCCAACCCTCTCCCGCAGGGAGAGGGGGCAATCCGTGCCGGCTGACACCATGGCCTCATCCTGCACCGAACGGTCCCCTCTCCCGCTTGCGGGAGAGGGTTAGGGTGAGGGGCTCTTGATCTGTCAGGAGCATGCATGTTCGCGAGCAAGCTCGCTCCGACAAGGTTACCCGGCCATCAATCGATGCCCAGGCTCGCCCAGATCTCGTCGACGCGGCGGGTCACCGCCGGGTCCTTCTCGATCACCCGGCCCCATTCGCGGCTGGTCTCGCCCGGCCACTTGTGGGTGGCGTCCAGGCCCATCTTCGACCCCAGGCCCGAGACCGGCGAAGCGAAGTCCAGGTAGTCGATCGGGGTGTTGTCGATCATCACCGTGTCGCGCTTGGGGTCCATGCGCGTGGTGATGGCCCAGATCACGTCGTTCCAGTCGCGGGCGTTGATGTCGTCGTCGGTGACGATAACGAACTTGGTGTACATGAACTGTCGCAGGAACGACCACACACCCAGCATCACGCGCTTGGCGTGGCCGGGATACTGCTTCTTCATGGTCACCACCGCCATGCGGTACGAGCAGCCTTCGGGCGGCAGGTAGAAGTCGGTGATCTCGGGGAACTGCTTCTGCAGGATCGGCACGAAGACTTCGTTCAGCGCCACGCCGAGAATCGCCGGCTCGTCCGGCGGGCGGCCGGTGTAGGTGCTGTGGTAGATGGGTTTCTGCCGGCGGGCGATGCGCTCGACGGTGAACACCGGGAAGCGGTCCACCTCGTTGTAGTAGCCGGTGTGGTCGCCGTAGGGGCCCTCATCGGCCATCTCGCCGGGGTGGATCACCCCTTCGAGGACGATCTCGGCGCTGGCCGGCACCTGCAGGTCGTTGCCGATGCACTTCACCAGCTCGGTCTTGTGCCCGCGCAGCAGGCCGGCGAAGGCGTATTCGGAGAGGTTGTCCGGCACCGGCGTCACGGCGCCGAGGATGGTCGCCGGGTCCGCGCCGAGGGCCACGGCCACCGGGTAGGGCTGGCCGGGGTGCTTCTGGCACCACTCGCGGAAGTCCAGCGCGCCGCCGCGGTGGCTGAGCCAGCGCATGATGACCTTGTTGCGGCCGATCACCTGCTGGCGGTAGATGCCCAGGTTCTGCCGTTCCTTGTTCGGCCCGCGGGTGACGGTCAGGCCCCAGGTGATCAGCGGCGCGACGTCGCCGGGCCAGCAGGTCTGCACCGGCAGCCTGGACAGGTCGACGTCATCGCCCTCCTCGATCACTTCCTGGCACGGCGCGTCCTTGAGGACCTTGGGCGCCATGTTGATGACCTTCTTGAAGATCGGCAGCTTCGACCAGGCGTCCTTCAGCCCCTTGGGCGGCTCGGGCTCCTTGAGGAAGGCCAGCAGCTTGCCGATCTCGCGCAGTTCGGAAACGTCCTCGGCGCCCATGCCCAGGGCCACCCGCTCGGGCGTGCCGAACAGGTTGCCGAGCACGGGGATGTCGTAGCCGGTGGGCTTTTCGAACAGCAGGGCCGGGCCCTTGGCGCGCAGGGTGCGGTCGCACACCTCGGTCATTTCCAGCACCGGGGATACCGGCGCCTGGATGCGCTTGAGCTGTCCGCGCTGCTCCAGGGCAGCGATGAACTCGCGCAGGTCGCGATACTGCATGAGGGTCTCGATGGCGGCAGGATGATGCGACAGTCTACCGCCTATCAGCGCCATGCAGAAACACGAAGGCCGGGTTTCCCCGGCCTCGTTGGTCTCGCAGAGCGCTTACTTGCTGCGCTTCATCGAGTCGAAGAACTCGTCGTTGGTCTTGGTCTGCTTGAGCTTGTCGAGCAGGAATTCGACCGCGGCGATCTCGTCCATCGGGTGCAGGATCTTGCGCAGGATCCACATGCGCTGCAGCTCTTCCTCGCCGGTGAGCAGCTCTTCGCGACGGGTGCCGGAGCGATTGATGTTGATCGCCGGGAACACGCGTTTTTCCGAGATGCGGCGGTCGAGGATGAGTTCCGAGTTACCGGTACCCTTGAATTCCTCGTAGATCACTTCGTCCATCTTCGAGCCGGTTTCGATCAGCGCGGTGGCGAGGATGGTCAGCGAACCGCCTTCCTCGATGTTGCGCGCGGCGCCGAAGAAGCGCTTGGGCTTTTCCAGGGCATGGGCATCGACACCACCGGTGAGCACCTTGCCGGAGCTGGGGATCACGGTGTTGTAGGCACGGGCCAGACGGGTGATGGAGTCGAGCAGGATGATCACGTCCTTCTTGTGCTCGACCAGGCGCTTGGCCTTCTCGATCACCATCTCGGCGACCTGCACGTGGCGGGTCGGCGGCTCGTCGAAGGTGGAGGCGACCACTTCGCCGCGCACGGTGCGCTGCATTTCGGTCACTTCTTCCGGGCGCTCGTCGATCAGCAGGACGATCAGGTGGCACTCGGGGTTGTTGCGGGTGATGTTCGAGGCGATGTTCTGCAGCATGATGGTCTTGCCCGCTTTCGGCGGGGCGACGATCAGGCCGCGCTGGCCCTTGCCGATCGGCGAGCAGAGGTCGATCACACGGCCGGTGAGGTCCTCGGTGGAGCCGTTGCCGGCTTCCATGGTCAGGCGCTTGGTCGGGAACAGCGGCGTCAGGTTCTCGAAGAGAATCTTGTTCTTCGCGTTCTCCGGACGATCGAAGTTGATCGAGTCGACTTTCAGCAGGGCGAAGTAACGCTCGCCTTCCTTGGGCGGCCGAATCTTGCCGATGATGGTATCGCCGGTGCGCAGGTTGAAGCGCCGGATCTGGCTGGGCGAGACGTAGATGTCGTCAGGGCCGGCCAGGTACGAGGAATCGGCGGAGCGCAGGAAGCCGAAGCCATCCTGGAGAATCTCCAGCACGCCGTCACCGGAGATTTCCTCGCCGCTTTTCGCATGCTTTTTCAGCAGTGCGAAGATGATGTCCTGTTTGCGCGAACGAGCCATGTTTTCCAGGCCCATGGCATCGGACATTTCCAGCAATTCGGCAATCGGCTTTTGCTTGAGTTCGGTCAGATTCATAGAAGGGACGTAAATACGCTGAAAGGGGAAAAGGGAACAAGCGTGATGCTTGAAGAGCCGCGCCGTAGATGACGGACAGGATCGCTTGGAATTCGAATGGGAAGTGCGTCGGCGACGGCTTGCAGGGGACAACGAAATAATCGTTGTGCGCCCGAATTTAACACCCGAGTTTCGGAGCGTCTAGGGGCAATAACGAAAAAACCCCGCATATTGGCGGGGTTTTTCGGGGCTTCTCGACTTAGATATTGCTGTCGAGGAAGGCAGCCAGCTGCGACTTGGACAGCGCGCCGACCTTGGTCGCTTCGACGTTGCCGCCCTTGAACAGCATCAGGGTCGGAATGCCGCGCACGCCGTACTTGGGCGGGGTGTCCTGGTTCTCGTCGATGTTCAGCTTGCAGACTTTCAGCTTGCCCTGATAGTCCTTGGCGATCTCGTCCAGTACCGGGGCGATCATCTTGCACGGGCCACACCATTCGGCCCAGTAGTCGACCAGCACGGGACCGTCGGACTTCAGGACGTCCTGCTCGAAGCTGGCATCGGTAACATTGACGATATGTTCGCTCATGTATTCTCTCCGTCAATCGGATGCGAAAAAGTGTCCGCCATCATATCCCGCCTCGGCCCACACCGAAAGGCGCAGCTGATTGAGTGTATCTATCGCTGCCGCGGTGACTTCTGATCGGTGACAACCCCTTCATTGGCACTCCCCGCCTAAAATGGCAGGATGTCTCCCGTATTTGTCCGGACCTGCCCCTATGCCCCATACCCCAGCCAAGACCTTCCCCATGATCGCGGCCATCGACCTTGGCTCGAACAGTTTCCACATGGTTTTGGCGAAGGCCGATCACGGCGAAATCCGCATTCTTGAGCGGCTGGGCGAGAAGGTCCAGCTGGCGGCGGGTATCGGCGAGGACCGCCTGCTGACCGAAGAATCCATGCAGCGCGGCTACGACTGCCTGAAGCAGTTCGCCCAGTTCATCAACGGCATGCCGCCGGGTTCGGTCCGCGTGGTGGGCACCAACGCCCTGCGCGAAGCGCGCAACCGCGCCGAATTCATCCGAGTCGCCGACCAGATCCTCGGCCACCCGGTGGAAGTCATTTCCGGCCGTGAAGAAGCGCGCCTGATTTACCTGGGCGTCTCCCACACCCTGCAGGACAACCCCGGCAAGCGCCTGGTGGTGGATATCGGCGGCGGCAGCACGGAGTTCATCATCGGCCAGCAGTTCGAATCGCAGCTGCGCGAAAGCCTGCAGATGGGCTGCGTGAGCTTCACCCAGCGCTACTTCAAGGACGGCAAGATCACCCCGGCGCGCTACGCCCAGGCCTACACCTCGGCCCGCCTGGAGCTGATGAGCATCGAGAACAGCCTGCGCCGCCTGGGCTGGGACGAGGCCGTCGGCGCCTCGGGCACCATCCGTGCGATCTGCCTGGCTATCCAGGCCGGCGGCCACGGAAACGGCGAGATCAACCCCGAGGGCCTGGCCTGGCTCAAGCGCAAGATGTTCAAGCTGGGCGAGGTCGAAAAGCTCGACATCGACGGCATCAAGCCTGACCGCCGGCCGATCTTCCCGGCCGGCATGGCGATCCTCGAGGCGCTGTTCGACGCCCTCGAGCTGACCCGCATGACCCACTCCGAGGGCGCCCTGCGCGAGGGCGTGCTCTACGACCTGCTGGGCCGCCACCACCACGAGGACGTGCGCGAGCGCACCATCAGCGCCCTCATGGAGCGCTACCACGTCGATCCGGAGCAGGCCGCGCGCGTCGAGGCCAAGGCGCTGGAATCTCTGGACCAGGTCGCCAAGGCCTGGGACCTGAACGACGAGGGCCACCGCGAGCTGCTGATGTGGGCCGCCCGCGTCCACGAGCTGGGCCTGGACATCGCCCACTACCACTACCACAAGCACGGCGCCTACCTGCTGGAGCACTCGGACCTGGCCGGCTTCTCGCGCCTGGACCAGCTGACCCTGGCGTTGCTGGTGCGCGGCCACCGCCGCAACATCCCGGTGGACAAGTTCAACGAGCTGGGCGACGAGGGCGACAAGCTGATCCGCCTGTGCATCGTGCTGCGCTTCGCCATCCTCTTCCACCACATCCGTGGCACCCAGGAAATGCCGGCCGTGACCCTCAAGGCCTCCGGCAAGTCGCTGGACGTGCGCTTCCCCGATGGCTGGCTGGCCGCCAACCCGCTGACCCAGGCGGACTTCGAGCAGGAAGCCGAATGGCTCAAGCGCGTGGGCTATTCGCTCAGCGTGAGCTGATCGCCCCACACGAACGACAAAAGCCCCGGCACGCAAGCGCCGGGGCTTTTTCATTTCGCGCACCATCCCTGGCCTGACCTGTAGGAGCGAGCTTGCTCGCGAACATTCCCCAGCAGCGAGGCAGGGTTCGCGAGCAAGGACTGGGCGTCCCCCTCGGTCCTACGAAGAGCATTCTGGCAGGCATGAGACGCATAACCTGGAACGGGTTATGCGCGGATGAGGATGGGCGTAGGAGCGGACTTGGTCCGCGATGGTATCCGGCTCGGTGCGGCGCTATCGCGGGCATGGCCCGCTCAAACACAAATGGCGGCCATGAAAAAGCCCTGCCGAGGCAGGGCTTCCACGCAGCGCAGACGAATCAGCGCACGCTGATCACCGGCGTGCACAGGCGCTCCAGCAGCGTCGCCTGGGCGTTGCGGGCGTTCTGGTTGCCGCTGGGGCTCTGGCGCACGTAACTGCCGTCGGACTGCAGCACCCAGGCCTGGGTGTTGTCGGTCAGGTAGGACTCCAGCTCTTTCTTCACCCGCAGCACGAGCTTCTTGCCTTCCACCGGGAAGCAGGTCTCCACGCGCATGTCGAGGTTGCGCTCCATCCAGTCGGCGCTGGAGAGATAGAGCTTCTCCTCGCCGCCATTGAGGAAGTAGTAGATCCGGCTGTGCTCCAGGAAGCGGCCGATGATCGAGCGCACCTGAATGTTGTGCGACACGCCCGGCACGCCCGGACGCAGGCAGCACATGCCGCGCACCACCAGGTCGATCTTCACGCCGGCCTGGCTGGCCTTGTACAGCGCGCGGATGACCTTGGCGTCGGTCAGCGAGTTGACCTTGGCCATGATGTGCGCCGGCTTGCCCTCGGCTGCCTGGGCGGCCTCGCGGTTGATCATCTCCAGCAGGTTCTTCTTCAGGGTGAAGGGCGCGTGCAGGAGCTTCTTCATGCGCAGGGTCTTGCCCATGCCGATCAGCTGGTTGAACAGCTTGTGCAGGTCCTCGCAGAGGGCCACGTCAGCGGTCAGCAGGCTGTAGTCGGTGTACAGGCGGGCGTTGCCGGCGTGGTAGTTGCCGGTGCCCAGGTGCGCGTATCGGCGCAGCTCGCCATCCTCGCGCCGCAGGATCAGCATCATCTTGGCGTGGGTCTTGAAGCCGACCACGCCGTAGATCACCACCGCGCCGGCCTGCTGCAGGCGGCTGGCCAGCTGCAGGTTGGATTCCTCGTCGAAGCGCGCCCGCAATTCGATCACCACGGTGACTTCCTTGCCGTTGCGCGCGGCTTCCACCAGCGCGTCGACGATCTCCGAGTTGGCGCCGGAGCGGTACAGCGTCTGCTTGATCGCCAGCACGCTGGGGTCCTTGGCGGCCTGGCGCAACAGGTCGATCACCGGGGTGAAGGACTCGAACGGGTGCATCAGCAGCACGTCGAGCTTGCCCAGGACGTTGAACAGGTTTTCCTTCTTCTGCAGCAGCTTGGGAATCGTCGGGGTGAACGGCGGCGACTGCAGCTCCGGATGGCTGGCCAGGCCGGTGACGCTGAACAGACGGGTCAGGTTGACCGGGCCGCTGACCTTGTACAGCTCGCTCTCGGACAGGCCGAACTGCTTGAGCAGGTAGTTGGACAGGTGCGTCGGGCAGGTGTCCACCACTTCCAGGCGCACCGCATCGCCGTAACGGCGCGAGAACAGCTCGCCACGCAGCGCGCGGGCCAGGTCTTCGACGTCCTCGGCGTCCACCGAGAGGTCGGCGTTACGGGTCAGGCGGAACTGGTAGCAACCCTTCACCTTCATGCCGTGGAACAGGTCGTCGGCGTGGGCGTGGATCATCGACGAGAGGAAGACGTAGTTGTCGCCGGGGCCGGCGACGTCTTCCGGCAGGCGGATGATCCGCGGCAGCGAACGCGGCGCCGGGATGATCGCAAGGCCGGAATCGCGGCCGAAGGCGTCTAGGCCCTCGAGCTCGACCATGAAGTTCAGGCTCTTGTTCACCAGCAGCGGGAACGGGTGGGTCGGGTCGAGGCCGATGGGGGTGACGATGGGCGCGATTTCATCGCGGAAGAAGCGACGGACCCAGGCCTTGATCTTCGGCGTCCAGTAGCGCCGACGGATGAAGCGGATGTCGTGCTTGGCCAGCTCCGGCAACAGGATGTCGTTGAGGATGCTGTACTGGCGGGCGACCTGCTCGTGCACCTGCTCGCTGATGCGCGCCAGCGCCTGGTGCGGCAGCAGGCCGTCGGCGCCGGCCTGTTCGCGGGCGAAGGTGATCTGCTTCTTCAGGCCGGCGACGCGGATCTCGAAGAACTCGTCGAGGTTGCTGGAGAAGATCAGCAGGAACTTCAGGCGTTCCAGCAGCGGGTAGGACTCATCCAGCGCCTGCTCCAGCACGCGGATGTTGAACTGCAGCTGCGAGAGCTCGCGATGAATGTAGAGGGCACTGTCATCCACGTTGATCGCCGGAACCGCCGGCTCGGCGGGCGGCGGCGTCGCCTCGGCGACCTCCGTCACGACGACGTCGGAGATTTCAGCGGTGGTGTCAGCTTCGATAACTTCGTTTTCGCTAATGCCTTCGGTATTCATCGCGGTCTCATCAGTGGGGGTCAGCCCCCGCTTTTCAATTGTTGTGCAGCGCGCTTGGCGAAGTAGGTCAGGATGCCATCTGCGCCCGCGCGTTTGAAGGCCAGCAGCGATTCGAGGATCACCGCTTCGCTGAGCCAGCCGTTGTTGATCGCGGCCATGTGCATCGCGTACTCGCCGCTGACCTGGTAGACAAAGGTCGGCGCGCGGAATTCGTCCTTGGCGCGGCGAACGATGTCGAGATACGGCATGCCCGGCTTGACCATGATCATGTCGGCGCCTTCGGCGAGGTCAGCGTAGATCTCGTGCAGCGCTTCGTCGCTGTTGGCCGGGTCCATCTGGTAGGTGGCCTTGTTGCCCTTGCCCAGGTTGGCGGCGGAGCCGACGGCGTCGCGGAACGGGCCGTAGTAGGCGCTGGCGTACTTGGCGGAGTAGGCCATGATGCGGGTGTTGACGTGCCCGGTGGACTCCAGGGCCTCGCGGATAGCGCCGATGCGGCCGTCCATCATGTCCGACGGCGCCACGACCTGGGCGCCGGCCTCGGCGTGGGAAAGTGCCTGTTTGACCAGCACATCAACGGAAACGTCGTTCAGAACGTAGCCATCCTCGTCGAGGATGCCGTCCTGGCCGTGGCTGGTGAAGGGGTCCAGCGCCACGTCGGTGATGATCCCCAGCTCCGGGAAGCGTTCGCGCAGGGCGCGGGTGGCGCGCTGGGCGATGCCCTCGGGGTTGAAGGCTTCGGCGCCATCGAGGGATTTCTTCTCCGGCGGGGTCACCGGGAACAGCGCCAGCGCCGGAATGCCCAGCTCCACCAGTTCCTCGGCTTCCTTGAGCAGCAGGTCGATGGACAGGCGCTCCACCCCCGGCATCGAGGGCACCGCTTCACGCTGGTTCTTGCCGTCGAGGACGAACACCGGAAGGATCAGGTCGTTGGTGGTCAGGACGTTTTCGCGCACCAGGCGGCGGGAAAACTCGTCACGACGGTTGCGACGCAGTCGAGTGAAGGGGAAGGCACGATCGGCGGGAATGAAGCTCACGGCGTACTCCAGGGCCTGATGCAGCAGGCACAGTCTGACAGTTATAGCCCTGAATTATGACCGATTGGTAACAACCGGTAACAGTGACCCTTGGTCGCGGCATCCTGCCGCAGCGTCACGCCGCCGCTCTGGGCCGGCACGGACTTGTTCCAAGTCAGTTGTGCTGACTGGGGTGCCTTCCCTGCGGGCCGCAACCGGGTTAGGCTTCGCGTTCATTTCGCTGCGTTGCCTCGATAATGCTCCAACAATTCCTGCAGGATTTCGGCTACCTCGCGCTGTTTCTCGGCACGTTCTTCGAGGGTGAGACCATTCTGGTACTGGCCGGCTTCCTGGCTTTCCGCGGCTACATGCAGCTGGAGTACGTCATCGCGGTGGCCTTCTTCGGCAGCTACGCCGGCGACCAGCTCTGGTATTTCCTCGGCCGTCGCCACGGCCGCAAGCTGCTCGCGCGCAAGCCGCGCTGGCAGAAGATGGGCGACAAGGCGCTGGAGCACGTGCGCAAGCACCCCGACCTGTGGGTGCTGAGCTTCCGCTTCGTCTACGGCCTGCGCACCGTGATGCCGGTGGCCATCGGCCTGTCCGGCTACCCGCCGGCGCGCTACCTGCTGCTCAACGGCATTGGCGCCATCGTCTGGGCCGCCGTGCTGGGCGGCGCGGCGTTCTACTTCGGCAGCGTGCTCGAAGGCGTGCTGGGCAACATCAAGAAGTACGAACTCATGGTCCTCGGCGGCCTGGTGGTGATCGGCCTGCTGTTCTGGCTGCGCCGTCGCTTCAAGGCCGCCAAGGCCGACTGATCAGGCCGCCTGCGGCACGCGCTCGGCGCGACGCAGGCCCAGCAGACCGATCAGGCTGAGCAGCGAGTACACCGCCAGCGCCCAGGGCGCCCACTGCGGCAGCTCAATCCCTCCCCCCAGCGTGAGCGCCGCCATTGCCGGCACGTTCAGCGCCAATCGCAGCCATTCAAGGCGTAGCGCCCAGGTGCGGTTCTCCAGCCAGCAACCGATGGCGTAGAGCCCGAAAGCCATCCAGCTCCAGCCGACCAGCAGCGGCAGCACCTGCCAGTGCTCGCCCACGCCCAGCAGCCAGGTCCCCACCACCACGTAGGTGGCGAACTGTACGCCGGCATACACCTGCCGGCCACGGCTCAGCGGTACGTCGAACTTGCGGAAGGCCGCCAGGTCCGGCTTGGCCATGGGGTAGCGCTGGGCGACATCCGCCGGGCGCCAGCCGGTACGCATGAACCAGATGCGCAACTTGTCCCACAGGCTGCCGGCGCGGCGCGCATCGCTCCATAGGTGCGCGTAGACCTGCAGGTTGGCCCACAGCGGGTTCCAGCTGGCCAGCGGCACGGTGACGCCGAAGACCACCGGCTCCGCGTCCAACTCTTCCTGGAAGGTGCCGAACAGGCGGTCCCAGACGATGAACACGCCGCCGTAGTTGCGATCCATGTAGACCGCGTTCTGCGCGTGGTGCACACGGTGGTTGGACGGGGTGATGAAGATCCACTCGAACCAGCCCAGCTTGGGGATGTGCCGGGTGTGCACCCAGAACTGGTAGAGCAGGTTCAGCGCGCCGACCGTGAGGAACACCAGCGGAGGCACGCCGGCGACGGCCATGGGCAGGTAGAAGATCCAGCCGAAGAGGAAGCCGGTGCTGGTCTGCCGCAGTGCGGTGGAAAGGTTGTAGTCCTCGCTCTGGTGGTGCACCGAATGCGCGGCCCAGAGCACATTGCGCTCATGGCCCAGGCGGTGATTCCAGTAGTAGCAGAAGTCGTAGAAGACGAAGGCGAACCCCCAGACCCACAGGCTCTGCGCGGAGAGCTCGCAGAGCGCCAGGTGCTGCCAGGCGAGGGTGTAGGTCACGACCGCCAGGCCCTTGGTCAGCAGGCCACTGGTCGTGGAGAGCACGCCCGCGCTGAGACTGTTCAGCGCATCGCTCAGGCGATAGGTGGACAGGCCACGCCAGCGGTCGGCGAGCAGCTCGATCGCGATCAGCAGGAAAAAGAAGGGTACGGCGAAGAGGATGTAGTTCATGGCGCGGCCGAGTCGTTATGCTTATGGGAAGGCCTCAGGGCGCAGCGCCCTGACGATTGATCCTAGCCCCTACTCCCGCGCCGGCCCCGACCGCCGGCGACAACCCGGGCGGCATATCGCGACACGCCCGGCATCTTCGAACAGGAGCAGTACATGCAGAAGAAAGTTGCCGTCATCCTCTCCGGCTGCGGCGTCTATGACGGCGCCGAGATCCACGAAAGCGTGATCACCCTGCTGCGCCTCTCCCAGCGCGGTGCCCAGGTGCAGTGCTTCGCCCCCGACATCGCCCAGCACCATGTGGTGAATCACCTCACCGGCGAGGAGATGGCCGAGAGCCGCAACGTGCTGGTGGAATCGGCGCGCATCGCCCGCGGCGACGTGAAGGACGTGCGCGATGCCAAGGTCGAGGACTTCGACGCGCTGGTCGTGCCCGGCGGCTTCGGCGCGGCGAAGAACCTGAGCGACTTCGCCTTCAAAGGCGACCAGTGCGAGGTGCAGCCGGACGTGCTCGCCCTGGCCAAGGCCTTCGCCGCGGCGAAGAAGCCGGTCGGCCTGTTCTGCATCGCCCCCGCGATCGCCGCGCGCATCTACGGCGCCGGCGTGGAATGCACCATCGGCACCGACGAGGGCACCGCCCAGGCGCTGACCCGCATGGGCGCCAAGCACGTCGACTGCGCCGTGGAAGATATCGTCGAGGACAAGGACCACAAGCTGGTCACCACCCCGGCCTACATGCTCGCGCAGTCCATCGCCGAAGCTGCCAGCGGCATCAACAAGGCGGTGGATCGGGTGCTGGAGCTGGCCTGAGGGAGAACCCGCAGGAGCAACTGTCCTCCCCGGAAGGTCTGTGCCTGCGCGTCCCCCTCACCCCAACCCTCTCCCTCAGGGAGAGGGGGCAGATTGTGCCGGCTGACGCCCCGGCTTCATCCTGCGCCGAACGGTCCCCTCTCCCCCTGGGAGAGGGTTAGGGTGAGGGCTGACCCGAGTACTGATGTATCTGTCCGTCAATGGCTTGCCTTACAGACAAGCATCGCGGAGAAGCTCCGCTCCTACGAAAGCGCCATCCTGAAACGAAAACACCCGGCAATGCCGGGCGTTTTCGTTTCAGGCCGAATCAGGCCTTGCGCGCCTCTGCCTCGCGCATCAGCCGCGTCAGCAGCCGGTCCAGGCCATTGGCGAAGGCCTGCCGGTCCTTGTCGCCATAGGGTGCCTGTCCGCCGCCCACCTGCCCCTGCTCGCGCAGGTCGGTGAACAGGTTGCGCACCGCCAGGCGCTCGCCCATGTTCTTTTCGTCGAACTCGCGGCCGCGCGGGTCCAGCGCATCGACGCCCTTCTTCACCAGCCGATCGGCCAGCGGCACGTCGCTGCAGATCACCAGGTCGCCGGGCTCGGCCTGCTCCACCAGGTAATCGTCGGCGGCGTCCATCCCGCTGGGGACCACTATCAGGCTGACGCAGGCGAACGGCGGCTTGGCCACGGGCTGGCCGGCGACCATCACCACCTCCAGCTTGCGCTTGAGGGCGAACTTCGCCACCAGCTCCTTGGCCGCGCGCGGGCAGGCGTCGGCGTCGATCCAGATACGCATCGGGGGAAAACCTTCCTTCGAAAAGCACGACGGCCAGTATCGCACTGGCCGTCGTGTGTCGCTTGGCTATTGCCTCAAGACGCGGCGATCTCCGCCGCCTTGCGGCGCTCGGAGACGAAGCTGCGTCCGTAGAGCACGGCCACCGCCAGCAGCGCCAGGGCCTGGGCCGACAGCGAGTAGGCGTCGGCCTTGATGCCGAGCCAGTCGAAGTCGAAGAACGGCACAGGGCGGGTGCCAATCACGCCGGCTTCCTGCAGGGCGACCACGCCATGGCCGGCGAAGACCACCGACAGGGCGCAGAGCAGCGCGGCGTTGACGGTGAAGAACAGCTTCAGCGGCAGCTTCGCCGAGCCACGCAGGATGACGAAGGCGATGGCGATCAGGATCACCACGGCGGTGCCCGCCCCGGCGATCACCGCGTTGTGCCCGGCCGGGCCGGCCTGCAGCCAGAGGGTCTCGTAGAACAGGATGACCTCGAACAGCTCGCGGTAGACCGAGAAGAACGCCAGCACGGCGAAGCCGAAGCGGCCGCCGCCGCCCACCAGGCTGCTGCGGATGTAGTCCTGCCAGGCGGCGGCGTGGCGACGATCGTGCATCCACACGCCGAGCCAGAGCACCATCACGCAGGCGAACAGGGAGGTGAAACCTTCCATCAGCTCGCGCTGGGCGCCGCCGATGTCGATCACGTAGGCGGCGACCGCCCAGGTGGCGAAGCCGGCGACGAAGGCCAGGCCCCAGCCGATGTGCACGCCGCGCGCGGCCTTCTCCTGCCCGGTGTTGCGCAGGAAGGCGAGGATCGCGGCCAGCACCAGGATCGCCTCCACGCCTTCGCGCAGGAGGATCAGCAGGGCCGAGACGAAGCTGATGGAGAAGCTCAGCGAATCGCCGCTCAGGGCCTTGGCGGCATCGGCCAGCTTGGCCTTGGCCAGCTCCAGCTGTTGCGCCACGTCGGCTTCCGGGAGGCCATCGCGCAGCGCCTGGCGGTAGGCCATCAGCTGCTTCTCGGTGGCCTTGCGCAGGTCGGCGTCGACGTTGTCCAGCGAGCTTTCCACCAGCTCGAAGCCTTCCAGATAGGCCGCCACGGACAGGTCATAGGCCTGGTCGTGGTCGCCGGAGCGGTACACGGCGAAGCTCTTGTCCAGGGTCGCAGTGGTGTAGTCGATCTGCTGTGCCGGGCCGCGGTGCTCCAGCGGCGGATGCGCGCGCAGGGCACGGAAGCTCTCGGCCGCGGCCTCGCCATCGCGCTCGGCGACTTCCGCCGGGGTCTGGGTCGCCAGGTTCGCCAGCGGGTAGGCGTGGGCCGGATCGAC
Organism: Pseudomonas sp. NY15437; assembly: GCF_048068435.1. Taxonomy (NCBI): domain Bacteria; kingdom Pseudomonadati; phylum Pseudomonadota; class Gammaproteobacteria; order Pseudomonadales; family Pseudomonadaceae; genus Pseudomonas; species Pseudomonas sp. NY15437. The sequence goes on from NZ_JBLUQC010000001.1 coordinate 344,338, forward strand.
CTTGGCCTGGGCCGCGCTGAGGCCGGCGATGTAGGCAGCCAGGTCCCAGCGTTGACGCTCGTCGAGCTGGTCGGCGAAGGCCGGCATGTCGGTGCCCGCCACGCCCAGGCCGATGACGTTGCGCAGGTCGTACAGGCTCAGGTGGTCCAGGCGCGCCCGGTCGGTCAGGTTGGCCGGCGGCGGCTCCAGGCCGATCCCTGCGGGGCCGTCGCCCTTGCCGGCATCACCGTGGCAGATCGAGCACTGCTGGGTGTAGATCTCGGCGGCGCGGGTCGGGTCCGGGGTGATCGAAGGGGTCTGCACCACCTGGTAGAGGTCGACCACGCGCGCTTCAAGGTGACGGGCCTGCTGGGCAACCTGCTTGCCCGGCAGACGCTGCTCGATGGCCTGCTTGAGGCCAGCGGCGTCCTTCTCCAGGTCCGCGCGGCCGGGGACGGCCGGCAGGGTGGCGATCAGCGCCTGCAGATTGCCGACGAACTCCAGTTGCTCCTTGTATTCGCTCTCGTCCACGACCTTGCCGTCGGTGACGGTGGGCGGGTAGTCAGCAGCGAGATAGCTGAGCAGGTGAAGGGCTTGGGAGGGGTCGACAGCCGTGTCGGCTTGAGCTCCAAGGCTGAAAAGGCCGACCAGCGGCAACAGCCAGATGAACAGTTTGGAGGGGCGCATACGGAAAGTTAAATGAGAATGAAAGAGATTAAATTGTCACCTCAGGTTTCCGTCTATGCAAGGACAATGTCCTGCCCGGACCCATCCCGGACGTGCAAAGCGACGTCCGGAGCCCCGGGAAACACCGCTCAGGCCGGCGCGCGGCGAACGGTGGCGAGCAGCGCGGCAGCCCCCACGAAGAGGGTGGCGAAGGTGCGATTCATCACCCGCTGCTGGCGCTGCGAGCGCAGGGCGCGCAGCACGCGGGCGGCAAGACCGGTGTAGCCGGCCATGACGATCAGGTCCACGGTGATCATGGTCGCGCCCATGATCACGTACTGGATCGCCATCGGCCGGTGCGGGTCGACGAACTGCGGCAGCACCGCGAGCATGAAGATCACCGCCTTGGGGTTGCTGGCGTTGACCAGGAAGCCGCGCAACACCAGGGTCAGCGGCCGGCCGATGGGGCGCTCGCCGCTGGCGGTCATGACCTGCGGCGCGGCGGTCCACTGGCGATAGGCGAGGTACACCAGGTAGACCACGCCGAACCATTTGATCGCGCTGAAAGCCACCGCGGACGCCGACAGCAGCGCGCCGACGCCGGCGGCGACGATGGCGATCTGCAGCGCCAGGCCGATCTGCAGGCCCAGGGCATTCCAGTAGCCGCGCCAGAAACCGTATTGCAGGCCGCAGGACATCGAGGCGATGGCCCCGGCGCCGGGCGACAGGCTGATCACCCAGCAGGCGATGAAGAAGGCGAACCAGGTACTGGCGAGCATGGCGGACCTCATGGCGCCCAGGCAGGCGCAATCATTTGTTACGGGTGGCCAGTGTGCCTCAGTCGCGCGATGCCGCCCAGCCTGCCCGACGAAGGTCGGATGAACCTGTAGGAGCGAGCTTGCTCGCGAACTGCCCAGCGCAGGTACCGCCGGGAGCCTCTGTTCGCGAGCAAGCTCGCTCCTACAAAAGCCAAAGCAAAAGCCCGGCACTGGGCCGGGCTTTTGCGTTCACGACAGCTCGATCAGCTCGGGATGTCCTTGCGCAGCTTCACCGGCTCCTCGCCGCGCTTGCGCGCGAGAGCGCCGCGCAGGCGGATGTTGATCGCCTCCACCGCCAGCGAGAAGGCCATGGCGAAGTACACGTAGCCCTTGGGCACGTGGATCTCGAAGGCCTCGGCGATCAGCACCGTGCCGACCACGATGAGGAAGGACAGCGCGAGCATCTTCAGCGACGGGTGCTTCTCGATGAAGGCGCTGATGGTGCCGGCCGACAGCATCATCACGCCCACCGAGATGACGATGGCCGCGACCATCACCGGCACGTGCTGCACCAGACCCACGGCGGTGATCACCGAGTCCAGGGAGAAGACGATGTCGATGATCGCGATCTGGATGATGATGCCCATGAAGCCGCGCGACTTGCCGCCCTGCTGCTCGCCCTCTTCCGCGCCTTCGAGGCTGTGGAAGATTTCCATGGTGCTCTTGAACAGCAGGAACAGGCCGCCGAAGAACAGGATCAGGTCGCGCCCGGAGATGCCGTGGTCGAACACGGTGAACAGGTCCGCGGTCAGGCGCATCACCCAGGTGATCGAGAGCAGCAGCAGGATACGCGTGCCCATCGCCAGCGCGAGGCCGAAGAAGCGCGCCTTGGGTTGCTGGGCAGCGGGCAGGCGGCCGACCAGGATCGAGATGAAGATGATGTTGTCGATGCCCAGGACGATTTCCAGGGCAGTCAGGGTCAGAAAGGCAACCCAGATCTCAGGGCTTGTGAGCCATTCCATAGTGGGGGACGTCCGTTCAGGTGGTGGGGAAATTCGGTCCGCGCCAGCGGCGGATGGCCTTCTGGAAGAACAGGTTGTTCGGCACCTGCAGCAGGGCGCCCGGCGTGCCGTCTTCGTTGACCTCTTCCAGGGTGGTGTAGAGCAGGTTGATGGCGATCACCCGCCCCTTCACGCCCGGCTTGTCGGCGGATTCGATGACCTCCACGCGATCCCCCAGGCGGAACGGCCCCATGGTGAAGATCATCAGCGCGCAGAACAGGTTCGAGAGCACGCTCCAGATGGCGAAGAAGGCCACCGCCGCCACGGCGGCGAAGCCGGTGAGCGCGGCCCAGAGCACATCGGCGGAGACACCCAGGCGCTCCAGCACCAGCATCACTGCCGAGCCCATGATCAGCCAGCGCAGGCCGCCGCGCAGCGGCAGCAACAGCTCCGGCGGCATCGGGTAACGCTCGCCGAGACGGCTGATGGCGCGCGTCACCACACGCTGCACCAACCACGCCAGCAGCAGGATGAGGATGATCTGCCCGCCGCGCAGCAGCGGTTCGCTCCACGCCACCAGCAGGTTCACGTCATCCATCACTCGCTGGCCTCAAGTTGGCGCTGCAGCTCCTCGAGGGTTTCCAGCGCCATCAGCCAGGACTCCTCCAGCTCGCTCTCGCGACCCTTGAGGGTCGCCTGGCGGGCCAGCAGGTCGCGCAGCTCGTCCTTGCGCGAGGCCTCGTAGAGCGCGCTGTCGCCCAGGCGCTGCTCCAGTTCGGCGAGCTGCTCGTGGACCTTGCCCAGTTCCTTTTCCAGCTTGTCCGCCTCGCGCTTGTGCGGGGCGAGTTGCTGGCGCAACGCGGCAGCAGCCTGGCGCTGGGCGCGCTTGTCGGTCTTGTCGCCTGCCGGCGTGGCGGGCGACGACGGCGCCTGCCGCGCGCGGAAATCCACCAGCCAGCGGGCGTAATCGTCGAGGTCGCCATCGAACTCCTGGATACGCCCATCGGCCACCAGGAAGAATTCGTCGGTGGTGCTCTTGAGCAGGTGGCGATCGTGGGACACCACGACCACGGCGCCGGAGAACTCCTGCAGCGCCAGGGTCAGCGCCAGGCGCATTTCCAGGTCGAGGTGGTTGGTCGGTTCGTCGAGCAGCAACAGGTTGGGCTTCTGCCAGGCGATCAGCGCCAGCGCCAGGCGCGCCTTCTCGCCACCGGAGAAATTCAGCACCGGCTCGTCGCAGCGATCGCCGCGGAAATCGAAGCCGCCGAGGAAGTCGCGCAGGGTCTGCTCGCGCTCCGCCGGGGCGATGCGCGCCAGGTGCAGCAGCGGGCTGGCCTTGGGGTCCAGCGAGTCGAGCTGGTGCTGGGCGAAGTAGCCGATGGCGAGGTTCTCGCCACGGGCGAGCTCGCCGGACAGCAGCGACAGGTCACCGGACAGGGTCTTGATCAGGGTCGACTTGCCGGCACCGTTGGGGCCGAGCAGGCCGATACGCGCGCCGGGCACGAGTTGCAGCTTGACCTTCTCCAGCACGGTCTTTTCACCGTAGCCGAGGCAGGCCTCGGAGAGACTCAGCAGCGGGCTGGAAATCTTGTCGGACTCGCGGAAGGCGAAGTCGAACGGCGAATCGACGTGGGCCGGCACCAGTTCTTCCAGGCGTTCCAGCGCCTTGATCCGACTCTGCGCCTGGCGGGCCTTGGTGGCCTGGGCGCGGAAGCGAGCGATGTACTTTTCCATGTGCGCGCGCTGCGCCTGCTGCTTCTCGTACGCCTGTTGCTGCTGGGCGAGGCGTTCGGCGCGGGTGCGCTCGAAGGCCGAGTAGCCGCCGCGGTACAGGGTCAGCTTGCGCTGTTCGAGGTGGGCGATGTTGTCCACCACGGCATCGAGGAAGTCGCGGTCGTGGGAGATCAGCAGCAGCGTGCCCGGGTAGCCCTTGAGCCACTCTTCCAGCCAGAGGATGGCGTCGAGGTCGAGGTGGTTGGTGGGTTCGTCGAGCAACAGCAGTTCGGAGGGGCACATCAGCGCCTGCGCCAGGTTCAGGCGCATCCGCCAGCCACCGGAGAAGTCGCCGACGCGGCGATCCATCTGCTCGGGCGTGAAGCCCAGGCCGGCCAGCAGCTTGCGCGCGCGGGCATCGGCGGTGTATCCGTCGGCGCTGTCCAGTTCGCTGTGCAGGCGCGCCAGGGCGGTGCCGTCGTGGGCTTGTTCAGCCGCGGCGAGGTCCGCCTGGATGGTGCGCAGGTGCACGTCGCCGTCGAGCACGTAGTCGACGGCGAGGCGGTCGAGGGTATCGACCTCCTGGCGCATGTGTGCGATGCGCCAGTCCGCCGGCAGGTAGCAGTCGCCGGCATCCTGGCCGAGCTGGCCGCGCAGCAGGGCGAACAGGCTCGACTTGCCGGCGCCGTTGGCGCCGATCAGGCCGACTTTCTGTCCGGCGTGCAGGGTGAGTTCGGCACCTTCCAGCAAGCGCTGGGGGCCACGCTGTAGCGTAAGATTTTGTAGTCGAATCATGGCGGCGGAGTTTATCAGCTTCGCCTGGCAATCGCTGTGGGTGCTCTATGTCTGATGATGTCTGGTCGTATGCGCTGCAACTCTACGCCCGCCCTGGGGTTGAGGCGGCTTGCCTGTCGCTTCAGGAAGGCGGCGCGGATGTCTGCCTGCTGCTCGCTTCGGCGTGGCTGGGCAGCACCGGCGTGGCCTTTTCCCCACCGCGCCTGGACGCGCTGGACAGCACGGCGCGGGTATGGCGGGAAACGGTGATCGTGCCACTGCGCTCGCTGCGTCAGCGCTGGCGCGAAGCGGCGAACGAGAAGGCTGAGCTGGGGCCGCTGCGCGAGCAGATCAAGCAGCTCGAGCTGGAGGCGGAGAAGGTGCTGCTGGGAAGACTGGAAGCCGTGGCGCGGGATTGGCCACGGGGTGAAGCAGAGGACCTGGCGCGCTGGCTGGACGCCGCGGCAGGTGAAGCGGGCGGCTTGCGCCGCGATGCGCGGGAAACCCTGCGCACCGCGGCGAGCCACTCCTGAGCCTTAGGAAGCGCTGGAGGAGGTGCTGCTGGCCGGGGCGACCGGTGCCGGAGTAGCGCTGGCCACCGGAGTAGCGGCCGGCGTGCTCGGCTGGGCAGCCGGTGCGCTGGGAGTCGCCGGAGCAGCGGGCTTGGCAGCAGCTGCAGGCTTGGCAGCAGCGGGCTTGGCCGCAGCCGGTTTGGCTGCAGGCTTGGCCGCCGGCTTCGCGGCAGGCTTGGCAGCTGCTTTCACTGCCGGTTTGGCAGCGGGTTTAGCGGCCGGTTTCGCTGCGGCAGCGGGCTTGGCGGTAGCAGCGGGCTTGGCGGCAGCCGGCTTGGCAGCAGCTTTCGCGGCAGGCTTGGCAGCCGGTTTGGCAGCGGGCTTGGCAGGCGCTTTGGCGGCGGCGGGCTTCGCAGCGGGTTTGGCTGCAGGCTTCGCGGCGGCTTTCGCGGCGGGCTTGGCTGCCGGTTTGGCGGCAGGTTTAGCGGCCGGCTTGGCTGCTGCGGGTTTGGCGGCAGCAGTCTTGGCCGCCGGTTTCGCCGCTGGCTTGGCAGCAGCAGGCTTGGCGGCAGCAGTGCGCGCGGCGGGTTTGGCAGCAGCCTTCGCGGCAGGCTTGGCAGCCGGTTTGGCAGCGGGTTTAGCGGCCGGCTTCGCAGCAGCTTTCGCGGCAACGGGTTTGGCAGCGGCCACTTTGGCAGCCGGCTTCGCAGCAGGCTTGGCGGCGGCTTTCACGGCAGGCTTGGCCGCCGGTTTGGCAGCGGGCTTCGCGGCCGGTTTGGCAGCAGCCTTGGCCACCGGCTTGGCAGCGGCAGCAGCCGGTTTGCGGGTAGCGAGGGATTTGCCAGCGGCTTCCTTCACCTTGGTCACGCCCTGGGCGAGCTTCAGGCTCTCCTGCACATCGCGCTTGAGGTTGGCGATGTAGGCACGGGTCTCGGTCTGACGGGCCTTCAGAACATCCAGCGCACCATCCAGATCAGCGATGCTGGATTTGGCCTTGGCCTGGGCCTTCGCCTTGCCGGCCTTGGTCGCGTCCTGCAGCTTGGTGCGAGCCTTGTGCAGCTTCTCCTGTGCCTTGCCGCGTTGTTTCTCGAGCTTGGCGAGCAGCTTTTCGGAATCGACGAGCGCCTGCTTGCAGGCACCTTCGAGGTGTTCGATCAGACTGTTGGACAACTGGTGCAGCAGATGCAGAGGGGTAGTGACAGGTTTCTTGTTGGCCGACATGACGTGCCTCCTGGCGGACGTGGTTGCGCCCATACTAGCCCCGCTGATGGCCTCTCGCCAATGTCCCGATTGTGCTGCAGGCCGCAGCAGGCATTGGCTTCAGGGATTTTCAACAGTGCGCGACGGCGCGTTTTTTCACTCCCTCAGTGACGCTGCCGCACGCACTTGGTTCCCTCGACGCAATCGGCCCGAAAGCGCAAAGGCCCGTGGCGCGCGCGTTTGACGATGAAAAAAATATTTTCATGACAGGCTGGAAAGCCCCGTCGCAGAGCCTTCCGCACAGATGGCGAGGCAACTGATGAAGGCAATGACGCGCCAGTTCCCCACGCGCCAGCAGGATGCGAAAACCGCGATCACGACACAGTGGAAATGCTCGCGCCACTGCGCCTTCGCCCTCACCGGAACGGCCGGATTTCAGCGGCGATTCATCGCGCGAAAAAGACCGCGATAGCGTCAGTACAAGCTGCCGAACGGCGTGGGTTTTTCAACGTTTTGCGTTACGAGTACGAGGCTCGAAACATCGCGGACGGAGTCCGCTTCGACGCGGAATTGAAGCTTAGGTAGAAGCGGACTGCGTCCGCGATAGGCATGAATGGCTCGGACTCCACACAAACGAAAACGGCGCGATCGCTCGAAGCGCTCGCGCCGTTAGCGGACAACTCGACGATCAGGCCGTCACGGCTTTCTGCTCGTGGGAGTTGTGCAGCACTTCGATCAGGCAATCTTCCAGCTCGAAGCGTTCGTGCAGTTGCTGACGCAGGCTCTTCAATTCGCTGGTCAGGCAAGTGCCTTCGCGGCAGTCGCCGTTGTCGCAGCGGTCGTTGAAGTTCAGCGCATTCGCGGTGATGGTTTCCAGCCGCGGGTAGATCTGCTTGGCCAGTTCCAGGCCGCGCGTATCGCCGAAGGCTTGCGCCTCGTTCATCAGCTGTTCGTAAACTTCGAAGTGTCCCGCCGACACGTAGTCGAGCAGGAGCTGGCAGAAGTTCTGCAGGTTTTCGGCGTTGGTCTTCGGCGCCTGGACACCGTCCAGGGAATCGAATGCCCGGACCAATTCATGTCGATCCCGCAACCAGCGGTCGATCAGCTGGTGTACGCCTCCCCAACGTTCCTGGGCATTACGGCAGCTCTCGAGCATGTTGTCCTCACTTCCCTTTTCGCCGTCCCGGCAAAGTCCGCCCCGGGACAATATTCTGTCGAACCTCGACATCCGCGATGTGTGAAGCTTGTTCGGCGGCGGCTTTCCGACGGAGTGGAAAACCAGAGTATGCCCGCCCGTTATCGCCTTCAAGACACCGGCAACGGAAAATTCATACGAGCGTTTAATCGACAGACCGCGACGCCTCTGGCCTGCGCCGCTGGGCGCAGGCCATGGCGATTTGAGATGCGACGCTCAGCCGCGGCGGCGGAAGAACTGCACGATGGCGAACAGGGCAAAGCCGATGAAGGCCAGCAGGCTCCACTCCGGAATGCTCAGGCCGAGCAGGGTCCAGGAGACCTCGGCGCAGTCGGCGGAACCGTGGAACATGGTCCAGAGGATGTCGGCATAGGGCATGCTTTCCATCATGTATTCCAGCGGCGGAAGGCAGGACGGCAGCTGGTCCGGCGGCAGGGTCTGCAGCCAGACCTGGCGGCCGGCGGTACCGGCGCCCCCCAGGGCGCAGAGCAGGATCAGCAGCGAGTACACGCGCGGCGCACGTCCGTGCAGCGCGGCAATCAGCGAGAACAGGCCGCAGCCGGCGAAGAAGATGCGCTGCAGGATGCACAGCGGGCAGGGCTCCAGGCCGACCATGTACTGCAGGTAGAAGCCAGTGCCGAGCATGGCGACGCAGGCGAGGAAGGCAAGGAAGAACAGGGAACGAGGGCTGGCCAGGTTCATGGCGGCTCCACTGAAAAGCGCTGTTGCACGAAAGGCCGCTACGGTAGAGGAAACACGGCGAACAGTTCAAGGCGAGTGTCTAGACTGGCCATGGCACTCATCCGGGAATTCCTGCCATGCGTCGTCATTTCCTACTTTGCTCGCTGCTTTCCCTGACGGCAGCGCCGGCAATGGCCGACACCGATCTCAGTCATATCCGCCTTCCCGAAGGCTTCCACATCAGCCTTCTCACCGATCAGGTCCCCGGCGCCCGCGCCATGGCCTGGGGCGACAAGGGCACGCTGTTCGTGGGCAGCCGCTCTTCCGACAAGGTCTACGCGGTAACGCCCGACGGCACGGTCCGACCCGTCGCCAGCGGTCTGCAGATGCCGGTGGGCGTGACTTTCCACAAGGGCGATCTGTACGTTTCCTCAATCAGCCGCATCGTCGTGCTGCGCAACATCGAAGCGCACCTCGACGCGCCGCCCAAGGCCGAGGAACTGCCGGCAGCGTTTCCGAAGGAGACCGCCCACGGCTGGAAATTCATCGCCTTCGGCCCCGACGACAAGCTCTACGTGCCGGTGGGCGCGCCGTGCAACATCTGCCGCCCCGACCGCGAGCACTACGCCAACCTCCAGCGCATGAATGCCGATGGCAGCGAGCGGGAAGTGGTCGCCTACGGCATCCGCAACACCGTCGGTTTCACCTGGCATCCGCAGACCGGACAGCTGTGGTTCACCGACAACGGCCGCGACATGCTGGGCGACGACAAGCCCAACGACGAGCTGAACAAGCTCAGCAAGGTGGGCGAAGACTTCGGCTATCCCGATTGCCACCAGGGCGACATCGCCGACCCCGAGGAGGGCAAGACGCCCTGCTCCGCCTTCACCCCGCCGGTGGCCAAGCTCGGCCCGCACGTGGCTGCGCTGGGGCTGCGCTTCTACACCGGCGAGCAGTTCCCCGCCGAGTACCGCAACAACCTGTTCATCGCCGAGCACGGCTCGTGGAATCGCACGCAGAAGATCGGCTACCGGGTGAAGCGGGTCGAACTCAACGACGACGGTACGCTCAAGCGCCAGAGCGTCTTCGCCGAAGGCTGGCTGGACCAGGACGGCGGCGTTAATGGGCGGCCAGCGGACGTGCTGGTGGCGCCCGATGGCTCGTTGCTGGTCAGCGATGACCAGAACGGCGCGATCTACCGCATTCGCTACGGCAAGCCCTGACAACGAAAACGGCGCCCGAAGGCGCCGTTTTCACATCCCGCTACGCGATCAGGCGCGCACGGCCACCGGCAGCGATGCCGGCGGCGCCAGCAGGCCCAGGCCTTCCTGGAACAGCTGGTTGCTGCGCTCCACCTCCCCCAGCTGCGCCAGCAGGCGCGCCAGTTCGGCGCAGGTTTCCGCGCTGCGCTGACGGGCCAGGCTGGCTTCCAGGTACTCGCGCGCTTTGCCCCACAGCTTGTTCTGCAGGCACAGGCGACCGAGGGTCAGCAGCAGTTCGGGATCGTCGCCCTGCTGCTTCAGCCAGCCTTCGGCGGTCTTCAATTGCTGCGCGGCGTCGCGGCCACGGGCGCGGCCATACAGGTGCACCAGGCGGCTGTCGTAGCCTTCCTTGAGGGCCTTGCGCAGCACCTCCTCCGCCTCTTCCGGCGCGCCCAGGCGCAACAGCTGCTCGGCGTAGGCGGCCACCAGCGGCGGCTGAGCGCGAAGGTTGGACGGCACGTTCTGCCAGCGCTGGGTCAGCGGCTGCAGGCTGCTTTCGCCCTGGCCGATGCCCTGCTCGCCGGCGTCACCGAGCGCCGCCATCCAGGTGCGGCGCTCCAGGTCCGCCAGCTCGGCGTTCTGCAGCACGCGCTCCTTGCGCAGCTCGGGCAGCAGCACGCACAGCGCCTGCCATTCGTGAAGGCTGACGTAGAGCTGCTGGAGCAGGCGCAGCACCGTCGGGTGACGCGGATGGTCCTGGTGCAGCTTGTCCAGCACCACGCGGGCGCGGGTAAAGTCGCCACGGTTGATCAGCAACTGCGCGCGGGTCAGGCCCACGGCCAGTTCGGCGCCAGGTTCGCGTGCCTGGGCGCGGTCCAGCAGTTCATCGCACTCTTCGGTCTTGCCCAGCTCGTTGGCCGCGCGGGCGGCGCCCAGGTAATGCGGCAGCGGCCGATCGCTCAGCTCGGCAGCACGGCGCAGGTGACGCAATGCCTGCGCCCAGTGACCTTCGGCGAGGTCGCGCTGGCCATGTTCCTCGGCCAGTTGCGAGCGGCGGCGACGGTTGAAGCGCGACCAGGGATTCACCACGCGCCCGGAGACGCCCAGCAGGCGTAGCACCAGGCGCACCACGAGGTAGATCACCCAGAGCAGCACCAACAGGGCGAGGAAGGTCCACAGGCTGGATTCGTAGCGGAAGCTCTTGTAGGCGATCAGCACGTAGCCGGACTGTTCGGCGATGGCCAGCCCGACCAGGGTGGCCGCCAGGACCACGGCGAGGATCAGGACGTAGACGCGGCTCATGGTTGGGTCCCCGCGTCCGGCGCCACCGCCTCCTGCTGCTGCACCGCGTTCTCGCGGCGCGACAGGTAGGCCTGCAGCGAACTCAGGGCCGGGCTGAGGTCCGGGGTCTGTGCGCTGACGGGTTGCCCGCTGAGCTCATCCAGGCGCGCGACCAGTGCGCGGCTGTCGGCGAGGTCGGCATTGAAGAAGTCGGCGACGATCTGCTTGGCCTGCTTGAGCGCCTGCACGTAGACGTCCTGCTTGCCGTTGAGCGCCGCCCATTGCGCCTGCTCAAGGGCAAGGCTCAGGGCGAGGCGGACGCGGTCCAGCTGCTGGCCGGAGAGCAGCGGGCGGATGTCCTGCCCGGCATTGAAATCGATGCGCACGTACTGCGAGAGGCGATCCCACCATTCGCTCCAGCGGTCGTTGCCGTCGCTCCAGGCGGTGTTCGGCCCGGTGCCGGTTTCGGAAGGCTTGAAGGCAGGGTTCAGCGGTTGCAGCTGCGCGGCCTGGTCGCGTAGCGCGCCCAGTTGCAGGAACAGCCCGGTGCGGTCCGGACGCGGCAGCGCGCGCAGCGCTTCGAGGCTCTTGGCCAACTGTGCGCGCGCGGCGAAGGCACCCGGGTCGTTGTTCACCCGCAGGATGTCGTCGGCGCCCTGCACCAGCTCGGTGGCGCTGTCGATATCCTGCAGCGCGGAGAGCCGCAGCGCGGCCAGACGCAGCAGATGCTCGGACTCGGCAAGGCGCCACTGCTGGCGGCCCTGGCCCAGCACCTGCTTGAGCTGCTTGGCCAACTGCTGCTGGTCGCCCTGCAGCTCCACCACCAGACGGCGGCGGGCTTCGAGTTCCTCGGCGTTGGGCAGGGTGTCCAGTCGCTTGTTCAACTCCGCGTTGGCGCTCTGCACGCCTTGCGCCTGGGCGCGGGCGTCTTCGAGCTGTGCAGCACGCTGCTGCTCGGCGCTCTTGAGCTGCTGGACCTGCCAGAGCCCCCAGCCACCGGCGGCGAGGCCGGCAGCGCCAACCAGCAGGGCCAGCAGGGCGATGCCCGTGCCGCCCTTGCGCGGGGCCGGCGCGGCGGCCGGGCTGGACGATGTTGATGAAGTCTCTTGGGGAGTGACGGCTTCGCTCACAGATCCATCCTTCGCTCGAAAATTGTTCTAGTCGGCGCTTCTCAACGCTTCCATTAATGCCGCCGGGCTTGCGCCCCGGCAATCGATGACGTGCAGCGCGCCCATCTCCCGCGCCTGCTCAGCCACCCGCGGGCTGGGCACGAACAGCGGCATGGCGCTGACGTGCGGCCAATCCTCCGCCGCCAGTTGCCGCAGATGCTCGAGCCCCTGCCCACTACTGACCGCGATGGCGTTCAAACGCTCCCCCTGGATTCGCCGCAGCAGCTCCCCCGGGGGATAAGCCGGCATCTCGCGCCGGTAGAGTTCCAGATAGTCCACCGCCACGCCTTGGCCGCGCAGGCGCTCGGCGAGGAATTCTCGGCCACTCTCGCCGCGCATGATCAGTACCTTGGGATCATGCACCTGCAGGGCCTGTTCGAATGCCGGCAGGGCCAGCAGGGCTTCGCTGTCGTCGCCGTCCTGCGGGCACACCACATCCAGGCCGTAGCTGTCGAGGATAGCCGCCGTGGCGGCACCGACGGTGAACCAGCGCTGGGTCAGCGGCGGTTGCGGCCAGTAGCGGTCAAGCCGCTCCAGCCCCAGGCGCGCCGCGGGCTTGCTGACCACGATAACCGCGCAGTAGCGGTCCAGGTCAAGAATCAGGCTGCGTTCGGCCGGCGTCTCTTCGCAGGGCGTGATCGCCAGCAAGGGTAGGCAATCGCCATGGATGCCGTGCTCGGCGAGGGTGGCGGCGAGCGCCGCGCAGTCCTCTTCGGGCCGGGTCAGCAGCAGCCGCCAGCGGCTCACGGGTGGCCGGCCTCGCCATAGACCGCGGCGAGAATTTCCTGGGCGCCCTGCTCCAGCAGGTCTTCGGCGACCTTCACGCCCAGGCCTTCGGCGTCGGCGAAGGGCGCGCGGGCTTCGGCGCGCAGCAGCTGGGTGCCGTCGGGCTGGCCGACCAGGCCGCGCAGCCACAGCTGATCGCCTTCGAGGAGGGCGTAGCAGGCGATGGGCACCTGGCAACCACCATTGAGGCGTTTGTTCAGCGCGCGCTCGGCGGTGACGCGCAGGGCGGTCTCGCGGTGATGCAGCGGTTGCAACAGTGCATGGATTTCCGTGTCGGCAGTACGGCACTCGATACCCACCGCGCCCTGGCCGCCAGCCGGCAGGCTGGCTTCGACGCTGATGGAGGAGCGGATGCGGTCTTCGAAGCCGAGGCGAATCAGCCCGGCGGCGGCAAGGATGATGGCGTCGTACTCGCCGGCATCGAGCTTGGCCAGGCGGGTATTGACGTTGCCGCGCAGGAAGCGGATCTGCAGGTCCGGGCGGCTGGCCAGCAACTGGGCCTGGCGGCGCAGGCTGGACGTGCCCACCACGCTGCCGGCGGGCAGGTCGTCGAGGCTCGCGTAGGCATTGGAGACGAAGGCGTCCCGCGGGTCCTCACGCTCGCAGATGCAGTACAGGCCCAGGCCTTCGGGGAAATCCATCGGCACGTCCTTCATGGAGTGCACGGCGATGTCCGCTTCGTTGTCCAGCAGGGCGGTTTCCAGTTCCTTGACGAACAGGCCCTTGCCGCCGATTTTCGCCAGCGGCGCATCCAGCAGCTTGTCGCCGCGGCTGGTCATCGGCAGGAGGGTCACGACCAGGCCGGGATGGGCCTGTTCCAGGCGGGCCTTGACGTATTCGGCCTGCCAGAGTGCCAGGGCGCTCTGGCGCGTGGCGATACGGATTTCGCGAGACATGGGCATTTCCAGGCAAAGAAAGCGTGCAAGAAAGTGCCCGCATGATAACAGCTCACGCAAACGAAAAGCCCGAGGGCCGTCCCCCGGGCTTCAGCTGCTGCGGCACTGTGTCGCTACAGGTTATGCATGAGTCGCCGTACGCCGGCGACATGACGACGGCTGACGGTCAGCGCATCGCCGTTGAGTCCTTTCAGGTACAGCTGGAAGTGCCCCAGCGGCGTTCGCTGCAGGCGCTCGATGCGTTCGCGGGAGACCAGCGCGTTGCGGTGGATGCGCACGAAGCGCTCGCCGAACTCGTCTTCCAGTGCCTTCAGCGGCTCGTCCAGCAGCACTTCGCCGCCGGCGTGGCGCAGCGTCACGTACTTGTGGTCGGCGATGAAGAAGATCACGTCCTCCAGCGGAATCAGCTCGATACCTTTGCGGGTCCGCGCGCTGATGTGGCTGCGCGGGCCGGGGCCGCCCGCGGCCGGGGGCTTGGTCAGCGCGGCCAGCTGCACGCGGTTGGGCCGCGAGGCTTTCTTCAGCGCATCGGCCAGGTCTTCGCTGCGCACCGGCTTGACCAGATAGCCGACCGCGCTGACCTGGAACGCCTCCAGGGCGAATTCATCATGGGCGGTGCAGAAGATCACCGCCGGCGGGGCTTCGCGCTCGCACAGCTTGGCGGCCACCTGAAGCCCGTCCAGGCCGGGCATGCGGATATCCAGCAGGACGATATCCGGCTTCAGGCTGTCGATCAGCGTCAGCGCTTCTTCGCCGTTGCTGGCAGAAGGCTCGAGGACGCGATAGCCGTCCAGTTGCCCCACCAGCCGGGCCAGGCGCTCTCGCGCCAGGGGTTCGTCATCGACGATCAGGACATTCATAAGCTCAGGCTTCCTGCATGAGACGCGCACATGGATAGCGTAGACAGGTGAAGTGCCGTCCGTCACGGCGCTCGACGCTGAGACTAGCTTTTGGCCCGAAAAGTGCCGCAAGTCGCGCTGCAATATTTTGCAGGGCCTGCTTGGTCCCCTTCGTGGGCAGGGTCTCGGTCGATTCGTCGTACGGGTTGCTCACGCAGAGCTGGAACACACCGTCACGGTAGTCCGCCTCAACTTTCACCAGACCGCCTTCGATGCGCGGCTGGATGCCATAAATCAATGAGTTCTCCAGCAACGGCTGAAGGGTCAGCTGGGGAATCGGCACGCCATCGGGCACGCCGCTCACCTGCCAATCCATCTGCAAACGGTCGCCAAGACGGAACTGTTCAATGGAAAGATAGCGTCTGGCCAGCTCAAGTTCCTCTCCCCAGGAAATTAATGTTCCAGGTTTGGCCAGGCTGGCGCGAAAAAGATCCGAAAGATTCAGCACCGCCAGCTCGGCCTTGCCCGGATCGATCTCGATCAGGCTGGCGATGCTGTTGAGGCTGTTGAACAGGAAATGCGGGCGGATGCGCGCCTGCAGCGACTCGATCCGCGCCCGCAATTCAGCCTGTTGCTGCCGTCGCCATTGGCTCTGGAGATAAAAGTAGCGTAGCAACAGCGTGGACATGATGAGCGCAATCAACGCATGCCGCAGGTACAGGTTGACCTCGCCGGTGCGCGACATCGGCCCGCCTAGGGAGAAATAATCCGCCACCCAGGTGCAGGCCAGGGTCAGCAGGATGACCAGCGCGCAGCTGACCACCCCGGAAACCCAGGCGCGCCAGCGCGCCATGAACGGGCGCAACTGACACAGCAGGCCGGCCGAGAGCAGCACGATCCACTGCACGAACAGCGAGGACAGCGCCAGGCGCACCCAGTTGAAGCTGGGCGTCATCGGCTCGGCGAGCACCAGCACGAGCACCAGCAGCTCGGCGAGCAGCACCAGGCTGAACAGCGCTTCGGGCTGGCAGAGTTCGGGGATGAAGAAGTCTTCGTTGGGCGCCGGCTGGTCGCCGGTCTTCGTCAGTCTGGGCATCGACGCAGTTTCCGCAAGCGCCTGCACGGCGGCAAGCGCCGCGTGATGGCAAAACGCTGGAATTGTCGGCCAGCGCAAGGATCGGCTCGGTCTGCCGCGGCAATCGCCCCGCCGCCCACCCGCCGCGACCCGCCAAAGCGCCGCCGGTTTTGTGCTTCAGCCTGCTATTATCGTCGCACTTTGCCCTTCATGCAGGCCGCGCGCCGCGCCTGCCCGTTTCCGGAAGAGAGATCCATGAGCGTAGAGAAGACCAACCAGTCCTGGGGCGGCCGTTTCAGCGAGCCCGTCGATGCCTTTGTCGCCCGCTTCACCGCCTCCGTCGACTTCGACAAGCGACTCTACCGCCACGACATCATGGGCTCCATCGCCCACGCCACCATGCTGGCCAAGGTCGGCGTGCTCAGCGACGCCGAGCGCGACACCATCATCGCCGGCCTTGCGCAGATCCAGAGCGAGATCGAGGCGGGCACCTTCGACTGGCGCGTCGACCTGGAAGACGTGCACATGAACATCGAGGCACGCCTGACCGACCGCATCGGCGTCACCGGCAAGAAACTGCACACCGGCCGTTCGCGCAACGACCAGGTGGCCACCGACATCCGCCTGTGGCTGCGCGACGAGATCGACCTGATCCTCGCCGAGATCACCCGCCTGCAGCAGGGCCTGCTGGGCCTGGCGGAAGCCGAAGCGGACACCATCATGCCCGGCTTCACCCACCTGCAGACCGCGCAGCCGGTGACCTTCGGCCACCACCTGCTGGCCTGGTTCGAAATGCTCAGCCGCGACTACGAGCGCCTGGTCGACTGCCGCAAGCGCGCCAACCGCATGCCCCTGGGCAGCGCCGCGCTGGCCGGCACCACCTACCCGATCGACCGGACCATCACCTGCGAACTGCTGGGATTCGAAGCGATCTCCGGCAACTCGCTGGACGGCGTCTCCGACCGTGACTTCGCCATCGAATTCTGCGCCGCCGCCTCCGTGGCGATGATGCACCTGTCGCGCTTCTCCGAAGAGCTGGTGCTGTGGACCAGCGCGCAGTTCCAGTTCATCGACCTGCCCGACCGCTTCTGCACCGGCTCCTCGATCATGCCGCAGAAGAAGAACCCGGACGTCCCCGAACTGGTGCGCGGCAAGTCCGGCCGCGTATTCGGCCACCTCGCCGGCCTGCTGACCCTGATGAAGGGCCAGCCCCTGGCGTACAACAAGGACAACCAGGAAGACAAGGAACCGCTGTTCGACGCCGCCGATACCCTGCGCGACAGCCTGCGCGCCTTCGCCGACATGGTGCCGGCGATCAAGCCCAAGCGCGAGATCATGCGCGAGGCGGCCCGCCGCGGCTTCTCCACCGCCACGGACCTGGCCGACTACCTGGTGCGCCGTGGCCTGCCGTTCCGCGACTGCCACGAAATCGTCGGCCACGCCGTGAAGTACGGCGTGGACAGCGGCAAGGATCTGGCCGAGATGAGCCTCGACGAACTGCGCCAGTTCAGCGACCAGATCGATGACGACGTGTTCGCCGTGCTGACCCTGGAAGGCTCGGTGAACGCCCGTGACCACATCGGCGGCACCGCGCCGAACCAGGTCCGCGCCGCCGTGGTGCGCGGCAAGGAACTGCTGGCCGCGCGCTAAGCGCATCGCGCCATGCACTACTGGAACCAGGACAACTTCGAGGGACTGGAACGGCTCGCTGACGCATTGGCGAGCCAACCCGGCCTGCAGGCGCTGGCGGAATATGCTCGCGCCCGCAGTCGAGGGCTGCGCCGGGAAGCCTTCACCGCCCTGGATCACTTCCTGCGCGACGCTCCGGCGCCCGATACCCTGTCGGCACGCGAACAGGCGCTGCAGATCGTCGAGCTGCAGAGCCGGACCCGCGAAGCCCACCAGTTCCTCGCCCAGCCGCTGCTGGCACGCTTCCTGTTCCCGACGCTGCAGGCCTGGATCGACGACGAACCGACGGCGCATGCCCCCTTGCGCTGGCTGGGCCTGTTGCAGAGCGATGGCGATCTCCTGCGACGGGCGTTGGCGGTCAGCCCGGGGGATGTCGCCGTTCGCCACCGACTGATCGATTTCGCCCTGGGCGCCGTGGAGTATGCGACGCACCATCTGGATGAAGGCTTCTTAATCGGCGAGCCGGCCGAGGCGCGCGACGCGCTGGAACGGGTGGCGAGACTGATCGCCGAAGCGCCGGACGCCCATCCGTTCGAGCGCCCGGCCGACGAAGCTGCGCAACTCCAAGCCCTGCTGGATGACTGGCAGGCCTACTCGGCGCGTCCCGAAGGCAGCTTCGCGGACTGGTGCGCCGACAGGCAGCGCCCCTACGCCTGGGCGAAGAAGTACTACTACACCCCCTGAAGACTCAACTGCGCCCGAGGTAGCCCAACTGCGCCGGCGTCAGCTGCAGCATGCGCGCCGCCTTGTGGTCCTTGAGCCCGGGCAGCTCCTCTTCCGGCAGCCGCGCCGCGCTGGCGGCCAGGTTGACGATCAGCGCCTCGCGGCTGAACACGCCACGGTCGATGGCGTAGGCGGCGGCGATCAGGTTGCGCAGCTCCAGCGGCAGGCGCCAGCGGGTGCGCAGGGCGGAACCGAAGCTCGCGCCGTGCTCTATCAGGGCTTTTTCCGCCTCGGCTTCGCTCAGCTCGCCGCCGGCGCTGTGCCAGTCCTGTAGGCTGCGCAGCAGCGCGAGGTCACCCAGGCAATGCAGCAGGCCGGCGGTAAAGCAGCGGTCGGCATCGGCGCCCAGCGACTCGGCCAGGGCAAAGGCTGCATCGGCGGTATGCCGGGACAGCTCCCAGAAGCGCTCGGCACGCGCCGTGAGCAGCGGATCGTCGAGGGTCGCGGCGCGCTGCAGCGCCACCGCCAGCATCAGGTTCAGCGCCTGCGCCACGCCCAGGCGCGACAAGGCCTGCATCAGCGTCTGGCAGGGCATGCCGACGTGCCGCGCGGCGCTGTTGGCGGCGGAGATCAGGCACGCGGTGATCTGCGGATCATGGCCGAACTGCTGCTCGAGCATTTCCAGGTTGATATCACAGGCTTCCATGCAGCGATTCACCGCCGCGCCCACCTCGCCCATCAGCGGCGCGCCCTCGGTGGCGTCGCGCTCGGTCTGCAGGAAGCGTTGCAGCGACAGGCTGTCCTCCAGCGGCGGCAGCTCGCAGACGACGCTTTCCCCCGGCGCCAGCAGCAGCGCGCGCAGGCGTTCGCGCAGGCTTTCCGCGTTGAAGGGTTTGACCAGGTAAGCCGTGGGCGCCAGCGGCAAGGCGGCGCGCACGCTGGCGGTGTCGGCCTTGGCGCTGATCAGGATGAAGGGTTGGGCGAGCGGCCCGCGGCGGCCCAGACGCACCTGGCGCAGCAGCTCCAGGCCATCGCTGCCCGGCAGTTCGCGTTCGGCCAGGATCAGGGCGAAGGGGCGTCGTCGGCAGGCGTCGATAGCGGCGTCGCCGTCTTCGCAGAATTCGACGGTGGCGTCGCAGCGTACGCTCAGCACCAACTGGCCAAGCAGCTCGCGACTCCAGGGGTCGCCCGCAGCCACCAGCACGCCAGGAGATTCGCTCATGGCTCACACCTCGCTCGGGACAACTGCCGTCGCGGGCGGAAACAGCCGATCCAGAGCCGTCCCTGTCGAGTGCCCGGTCCTTCGGATGCCTCCGGCCAACGGCCTTCGGATACAGCGCAGCGTAGTCCAAAGCCTGCAGGCTTTCCCTAGGCGCCATCAAATCCTTCGGGCATTGCTCACAAAAACCATAAAAAAGGCCCGCTTGCGCGGGCCTTTCTCTTGAACCGTTAGAGCGGTGAGGCTCAGGCCAGTTCGTCGAAGCACTCGGCCAGGATGGCCAGGCCTTTTTCCAGCTGTGCGTCCGGAATGGTGACCGGCATCAGGAAGCGGATCACGTTGTAGTAGGTACCGCAGGAGAGCAGGATCAGACCTTTCTCACGGGCACGAACCACGATCTTGCTGACCAGTTCAGCGGCCGGCTTGTGGTGATCGCCGCCTTCGAACAGCTCGATGGCGATCATCGAACCCAGGCCACGAACGTCACCGATCACCTTGTGCTTGGCCTGGATGTCGCGCAGGCCAGCCTTCAGGCGCTCGCCAACGGCTTGCGAACGCTCCAGCAGCTTCTCTTCGTCGAACACCTTCAGCACGGCCAGGGCCGCGGCGCAGGCGATCGGGCTACCGGCGTAGGTGCCGCCCAGGCCGCCCGGAGCGATGGCGTCCATGATCTCGGCCTTGCCAGCCACGCCGGAGATCGGGAAGCCGCCGCCAACGGACTTGGCGAAGGTGGTCAGGTCCGGAACGATGCCCAGTTGCTCGGTAGCGAAGAAGGTGCCGGTACGGCCAGCGCCGGTCTGCACTTCGTCGGCGATCAGCAGGATGCCGTGCTCGTCGCACAGGGCGCGCAGGCGCTGCATGAAGGACTTGGAGTTGACGTAGAAGCCACCCTCGCCCTGCACCGGCTCGATGATGATCGCGGCGATGTCGCGCGGCTGAGCGTCGTTCTTGAAGATGCGCTCGATGCTGGCGATGGAATCGTCTTCGCTCACGCCGTGCAGCTCGCACGGAGCCAGGGCGCGGAAGATGCCGCCCGGCATCAGGCCCATGCCGGCGGAGTACGGAACGACCTTGCCGGTCAGGCCCAGGGTCATCATGGTACGGCCGTGGTAGGCGCCGGTGAAGGCGATCACGCCAGCGCGGCCAGTGGCGGCACGGGCGATCTTGACGGCGTTTTCAACGGCTTCGGAGCCGGAGGTGACCAGCAGGGTCTTCTTCGGGAAGTTGCCCGGAACGCGCTTGGCGATCTCTTCGGCCAGCTCGATGTAGGGCTCGTACGCCAGCACCTGGAAGCAGGTGTGGGACAGCTTGGTCAGTTGCTCCTGAACGGCGGCGATCACCTTCGGGTGCAGGTGGCCGGTGTTCAGTACGGCAATGCCGCCGGCGAAGTCGATGTACTCACGACCTTCGACGTCCCACACGGTGGAGTTCTCGGCGCGCTCGGCGACCACCGGGTGGATCTGGCCTACACCGCGCGGTACGGCGGCCTGACGACGTTGCAGCAGGGATTCGTTGGTTTTGCTCATAGCTTCCTCAGTGGCCGCTCATCGGGCGACCGGATCAAAGGATGAAAGCGGGGAGAAGCCACACACGACAGCATACGATGATCGACTGTCGCGGCACTTGCGGCCCGCCGGACGGGTTGTCCGGTGCTACCACCGGAAAACGCCGGCGCGAAGGTGGCTGTCAGCTCTTGCCTGCCACCTTGGCGCCCACGGAAAAAATCGGATCAGATACCGCCGAGGCAGAGGTATTTGACTTCGAGGTAGTCCTCGATGCCGTACTTCGAACCTTCACGGCCCAGGCCCGAGGCCTTGATGCCGCCGAACGGCGCGACTTCGTTGGAGATCAGGCCGGTGTTGATGCCCACCATGCCGTATTCCAGCTGCTCGGCGACGCGGAATACGCGGGCCAGGTCGCGGGCGTAGAAGTAGGAGGCCAGGCCGAACTCGGTGTCGTTGGACATGGCGATGACTTCGGCCTCGTCCTTGAAGCGGAACACCGGCGCCAGCGGGCCGAAGGTTTCGTCCTTGGACACCAGGGCGGACTTCGGCACGTCGACCAGGATGGTCGGCTCGAAGAAGGTGCCACCCAGGGCGTGCGGCTTGCCGCCGGTGAGGACCTTGGCGCCCTTGGAAACGGCGTCGGCGATGTGCTCTTCGACCTTGGCCACGGCCTTGGAATCGATCAGCGGGCCGGTGGTGACGCCCTGCTCCAGGCCGTTGCCGATGTTCAGCTTGGCCACGGCGACCTTGAGCTTCTCGACGAAGGCGTCGTACACGCCGTCCTGCACGTACAGGCGGTTGGCGCAGACGCAGGTCTGGCCGTTGTTGCGGTACTTGGAGATCAGCGCGCCTTCGACGGCGGCGTCCAGGTCGGCATCGTCGAACACGATGAACGGAGCGTTGCCGCCCAGTTCCAGGGACACTTTCTTGATGTCCTTGGCGCATTCGGCCATCAGCTGGCGACCGATCTCGGTGGAGCCGGTGAAGGTCAGCTTGCGCACGATCGGGTTGCTGGTCAGCTCACCGCCGACTTCGCCGGCGCTGCCGGTGACGACGCTGAACACGCCCTTGGGAATACCGGCGCGCTCGGCCAGCTCGGCCAGGGCCAGGGCGGAGTACGGGGTCTGCGAAGCGGGCTTGAGCACCATGGTGCAGCCAGCGGCCAGGGCCGGGCCTGCTTTACGGGTGATCATCGCGGACGGGAAGTTCCACGGGGTGATGGCCGCGGTGACGCCGATCGGCTGCTTGATCACGATGATGCGCTTGTCGGGCTGGTGGCCCGGAATGGTGTCGCCGTAGATGCGCTTGGCTTCTTCGCCGAACCACTCGAGGAAGGACGCGGCGTAGGCGATCTCGCCCTTGGCTTCGGCCAGCGGCTTGCCCTGCTCGATGGTCATCAGGCGCGCCAGGTCGTCCTGGTTGGCGATCATCAGGTCGAACCACTTGCGCAGCTTGTTGGCGCGCTCCTTGGCGGTCAGCGCACGCCAGGCCGGCAGAGCCTTGTCGGCGGCTTCGATGGCGCGACGGGTCTCGTCGGCACCCATCTTCGGCACGGTGCCGATGATCTCGTTGGTGGCCGGGTTGTTCACGTTGATGGTCTTGCCGCTGTCGGCATCGACCCAGGAACCGTCAATGTAAGCCTGTTGGCGGAACAGCTTGGCATCATTGAGTTGCATGACCTGTCTCCTCTCGAGGAAAGCCTGTGGACGGCGGGTCTACCTCGAGTCCCCGCCTGCCTTGTTGTCTGGATGGGAGAGACCGCGGTCTCTGCCGTTCATTCGACCCGGCCGGTCAGTATCGGCGTGCGGGACGAATGGCGCCTCGGCTGGGAGGCGACGCCAGGCGAACGGCTCTTAGTTCGCTCGGCATGCGGACACGAAAAAACGCAGACCGGGGTCATTGCCCGGTCTGGTTGAACTCGTTCACGCACAGGTTCCCGGGCTCGGCCCAGGAGTACGACTGCCCTACAACCTTCCGGTACGCTGATCGACGGAAGCCGCACGGAGACCTGTCACAAGGGACATGCGGTGGGTGCAACGGAAGACTGTCATCCCGCAGGCTGATGGCCGGCTGGTGTGATGCCAATTCTCCGGTCTCCTGTTGTTGTGATGGGGAGGCGTTTGAAATCTCAAACGAATCCTAGGGCCCTCGACTGCAAAGGGCAATAGCTCGTTCGACAAAACCAACGAAGGTATCAGGTTGCAGCGGGTTTTCGGAGGACTTCTACCGACGGGCGGCTGTTTTCGTTCGATATCATGAACGAGCGTACCTGCATTGGACGCCCGCGCGCGAGATGCGTATGATTGCCGCCTGCCGCGCCAGCCGCGGCATTACGCACCAGTAGCTCAGCTGGATAGAGTACTGCCCTCCGAAGGCAGGGGTCGTGGGTTCGAATCCCGCCTGGTGCGCCATCTGCTGCGTTTCGAGCTGCCGTGTGGCAGTCTGCGAAACCGCCTGAAAAGCCCGCCTTGAGCGGGCTTTTGCATTTCTGCGAGCAGCCGCTACCGCCTGCAGACCGCAGGATGAGGCGCGCCCTCGACAGCCGACGATTTCGCTTCGCCATCAGAGCCTGTATAAGCCTCTCGCCCATCGCGCGAGAAAAGGACCACCCGCCCATGCTTCGGCTCCTGCTGCCAGCCCTGCTCCTGGCCCTTGCCGGGTGCGCTACCAAACCGCCGGCGAACCCCGAGAACCTCTGCGAGATCTTTCGCGAGAAGCCGAAATGGCACGAGGCGGCGTTGAAGATGCAGAAGCGCTGGGGCGGGACCATCCAGGTGCCGATGGCGATGATGTACCAGGAATCCTCGTTCAAGCACGACGCGCTGCCGCCGCGTTATTACTTCCTCGGCTTCATCCCCTGGGGCCGGGTCAGCTCCGCCTATGGCTATGCCCAGGCCAAGGACGAGACCTGGGCGGACTACAAGAAGGAGGCCGGAGGCTGGGGCGCCGACCGCGACGACTTCGCCGACGCGCTGGACTTCATGGGCTGGTACATGAACAAGACCTACAACCTCAACCGCGTGTCCAAGTGGGACGCCTACGGCCAGTACCTGAACTACCACGAGGGCAGGGGCGGCTACCGCCAGCGCAGCTACGAGGCCAAGCCGTGGCTGAAGACGGTGTCGCAGAAGGTCCAGGCCCGCGCCTCGCTGTATGGCGCGCAGTACAAGAGCTGCCAGCAGGAGCTGTCGGGCGGCGGCTGGTTCTAGCCGTCGCCGGCGGGACGGCGCGCTCAGCGCCCCATGATCCGCCGGTACTCGTCGCGGTACTCCTCGTACGGCAGGTTGCGCCGCTGCAGCTCCATGAGCTGCTGCTCCTGGGTCAGCGGGCGGGACACGCGGGCGACGGTTTCCGCCGCCGTCGGCGACACGGGCTGCGGAACGGCTTCGGGCGGCTGCACCGGTGTGCCGGTGGGCCTGGGCGCCGGCAGGCTGCGGGACGGGCGGGCCACCAGCAGGGCACCGGTGATTTCCTCGACGATCTGCTCCGAGACGGCACTGACCTCGGACGAGCCCATGGAGGTGAACAGGTCGCCGTCGGCCTCGCTTTCATAGCGGCGCGAGGCGAGCAACTGGCCGGTGAGGCCGTCGTGGTAGCGCACGGTGGAGCTGATCCACTGGTCGCCGTCGTTGCCGGAGCGGTTGTTGGCGCTGTGGCCGGCGCCGACCTCGATCACCACCAGGGTGGACAGGGTATCGGTGGCACGCGGCTCGCCGTCCTGTTCGCTGAGCTGGTAGTCCGCCGACCCTGCCTCGCTGCGCAGCGCCTCGCGCCAGCTGGCCTTCAGTGCGCCCCAGCGCGGGTTGGCTGCCACCGTGGGATCGGGCTGGAAATTCACCACCAGCACATGGCGGGTGTCGCGGTACAGGGAGATGGGCGCGGTGCGGTCATCCCGGCGGACGTCCGAGGAGCATCCACAGAGCAGGGAAACCGCCAGGGCGAGCGTGACGTTGCGCATGGTGCTTTCTCTTTATTGTCTGGCCGGCATTCTGCCAGCCCATCATGACACGCGGATATCGTTCGAAGCTCAGCCCTCTACCAATCCTCGTCGTCGTCGAGGCCGGGCTGGTACTCCTCCGCGTCCCCGTCCTCTTCGTCATGATCGCCCGGCGCGTCCTCGAAGAACGCCGCGTCCTCCTCCAGCAGGCCGTCGAGGTCGTCGTCGAGGTCCAGCAGGTGGTCGTGTTCGGGCTCGTGGAGGTCGAGGTCTTCGTCAGTCATGGCCGGTCTTTCGTGGGGGGATTCGGGGATGGGATTCACAGTATAAGTCGCGCCAGAAGAAGATGACGCTGGCGTGACGCGCGGACGCCGCTTTGCGGCCTTGCCGGATCGCGATTCGTCCACGATTCTCTATGGACCACGGACATCGGGCCGTGAACGACGAACAGGGGGTAGCAATGAAGACTGTGGCTCAGCTGTTGAACGCCAAGGCGGACCAGCAGGTTTACACCATCGCCCCGGATGCGCTGGTGATCGATGCGTTGCGCCTGATGGCCGAGAAGAACCTCGGCGGCCTGCCGGTGGTGGAAGCCAACCGTCTGGTCGGCTTCTTCAGTGAGCGCGATTACGCCCGGCGCCTGGCGCTCAAGGGGCGCAACTCGGAGAGCACGCCGATCAGCGCGGTGATGACCGCCCCGGTGATCACCGTGGACACCCACCTGAGCGTCGACAAGTGCATGGG
Source organism: Pseudomonas sp. NY15437 (assembly GCF_048068435.1). Taxonomy (NCBI): domain Bacteria; kingdom Pseudomonadati; phylum Pseudomonadota; class Gammaproteobacteria; order Pseudomonadales; family Pseudomonadaceae; genus Pseudomonas; species Pseudomonas sp. NY15437. The sequence goes on from NZ_JBLUQC010000001.1 coordinate 369,822, forward strand.
CATTATGACCGAGCGCCACCTGCGCCACCTGCCGGTGGTGGAGAACGGCGAACTGCTCGGCCTGCTGTCCATCGGCGACCTGGTGAAGGCGGCTATCGCCGAGCAGGCCGAACTGATTCAGCAACTGGAACAGTACATCCGCGGCGAGTGATCGCCCCGGCGGCCGATCAGCGTACGGCCGCCGTTTCCACCGCGCCGCTGTGCATGTCGACGAGGCTCAGGCAGCCATCGGCGTAGCCGCTGCCGGTGTCGATGTAGTGGGTATTGCCCAGCGGGCGCACGGCGCTCTGGGCGGTATGGCCGACGTACAGGCGCTCCAGTCCGGCAATGACCGAGGCGTCTTCCTTCTCGATCCGCGTGCGCGCCCACATGGCCAGGCCAACGGCAGTGCGCCGGGCGGTTTCGCCCAGTTCGCCGGCCAGCGCAGCGACACCGCTGTCCCAATCGGGAAACGCCGGCGAGACCGGCGCCTCGGCGTGCACGATGCCGACGCGACGGCCCTCGCCCAGCTCGACCTCGATCACCAGCGGCAGCTGCTGCAGGCGCCGGGCGATGCGCTCGCGGGTGACCGGGGTGAGCTTGTACAGCCAGGTGCCGCCATTGCGGAAGTGCAGGTCGCGGTCATCGCCGGCCAGCACCACGTCGATCACCAGTTGCTCGTGATTGCCGCGCACCGAGGCGAACCAGGGCTTGGCCAGCCAGTCCAGCACCTGCGGTGAATAGGGGCCGCGATCCACCAGGTCGCCGGCGGCGAACAGGCGGTCGGCGCCGGCGTCGAACCCGACCCGATCGAGCAGGCGCTGCAGCAGTTCGAAATGGCCGTGCACATCCCCCACCACGAAATCGCGGCCGCGCCGATTGCGCGGGAAGCGTTGCAGGGGTTGCTCCGGCAGAAGCGTGTTCATTGCCAACTCCGAGTCGTTCGAGGACACAGCTTAACAGCTGCCTGTTTAACAGCAGCACATTGCGTTCCAGCGGCATGGCGACGAAAGCACCAAGGCCTGCTGACTCGCTGCTGCCCAGGCAGCGACGGGCCAGCATGGACTGCTTCCCCAGCAGCACAGCGTCCGCAGCCGCTCATAAAAATCCTTTGATATCAGCTGCTTAACTTCTGCCTGGAAAGCGGTACGGAGTTTGCGATGTTCCCCACAAGCCTTCCGGCCTTCATCACGCGTGAGCCAGTACAAGAGCAACGCAATAACAGCTTCATGCCTTGCGGCGACGACCGAGCACCACAGAGCCAGCCGTCCTTTCGCCGCCCCCTGGGGACACCATGTTCAAACGCACCACCCTTTCCCTCGCCATCCTGGCGAGCCTCGCCAGCCTCAATGTCCATGCCGCCGATGGCGACACCCCGAACACTGAAGAGACCAGCGCCGCGCCGACCCTCGGCAAGGTGGTGGTCACCGCGCAGAAGCGCGAAGAGTCGGTACAGGAAGTACCGGCGCCGATTACCGTGCTGAGCGGCGAAAAGATCCGCGACGCCTCCCTGCAATCGGCCAGCGAAGTCACCCGCTACACCCCCAACGCCTCCGCCGGCACCACCGACGGCCATGGCCGCCCGCGCTGGTGGATTCGCGGCCTGGGCACCGGCGACCAGGGCGCCAACACGGTCAGCCCGATCGGCATCTATGTCGACGACGTGTACATCGCCAACATCAGCGCCACCGGCTTCCCGCTGTTCGACCAGGAGCGCGTGGAGGTACTGCGCGGCCCGCAGGGCACCCTGTGGGGCAAGAACACCACCGGTGGCGCGATCAACTTCATCTCGCGCAAGCCGACCTTCAGCCCCGAGGGCTACTTCAAGGTGGACCTGGGCAACTACGCCAACCGCATCGTCGAAGGCGCGGTGAGCGACGCGCTGGTGGACGACAAGCTGGCCGGGCGCCTGTCCTTCCACCACCAGGGCCGCGACGGCTACACCGAGAACATCCACGACGGCGACGACCAGGGCGCGCTGGAAGACGACGCCGTGCGCCTGCAGCTGGCCGCGCGGGTGAACGACAACCTGGACGCCAACCTCAACGTCCACGCCCGCCATTACCACGACACCGCCAGCTACAACACCGTCAGCTACGGCACCCGCCCGGACGGCACCAACCAGTTCGGCTATTCCATCGACCCGGAACTGGGCAAGGCCAACTTCAACGCCAAGTACCAGGCCGAGATCGACCAGGCCGGCAGCAACCTCAACCTCGTCTGGCAACTGGGCGAGCTGGAGCTGACCTCCATCACCGCCTTCGAGCACTTCACCCGCGACGGCTGGACCGACAGCGACAACACCCCGCTGGAACTGCAACGCAGCTACAGCTACGCCGACAGCCAGCAATGGTCGCAGGAACTGCGCCTGGCCTCGCCGCGCACCGACCGGCTGAACTGGGTGCTGGGCTTCCACTACTTCAACGAAGACCTGGAATCGAAGAACGCCAACGCGGCGCTGACCAACCCCTACATCCCCAGCTACTACAACAACGTCAGCTACGACCAGCAGACCGAGAGCTACGCCATCTTCGGCAGCACCACCTACAACTTCACCGAGGACTTCAGCCTCACCGCCGGCCTGCGCTGGACCCGCGAAACCAAGGACATCGACCTGCAGCGCCTGGTCAACCGCGGCGCCGCGCGGTTCGGCGACGGCAACTGGTGGCAGCCGGGCAACGTCGAATCCCCGCTGATCGTCAACGCCACCCAGGACGAGAGCAACACCTGGAGCGACTACAGCTGGGACCTGACGCCCGAGTACCGGATTTCCGATAACGCCCGCGCCTACTTCCGCTACGCCCGCGGCTTCCGCTCCGGCGGCTACAACGCCGGCGTCACCAGCCAGGCCACCGTCGCCAAGGTCGACCCGGAATACCTCACCTCCTACGAGCTGGGCCTGAAGTCGGAATGGTTCGACGGCCGCCTGAACGCCGACGCCAGCCTCTTCTACTACGACTACGAGGACATCCAGCTCAACATCGTCACCGCGGTGAACAACCAGACCGTCTCGCGCCTGGCCAACGGTGCCCAGGGTGAGGCCTACGGCGCCGAGTTCGAACTCGAAGCCATCCCGGTGCAGAACCTGCACGTGAACTTCGGCCTGGGCCTGCTGCACACCGAGTTCACCGACTACACCTCCGGCCCGAACGACTACTCCGGCAACCACTTCGTCCGCGCGCCGAACGTCTCGGCGGTGATCGGCGCCGACTACCGCATCCCGCTCAACGTCGGCGGCGCCGTGGTGCTGGGCACCGACTGGAACACCCGCAGCCGCCAGTACTTCTTCACCAACGACCAGAGCCAGAACATGCGCACCGGCGGCTACACCCTGGGCAACGCGCGGGTGACCTACGAACTGCCGGGCGAGACCACGCGCGTCACCGCCTACGTGAACAACCTCACCGACAAGGAATACCGCAACCACACCCTGCCCACCGGCTACCAGACCGCTGCCGTCATGTTCGGCGACCCGCGCACCTTCGGCGTCTCGGTCACCACCGACTTCTGAGCGAGGTAATGTCCATGAACCGTCTGCATCGCGCGCTGCGCCGGCTGTTGCCGGCCGCTGCCGCGCTGCTCGCCAGCCATGCACTGGCCGCCGAGCAGCCCACCACCCTGCGCATCGCCACCGTGGCCTACGCCAACGCCGGGCAAATCACCTTCAACGGCCCGGCCTACGTGATCGACCGTGACAAGTGGCTGGAACAGCAGCTGGCCCAGCGCAATATCAAGCTGGAATGGGTGCCCGCCGCCACCGCCTCGGTGGGCACCTTCGTCAACGAGGAGTTCGCCAACAAGCGCATCGACTTCGCCTTCTACGGCGACCTGCCGTCGATCATCGCCAACGCCTCGGGCGTACAGACCCAGCTGATCGTCCCCGGCGGCATCGGCAACAACGTCTACCTCGTGGTGCCGCCGGGCTCCACGGCGAAATCCATCGCCGACCTCAAGGGCAAGCGCATCGCACTGCACCGCGGCCGGCCGTGGGAGCTGTCGTTCGCCAAGCTGCTGGAAGCCAACCACCTGGGCTTCGAGGACTTCCGCATCTTCAACCTCAACCCCCAGGCCGGCGCCGCCGCGCTGAGCGCCGGGCGGGTGGATGCGTTCTTCACCCTCAGCGATGCCTTCCTGCTGGAAGACAAGCAGGTCGGGCGCATCATCTGGTCGAGCAAAGAGGCCCCGGCGGACTGGAAGATGCGCGCTGAGGTCTGGGGCGCGAAGGACTTCGTGAAAGACCATCCCGATCTCACCCAACTGGTGGTGGATGCCTACCTGAAGGCCGCGTGGTGGGTCTCCCAGGACGCCAACCAGGCGGCCTACCAGGACGCCCAGAGCCGCTCCGGCGTACCGCTGAGCGTGTTGCAGCGCGAGGTGGCCGGCGAGCCGTGGTCGGCGCATTTCTCCCCGCTCTACGACGACGCCCTGCGCCAGCACTACACCGACGGCATCGCCTACAGCCTGAAGGCGAAACTGATCCGCAACGAGGTGAAGGTGGACGACCTGCTGGAGCCGAAGTTCGTCGAGCAGGGCTTGAAGAACCTGCAGCTGGAAAGCTTCTGGCAGCGCAGCACCGGGCCCTCGGTCGCCGCAAAACCCTGACCGAAGCGTAGGAGCGGACTTCGTCCGCGATGGATTGCCGGCTACTCGGAGCTGGCCTGTTACACATCGCGGACGAAGTCCGCTCCTACGCCACCAGGTACGACAGCGCCGGCCTGTCGGCACGCGATCGCGGGCATGGCCCGCTCCTACAGCAAGCCTCCGCATGTAACTGTAGGAGCGAGCCACGCTCGCGAACCGCCGGCAGGGCCGGCGACGGTGAGCACCGCATCGGCGTACACCTGCCCGCCGAGATACGACCTTCGGGGATTTCGCGGACAAGGTCCGCTCCTACATCAACAGGTACGACAGCGGCGACCCGACGGCACGCGATCGCGGGCATGGCCCGCTCCTACAGGGAGCCTTCGCATGAACCTGTAGGAGCGAGCCATGCTCGCGAACCAACACCAGGCGCTCCCCCGATGTCACGAAAAACACACCTCCGCCCACAAAAAAGCCCTCGCAAGAGGGCTTTTTCATGCCGGGACGAAACTCAGGCCGCCGCTTCCAGCAGCTTCTGCCCCTGCTCCCACAGGCCGGTCATCTTCCATTGCTGTTCCAGCACGCCGGGGCCGAATTCCTGGGAGCCGCCGAGGCTTTCGGCGAGGCCCTGGAAGTAGGCGCCTTCCTCGATCAGCAGGATCAGCTTGGACGCCTTGATCAGGTCCTCGCCCCAGAAGGTCGCGCCACCGTTGGCTTCGAGGATGGCGGGGGTGTTCGCGTTTTCGGCGAGGCGGTCGAGGATGAACAGCGGCTCGGGCTGGCGGCGGTCGATGTAGATCGGCAGCTCACGGGCCAGGGTCACGCGCTGGGAGGCGGCGTAGCGGATCGGCAGCACGCGGTGGGCGCTGGCCCAGCCGCCCAGGTAGGGCGTGTGCACGTGGATCACCACGTTCACCTCCGGGCGCGCCTGGAAGATCGGCGCGTAGCGCTTGCCGTTGCCGCCCGCGCCACGGCCGCTGAGCGGCGTCGCGCCGGGGATACTTTCGTCGAGGATCACCTCGCCGTCCCAGGTGGCGATCACGGCGCGGATTTCCTGGTCGTCCGCCCAGGGGCTGGGCGCGTGGACGGCAATCACCTTGTCGCTGTCCGGCACGCGCACGTAGGCCTGGTAGGTGTTGGTGGCGGTGAGGGTGCGGCTTTCCTTGAGTACGCGGAAGGCCTTGGCGAAGTCGCGGCGGACCTGTTCGAGCTGACGGGCGAGTTGCGGGTCGAGGGTGGACATGGAATGCCTCCTGGCAGTCGGGGATGGATGAACCGCATGGCGGTGTTCCACTGACTGAGCAGGACTTGTGCCACTAAAAAATATTCCATCGAATCAATAAGTTGCCAGGAAGAACAGGCACCAGAAGCCCTTCAACCCCGGCTGAAGCGGCGAAATTGCTGCGCGCCCAGCATCCCCTGCTGACCCACTGCTGCTGTACAGACAAACGCCCTGCTGCCACAGCAGCACACCGCCCTGCAAGCCACGCCCCGCCTGGCTTGCAGCCTTTGGGCACAGCCCTTGCTCAAGACCTTGCACGAGCAGCACGACGCTGCCCCCGCAAAGCAAAGGAGCACAGCCATGAGCACCGAATTCTTCTGGCGACTGCCGCTGGGCAGCGACGGTCCCTATCTCGCCTCGGACAAGAACAACCGCGGCAGCCACCTCTGGCGCCCCGGCAACATCGCCCCGGGCCGCCTGCCCAACGGCGAGCCGGACGGCTTCACCTACATCGACTACATCGCCCAGGTGGCCAAGGCCGCCGAGATCGCCGGTTTCGAGGGCGCGCTGCTGCCCACCGGGCCGGAGCCGTGGATCGCCGCCGCGGCGCTGGCCCGCGAGACCCGCCGGATCAAGTTCCTGATCGCCTTCCAGGCCGCCTGGACCCTGCCGGCCTATGCCGCGCAGCAGGCCGCTATCCTCCAGCACCTGTCCCGCGACCGCCTGGAGTGGAACATCATCACCGGCGGCAACCCGGCCGGCCAGCGCGCCAATGGCGACTTCCTCGAACACGACAAGCGCTACCAGCGCACTGGCGAGTTCCTCGACATCATCGACGGCCTGTGGAAGAACGAGCAGTTCTCCTACCAGGGCGAGATCTACCAGCTGGAGAACGGCTCGCTGCCCATCGCGCTGCGCAACGTGCGCAAGCCGGGCGTGTACTTCTCCGGGTTCTCGGACCCGGCGCTGGACGTCGCGGCGAAACACGCCGACGTCTACCTGAACTGGGCCGAGCCCATCGACAAGCTCAAGCCGCACCTGGAGCGGGTGCGCGAGCTGGCCGACAAGCAGGGCCGCGAGATCCGCTTCGGCATCCGCATCGACCTGTTCGCCCGCGAGACCGAAGAAGCCGCCTGGAGCGAGCTGCGCCGCCAGTACGAGCGCATCGACGCGCGCACCAGCGCGTTCATCAAGAACTTCGCCACCGGCTCGGATTCGGTCGGTGCCGCGCGGCAGACCGCCTACCACCAGAACGTCGAGCGCTTCGACGACCTGATCATCGGCCCCAACCTCTGGGCCGGCTTCGGCAAGGCCAAGCCGGGGCCGACCATCGGCCTGGTGGGCAGCCACGAGAACGTCGCCGAGCGACTGGCCGAATACCGCGACGCCGGCTTCTCCACCTTCATCCTGGCCGGCAACCCGCACCTGGAAGAAGCCCTGCGCATCGGCCAGGAAGTCCTGCCGCTGGTGCAGGGCGAACGCGCCGACATCCACGAACTCAAGGCCCGCGCCTGAGCCACAAGGAGCTGAACATGTCCCGTCCCCTCGATACCCTCTGGTACACCCGCTGCCCGGTGCCCACCGGCCTCGGCATCGCCGTGCAGAAAGGCTGGCTGGAAGAAGCCCTGGCCGAGCAGGGCACCCAGATCAAGTCGCTGCGCGAATCCGCCGACCAGGCGGTGCGCGAGTCGCACTTCGACCACACGCTGCAGAATTCGGTACGCCACGGCGGCAACATCCCGGCCATCTGGGCCCGCGCCAGCGGCCGCGAAACCCGAGTGATCGGCCTGTCCTGGGCCGACGAGGCGCAACTGATCCTGACCACCGAACAGAGCGGCATCCGCACCGTTCGCGACCTCAAGGGCCGGCGCTTCGGCCTGCCGGACTGGAGCGCCGCGCAGATCGACTTCACCCGCGCCCAGGCCATCCGCGGTCTGGAGAACGCCCTGCGCCTGGAAGGCCTGGAAGTGCGTGACGTCGAGCTGGTGGACTTCGGCCTGAAGGGCACCTTCAGCGACGAGGCGCCGGGCAACATCGTCGGCATCACCGGTCACGGCGGCCGCCGTCGCGGCGGGCAGAACCCCGAGCTGGTCGGCCTGCTGCGTGGCGACGTGGACGCGATCTTCCTCAAGGGTGCCCACGCCGTGCAGCTGGCGCACCAGTTCGGCCTGCACACGGTGATCGACACCGGCGCGCATCCCGAGCCGCTGATCCGCGCCAACAACGGAACGCCGCGCACCCTCAGCGTCGACCTCAACCTGCTGCAGCAGCACCCCGACGCCGCCACCGCGATCCTCGCCTCGGTGCTGCGTGCCGAGGACTGGGCACACCAGCACCCGGACGACACCCGCCGCTACCTGGCGCGGGAAACCAACAGCAGCGAGTTCTGGGTCGCCACCGCCTATGGCGAGGACGCCCACCTGCGCCTGCGCACCAACCTGGACGAAGGTTCGATCCTCGCCCTGCAGGACTTCACCGACTTCCTGCATCGCTGGAACTTCATCCCGGCACGCTTCGACGTGCGCCAGTGGATCGACCCGAACCCGCAGGAAGCGCTGCGCAGCCGCCTGGCGCAAAAGACCGGCTGATCAACGTCACGAGGGCGATTCCCTCTGTTTTCAGACCTGGGCTCCCGCGCGACGGCGCGGGGGCTTTCATCTCCTGACGGACACCCATGAGCACACCGCTGGAAACCCTCTGGTACACCCACAGCCCCGTCCCCACGGGCCTCGGCATCGCCGTCGAATCCGGGCGCCTGGCCCAGGCCTTCCGCCCGTTCGGCACGCGCATCCAGTCGCTGCGCGAGTCGTCCGAACGCGAGGTGCGCGAGGCGCACTTCGACCATCACCTGCCCTATTCCGTCCGCCACGGCGGCAACATCCCGGCCATCTGGGCCCGTGCCAGCGGCGCGCGCACGCGGGTGGTCGGGCTGTCGTGGAGCGACGAGGTGCAGCTCATCGTCAGCGCGCCGGACAGCGGCGTGCGCAGCATCCGCGACCTGCGCCACCGGCGCTTCGGCCTGCCGAAATGGGCCAACGTGCAGATCGACTTCACCCGCGCCCAGTCGCTGCGCGGCCTGGAGAACGCCCTGCGCCTGGAAGGCCTGGAGGTGCGCGACGTCGAGCTGGTGGACTACCCCTACGGCGGCACCTACAGCGACGACCCGGTGCGCCACGTGTTCGGCGCCCAGGTGGCACTCAAGGGCAACCGCGTGGTGCAGCGCAACAACGAGCTGATCGGCCTGCTGCGCGGCGACATCGACGCCATCTTCCTCAAGGGCGCCCATGGCCTGCAGCTGGCCCATGAGTTCGGCCTGCACGTGGTGCTGGACGTCGGCTCCCACCCCGAGCCGCTGGTGCGCTCGAACATCGGCACGCCGCGCACCCTGACCGTCGACCAGCAACTGCTGGACGAACACTTCGATGCCGCCGTGCTGGTGCTCGACACCGTGCTGCGCGCCGAACAATGGGCCTGGGCGCACCCGGACGAAACCCGCCGCTTCCTCGCCCGCGAGCTGAACACCAGCGAGTTCTGGGTCGCCAGCGCCTACGGCGAGGACGCCCACCTGCGCCTGCAGACCAACCTGGCGGAGCGCTCGGTCAACGCCCTGCGCGACCTCACCGCGTTCCTGCAGCGCTGGGACTTCATCGGCGCCGACTTCAGCGTCGACGACTGGATCGACCCGCGCCCGCTGGAAGCCCTGCTGGGGAAGATCGATGTCGCCATCTAGCCCGGCGCGGCCCGCCGCCTTCCTGCTCAACTTCATGCTGCTGGCGGCGTTCAGCGGCGCCACCATCGGCATGGCGAAGATCGTCACCACGCTCTACGCCATCAGCATCGGCGCCAACGCCATGCAGATCGGCATCATCTCGGCCATGGAGGCTCTGGGCATGGTGATCCTCACCCTGCCCGCCGGTTTCGTCATCGCCCGCTTCGGCGCGCGCCGGGTGTACTTCCTCGCCAGCCTGGGGCCGATGCTGCTGAACCTGGCCATCCCGCTGTTCGGCGGCTGGCTGTGGCTGGCCTTCGCGCGGCTGCTGATCGGCCTGTGCATCCCCTTCCGCATCGTCGCCATGAACAGCGCCTTCCTGCGCCAGCTCAAGCGCATCGGCAACGACAAGGCCGGCTGGTACCGCGGCTCGCTGACCCTGGGCATGGGCCTGCTCGGCCCGCTGCTGGGCAACTGGCTGAGCGGCGCGGCGAGCTTCACCTGGGGCTTTGCCGCCATCGGCCTGTGCTTCGGCCTGATGGCCTTCTACAGCCTCGGCTTCTGGGAAGGCGAGGCGCCCAGCGACGATGTGCCCGTCGCTGCCGCCACCGGCGGTCTACTGCAGCAGGTCGGCGCCATGCTGGCCAACGTCGAGATCGCCGAGAGCTGCCTGATCGAATTGCTCAGCGCCGCAACCAGCGCGCTGTTCGGCACCTTCATCCTGCTGCTGGCGATGGAGGTCGTCGGCCTCTCCCAGGGCCAGGCCGTCAGCCTGGTGATGATCCAGGGCCTGGCCTCGGTGCTCGGCCTGTTCGGCTTCGGCTACCTGATCGAACGCAGCGGCCGGCGCCTGGCCTACATCGGCAGCCTCACGGCGGCGCTGGCCGCCCTGCTGCTGCTTGGAATCGCCCGCGACTACTGGCTGCTGGCGCTGGGCGGCGTGCTGCTCAGCGCGGCGGCGGCGCTCATCCACCTGGTGAACATGGCCCAGCTGGGCGAGCACGCCATGGACAAGAGCAAGATTTCCGGGCTGTTCAACCTCGCCTCCATGTCCGGCAGCTTTTCCGGCGCCTTGCTGGGCGGGGCGATCAGCCACCTCGTCGGGCTGGGCAACCTGTTCCTCTGCTGGATTCCCCTGGTGCTGCTGGCCGCGCTGTTCTGCTGGCAACGCAAGCTGCGCCGTCAGAACGCCGGGCCACTGCTCGGCCAGGAGGGCTGAGCCATGAACAGAACACTCGATCGCCTGAGCTGGTTCGCCTCGCCGCTGCTCCTGCTGCTGGCCTGGTTCGTCGCCGCCCGCGCCGGCTGGTTCCCGCCGCAACTGCTGGTGCCGCCGACGGAGGTCTGGGCCAGCTTCCGCGACCTGCTGGCCAGCGGCGAGCTGCGCGAACACGTGGTCAACAGCCTGTCGCGCCTGGCCGTCGGCTTCTCCATCGGCGCTGTCGGCGGGTTGCTGCTGGGCACCGCCATGGCCCTGTCGAAAACCGTGGACGCCTACTGCGCGCCGCTGTTCCACACCCTGCGCCAGGTGCCGTCGATCGCGCTGATCCCGATGTTCATCCTGTTCTTCGGCGTCGAAGAAACCTTCAAGGTCCTGATCGTCACCAAGGCGGCCTTCTTCCCCGTGGCGCTCGCCGCCAGCGAAGGCGTCAAGGGCATCCCGCGCAGCTACTTCGAAGTCGCCAGCGTGTACCGCCTGCCGCTCTGGAGCCTGCTGCGCGACGTCGCCTTCCCCGCCGCCGCGCCGCCCATCGTCACCGGCCTGCGCATCAGCCTGAGCCGCGCGTGGATGGTACTGGTGGCCGCCGAACTGCTCGCCGCCGACAGCGGCCTGGGGCAGATGATCGAGCTGAGCCGGCAGATGCTGCGCATCGACATCGTCATGGTCGGCGTGGTCGTCACCGGGGCCATCGGCTTCATCCTCGACTTCGCCTTCCGCCTGCTGGAGAAGCGCCTGCTGCGCTGGAGACCGACGCCATGATCCATCACCTTCGAAAGCTGCGCGGGCTGGTGTTGCCGGCGCTGCTGATCGCCGCCTGGCACTGGCAGTCGCAACAGGGCGCCAGCGCGGCCTACGCCTTCGTGCCGCTGGAGCGCATCGGCGCCGGCTTCCTCGAACTGATCGACACCGGCGAGCTGTGGCTGAGCGTCGCCGCCAGCCTGCAACGCACCTGCCTGGGCCTGCTGCTGGGCGTGCTCGCCGGCTTCGCCCTCGGCGCCGGCATGGCGCTGTCGCGGCCCCTGGAGCGGCTGTTCGCGCCGCTCTACCACACCCTTCGCCAGGTGCCGATCCTCGGCCTGATCCCGCTGATCGCCCTGTGGTTCGGCAGCGGCGAGCCGTCCAAGGTGCTGATCGTCAGCCTCGCCGCCTTCTACCCGATGACGCTGAACGCCTTCGAGGGCTTCCGCGACGTGGAGAAGCGCTACCGCGAGGTCGGCCGCCTGTATGCCTTCGGCCCCTGGCAGCAGTTCCGCGACGTACTGCTGCCCGGCGCGCTGCCCAGCCTGAGCAATGGCGTGCTGCACGCGCTGGCCTTCGCCTGGGTCAGCTCGGTGGGCTGCGAGCTGTTCCTCTCCACCGGCATGGGCCTGGGCAACCTGATGATGAACGCCGAGACCGGCTCGCGCATGGAGATCGTGGTGATCGGCGTGCTCAGCATCGGCCTGCTCGGCTACGCCATGAACCAGCTGTTCGCCCGCGCCGCGCGCCACCTGCTGCGCTGGCGCAACCTGCGCTGAAACCATTCGCTATGAGTGCCCAGACCATGAACGCGATCCTCGACCCCGCCATCCTGCCGGCCCAGCAGGCGCAACCCGGCGCGCTGGCCATCCAGGGCCTGAGCAAGGCCTACTCCATCGACGGGCGCAGCCTGCCGGTGCTGGAGAACATCGACCTGGCGGTGCGCCCCGGCGAGTTCGTCAGCATCGTCGGCGCCAGCGGCTGCGGCAAATCTTCGCTGCTGCGGCTGATCGTCGGCCTGGAGAACGACTACAGCGGGCGCATCCTGCTCGACGGCAAGGCGGTCACCGGCACCAGCCTGGAGCGCGGCATCGTGTTCCAGGACCACCGCCTGTTCCCCTGGAAGACCGTGGAAGAAAACGTCGCCCTGGCGTTGAAGCAGCAGAAGCTCAGCCGCGCCGAGAAGCGCGAGCTGGTCGCCGACCACCTGGAGCTGGTGGGCCTGACCGGCTTCGAGCAGGCCTACCCGCACCAGCTCTCCGGCGGCATGGCCCAGCGCGCCGCCATCGCCCGCGCGCTGATCACGCGGCCCAAGGTACTGCTGCTGGACGAACCCTTCGGCGCCCTCGACGCCCTCACCCGCGTCCGCCTGCAGCATGAGTTGCAGCGCATCTGGGTGCAGCAGCGCAGCACCATGATCATGGTCACCCACGACGTGGAAGAGGCGCTGTACCTGGGCGACCGGGTGGTCGTCATGGACGCGCGCCCGGGGCGGATTCGCCATGAGGTGCGCGTGGACCTGCCGCACCCGCGCGAGCGTGGCCACGCGCTGCTGGCGAAATTGAAGGATGAACTGCTGGCGGAGCTGATGCAGGGGTGAACCTTGGGTAGGAGCGGGCCGTTGTTCCGCAGCCATGATGTCCCTCTCTCGCTTGCGGGAGAGGGTTGAGGCGAGGGGCTTTTGATTGTGTAGGAGCGGACTCCGTCCGCGATTGGGTTGTGGCGCGTTGCGGAGCTATCGCGGACGGAGTCCGCTCCTACGTCGTCTGTTAGTCCGACGCGGGGGTTGCCCTCTCCCCCGCCCTGGCTACGCGCCCCGCTCCGAAGGGAGAGGGAGCAGTTCAGCGTTGCCGAAACGTCCGGAGTTTCGCTTGCTGCCACTCAGTCCCCTCTCCCTTCAGGGAGAGGGTTAGGGAGAGGGTGCCCCAACCAACGCACCCAACTCTCCCGTTACTGCGCCAAACCCGCCCCCAACGCCGCCGAAAAGTCGGCGTGGTACCCCGCCCCGATATCCCCCAGCACCCCCGCCTTGCGCAGCTTGCCGAGCACCCGCGCGTTGGCCTCGCACAGGCGCACCTCGATGCCGCGGCGCTGCAATTGCTCCATCACTTCCTGCAGGGTCTGCAGGCCGGTGATGTCCATGAACGGCACGTGGCGCAGGCGGATGATCAGCACCTGCGGGTCGGTGTGGGTCGTGGCCAGGGCGCGTTCGAAGGTTTCCGCGGCGCCGAAGAACAGCGGCCCCTCGATGCTGTAGACCAATACACCGGGCGGCAGCTCGCCCAGGCCGCGGCCGCGCAGTTCCACGTCCAGCTCCGGGCCCTCGTCGGCGTGCACTTCCACCGAGGACGCCATGCGCCGCAGGAAGTGCAGCATGGCGAGGATCACGCCGATGTTCACCGCGATCACCAGGTCGCTGAACACGGTGAGCAGGAAGGTCACCAGCAGGATGGCGACATCGGCACGCGGCGCGCGCTTGAGCATGAACAGGAAGTGCCGCGCCTCGCTCATGTTCCAGGCCACCACGAAGAGGATCGCCGCCAGCGCGCAGAGTGGGATGTTCGACGCCAGCGGCGCGAGGAACAGCAGGATCAGCACCAGGGTCGCGGCGTGGGTCACGCCGGCCAGCGGGCTGTTGCCGCCGTTGCGGATGTTGGTGGCGGTGCGGGCGATGGCACCAGTGGCGGCGAAGCCGCCGAACAGCGGAGTGACTAGGTTGGCGATGCCCTGGCCGATCAGCTCCTGGTTGGAGTCGTGGCGGGTGCCGGCCATGCCGTCGGCGACGACCGCCGACAGCAGCGACTCGATGGCGCCAAGCATGGCGATGGCGAAGGCCGGGCCGATCAGTTCCAGCACGCGCGGCAGCGTCACCTCCGGCAGGCTGAAGCTGGGCAGGCCCTGGGGAATGCCGCCGAAGGCGCTGCCGATGGTGGCCACGCCGTCGAAATGGAACAGCGACTGGATGGCGGTCACCACCACCATCGCCACCAACGGGCCGGGCACCCGGCGCAGCGCGGCGATGCGCGGGGTCGACAGCACCAGCGCGAGGCTCAGCAGCGCCAGCAGGGTGGTCGCCAGGTGCAGCTGCGGCAGCGCCTGCAGCAGGTGCCAGAGCTTCTGGTGGAAGTGCTCGCCGGTCACCGTCGGCAGGCCGAAGAAGTCCTTCCACTGGCCGACCCAGATGATCACGCCGATCCCGGCGGTGAAGCCAACGATCACCGGCGCGGGGATGAAGCGGATGATGCTGCCCAGGCGGCTCACGCCCAGCAGCACGAGAATCGCGCCGGCCATCAGCGTGGCGATCTGCAGCCCGTCCACGCCGTACCGGGCGGTCACGCCCGCGAGGATGACGATGAAGGCGCCGGTGGGTCCGGCGATCTGCACGCGGCTGCCGCCCAGCAGCGAGACCAGCACGCCGGCGAAGATCGCCGTGTAGATGCCCTGCTCCGGCTTGACCCCGCTGGCGATGGCGAAGGCCATGGCCAGCGGCAGCGCGACCACGCCGACGATGACACCGGCCACCAGGTTGCGCGTCCAGTGCTCGCGACCGAACAGTCCGGCCTTCCAGGCTTCTCGCAGGGCGATCATCGCGGTCTCCGACAGGATGTGGAGCCAGGATGCTAGCAGGAAGGGGCTTGCTGCAACCCGGCGCACGTCATGGCTGTGGCGCGCTGTCGCAGGCGAAACAGGGTGAACAGAATATTGCACAACCCTGATGGCGCGCAGCTTCCCGCGCTGTTTCAAGATGCCTTTCCCTGGGCGTTCATGCCTGAAATCGACCCCTTCGATTTGCCAGCGGAGCGAAAAATGGGCACAATGTGTTCATTATGTTGAACATCAAGGCGTTACCTCTCCCCACTTCCCGCCTGGTTTCGCGCGAGCGTCACTGGACCGGCGATCTGTAGCTCCTCCCTTCGGCCACCACCTTCTGGTGGCGCCAAGCGCGGCAACCCTTCAAGGGTGATTGCCGCCCGAGTCAGCGCCGCCGAACCCGAACCGAAAACCGCCGCAAGGATGCTCTTAGCGAGACTGCGCGCGGCTGCCCGTGGGAGGGCTTCACCATGCGTTCCTGGATCTACCTGTTAGCCGCCATCGGCTTCGAAGTCGTTGGCACCACCTCGATGAAATTCACCCATGCGCTGTTCCCGGTCGCCGGGCTGCTGCTGATGTACGTGATGATCGGCCTGTCGTACTACTTCCTCTCGCTGGCCATCAAGCGCGTGCCGGTCGGTGTGGCCTACGCCCTGTGGGAAGGCATCGGCATCGTGCTGATCACCCTGGTCAGCGCCTTGTTCCTCGGCGAGCAGCTGAGCCTGGACAAGGCCCTGGGCCTGGCCGTGATGATCGCCGGCATCCTGCTGGTGAAGTCCGGCACCCGTACCGGCCGGCGTGACGCGCGCCGCTCCCTGAAAGGGGAGGCCGTGACATGCTGAACCATGACCTGATTCCGATGGCCTGGCTGGGCCTGGCCATCGTCCTGGAAGTGATTGCCAACCTGCTGCTCAAGTATTCCGACGGCTTCCGCAAGCGCCTGATCGGCGTAGCCTCGATCCTCTGCGTGCTGGGCGCGTTCACCGCGCTGGCGCAGGCGGTACGTGGCATCGAACTGTCGGTGGCCTACGCCATCTGGGGCGGCTTCGGCATCCTCGCCACCGTCGCCATGGGCTGGGCCCTGTTCGGCCAGCGCCTGGTGTGGCGCGGCTGGGTCGGCCTGGCGATGCTGGTGCTGGGCATGGGGCTGCTGAAGCTGGCGTGATCACTGCGATCCGAAACGAAAAAGGCGGAGCTGGGCTCCGCCTTTTTTTGCGCCTGGGGATTGGGTGCCGTGCGGTTCGCGCCTTGGCGGATCTGATGCTGCGGCTGCGTTATGAGCCCTACGTTCCTTCCATTTGCCTGGAAAATGGGTGCCGTGCGGCATGCGAGCAAGAACAATGGCGCCCGCTCGCTCGTGCTGCGCTCTTCGTAGGAGCGAGCTTGCTCGCGAACGGTCTTTGCGCCGATGCAGCTCAGGCCAGCAGGCTCACCACCGCGAAGCGGCTCAGGTTGGCCTGGGCCACTACCGTCTGCGCCGCCGCGCTGTAGTGCGTGGCGCTGCGGCCCATGCGGTCGAGCATGGAGGCGGCGAAGTGGTGCGCCCACTCGCGCTCGTCCTCGCTGGCGTGGCGGTCGAGGAAGTCGCGGATGTCGTCCTGGCGGTGGCGCAACTGGTCGCGCAGGCCGCCGATGCGGTCCAGCGCGGAGACTACCGAATCGAGCAACTGGCGCTGCTCGCGGAAGGCGTCGCTCTTGATCTCGGTGGGGAACGCCAGCAGGCCGTCCTCCTGGCTTTTCAGCCGGGTGTTCTTGCCCTTGGCGAACAGCTTGCCCTCGCCCTGCACCGCCAGTTGCCCCTTGAGCTGCTGCCAGTCGGCCTCGGGCGCGGAGAACTTCAGCGCGCCATCGCTATCGAGTTCGGCGCGAATGCCCGCCTGGCCCAGCGTGGCGTTGAAGCGGCGCAGCACCTGCTCGGTGCTCATGCCATCGTCCAGCACGACCGCGGCCGGCTCGGCGAGCTGGCGGCCGGCGCTGAACAGCAGGGTTTCCTTGCCCGACCGCTGGATGGCTTCCACCGACTCCAGGCCCTCCAGGCTGAAACGGCTGCGCACCGGCTCGTTCAGGCGCAGGCGGAAGTTGGCGTCGAGGCTGCCGTCCGAGCGCTGGGCGCGCTGCTCCAGCAGTTCGTTGACCTGGCGGATCGCCTGGCGCACGCCCTCGCGGTCCTGGGACTGCGGCGCGCTCAGCTCGCGGCTGAGGTTGAGCTTGAGGCCGCCGAGGCGGTCCTGCAGGTCCCCCAGATAGCTGTCGGCCGACTGCATGGAGGACAACTGCTGGTTGAGCTGCAGGTTGAAGCTGCCGCTCTTCTGCGCGCCGCGTGCCATCTGCGCCGCGTTCTCACCCTTCTCCTCGCCCTTGCGCAGGGCGTTCTGGCGCTCGCCGGTGGAGGGCAGGATGACGTCGCGGCGGGCGCTGGGATCGAAGACGGCGGCGGCCGGCAGTTGCTTGATGACCTTCATGGTGACCTCTGCACCGGATGTGCTTCCGCCCGGCGCAGGGGGCCGGGCGGAGGCGGGATAAAACGTAGGGGATGCGGGCGGAGCGCCGCCGATTGGCGTCCAGACCTCCTTGCGGCGCGGCCCGGCTCCCCTACGGAGAAACTTACAGGCGGCTGAACAGCGACAGGTCGTTGAGCTTCAGGTAGGTCTTCTGCGTGGCCTGCAGCGCCAGCTGGTAGGTGTTCAGGTCGATGCTCGCGCCGGCGTAGTCCAGCTGCGACAGTTCGCCGTTGATCTTCTGGTTCACCAGCGACACCTCCTCGTTGCTCGAATTGAGCATGGTCAGGGTGTTCTGCCGGCCGCCCAGTTCGGTGATGGCGCCGAGCACGCCGTCGTGGGCGCTGTCGAGGCTGTCGATGGTCGCGGCGATCTGCGCGTGGACCGCCGGGTCGGTGACGTCCAGCGCCGGGTCCTTGAGCATCTTCACGGTGGCGTGGAGCTGGTTGAGGAAGTCCATGTTGCTGCCGAACACGCCCAGCGCGGTGACGTTTTCCTCCACCTGCACGCCGTTGGCCACGGCAGCCTGACGCGACTTGTCGTTGCCGGTGGCGACATAGGTGTCGGTCAGCGGTTCGTAGGTCACCGCGGCGGTGTCGCTCAGGGTGCCGGAGAACAGGTAGCGGCCTTCCTCGTCACGCACGTTGACGAAGCTCACCACGGTCTTCTCGATGTTCTCCAGTTCCCCGGCCATGGCGTTGAGGTCGCCGCCGGTGTTGGAGCCGTTGGCCGCCCAGAGCAGCAGGTCGCGCACGTTGAGCATGGCGTCGGAGGTGGCCTGCAGGTTGGTTTCCTGGGTCGACAGGTTGCCCGACACGTTGCCGATGTTGGTGCGGTACTGCGCAAGGCTCGCTTCCTCGCGCTGGATGCGCAGCATGCGCACGCTGGCGATGGGGTCGTCGGAGGGCTGGAGGATGCGCTGGCCGCTGGACATCTGCTGCATGAGCTTGCCCAGCGCCGTCGAGTTGCTGTTCATCGAGCCGCTCATCAGCGCGGTGATCTGTGCGTTGGTAATGCGCATGGTGCTGTCCTCTGTCCTTAGAAGGCCGCGAGCATCGAGTCGAACAGCTCCTTGGCGGTGCTGATGACTTTCATGTTGGCCTGGTAGGCCTGCTGGTAGGTGATCAGGTTGACCGCCTCCTCGTCCAGGCTCACCGCGCTCACGCTGTCGCGCTGGGCCTGCGCCTGGGAGGCCACGGTGGTGGCGGTCTTCTGGTCGGCCTGGTTCTGCCGGCTGGCGCTGGCGACCTTGCCGAGCAGGCCGGCGAAGGCGTCGTTGAGCGTCACCTGGCTGCCGGAGAGGGTGATCGACTGGCCCTTGAGATCGAGCAGCGCCAGCAGGTTCACGTTGTTGCCGGACTCGCCCGCAGTGTCCGACAGCGCCAGTTCCTCGGGCTTGAGGTCGTTCACGCTGAGCATCGCCGTGGTGCTGCCGGCGTTGTAGGCCAGCAGCGCCTGGCCGGCATTGCCGTTCAGGTCGAAACCGCCCGCCAGGGTGTCGTTGACCATCTGCGCGAACTGCCCGGCCATCTCGTGCAGGGCGGTCTGGTTCGGCCGCAGGGTGTCGTACTCGGTGTCGTACAGCGCGCCGAGGGAGCCGCCCATGCCGTCCTGGGCGAGCGGGAAGCTGGTGCCGGCGAAGGTCAGGGCGATTTCCTGCTCGCCGCTGGCGGTGCGGCTGATCGCCAGTTGCCCGGCGGAGTTGCCGGCCACCAGCGGCTGGCCGTTGGCCAGGGACACCGTGAGCGAGCCGTCGGCCACTTCGTTGACGCGGATCGAGGCGTACTTGGAGAGGTCCTGCACCAGGCTTTCGCGGTGGTCGCGCAGCGCGGTGGTGTCGCCGCCGGAGGAGCCGACCTCGACGATCTGCTTGTTCAGCGCGGCGAGGTTGGCGGTGAGCCCGTTGATCTCGCCGACCATGGAGCCACGCTGCTCCTGCAGGGCGCGCAGCTGGCTGTCGATGTTGCCGGACAGGCCGTTGAAGCGCTGGGCGAGGTTCTTCGTCTCGTTGATGATCTGCTGGCGCAGGGCGACCGAACCGGGGGTCGCGGTGGCCTCGCTGAGGGCGGCGAAGAAGTTGTCCAGGCCGACGCTGATGCTCGAACCGTCACCGCTCATCAGGCCTTCCAGTGCGGAGAGATACTGCTGGCCGCTGTCGTAGTAGCTCTGCTCGGTGGTGGCACGCCACAGCTGCTGGTTCTGGAAGTCGTTGGCCATGCGGCGGATGCTGGTCACCACCACGCCGCCGCCCACGTTCAGGCCGCCGTCGCCAGCCAGCGAGGCGAGCACCGGGCTCAGCCGGCTGAAGCCGGGGGTGTTGGCGTTGGCGACGTTCTGGCCGGAGGTGGCCAGGGCGATCTGCGCCGCGCGCAGGCCGCTGTAACCGATCTGGCTCAACATACTCAAGAGGCACTCTCCTTCGACTCGAGGCGAATCGGCTGGGCAAACGCCGCCGAGGCCGGTCGGGAAACAAATTCGGGCTGTTGTCCCTGATAGGCGACGGAATCGGCGTGACGCTTAAATCCGTCCTGGGGGGCGTGCTTCAGACCACTCTCGGGCGACAGGCCGCTGCCGGGGATGCGCGCCGGCGCCTGGGCCTCGCGCACGCGGCGCAGCACGCCGAGGGTGTAGTCGCGGGTTTCGTCATAGGGAATGCTGCGCACCCAGTCGGCCATGCCGATCTGCCCGTTGCGCGGGTCGCCGTTGCTCTTCAGCCACTCGTCCACCTTGCCGGGGCCGGCGTTGTACGCGGCCAGGGCGAGCACGTGCTGGCCGTCGTAGCGGTCGAGCAGCTTGCCCAGGTAGGCGCTGCCCAGGGCCTTGTTGTAGGCCGGGTCGCTGGTCAGGCGCTGCTCGTCGTAGGGCAGGCCGAGCTCGCCGGCCACTTCGCGGGCGGTGTCGGGCATCAGCTGCATCAGGCCGCGCGCGCCCTTGGGCGAAACGGCGGCGGCGTTGCCGCCGGATTCCTGGCCGATCACGCTGTCCACCAAGGTGCGGAAGCCCGCCGTGCCCTGCTGCCAGGCGTGGGAGAGGCGCTCGACGCCGCGCTGCCAGGTGTCCACCAGCGGGTTGCGGCTGGAGACGGAAGGCCGGCGCAGGGCCTCGCCGCCGTCGGCCAGCGCCACCGGCGCGGTGGTGTCGGTCGGCTCAGCCGAGAGCTGGCGCACCAGCAGGTCGGCGATGCCGGTCTGCTTGCGCGAGGCCAGGTGCTCGGCCAGCGCCTCGTCGTAGAAGTCGCGCATCGTGTCGAGGTCGCGGCTGCGCAGCGGGCTGCCGGCGGAGAGCACGTCGCCGGCCTTGCGCATCTGCTTGAGGATCTGCTGCAGGAACATCGCCTCGAACTGCTCGGAGGCGGCCTGCAACTGCTCGCGGCGGACCTGCTCGGGCGCTTCGCCGGGCTGGCCGGTGGGGACGATGGGGCGATTGAGCGAAGTGATGCTCATGGGGCTGATGCTCTTTCGACGCGGTCGCGACGGCGCCGCATTTTGCGCAGGGCTAGGCGCGAATCGTGTGGTTTGGTCATTCCAAATGAACGATGAGTAACGACGCGCTGCGCAAAATGCGGCCCGTCCCTCCGGGTTGCGCGGCAAATCACGCCATGCGTCGTTGCGGGGCTAGGCAAGGGAGCGACCATTGCCGTCGCCCCGCGTCTAGCCTGGCGTGATTTGACGCGGCAACGCGACTCTCGGCGAAAGAGCATCAGCCCCATTAGATCACCACCAGCTCGGCGTTCAATGCGCCCGCCTGCTCCAGCGCCTGGAGGATGCTCATCACGTCGTCCGGGGTCGCGCCCAGGCTGTTCACTGTGTTGATGATGCTTTCCAGGCTGGTGCCCTCCGGCCACTTGAACATCGGCTTCTTGTCCTGGCTGACCGAGACGTCCGACTGCGGCGTGACGGCCGTGGTGCCATTGGAGAACGGGCCGGGCTGGCTGACCTGGGGGTTCTCGCTGATGGTCACGGTGAGCGTGCCGTGGGCCACGGCGGCCGCCTTCACGCGCACGCCCTGGCCGACCACCACGGTGCCGGTGCGGCTGTTGAATACCACCTTGGGCCGCGTGCGGCCTTCCTGCACCTCCATGCCTTCGAGCATGGCCATGAAGCTGGTGCGCTGGGCCAGGCTGACCGGCGCGCGCACGGACACCTTGGTGCCGTCCAGCGCGGTGGCGGTGCCGGAGCCGAAGCGTTCGTTCACCGCGTTCATCACCTGGGTGGCGGTCTGGAAGCTCGGTTTGCGCACGTTGAGCATCACGTCCGGGCGCTGGGCGAAGTCGCTGGGGATCATCCGCTCGATGGTCGCGCCATTGGGAATCAGGCCGCTGTTGGCGCTGTTGATCGACACGCTGGAACCACTCTGCCCCTGGGCATGCAGGCCGCCGACCACCAGGTTGCCCTGGGCCAGCGCATAGACCTCGCCGTCCACGCCCTGCAGCGGGGTCATCAACAGCAGGCCGCCGCGCAGGCTCTTGGCATCGCCCAGCGAGGACACGGTCACGTCGATGGTCTGCCCGGCGCTGTAAGAGGGCGGCACGCTGGCGGTGACGCTCACGGCGGCGACGTTCTTCAGCTTCGGGTCGACGTTCGGCGGCAGGTTCACGCCGAACTGCTTGAGCATGTTGGCCACCGACTGGTTGGTGAACTTCACCTGGTTCTTGTCGCCGGTGCCGTCGAGGCCGACGACCAGGCCGTAGCCGATCAGCTGGTTCTCGCGCACGCCTTCGATGTCGACCAGGTCCAGCAGCGGGATGGCCAGCGCCTCGGCCTGCCAGAACAGGCAGAGGGTCGCCAGCAGGCGGGCAAGGGTTCTACACATAAGCGTTCTACGCATGGAATGCTCGCCTGCTTACATCGGGAACAGCGGATGGGTGAAGAAGCGCGTCAGCCAGCCGGCCGAGTTGCTGTCGTTGAGCACGCCGCGGCCGGCGTAGGAAATCTTGGCGTTGGCGACGTTCTGCGAGGACACCTGGTTGGCGCGGTTGATGTCGTCGATGCGCACCAGCCCCGTGAGGCGGATGAACTCGTCGCCCTGGTTCAGGCGCAGGGACTTCTCGCCCTTCACCAGCAGCACGCCGCCGGGCAGCACCTTGTGCACGGTCACCGCGATGGAGCCGGAGAGGGTGTTCTGCTGCGAGCTTTTCGCCGAGCCGGTGAAATCGCGGTTGGCCGTGGCGGAGCTTTCCAGGCCGCCGTATTCCTTGGTCAGGATGGTCGGCACCGGCACATCCAGGCTGGACTGCTTGCCGAAGCTGGTGCCCGCGCTCTTGCTCGACTGGGTGGACTCGCTGAGCACCACGGTGACGATGTCCCCGACGCCGATGGCGCGCTTGTCGCGGATCAGCGAGCCGCCGTAGCCGGAACGGAACAGGCCGCCGCTGGTGGTGGGCGGCAGGCTGTAATCCAGCTCCGGCGGCTGGTAGACCGAGGAGTCCTCGTCCGGCAGCATCTCGTCGAAGCTCTGGCATCCGGCGAGCAGCGCCAGGGCGAGCAGCAGGGCAAGGCGCGTCATGGTCAGACCGTCTGGTTGAGGAACTGCTGCATGCCCGACGCGGCGTCGAGCACCTTGGCGTTGGCCTCGTAGGCGCGCTGGATGGCGATCATGTTCACCATCGCCTCCACCACCTGCACGTTGGAACCTTCCAGCACGCCCTGCTTGAGGGTGCCCAGGCCTTCCTCGCCCGGCGTGCCTTCCTGCGGCTCGCCACTGGCGGCGGTTTCCTTGTAGAGGTTGCCGCCAATGGCTTCCAGGCCCGCCGGGTTGGTGAAGTTGACCAGGGTGATCTGGCCCAGCTCGGTGGGCAGCGTCTCGCCCGGCAGCACGGCGGTGACGATGCCGTCGCTGCCCACGGTGAAGCGGCTGGCGCCGGCCGGGACTTCGATGTTCGGCGTCAGCGGCAGGCCCTGGGCGTTGACCACGATGCCTTCGTTGTTCAGCTGCAGTTGGCCGTTCTCGGTGTAGTAGGTGTCGCCGTTGGGCGCCTCGACCTGGAAGAAGCCGCTGCCGACGATCGCCAGGTCCATGGGCTGGCCGGTGGTCTGCATGCTGCCTTCGGTGAACACCTTCTGCGTGCCGACGACGCGCACGCCGCTGCCCAGCTGGATGCCCGAGGGCACGGTGTTGACCTGGTCAGCCTGGGCGCCGGGTTGCAGCTGCACCTGGTAGAACAGGTCCTCGAACACCGCGCGGTCGCTCTTGAAGCCGACGGTGTTGACGTTGGCCAGGTTGTTGGCGACGGTGGACATCGCGGTGTCCTGTGCCGCGAGGCCCGTCTTGCTGACCCAAAGTGCCGAACTCATGTTGTGCTCCTGTCTGCGCGACGCGCGTTAGCCGCCACGGATCATGCGGTCGCCGGCCTCGGCGAGATCCGAGGCGGCCTTCATCATCTTCACCTGGGTCTCGAACCGCCGATTCAGGCTCATGGTGCCCACCAGTTGGTCGATGGCCGAGACGTTGCTCTGCTCCAGGTGGCCGGACACCAGGCGCACGTCCTCGCTGGCCGCGACGTTCTGGCCGTCCTTGCTCACCAGCAGGCCCTGGGCGTTCTTCACCAGGGAGGACGCCGGGGCGTCCACCAGCTTCAGGCGGTCGACGTCGGTCATCATGAAGTCGCCGCGCGGCATCACCGAGATGGTGCCGTCGTTGCCGATGGCGATGGCGTCGTACTCGGGCAGGGTGATCGGGCCGCCCTCGCCGAGCACGGCGCGGCCGTTGATCATCAGCTGGCGGTCGGCGTCGATCTCCAGGTTGCCCTGGCGCGTGTACGCCTCGCCGTTGCCGCTCTGCACGGCGAACAGGCCCGGGCCCTGGATGGCGACGTCGAGGTCGCGACCGGTGGCCATCAGGGTGCCGGCGCTCATGTCCACGCCGCTGCTCTCGATGCGCGCGAGGTGGCGGCTGTCGTAGCCGGCGCCGCTCACGTCCACCGCGGTGGCGTGTTCCAGGTCGGCGCGAAAGCCGGGCGTGTTGACGTTGGCGAGGTTGTTCGCGCGCACGTCCAGCGCCGCCATGCTGCGGCTGGCGGCGGTCATTGCGGTGTAGCCGAGGCGATCCATGACGAGTCCTTAGATGGCCGAGAACAGGACCTGGGTGAGTTCCTTGTCGGTGGTCATCACCTTGGTGTTCGCCTGGTAGTTGCGCTGGCCTTCCATGAGGCCCACCAGTTGCTGGGTGATGTCGACGTTGGAGCCTTCCAGGTTGCCGGCCGAGAGCGAGCCGAACTGGCCGATGCCGGGCACGCCGATCAGCGGCGCGCCGGAGGCGGAGGTCTCGGTCCAGGCGGTGCCGCTCTGGTTCTGCAGCCCGCCGGCGTTGATGAAGTTCGCCAGGGCGACCTGGCCCTGCAGCATGCGCTGGCCATTGCTGTAGTTGACGTAGACCTTGCCGTCGTTCTCCACCGCGATGCCGGTCTGCTCGCCGGCGGCGTAGCCGGTGGTGCGGTTGGTGGTGACGACGAAGTCCGAGCCGTACTGGCTGGTTCCGGTGTAGTCCAGCGCGATGTTCATCGGGTCCACGCCCGGCAGGGTGAAGCCCACCGGCACCGACGCGATCGGCGAGGACAGCGAGCCGTCCGGGGCGAAGGTCAGCGACTGGGTGGCGCCCACGGCGTTGCCGTCCACTGCGTAGTGCGCGTCCCAGGTGTTGGTGCCGGTCAGCACGAAGTACTGGGTCAGGGTGTGTTCCTTGCCCTGGGAGTCATAGATCTTGCTGGTGTAGGTGGAGTTGTAGGTCGCCACGTTCTGCGGGTCGAACGGCGAAACGGTCGGCGCGGTCTCGTTGGAGTCGAGGTTGGCGACGAACTCCAGCTTGTCGGTGGCCTTGGCCGGCAGGTTGGCGGTCTTCACCTGCAGGTCGGAGACGGTGCCCACCAGCAGGTTGCCCGCGGCGTCGGTGGGGTAGCCCTGCAGGCGCTGGCCGGTGGCGCTGATCAGGTAGTTGGCGTTGTCCTGGCTGAACACGCCGGCGCGGGTGTACTGGGTGTCGCCGTTGCCGCTCTTCACCACGAAGAAGCCGCCGCCGGAGATGGCCAGGTCCAGCGCGTGGTTGGTGGACACCAGCGAGCCGCCCTGGCTGATGCTCTGGGTGGTGCCGGTGACTTCCACGCCCATGCCCTTGCTGTCGGCGTAGACGCTGCCGAACTCGGTACGCGAGGACTTGAAGCCCACGGTGCCGGAGTTGGCGATGTTGTTGCTGATGGTGTCCAGCTGCTGGGTGACGGCGTTCAGGCCGGTCAGGGCGATGTTGAAGCTCATGGCGTTAGCTCATCCTAGGAAGGGGGCAACAGGCGCTCAGGCGGCCTGGCCCTGGCTGAATTCGACGATCTTGTAGAAGGGCACGGAACCGGCGCCCTCGACCTCCAGCACCGGGCCATCGGCGCTGACGCGGACGTTGTGCACCAGGCCGGAGACTTCGATGCCCGGTGTCTCGCCGCTCTCGGTCTTCACTGCCAGGCTGTACTGGCCGGGTTTCAGGCCCAGCGCCTGCGGGTCGACGGTGAAGGGCACGGAACCGGCTTCCTGCGGGCCGAGGGTGATGTCGGTGCGCACGCCGTTGGCATCGGTGAGCTGCAGCACGGTGGTGGCCGAGGCGTGTTCCAGGATGACCTGCCCGCTGACCTTGTCGCCGTCCAGCTGCAGGCTGTCGGCGCTGACCTTCACTTCCTGGCCGACCAGGCCTGCGGCAGTGAGGGTCTGCAGGTTGTCCATCAGCACCAGGTTGTTCTGCTGCAGGGTGGTCATGTTCTGCATGCTTTTGACCTGCGCCATGGCCGAGTACTGGTTGATGAACTCGGTGCTGTCCACCGGCTTGGTCGGGTCCTGGTATTGCACCTGGGCGACCAGCAGGGTGATGAAGCTGTTCTCCATGTCGGTCAGCTCGCCGAGGTTCACCGCCTGGCTGGGCGTGTCCGACGCGGTGCCGCTGGCGGAGCTGCGGGTGTCGTTATTGACCGTGCTCATCAGGCGTCTCCCAGTTTCAGCAGGCTGGACTGCATGCTCTTCACGCGGTTGAGCACCTCCACGCCGGTCTCGAAGCTGCGGGTGGCGGACATCATGTCGGTCATCTCTTCGATCTCGTTGACGTCCGGGTAGTAGACGTAGCCGGTGGCGTCGGCCAGCGGGCTGCCCGGCTCGTAGCGGCGCTGCGGGGCGCGGCCGGAGGTCACCACGTCGAGCACCTGCACGTGGGCGCCGCCCATGCCGGTGCCACGGGTGAGCTGGTCGTTCTCGTAGACCGCGGCGAACATCGGCTTGCGCGCCTGGTACACGGCGTCCGGGCTGTTGGCGGCGGAATCGGCGTTGGCCAGGTTGCTCGCCACGGTGTTCAGGCGCACGGTCTGCGCGTTCATCGACGAGCCGGCGATGCGGTAGATGGAGTCGAATGCCATGGCGTCAGCGTCCCTCGATGGCCTGCTTGAGGCCGCGGAATTTCATGGTCAGGAAGGTCAGGCTGGTCTGGAAATCCATCGCATTGCGCGAGAACTCCGCCTGCTCGGTGGACAGCTCAACGCTGTTGCCGTCCTGGGAGGGCTGGTTGGGGATGCGGTATTTCAGATCCGGGCGCGCCGCGCCGGTGCTGGCCAGCAACACGCTGGCGCTGTCCTGGCGCTGCATTTCGGCGGCGAAGTCGATATCCCGCGCCTTGAAGCCGGGCGTATCTTCGTTGGCCAGATTGGAGGCCAGGATTTCGCTGCGCTGCATGTGCAGCGAAAGGGCTCTCTCGTGGATACCCAGGGTTTCGTCAAACCGTATACTCATTCGTCCCCACCCACTCTCGTCGTTCGGCGTGCGAGGCGATAGAGCACGAACCATGCCGACCCTTGAAGGCCGCTTCATGTCGTTGATTTACAAGGCTTTACTCGCTCTATCCAGAGGCGCGGGCAACGCGGCTTTTCCGCTTTCGACGCGCCGTGCGAAGGAATGCGGAAAGGCCCTTTCCGCCTGCTTCCTCCTGCTGCCGGCAGCGCTCGTCCAGGCCGATGATGCGCGCACGCAACTGGATGCCGCGGCGCAGCGACAGGTGGCCGCCGAGCTGAAGATCAGCGCCCGGAAGGCCGGCTGGAACGGCATGACCTTCACACTGAACAACAACCTGCCCAACAGCCTCGCCAAGCTCGCCCCCTGCCCGGGCGAGCCGCAATTGCGCCTGCTCGAAGCGCCTTCGGCGCCCACCGCGCGGCGCCGCTTCGAAGCCAGCTGCGCGGGGCAACCCGGCTGGCCGGTGACCTTCACCAGCCAACCCACGCTGTACCTGCCGACGGTGGTGGCCAGCGGCGAGATCGAGCGCGGCCAGACGCTGGAGGCGGCGCAACTCAAGCTTGCGCCGGTGGAACTAGGCAAGAGCGCGCGGGGTTATTTCACCGACATCGCCGAGGTAGCCGGCAAGACCGCCCGCCGCCGTATCCGCGCCGAGCAGCCACTGACGCCGGCGCTGCTGGATGGCACGCTGCTGGTGCGCCGCGGCCAGCAGGTGAAGATCGTCGCCAGCCAGGACGGCATCCAGGCCAGCGCGGTCGGCGAGGCACTCGCCAACGGCAAGCAGGACGAGGTGATCCGCGTGAAGAACCTGCGCAGCCAGAAGGTCATCGAGGCGAAGGTGTCGGCATCAGGCGAGGTCAGCAGCCTCTTCTGATGCCCCCACGCGCCCTGTAGGAGCGGGCCATGCCCGCGATCGCGCGCATGGCCCGCTCCTACAGGCCGACGCCGGCCTGTCCATCCACGCAGGAGCGGACTCCGTCCGCGATCGCCTACGCGGCGGGCTTCGAGCCAACAGAGGGCGATTGCCCACTCCCGCAAGGAGCTCCTCGCTCAACGCGGCAGCGGCGTCAGGACATCGCGGACAGAGTCCGCTCCTACGCTCACCGGCAGTCCGCTGTGAGTCGTCACTTCCACCAGCCGCCGCGCATGGATGCTCGGCGCCGGCAGCAGCGGTGCGTCCAGCGGCGCCTCGCGGAAGCAGCGCAGGTGGTTGGCCACCATGTCGTAGCCGGACAGGTGACTGAAGGCGATGCCACCGGAGAAGCGAGGGTTCACGTCCATCAGCAGCGCCTCGCCGTCCTGCACCAGAAACTCCATGTTGATGCAGCCGTTCACCCCGAGCACGCGAGCGACCTGCCCGGCCATCTCCACCAGTTGCGGGTCGGCCAGCATCTGCACGGTGAGGCCCGCGCCCGTGGGGGTGCGCACCAGCTCCTGGCGGGCCATGGCCGCCCAGGCGCCGGTACTCTGCTGGCGCACCACGTCCACCACGCAGACGTCCCCGGGCAGCAGCGGCTGCACGATGTAGTCGCGGCCGCTGAACCGCTGGCGAACATAGCGCAGGAAGTCCTCGTCGCGAACCTGCATCAGCCCTTCGCAATTGCGCCCGTCGCGCGGCTTGGCGATCAGCGGCAGCGAAAGCTCCGGACTGTCTTCCAGGCGCCAGGTGGGGATGGTGCGAATCTGCGGATCGCCCTGAAAGGCCTGGTGCACCAGCCATTTGTCACGGGCGACGCGGATGGTCTCCAGCGGCTGCATGCACAGGGTGATGCCACGCTCGGCGAACGCCTGGTGGTGCAGCGCGAAGGCGTCCACCTCGGGGTCGATCAGCGGCAGCACGTGGGTGACCTGCTCGGCATCGCAGATATCCAGGACCCGCTCGACGTACTCAGTGACATTGCGCGCCGGCGGAACCTGATGAAAGGCATCCAGCAGCGCGGAGGTCGCGCACCACTCACGCGGCTGGGTATTGCTGCCCACCACTCGCGCGCCCCAGTGTTCCCGCAGCGAGGCGATCACTGCCTCGGCGGAGTAGGAGCCGATGGCCGTGACCAGGCAGGTGAAGGGGAAATCGGCGGCGGGACTGTTCAAGACGCCGCCCCGCCGGTGAGTTGCACGGTGTTCATCGCTTCATGGCTCCGCACGGGTTCGACTGCCCCGAGCACCCGCCGCCCTGCAGGAGTGGCGCAGCGGGTCGGCGCTCGGGAACCTTCATCACAAACCAGACAAGCGTAGCCGTGAAGCGGCGCTCCGGAGGGCCAACTGCGGAGCGCCAGGCGGATTTCCGACGGAAGTCAGGTCCACCAGTAGCGGACGAAATGGAAGAACACCGGCGCGGCGAAACACACCGAGTCCAGGCGGTCGAGCATGCCGCCGTGGCCTTCGATCATGTGGCCCCAGTCCTTCACCCCGCGGTCGCGCTTGATGGCCGACATCACCAGGCCGCCGAAGAAGCCGAGGATGTTGATCATCAGGGCGATCAGCAGCGCCTGCCAGAAGCTGAAGGGCGTGATCCACCACAGCGCGCCGCCGATCAGCGTGGCCAGCGTCACCCCGCCGACGAAGCCTTCCAGGGTCTTGGACGGCGACAGGTTCGGCGCGATCTTGCGCTTGCCCATCAGCTTGCCGCAGACGTACTGCAGCACGTCGGACAACTGCACGACGATCACCAGGAAGGCGATCAGCAGCAGGTTGCGCCCTTCGTAACCCGCGATATCCAGGGTCAACAGCGCCGGCACGTAGGAGATGCAGAACACCGCCAGCATCAGCGCCCACTGCACCTTCGAGGCACGCTCGAGGAAGTGCTTGGAGTCGCCGCCCAGCGAGGCGAGGATCGGCAACAGCAGGAAGGTGTAGACCGGGATGAAGATGGAGAACAGCCCGTACCAGCCAATGCCGATCAGCAGGTACTGCATGGGCAGCACGAAGTAGAACGCCGCCACCAGCGCCGGATAGTCGCTGCGGCGCGTCGGCATCAGGGTGAGGAATTCGCGCAGGGCGTAGAAGGACACCCCGTAGAACAGCACGATCACCGCCCAGTAGCCGAGGGCGAAGGCGCAGCCGATCACCGCGACCATCACCCACCAGGCGTTGATCCGCGCGTTGAGGTTGTCGATGACCGCGTGCGGTCCGGGCGGCGCCTTCCAGCGCAGCACCGCGCCGACCAGCGAGGCGAGGACGAGGATGGCACCGATGCCACCGAAGAGCAGCCAGGTCTGGTTCATCTCAACGACCCTCCGCCGTGGCCAGGGACAGCAACGCCTGGCGCGCGCGTTCAAGGAAGGCGTCCTTGTCCTCCCCCTCCTCGGCGGCCAGCGGCGTGCCGAAGCTCAGGGTGCACAGCAGCGGCAACGGCAGCGCACGGCCCTTGGGCATCACGCGGTTGAGGTTGTCCAGCCACACCGGCACCAGCTCGACCTGCGGGTGCGCCCGGGACAGGTGGTAGATGCCGCTCTTGAACGGCAGCAGGCGCACTTCCTCGTCGAGGTTGCGCGTGCCCTCGGGGAACAGGATCAGCGAGTCGCCGTCGGCCAGGGCGCGTTCCACCGGCTCCAGCGGGTTGCCACCCTCGGTGCCGCGGGTGCGGTCGATCAGCACGCCGTTGAACACGCGGTTGATGATGAAGCCGCGCAGGCCGCCCTTGCCCCAGTAGTCCATGCCGGCGACCGGCCGGGTGCGCGCGCGCACCTCCGGTGGCAGCGAGGCCCAGAGCAGGACGAAGTCGCCGTGGCTGCTGTGGTTGGCGTAGTAGATGCGCTGCTGCTGGCTCGGCGTGGTGCCGATCCACAGGCTGCGCAGGCCGGTCACCGCACGGGCGCCGGCGATGATCGCGTAGGCGAAGAGTCGTTCCAGCATTCCGGGTACGTTCCTCAGGATTGGAAGGTCAGGGAGATCAGGCACAGCAGCGCCAGGAGCCACTGTGCCGCACAGAGCAGCGCCTGGCGGCGCAGCAGGGCGAGCGCGCCGCGGCTGCGCTCGCTCCAGGGGCGACCGGCATGGGCCGCTGGCACACCGGCGTAGGTGGCCAGGGCGTCGTCCAGTTGCCGGGTTTTCTCGGCCAGCGCGTCGCCGGCATTGGCCATGGCCGCGAACAGGTCGGCGTCCAGCGCCACGCGCATGGCGTAGAACTTCTGCGCCAGGCCCAGCAGCACCAGCACCGCCATGCTCAGGCTGAACGCCAGGGTGGCGCTGGCCATCAGCACGCCGTAGAACCCCAGCGCCAGGGCCAGCACGGTCAGTGCCGAGGACAAGCCGTTGAGGCTGCTGCCGCGGCGCAACAGGCTGGCCACCAGAATCAGGCCCGGATCAACCGACATGGCTCACCTCCTCGGGGATGTGCGGCTGGCCGGCGATCTGCGCCAGCACCGCCAGGTGTTCGGCCTTGAGCACCACCTGCGGGCGCGCCCGGCGGATCTGCGCCAGCGCGTCCTCGACGGTCGCTGCGTGGCCGGCGCTCAGCAGCCAGGCCGCCACCAGCGTGGCGCTG
Source organism: Pseudomonas sp. NY15437 (assembly GCF_048068435.1). Lineage (NCBI taxonomy): Bacteria > Pseudomonadati > Pseudomonadota > Gammaproteobacteria > Pseudomonadales > Pseudomonadaceae > Pseudomonas > Pseudomonas sp. NY15437. The sequence continues at coordinate 401,597 of NZ_JBLUQC010000001.1, forward strand.
CGCGAGTAGCCTAGCGCGCAGCACACCAGCAGCGGCCCCTCGGCATACAACTGGCGGATCCGCTCGGCGCCCTGGCGGCACTGCTCGGCGCTGGGCGCTATCAGGTCGAGCAGCGGCAGGCAGTCGTAGCGACGGGTCAGCGCGGTGCAGGGCAGTTCGGCGCACAGGTCGAGGATCGCCAGGCTCGGCGCATGCTGCGGCCGGCGCCAGTCTGGCAGGCGCCCCAGCCAGAGCCCGGGCAGCACTTCGTCCGGCTGCGGATGGCGGCGGGTCCACCAGCGCGCGTTGAGCCAGGCCACGAGCCAGTACGGCGCAAGCAGCCAGGCGACGGCCGTGGAATGCCGCCCATCCAGGCGTTTCTGGAAGCCCACCGGGCCGATGCCCAGGTAGCACAGCGCAACCAGCGCCAGCGACACCGCCGGCCAGCACAGCCAGAGCCACGGGCCGGCGCCGCCCAGGGCCAGCAGCAGGCACAGCAGCGCCCCCGCGCCATACAGCCCGGCCAGCCGCCGCCGCTGCGGATCGTCGCTCAGGCGCCAGGCCTGCAGCGGCGAGCGGACTTCCCGCGGCCATAGCCAGACGCAGAAGAAGCCCAGCAGCGCGCCGGTGGGCACGTCGATGAAGTGATGCTGCCAGGTGGTCAGCACCGACACGCCGATCAGCGCGAACCAGCCATGCAGTAGCCAGCGCCAGGCGCCGCTGGCGTAGCGCCCGTAGGCGACCCAGAGGATCACCAGCAGGGCGATGTGCAGCGACGGCGCCTGGTTGAACGGCTTGTCGAAGCCCATCAGCAGGTCGAACAGCAGGCCGAAGAAGCCGTCGAGCATCGGCCGCTCGAAGCTGAAGCGCAGCGGGAACAGCAGGAAGCAGGCCACCGCCAGCACCTGCGCGGTGAGCAGGCGCAGGGCGTGGCAGTCCAGTCCGCGGCGGGTGCGCGGCAGCAGGAAGGACAGGCCATAGAGCAGGTCGATGGACCAGTACGGGATGATCGTCCAGGGCCACAGCGGCATGCCGTGCTCCCAGTCGAACACCAGCACACCGACCGACGCGCGCTGCCCGGCCACCCAGTTGGCGAAACCGTAGCTGAGGAAGAAGAACGGCCCCAGGCACAGCAGCCAGATCACCGCCCGGCGCAGGACACCGGGATCGCGCGCCGGCATCCGCGCAGCCATCAGCGGTGCTCCCGGCGCGCCAGGGAAACGGTGAAGATGCCGTCCTCGTCGATGCGCTGGGCGAGCTTGCGGAAGCCGGCAGCGGCCACCAGCTGGTCCATCTCCAGTTGCGTGCGGCGGCGCATGACCCAGGCCTGGCCGGCGCGGTGGCTGGTCAGGGCACGGGCGATCAGCTCCAGCTGCGGGTGCCAGGGCTGGCCGGTGTAGATCAGGTAGCCGCCCTCCTCCACTGCCTCGCCCAGCCCGGCCAGCGAGGCGCTGACCATGGCGTTGTCGGCGAACAGCTCGTAGAGGCCGGACACCACGGCCAGCGTCGGCTTCGGCGCCACGGCGGCCAGGTCGGCGCCATCGAAGGCGTCGCCCTGGACGAAGCGTGCACGCTCCTTCAGGCCCAGGCGCTCGATCAGCGCCGAGCCTTCGCGCACGTTGAGCTCGCTGTAGTCGCGCAGCAGCACGCTTTCGGGCAGCGGTTCAACGCCCTGCAGCGCTTCGAGGATGTAGCGCCCATGGCCGGCGGCGATATCCAGGATGCGCACCTCGCGGCCCTGCTCGCGCAGGCTGGCCATGGCCAGGCGCAGCAGCTCCTCGATGTGCACCTTGCGCTGGCGGATACCGCGCCAGCCGGCGGACTCCAGGTAGGTGCGGTCGATCATCCGGCCCACCGGCCCGGCCCCGGTGGGTTGGTTGCGGTAGACGTAGTCCAGGGTGCTGCCGGAGTCGAAGCCGGTCTGGAAGCCCAGGTTGATGCCGTCGGAGAGCAGCCGGCCCAGGCGCATGTTGGCGCGGGTGGCACGCCAGTAGAGGTCACGGATCGATCCGGTCGGCAGGGGCGTGGCCAAGGCTTCGGCCTCGGCGCAGGTGTAGCCGAAGCGATCGGCGTCGCGCAGATCCGGGCGTTCCGGTTCGCGGGCGAAACACTCGCGGATGAAGCGCCGCGCGCGACTCACCGCCTGCTCGCGGTTGCGCTCGCCGAGGGTGTCGTGGAAGAAGCCGGGGAGGATGTGCAGTTCCTTGCGCGCCGTGCCGAGGTTGTCGAAGAAGCGCTGCTGCGGCTTGCGGTGCACCACGAAGTCGGCGCCGGAAATCAGCAGCTGGGTCGGCACCTGGATCGCCTGGGCATCGGCCACCACTCGGTCGGCGGCTTCGTACAGGCCCAGCAGCACGTTCACCGAAATGGCCTTGGCGATCAGCGGGTCGCTGTCGTAGGAGGCGATGCGCTCGGGATCGTGGGAAAGGAACTTGGCCTTCACGTAGCTGTTGACGAAGAAATTGCCGCGCCACCAGCGGGCCAGTTTCAGCCCTGTGCGGGCGAAGGGCACGTAGAGCTTGACCTTGAACGCCGGCGAGGCGAGCACCAGGCTGCGGATGGGCGGTGCATAGTCGTGCACCCAGGTGGAGACGAGCACCGCGCCCACACTTTGCGCCACCACCGCCATGTCGCTGATGGCGATGCCATGGACGGCGGCGATGTGCTCGACGAAGGTCTGCACGTCGCGCACGCTGGTGCCGAAGCTCGGGCTGTCGCCGCGGGCGCCGGGCGACTGACCATGGCCGCGGGCGTCCCAGGCGAACACGTCGAAGCCGGGCAGGTCCAGCTCGTCGGCCAGGTGGCCGATGCGCCCGGAGTGCTCGTGGCCGCGATGGAACAGCAGCACCGCGCGGCGCGGCTCGTCGCTGGCGTCGGTAGCCGGCCAGTGGCGGTAGAACAGCTCGACGCCGTCATGGGTAACGAAATGGTGATTCGAAGACTCGCGCATAACTTCCTCTGTTCGATGGCTTGCGGGACTGTCCGGTCCCTGTCCTGAGATGACGGCGCGGGCTCAGCCGGCCGTTGGCTGCTTCAGTTCGGCCAGACCCTGGCGCACCCGGTTGACGATAGTCAGCACCAGCAGCAGCGCCACCAGCGCCAGCAGTGGATTCAGCCAGGCCAACGGCAACTGCCCGACCGCCACGCAGACACCGAACACGCCGAAGCACAGCGCGCGGTCGCTCTTGCCCATGGGCCCGTCGTAGCGCCGCGAGGCGCCGACCATCACGCCGAGCACACCGGCGTATTCGCTGATGATCGCCAGCACCACCACCAGCACCACCAGCCCCGGCGACACGCCGGCCAGCAGCGCGAACGGCAGGTACAGCGCGCTGTCGGCGATCACGTCGGTGAGTTCGTTGAGGTAGGCGCCCAGCTTCGACTGCTGGCCGAACTCGCGGGCGAGCATGCCGTCCATGGCGTTGAGCGCCATGCGCAGGAACATCCACAGGGGGATCAGCAGGAAAACCCAGGCGTGGCTGGCCAGCAGCGCCACGGCGAGGGCGACCAGCAGCGAGAGGCCGCAGGCGCCCAGCGTCACCTGGTTGGCGGTGACGCCACGCTCGTACAGGCGGGTGACCAGGGGGCGGAGCAGGTTCTGGAAGCGCGACTTGAGCTGGTAGACGGAGATCATGGAGATCCTTCTCGAAATGCGTGACGGGCCGTTCAGCTGAACGATCCACAGCCTTGTGGACCCAGGGAGCTTAGCCGCACCCGGGCACGAAGGCTGTCAGATACGTCTCAACAACATAGATGACCGATCCTGGGCAAAAGGACACATGCCGTAGGCCACAACTGTCAGTCAGGCGCTGGCCGGTATCGCCGGAGTCCCCGCGCCAAATTTTTTTCGTCCGCCCTTAATCCTTCCCCGCGAGCTGTCGCCTTACCCCTTCAGCAGGCACAACGCCGGCTTCATTCAGCTCATACAGGAAGTCCACCATGGCCTTGTCGATTCAAACCAACTACTCCTCCCTGATCACCCAGACCAACCTGGGCAAGACCAACGGCCTGCTGGCCACCAACCAGCAGCGCCTGGGCACCGGCCTGCGCATCAACTCCGCCGCCGACGACGCCGCCGGCCTGCAGATCGCCACCCGCCTGAACGCCCAGTCCCGCGGCATGGACGTGGCCATGCGCAACACCAGCGACGCCATCTCCCTGATGCAGACCGCCGACGGCGCATTCAGCGAGCTGACCGACATCACCCAGCGCATGAAGGACCTGGCCACCCAGGCCGCCAACGGCACCAACTCCACCGACGACGGCAAGGCCCTGTCCGCCGAGTTCAACGAGCTGGGCAAAGAGCTGACCAACATCATCGCCAACACCAAGTTCGCCGGCGACAACCTGTTCAGCGTTACCGGCACCGCCGGCAAGTTCGGCACCACTGGCGGCGTGACCTTCCAGATCGGCGCTGACAAGGCCGAGACCCTGAACGTCGACGTCACCACCCAACTGGGCGCCGTGACCACCGCCCTGGGCGCGCTGACCACCCAGTTCGCCGCCACCCCGGCCGCCGGCACCGAGCTGGAAACCATCACCGGCGCCAACGGCTCCATCGACAAGGCCAACGATGCCCTGGACGCCATCGGCGCCCTGCGCGCGCAGTTCGGTGCGAACATCAACCGCCTGCAGCACACCTCCAACAACCTGGCCAACATGAAGGACAACACCGACCTGTCCAAGGGCCGCATCATGGACGCCGACTTCGCCGTCGAAAGCGCCAACATGAGCAAGAACTCCATGCTGATGCAGTCGGGCATCTCCATGCTCAAGCAAGCGGGCCAGATGCCCAGCATGATCATGGGCCTGCTGGGCTAAGCCTCGGCTCGCGCGAAGCGCCCCCCGCTTCGCGCACCCTGATCCCGCGACGCCCCGCCTCGGCGGGGCGTCGTGCTGTCTGCGGGTACGCTGACAGACGGCGCGGCGCCCCCGGCCGGCGCTACGGCCCCTCTGCCCCGGCGCTTTCGTCGCGATTGTGAAAAGTGCAAGCACGGGTGTGCAAAATTCAGAACTTGCACGCACATTTTTCTGACGCCAAAATAATGCCTCTGCCTCCATGAACCCATGGAATTTCCCCGCGACCGTCTAGGGAGCGGCTCGCAAGGGCACGATGAACACACTCACTTCCACGCTACCGGACAGTCGGCCGATCACCTGCCTGACCCTGCGCACCGGGCGTTCCGATTGCGTCGCACAGTTCTATCCCGCGCTCTACCAGCTCGACCTCGACCGAGACGGCCAGGTGGAACGCATCGACCTGGGCTTTTCCGGCAGCCGCGTGCTCGAACGCCTGCTGCAGAGCCCGGGTGACGTGGTCGCGCGCGACGAACTGCTGACCCATGCGTGGTCCGACCGGGTGGTCGGCCAGGGCAGCCTCAACCAGCAGATCTACACCCTGCGCCAGGTGCTGGCGGACGAGAAGCAGCGGCAGATCATCCAGACGCTGCCGCGCCGCGGCTACATGTTCAACCCGCAGTACCTGGTCAGCCCGCCCGACGAGGCGCAAGAGAGCGTCACCGATGCCAGCCCGGACGCTGCCGCACCGCAGCCAACCTACGCTGCACCGGCGATCAGAACGCCGAATCCCCGGCGCCTGAAAATCGCCGCGGCGAGCCTCTGCATCCTTGGCCTGCTGGGTCTTTCCGGGGCGTTCTACTACACCCAGGTCCGCAGCCCGGTGCTCACCGCCGAACAGAACGTCGGTACGGTGCAGATCACCTATGTCGAAGACAACGAACAGGATCTGCAGCGCCTGATGAGCAACACCCGGCCGCTGGCCCGCCAGCTGGCCGACCTGGCGACCCGCCCGATCGGCCTCATGCTGCACATGACCTCGGGTTTCTACGAGCTGGTCTGCGTGCAACCCGAAGGGCATTCCAACTGGCTGCTGATCCACGAGAGCCAGGTCGCCCGGATTCCCCAGGAGCAGCTGCGCAAGTGCCTGAACTGACCCTACGCCGCCAGGCCGGCGTGGCCCGCCGCTGCCTGCTGATCTCGCTGTTCGGGATCACCTGCCTGACCCTGGCGCTGGGCATGCTGTGGAAGCATGCGCGCAACACCTCGGCCATCGACGGACGCTACGTCTCCTCCGGCCAGGTCCTGCTGGGCAACGGCAAGGTGCTGGAGATCGCGCAGACCACCATGTTCCATGAGGGGCGCTTCTACTCGATGATCCAGCAGGACGCCAACATCCTGGAAGTCTCCGGCCTGGTCGGCAACGACCTGGGCGGGCGCTACCAGCTGCAGGTGGAAGAGAACAGCATCAGCAACCTGCAGGCCGACAGCGGCCTGGACAGCGAGCTGATCTTCAACCTGCTCTACGGCCGCCAGCGCGGCGCGCGCATCACCCTCGAACCCCTGGGCAGTTGCCTCTACGGTGTGGAAACGCGCCAGGTGTTCTGCCCGCGCCAACTGCGCCAGCGCTGACCGTTTCACAGCTTCAAGGTCGACGGCGGCGCGGCGGCAGGCGCGGCCGGCTCGACCGTTGCTGATACCGGCGGCTGCGGCTGCGGCTGCGGCTGCGGCTGCGGCTGGATGAGCTTGGCGCCCGACGCCGAGTAATGCACCTGGGCGTAGCTTTCGCCGAAGATTTCCCGGTACAGGCTCTCCGCACGCTGGGTCAGCAGGAGGATTTCGATGCGCCGGTTGGCGCCGTTCTGCGGGTCTTCCGGGCGCAGCGGCATGACGTCGGCCTGGGCCGCCACCTGCAGCACGTGGGCAGCCGGCAGGCCGCTGTCGACCATCACGTTGCGCGCGCGCAGGGCGCGGTCGCCGGAGAGGTTCCAGTTGTTGTAGCCATCGGCCCGGCGGTACTGCACGGCATCGGTGTGGCCGCTGAGGATCAGCTTGTTCTGCACCTTCGCCAGCACGCCGGAGAGCGCGCCGAGCAGGGTCTGGAAGTGCGGGTCGAGGGTGGCCTGGCCGCGGGCGAACATGAAGCGCTGCTGGTCGTCCTTGATCAGGATGCGCAGCCCCTGCGGCACCACCGTCACCTCGATGTTGGCCAGCGCGTCGACCGTGCCCGACACCTGGCGGATCAGCTCGGCCAACTCGCGCAGGTCCTCGGTGCTGTCGTACTGGCGGCCGTCGGCGTCCGCCTGCGCGGACGAATCCTTCGCCTGCTCGCCCGCCTTGCCCTGCTTTGCCGCGTCCAGCGCGAGCTGCGGCGCGGGCTTTTCCGGGGTCTTGATCGGCTGCGGCATGCCGTCCAGCTCGATGGGTGTGCGGCTGGCGCCATCGAACACGCCGGCGCCGCCATCCACCACCGGGTTGGCGTCCTGGTCGCCCACCGCCACCGGTTGCGGCTCGGTCTGCGGGTGAACGATCCACAGCACCATGAACAGCGCCATCATCGCCAGGGTGAAGTCGGCGAAGGCGACCTTCCAGGCGCCGCCGTGTTCATCATCGTGGCCCTTCTTGCTGCGGCGCTTGATGATGACTTCGCTGTGCTTGTCGGCGCGCTTCTTCATGCTGCGTCCCGCTCTTCCTCATAGCGGGTGACCCAGGTTTCCAGCTGCTTGAAGGCCGGCTTGACGTCCTGCTCGATCAGCTTGCGGCCGGCGTCCACCGCCAGCAGCGTGGGCTTGCCGGCGACGTGGGCGACCAGCGTGGTGCGCACGCATTCCAGCGCCGACAGCTCGGTCTTCACGCGCTGCGACATGGCGTTGGACAGCGGGTCCATCAGGCAGTAGCAGACGAAGATGCCGAAGAACGTGCCCACCAGCGCGGCGGCCACGTGGGCGCCGATCTCCGCCACCGAGCCGCCGATGTTGCCCATGGTGATGATGATGCCGAGGATCGCCGCGAGAATGCCGAAGCCGGGCATCGCCTCGCCGACCTTGTGCAGCGACTTGGACGGCTGCAGCAGGGCGTGCTCCATGGCGTCCAGCTCCTGCTCGAGGAAGCCTTCGAGCTCGTGGGCGCTGATCTTGCCCATGGCCATCAGGCGGAAGTTGTCGGCGATGAACGCCATCAGGTTCTTTTCCTGGAGGATCAGCGGGTAGCGGGCGAACAGGTCGCTCTGCTCCGGCTCCTCGATGTGCGCGTCGAGCACCTTCAGGCCGCCGACGTCGACCATCTCCAGCAGCTCGTAGAGGAGCATCAGCAGCTGGCGCTGGAATTCCTCGCCACGGCGCTTGAAGACGAACACGCCCTTGATCTGCGAGCACATCTCCAGCAGCACTTCGCGCGGGTTGGCGACGACCAGGGTGCCCAGGCCCGCGCCGAGGATGATGACCATTTCCGCCGGCTGCCAGAGCGCGCGCATGTCGCCGTGGGCCATGGCGTAGCCGCCGAGCACGCAGGCGATGATGATCAGGGCGCCGATGATTTTCTGCATGGTGATGGGTTCTTCAGAGGGTGTCGGGGTCGTTGAGGAAACGGCTGCACTTGCCGATCGCCTGCTTCATCAGCTGGCAGATGCGCGCATCGGTCAGCTCCAGCACCAGGGCGATTTCCTTGAGGTTCAGCTCGTGCTGGTAATACAGGTTGAGGATCAGCCGCTCGCGTTCGTTGAGGCGCTCCAGCGCCTGGGCCAGCAGACGCTCCTTGAGCACCCGCTCCTCCAGCGCATCGCCGCTGCCCTGCACGCCGTCATGGCCGTTCTGCAGCAGCGCATCGAAGCTCTCGATGGCTTCGGAGGACTCGGCGCGCAGGTAGTCCTGGTAGCCCGCCTCGTCGAGGCCGGTGGCGGCCAGCACTTCCTCGTCGCTGGGGACGCGACCCAGCTGGCGGGCCAGCGCGCGGATCGCATCGCGCACCTTGTGTGCCTGCTGCCGCACCTGGCGCGGGCGCCAGTCCTGGCGGCGCAGCTCGTCGAGGATGGCGCCGCGGATGCGCAGCGCGGCGAAGCGGCCGAACTGTTCATCCGGCTCGCCGTAGCGGCGCAGGCCTTCGAGCAGGCCCATCAGGCCGATCTGCTCCATGTCTTCGCGGTCCAGCACCTGGTTGGCCTGCAACGACAACTGGCTGACGATGCGCCGCACCAGCGGCAGGTACTGCATCATCCAGCGCTGTTCGGCCGCCGGCGCCAGGCGCGCGTGGCCGCCGTGCTCGCCGGCGTAGTCGTAGGCAGGGTCGACGGCGGGGCCGCGAAGCGCGTGCATGGCGGCCTACTGGACGATCATCTTGCTGAGCATCACGTGCTCGAACGGCACCACCACCTTGCGCGCGGCAAAGTCGTCGATCACCGCCTTCTCCAGGCGCGCCTGCACCTCGGAGATGGGCATCGCGCGCAGCACCTCGAACTTCTCCGGGGTCAGGTTGGCGACCACCGAGCTGCGCACCATCGGCGCCACGCTTTCCAGCTTCTTGCGCTCCTGCTCGGCCTTGGCCTGCAGGACCAGGTCGATCACGAAGTAGTGCTCGCGGTCTTCGCCACGGGAGCTGACGATAATCTTCTCCACCGGCACGAAGAGGTATTCGGCGCTCTCCTGCTCTTCCTCTTCCTGGGCGTCTTCCTTGCCGCCGTCCTTGTCGGAGGCTGCGGCGACGGGGGCGAGGCTGGCGGACTTGATCATCTTGTAGTTGACGAACACGCCGCCCAGCACGACGGCGATATTCACGATGAGCATCAGTAGAACGAGACGCGGCGTGGACATGGGCTTTCTCGAAAAATCCTGTGTGGGTAAGGGCCGCGGGCGGCCTACACGGTAATCAGTACGTCACGCTCGCCACGCGGCGCGGAGCGCTCGCCGGGCTGTGCGTCACGGGGGTTGGCGGCGACCGCCTGCTGTTCCTCGGGCACGCGCTGGCGCTGCGGCTGGCCCTGCTGGCCCGGCTGCGAATCGGACGACACCTGCACGTTGACCTGCAGGAAGTTCTGCCCGACCAGCTCCTGGCGCAGACGCTCGCTGGTGTTCTGCAGCAGGCGCGCGACATCGCCGTTGGAGGCGGAGATCTGTACGTTGAGCTGCCCGGCCTCGTGGCGGACGAGGATTTCCATGGCGCCCAGCTCCGGCGGATCGAGACGGATGGTGGCGTTCTGCACGCGCTGGCTGAGCTGCAGTTCGACGTTGTCGCGCAGCGCCGTGACCATCTGCTCGCCCCAATGGGCGTCGTTGTTGCCCTTGAGGTGCAGCGGCCGCTCGAACAGCGGTGCGGCCGGCGGCGTGGCGGCGGCCTGGGGGTTGCCGTCGGTGGCCGGCAGGCGCGGCTCGAGGGCCGCGGCCGGCAGCGTCGGCACGCTGGCATCGGGTGCCTGAGCGGCGGTCGCCAGGTGCTGCTGGAGCAGCGTCTGCGCCTGGCTCTGGGTCGCTTCGCGGGGCGCCGGGGCGGCGGGCCTGGCGGGCTCCTCGGGCAGTTCGGCCGGGGGCAGCAGCACATCCTCCGGTTTGACCGCGGCAGGCGCCGGCTGCGCGGGCGTAGCGAGCGCCTGGGTGGCGAAACCGGCGACACGGGCGCTGGTCTGCGCCGGCGGGTTGTCCCGCGCCTGCACCACCAGCCCGGCCTGGCTGAGCATGCCGGCGAGCCAGCTCTCGGCGCCGGAAGGCGATGCGTCGCCAGGGGCGGCCGCCTGGGCCTCGCTGTCGCGTCCTTCTTCGACGGGCAGCGCCTGCGCCGGCAACGGTAGCGCGGCGTCCGTCGGCAGCGGCTCCTCGGCCCGGGCGGTATCGAACTGGGCGAGGAAGGACGGCACGCTGAGGGTTCGCTCGACGACGTTCGACGGCGCCGGTTGCGGCGCGCGCAGGCTCGTCACGGCGGCAGCGCCGGCATCGTCGCGGCGCGCCTCCTGCGGGCGCGCCTCGGCCAGCGGCAGCGCGTCGCGCCCGGCGGCAGGCAGGGGTTGGGTCGGCAGCTGGATCACGGTCTATCGACCCTCCTGGTACGTATCCACCTGCATGTACGCCGAGCGGCCCTCGGCATATTCCAGGTGCGAGAGCAGGAGGCGGCGCAAGCGCTCGCACTCCTCGGCGCAGGCTTGCGAGGCCTGCTCGTGCAGGCGCTTGAGGTGCTTCTTGGCCAGCAGGACATCGGCCGCCAGGCTCGCCTGCGACGACATCGCCACCAGTTGCGCGCGAATCGCCAGGTCAACCTGCCCCATGGCTTTCCAGTCCTTGCGCTGCAGCGCCGCGCCGAGCTGTTCGTACAGCTCGAGCAGGCGCTGGCGATCATCCACGTGCGGCACTCACGCCCTCCCAGCCTTCACGCAGAATGCCCAGCAGGCGCACGACTTCATCGATGCCGGCGACCTCCAGCGACACGCTGACGTCGGAGAGCCGGTAGATGCAGTAGTCGTACAGCCGCGCCAGGCCCTGCACGGTCTCGCCGCCGTTCTCGTAGTCGAGCGCGCCGTTGAGGCCGTTGAGGATGTTCAGGCACTTCTCCAGGGAGCGGCCCTTCTGCTGGTAGCGCTTGTGCTCGATGTGCCCGCGGGCGCGGGCCAGTTCGTCGAGCAGGCCGTCGAACAGCACCAGCACCAGTTCGTAGGGCGAGGACGAGGCGGCCTTGGATTCCAGGTCGATCATCCGGTAGCTGTCGTAGCTTTCGTTCATGCCGTAGGCGCTCATCCGAACATCCCGCTGGTCTGGTCCATCGACTGCATGGTCTGCATCATCGAGGTGTATTGCTTGAGGTAGCGCGCGTAGTAGGTGTCGTACTGCTTCTGCAGGTTGTCGTAGTCGTCGTTGACGCGGCTGAGGCTGTTGTTCAGGGCGTCCTTGCGGTTCTTCATGACGCCATTGACGCTGTTGGTGTACACGGCGACGCCCTTGTCCAGGCTGTCGAGCAGGTTGCCCTTGCCCATGAACAGCTTGTCCAGGGCCTCGGGATCGCTGGCGATGGCCTTCTCGAAACGGGTCGCATCGAGGGTCAGCTTGCCGCTGCGGTCGGCGCTGATGCCCAGGGTGATCAGGTTGGCGCCGCCGAAGCTGGTGCGGACCATCTGGTTCAGCGCGTTCTCGATGGCGCGCACGCTGGAATCGCCCGCCAGGGCGCCGCGGGCGTTGCCGTTCTGGTCGCCGGCGGCGGTCAGGCTGTCGATGGTGCCGGCCAGGGCGTTGAAGGCGTCGATGAAGGTCTGCACCTTCTTCTTGGTCTCGCTCTGGTCCTGCGCGACGGTCAGGCGGATCGCCTGTTCGCCGGACTTCTGCGCCTGGGTGAAGGTGGCGCTGACGCCGTCGATGATGTTGTCGAAGGTGTTGCTGGCGTTGGTCAGCAGCATGCCGTTCTCGCCCCCCAGGCGAACGCGGGCGTCCTGCGCCTTGGACAGCTCCTGGGGGTTGCCGATGGCGTTCTCGAAGGCGCCATTGGCGCTGTCGGTGCCGCTCAGCGACAGGCTGATGGCGTTCTGCGCGCCGGACTTCTCGGCGCCCAGCACCAGCGAGACCTGGCCGTTGCTGCGCACCAGGGTGGCCTTCACGCCGGTGTTGTCGGTGGCCTTGTTGATCGCCGCGGCCAGCTCGTCCAGCGAGTTGGCGCCGTCGCCGTCGGTGTCGATCTTGCTCAGGTCGATGTCGAAGGACTTGCCGTTCTGGGTCAGGGTCAGGGTGCCCTGGGTGTCGATATCGCTGGTCTGCAGGCCGGAGAACGACAGCTGGTGGCTGGTGGCGAGCTGCTCGACGAAGAAGTCGTAGCTGCCGGGCACGGCGTTCTTGTCCACCTTGGCGGTCAGGTAGCCGTCCTTGCTGGTGGTGGCGCTGTTGACCAGCATGCTGCTGTTGCTGCCGGTCACGCCCTGCAGGCTCTTTACCGCCGAGGAGAAGGTCTTGAGCGCCGACTCGAGCGAGGTCACCGCGGTCAGCTGGGACTGGTACGACGTCTTGTTGCGGTCGGCCTTGTTCAGGCCGTTCTGCACTTCGTACGTGGCCAGCTGCTGGGCCATGCTTTTGACGTAATCGGAATCTATGGTCGCCATCTGAATCCACCTCTTTCATCCGGGCAGAGCAATTACGGTGCCAATGCCGGAGGGCCCGTCACTCGGGGCTTTGCGGGTTGACCAGGGAGAAGTCCAACTTCCGCCCGGCGTGGTTTGGCGCGCAGCGGGAAGCGGTATTTCCGCCTGCCGCCCACGCGCCCTGATGCAGGGAAAGGGCGACCGTGGGACGGGATTCGTTAAGGGGATCTGGCGGGGTGTTTTTGCGGTGACGGGAGAGTGGGTTGCCGTGCGGTTCGCGAGCAAGCTCGCTCCTACAGGTCATGCCGGCGCGCTCTTCGTAGGAGCGAGCTTGCTCGCGAACGATGTCCAGCCCAACGGCGCCCGTCAGTACAGCTGGCGCGAATACACCGGCTGCTGGCGCGGATCGCCCATGAGCTGGCTGAGGATGTCGTGGTGCATCGCCAGCAGCTTGCCGTTGCGCTCGTTGAGGCGCTTGCACTGGGCGGTGAGCTGGCCCAGTTGCTGCCACTCCTGCTGCAGTTCCTCGCGGCGCGGCGGCGTGTAGTTGGACAGCAGCGTGCGCATGCCGTCGGCGTCCATCGGCAGGTGGAAGGCGCGCAGCACACGGCTGCGGCGCTGGGCGCGGCCGGCGACGGCATCGAGCAGCGCCTGGATGTGCGGGTTCAGCGCCTCGATCTGCGCACTGTCCCGCGCCAGCAGGTGGCGATACAGCTCCTGCAGGCGCTCACGCAGCGCCAGGCAATCGCGGCCATCCTGCTGGATGTCCTGCTCGATCACCTGCAGCAGCCGCGCGCGCTGGGTCATGCGTCGCTGCCGCGGTGGTAGGAGAGGATGCTGGTGGCGAGCACGCTGGTGTCGTTCTGCAACTCGCCATTCATCAGCGCGCGGCGAATTTCCGCGACGCGGCTCTGGTCCACGTCGGGCATGGCGCGCAGGGTTTCCTGCATCTCGTCCAGGCGCAGCGAATCGTTGACCGGCGCGCTGGCGCCGGCCTCTGCCGCCGGGGCGGCGCGCTCGCTGCGCGCGGCGGGCTTGGCGGACTCGCTGGTGGCCAGCGCGACGCTGGTCAGTTGCCGGGTGATTTCCATGGTGGGTATCCGAAATTCTTGGGCTTTGACTCAGAGGGCGACCGCCTCGCCGGAAAACTTAAATGCCGATGTTCGCGCAAGAGCCGGCGGATAACCGCACGCGGTTATTCGCCCTGCGGAACACCTGCGTAGCACGCATGACGCGGAACGCGTTATCCGCCACTTCCGCCCCCCACACTCAAGCCCGCGCCCGCCACCACGACTGCGCGGCGAGGCCATCCTGGATTTTCTGTTCCTGCTGGGCCAGCTGCAACTGCCATTGGCCGACCTTGGCCTCGATCACCTGGGCCAGCACCTTCTCGCTGCGCATGGCCGCCATCAGCTCGCCCTGGATGCGCACCAGGGTCTGCTCGGCGACCTCCAGCTCGCGGCGCTGCAATTGCAGCATCTTGTGCAGGGTGGCCTTGTACTGTTGCTGGTTGTGCCGCTGCAGCGGCGTGCTGGTGGCCACGCTGAAACCGCACAGGCGGTCCAGCCCGGTGATGTTGTTGCGGTAGCGCTGGCAGAGGTTCTGCTGGTAATTGACCCGGCCCAGCAGTTCGCGAACCTTGCCGCCGCGCACGTCGGCCAGGCGCCCGAGCATGTCGATCTGCGCCTTCATCAGCGGCCCCCGACGATGCTTTGCAAGGTGGCGACGCTGGCGCCCAGCTCGGCGCCATCCGCGGTTTCCTGGCGCAGGTAGCGCTCCAGCATGGGCGCCAGCTGTACCGCACGGTCGGTCTTCACGTCCATGCCCGGCGTGTAGCCGCCCAGCGGGATCAGCTCCTTGATGCGCTCGTAGGTGCTGCTGAATTCCTTGAACTGCCGCGCCGCGGCGAGGTGCGCGGGCTCCGCCACCTGGCTCATGCAGCGGCTGACCGAGGCGCCGATGTCGATGGCCGGGTAGTGCCCGACGTCCGCCAGCCGGCGCGACAGCACGATGTGCCCGTCGAGGATGGCGCGGGCGCAATCGACGATCGGGTCCTGGTGATCGTCGCCCTCCGCCAGCACCGTGTAGATGGCGCTCAGGCTGCCTGTCTCGCCCTCGCCATTGCCGGCGCTCTCCACCAGCTCCGGGAGCATGCCGAACACCGACGGCGGGTAGCCCTTGGTGGCCGGCGGCTCGCCCAGAGCCAGGGCGATCTCGCGCTGGGCCATGGCGTAGCGGGTCAGCGAATCCACCAGCAGCAGCACGTCCTTGCCCTGGTCGCGGAAGTAGGCGGCGATGCTGTGGCACAGCTCGGTGGCCTTCAGGCGCATCAGCGGCGATTCATTGGCCGGCGCCACCACCACCACGGCCTTCTGCAGGCCTTCCGGGCCGAGGGAATGCAGGATGAATTCCTGCACCTCGCGGCCGCGTTCGCCGATCAGCCCGACCACCACCACGTCCGCCTTGGTCTGCCGGGTGATCATCCCCAGCAGCACGCTCTTGCCCACGCCGCTGCCGGCGAACAGGCCGACGCGCTGGCCCTTGCCCAGGGTCAGCAGGCCGTTGATGGCGCGCACGCCGACGTCCAGCGGCTCGGACACCGGGCGCCGGCGCAGCGGGTTCACCTGCGGCAGTTCGGTGGGCAGCGGGTGGCGGCCGGCGAGCTTGCCGAGGCCGTCCAGGGGTTCGCCGAGGCCGTTGACGACGCGCCCCAGCCAGGAATGATCGATGTTCAGCACGGCTTCGTCCGGCGCCGGGAAGACCCGCGAGCCGGAGGTCAGGCCGACGGGCTTCTTGAAGGGCATGAGGTAGGTGATGTCGCGGTTGAAGCCGACCACCTGGGCCTCCAGGCGCTCACCGTCGGCGACTTCCACGTAGCAGCGCTGCCCGGTCATCCGCCGGCAGCCGAGGCTTTCCAGCAGCAGGCCGGAGACGCGCACCAGGCGACCGCTGACCCGCGCCAGCTGCACCGAATCCAGCGCGCGCAGGGCCTCTTCCAGCTTGAAGCCGTCGCCCAGGGCCATCTCAGTCGGCGTCCTGCAGGTGCGCGCTCAGGGCTTCCATGCAGCTGTCCAGCCGCTGCTGGCAGCCGATGTCGGCCTCCGCCTGGGCGGTGACCACACGGCACTCGCCCAGCGCCAGGCGCTCGTCCGGCACCAGGCGCCACTTGGCGGCGCGCTCCGGGTTCAGCTCGCGGATGCGCGCGCATTCTTCGGGGTTGAGCAGGATCTGCACCTCCACCGGCTCGTCCGGCATGGCGGCGAGGGCTTCCTCGGCCAGGGTCAGCAACTGCGTGGGGTTGAGCGTCAGCTCGACGCGGATGACCTGCTTCGCCACCTTCTGCACCAGCTCCAGCAACTGCTGCTGGCGGCTGCGCTGGAAGGCCTGGTGGTAGTCGGCGAAGGCCTCGACGGCGGCCGACAGCGGCGCGCTGGCCTCGTCGAACGCCTGGCGGCCGGCGGCGCGGCCTTCTTCGCGGCCCTTGCGCAGGCCATCCTGGCGGCCGGCGTCGAAGCCTTCGCGCAGGCCGGCTTCGCGGCCTTCGGCCACACCGTCCTGGTAGCCCTTCTCCAGGCCTTCCTGGAAGCCTTCGGAGATGGCGCGCTGGCGCGCCGCCGGGTCGCTGTTCCAGCCGTGGCTGTCGGCGCTGGCGGTGGCGCAGCGCGGCGGGAAGCGGTACGGGCGCCAGGCGCGGCTGTCGGCCTTGATGACTTTGATCGCCATGGGCGGTTACTCCACCGTCTGCTCGCGGAACAGCTGCACCTGCAGGTCGC
Organism: Pseudomonas sp. NY15437; assembly: GCF_048068435.1. Classification (NCBI taxonomy): domain Bacteria; kingdom Pseudomonadati; phylum Pseudomonadota; class Gammaproteobacteria; order Pseudomonadales; family Pseudomonadaceae; genus Pseudomonas; species Pseudomonas sp. NY15437. The sequence goes on from NZ_JBLUQC010000001.1 coordinate 418,184, forward strand.
CCTCGGCGGCCAGCTCGCGCACCACGCCCATGATGTCCTTGCGCACCTGCTCCACGCGGCTGAGCGGCACCGGGCCCTGGCGGCGGTTGATGGACTCCATCTGCTGCGCCTGGCGCTTGGGCATGGCGCCCTGGATGGCGCGCACCAGCTCGGGCTCGGCGCCCTTGAGGGCGACCACCCATTCGTCCAGCGGGATGACTTCCAGCAGGGTCTGCAGTACTTCCTGGTTCTGCCGGGAGAGGATGAAGAAGTCGTACATCTCGTCTTCTATCTTGCCCACCAGGTCGTCGTTGTGGGCGCGCAGCAGCTCGAACATCTGGTTACGGTCGCCCTTGAAGCGGTTCATGATGTCCGCCGCCTGCTTCACCCCGCGCACCTGCGAGCCCTGGGTGGAGAGCACGCGCAGGCTGCGGTCGATCAGTTGCTCCAGCTCGGCGATCACGTCGCTGTTCACCTCGCTCAGGTTGGCGATGCGGAACAGCAGCTCGTCCTGGCGCTCGGCGGGCATCGCCTCGAGCACGTCGGTGGCCATGCCCGGCGGCAGGAAGGCGAGGAACACCGCCTGCATCTGCGCGTGTTCCTTGGCGATCAGCGCGGCGAACTGCTTGGGATCGATCCACTCCATGCGCGCCATCTTGGCGCGGATCTCCTCGCCGTAGATGCTGTCCAGCAGGTTGCGCGTGATGTCGCTGCCCAGCGCCTTGCCGAGCATGCCGGCGAGGTAGGAGCGCGAGGCGCCCTTGATGCTGGACTGCAGCTTGTAGTCGTCGAAGAAGCGCCCGATGACGTCGGAGACGGTGTTCTGCTTGACGTTGGACAACCGCGCCATCGCCTGGCTGATGCTGACGATCTCCTCGCGGCTGAAGTTGCGCAGGATGCCGGCGGAGGCTTCGTCACCCATGCTCAGCATGAGGATCGCCGCCTGTTCCAGGGAGCTCACGGCGCGCATCTGCGGGCCGCGCTTTTTCGTTTCTTCAGGCAGGCTCGTGTCGGTCATTGCGGCCAATCCAGTGCTTGATCACTTCCGAGACCCGTTCCGGGTCATTCTTCGCCAGCATCTGCAGATGCTCGATCTGGTGCTCCAGCCCCGAGCCCGGGGCCGGCAGGCGGATTTCCGAGAGCGGGTTCAGCTCGCCGAGCACGTTGAGCCCGCCGACGCTTTCACTGCCCAGCGCCAGGCGCCGCTCGGCGTCCACGGCCAGGGGGTATTCGGCCTTGCCCTCGGCCGGCTCGGCGGCCAGCGCCGGTTGCGCGCGCTGGGTCAGGCTGCGCACGGCCGGGCGCACGCCAAACAACAGGAACAGCAGGGCGATCAGGCCGAGCACGGTGTAGCGCACCAGGGATTGCAGGGCGCTGCTCTCCCACCAGCTGGCGCTGGACTTCTCCACCGGCGTGGCGGCGAAGGGGAACACGCTGACGGTAATCAGGTCGCCGCGCGCCGCGTTGAAGCCCACGGCGCTCTTGACCATGGTTTCCAGGTCGGCGCGGGCCTTGTCGGTCCAGCCGCCTTCGGGCGCGGTGGAGGCGTTGATCACCACGGCGACGCTCTGCTGGCGCAGGGCGAAGGCCGGGTACTTGATGTGGGTGACGCGCTGGTCGAAGTCGTTCTGCCGGGTGGCTTCCTCGCGGGTCGAGGTCGCGGCCTTGTTGTCGGTGCTGGCGACCTTGCCATTGCCCGGCGGGTTGCCAGCGGGGTTGGTGCCCTGGGCATTCTGTCCCTGCTGTTGCGGCGCAGGCTCAGGCGGACGGTTGCTCAGCGAGCCGGGCACGCCGAGGGCGAGCTGGTCCAGCGTGCTCTCGTTGCGCAGGACTTCGCTGCGCAGGCGCGGCGCTTCGCCGTAGGCCTGCTGGGTTTCTTCCTTCTGGCTGAAGTCGATGTCGGCGGACACGCTGATGCGGTAGTTGCCCAGGCCGAGCACCGGCGCCAGGACTTCCTCGACATTGCCCACGGCCTTGCGCTGGTACTCATCCACCGCCTGCCAGTTCTGCGAGGGGCCGCCGACGCCGCTGATGCCACGCGACAGCAGCACGCCGTTCTGATCCACCACGCTGACGTCGTCGGGCTTGAGCTGCGGCACGCTGCCGGCCACCAGGTTGACGATGGCGCCGACCTGCTCGGGGCTCAGCCGCTGGCCGGGCGCCAGTTGCAGCAGCACCGAGGCCTTGGCCGGATCGCGCCGGCCGACGACGAAGGAATTGCTGTCCTCGCGGGCGATGTGCACGCGCGCCTGCTCGATGCCCTTCAGGCCCATGATGGTGCGGGCCAGCTCGCCTTCCAGGCTGCGCTTCAGGCGCACGTCCTGGAGGAAGTGGCTGGTGCCCAGCGGCTCGTCCTTGTCGAACAGCTCATAGCCGGCCGGCACGGACACCTTCACGCCCTTGGCCGCCAGCAGCATGCGGGCGCGCGCCAGGTCTTCCTCGCGCACCAGCACCTGGCCGCTCTGCGGGTGCAGGCGATAATCGAGGGCCTCGGCGTCCAGCACCTGCATGACGTCGGCAGCCGGGTACGCCTCGCCGGCGCCGTACAGCGGGCGGTAGGCACCCTGGTCGCGCCACAGGTAGAAGACCACGGCCGCCGCCAGCAGGGCGGCGCCCAGGGCGATGCCGAGCAGCCCCAGGCGCGGGTCGAGCTTGAGTTTGTCGAGCGGCAGGCGCCCTTTGAGATTCTGCAGCACTGTCAGTCCTTACAGCGGCATGCGGATGATTTCGTCGAAGGCGCCGGTGAGCTTGTTGCGCACCTGCAGCAGCGCGGAGAACGACACGCTGGCCTTCTGGCTCTGGATCATGGCGCCGACCAGGTCTTCGCTCTGGCCGCTGTCCACGGCGGCCATGGCGTCGCTGGCCTTGTGCTGCTCGGCGTCCACCGAGCGCAGTGCCTGCTCGAAGCTGGCGCCGATGCCTGGAGCCTGCGCATTGGCCGAGAGCGGTGCGGCGGGGCGCACGGCCGGGCCGCTGGCCAGGTCGGCGTAGCGGTTCATCCGGTCCAGCATGTCCTGCTGCACCTGCATGATCGAACTCATGGAAGTCTCCCCCGGAAACGAAATCAGAACTGCACCTGCACGCCCTGCTCGCGCATCGCGTTGAGCCGGTAGCGCAGCGCGCGGGTGGTCATGCCCAGGCTCTGAGCGGCCTTGGTCTTGTGCCCGCCGAAGCGGCGGATGGTGTCGATGACATGCTGGTACTCGGCGAGCTTGCCGCTGGCGCGCAACGCGGCGCGGCCGCCTTCGGCCGCCAGCGGGATCACCGCGGCGACGGTGGCCAGCGGCACGTCCGGCGCGGCCAGGCCGAGGTCGCGGGGCTGGATGAACAGGCCGTTGCGCAGCACCAGCGCGCGTTGCAGGGTGTTCTCCAGCTCGCGCACGTTGCCGGGCCAGTCATGCTGCAACAGCGCGCGGCTGGCGGCTTCGGTGAGCAGGTCGTGCTCGGCGTCCTGCGGGGCGTACTGGCGGATGAAGCGGCGCGCCAGCGGCAGGACGTCTTCCTTGCGCTCGCGCAGCGGCGAGATGTGCAGCGGCAGCACGTCGAGGCGGAACATCAGGTCGGCGCGGAAGCGCCCTTCGCCGACTTCGGCCTGCAGGTCGCGGTTGGTGGCGGCGATGATGCGCACGTCCAGTTCGATCTCGCGGCGCCCGCCCAGGCGCTCCACGCGCTGCTCCTGCAGCACGCGCAGCAGCTTGGCCTGAAGCGCCAGCGGCAGCTCGCCGATCTCGTCGAGCAGCAGGGTGCCGCCGTTGGCCAGCTCGAACTTGCCCGGCTGGGCCGTCACCGCGCCGGTGAAGGCGCCGCGTTCGTGGCCGAAGAGGATGGATTCGAGCATCGCCTCGGGAATCGCCGCGCAGTTCACCGCGATGAAGGGCGCGTCGGGGCTGGCGATGCCGTGGATGTAGCGGGCCAGCAGTTCCTTGCCGGTGCCGGTTTCGCCGGTGATCAGGATCGGCGCGCGGGTCTGCGCCACGCGTTGCGCCATGGCCAGCAGGCGGCGGCCGGCCTGGGAGCGCGAAACGAACAGCTCCTGGGCGGCGCTGGCGGCTTCCTGGCGGCGCAGCAGCGCGGACAGCTGGCCGGCCCCGAAGGGCGAGAGGAGGTAATCGACGCAGCCGAGGTCGAGCAAGGTGGCGGCCTTGTCCTGCTCGTCATACCCGACGATGGGCACCACGTCGCGCTCGCGGCCGTCGCTGAGCAGCGCGCCGACCTGGGCATACAGGTCGGGGGCGGGAAAGGCGCCGGCCAGGATGAACAGCAAGGCCGCGTCGCTGCGCGCGCGGGCCAGTTCGGCGAAGCCGGAGAAACGTTCGACGCGGCAGCCTTCGGCCAGCAGCGTTTGCAACAGGAGGGCGTGAGCGGCGTCCGAGGACGGCCCGATGATCGCAACTTTTTTCTGCGCAGGCCGCTCTTCGAGCAGCGTTTCACATAATTGGTCGATCGACTGGCTTAAACTGTTCACCGCAACTTTCCATTCGCTAGTGCGTCAGAAAAACCTTCCAGGGTTCCACGCCAGCATCCGCCGAAACATTCTTCCGGCGCGGCGGAACTTCTTGTTGAAAGGGTTCTCTTACGGGGGGCATTGCCACCACTTCGTCATATTCGAAGTGGTCGCAACCTGTAACTAACTCGCCCACCCTAACAAGTGCCAGCACTTCGCCATAGCTTCCCGCCGATTAATTTAAATCAATAGACAAAAAGTTCCGTCAAAAACAGCATTTGATATCTATTGATTTAATCGGGCGACCTCAAATCGCTATCATTGCGCCATGTCAGTCGCCCTGACGCCCCGCCCTTGAGGCCCGGCCACGGGCTCTGCGACATACAGAGCATGCCGCGAGCAACGATCAGCCGATCCCGGCGGTCATGACACCTCCCGTGTCCTTGGGCAGATGGCAGATCGAACCTGGAAGTACGACGCTGAGCATGACTGGTAAATCAAAAGTCCATCATGGCGTGCCCGCCGACAGTCTGATTCGACTGAAACCGCAGAAACTCGGCCGGCATTATCACAAGATTCCGCAGTACATCAAAGAGATCTCCGGAAAGTATCCGCGGATTATCAGTGACTATTTTCTGCGGCATTATCGAATCAATCTCGAACTGGATAACCTGATCATTCACGAGGAACTTCCCCGTGAACTGGAATGCCTGTTCGATTCGCCCCTGGGCAAGTTCGGTTTCGCCATGGACCGCGCCCTGCTCACCGAAGTCATCGAGTGCTATTACGGCGGCACCGTGGTCGCCAACCGCGACACCCCGCCGATCAGCAGCTCCGAGCAGCGCATGCTCGACCGCCTCGGCCTGGACGTGGTGGACCTGTTCGGCCGCGCGCTGCTGATGGGCGAATCGGTGGGCCGGCTGCAGCAGATCGACCCCACCTACGAAGAAGTGCAGTGGGAGTACATCGCCGAATTCAGCTACGTCAGCCACCTGACCGGCGAGCGCTCCTCGCTCTACCTCTACCTCGACAACCCGCTGGCGGACGAGCTGACCCGCCGCCTCGCCGGGCCGCCGCCACCGCGCCTGACCGGCAACCCGGTGGAGCACATCAAGCACCTGCCGCTGCGCCTGGACTGCGTGGTGGCAGCCGCGCGCCTGCCGCTGTCGCAGGTGCTGGCCCTGGAGCCGGGCGACGTGCTGACCATCCGCCCGCTGGAGCGCGTCGAGGTGCGGGTGAACCAGCAGAAGCTGTTCCGCGGCGCCATCTTCGAAGACGACGGCACCCTCTTCCTCTCCTCCCTGGAAAGCGTGAAAAACCCATGACCGGTTCTCTCTCCGACTCCGAGTTCGAGTCGCTGATCAACGACGGCGACCTGGGCCTCACCCAGGACGTCACCGACATCCCCGCCGAGCCCGTGCGCGCGTCGCTGCCGCAGCAGGACCTGAGCTTCTTCGGCAAGATTCCGGTGAACGTCACCCTGGAAGTCGCCTCGGTGGAAATCTCGCTCAAGGAGCTGATGGACGTGGACGCAAACAGCGTCATCGTCCTCGACAAGCTCGCCGGCGAGCCGCTGGACGTGAAGGTCAACGGCGCGCTGTTCGCCAAGGCCGAGGTGGTGGTGATGAACGGCAACTACGGCCTGCGCGTGCTCGAACTGTGCGGCGCCAGCCTCGACGCCCTGACCGCGTGATGCTGCGCCGCGCCCTGGCCGCGATCGGCCTGCTCCTGCTGCTCTGCCCGCTCCCTGTGCAGGCGGCCGGCGGCGAGGTCACGCTGTTCAACCTGCACGACACGGCGGACGGCCAGGCCTTCAGCGTCAAGCTGCAGATCCTCATCGTCATGACCTTGCTGGGCTTCCTCCCGGCGATGCTCATGCTGATGACCTGCTTCACCCGCTTCGTCATCGTGCTGGCCATCCTGCGCCAGGCCATCGGCCTGCAGCAGAGCCCGCCGAACAACGTGCTGGTGGGCATCGCCCTGGTGATGACACTGCTGGTGATGCGGCCGGTCTGGCAGGACATCTACAGCCACGCCTACCAACCCTTCGAGGCCGACCAGATCAGCCTGGAGGACGGCATGGGCCGCGCCAAGCAGACCCTGAGCCGCTTCATGCTGGCGCAGACCAACCGCACCTCGCTGGAGACCATGGTCTCCCTGGCCGGCGAGACCGTGCCGGAGAACCTGAACGACCTGGACTTCTCCCTGCTGCTGCCCTCGTTCGTGCTCAGCGAGCTGAAGACGGCGTTCCAACTGGGCTTCATGATCTTCATCCCGTTCCTGGTGATCGACCTGGTGGTCGCCAGCGTGCTGATGGCGATGGGCATGATGATGCTCTCGCCGATGATGATCTCGCTGCCGTTCAAGCTGATGATCTTCGTGCTGGTGGATGGCTGGGCCCTGATGATGGGCACGCTGACCAGCAGCGTGCAGCCGTTCTAGCGGCCCTGACGGAAACCACGCCATGCTCACGCCCGAAAGCGCCGTCGATATCGTCTCCAACGCCGTGCACATCACCGCGCTGATTGTCTGCGTGCTGATCGTGCCGAGCCTGATCGGCGGCCTGCTGGTGAGCATTTTCCAGGCGGCCACGCAGATCAACGAGCAGATGCTCAGCTTCCTGCCGCGCCTGCTGATCACCTTAGGGATGCTGGTATTCGCCGGGCACTGGATCCTGCGTACGCTCTCGGAGCTGTTCATCGAATCGTTCCACCAGGCGGGCCGACTGGTCGGCTGATGCCATGCAGCACGGCGCATCCTTCCTGCAGGTCTTCGATACCCTGCACACGCTGCAGGCCTGGTGGTGGCCGTTCTGCCGGATCATGGCGGTGTTCGCCCTGGCGCCGATCTTCAGCCACAAGGCGATCCCCCTGCGCCTGCGCATCCTCCTGGGCCTCGCCCTGACCGTCGCCCTGGGCGCCGCGCTGCCGCGCCCGCCGGCCATCGATCCGTTCTCCGCCCAGGGCCTGCTGGTGGCGCTGGAGCAGATCGCCTTCGGCCTGATGCTGGGTCTTGCGCTGATGCTGGTGTTCACCGTGTTCACCCTGGTGGGCGACGTGATCTCCACCCAACTGGGCCTGAGCATGGCGGTGTACAACGACCCCATGAACGGCGTGTCGTCGTCCTCGATCCTCTACCAGCTGTATTTCATCCTGCTGGTGTTCCTGTTCCTCTCCATCGACGGCCACCTGCTGGTGGTGAGCATCCTCTACCAGAGCTTCGTCTACTGGCCGGTGGGCAACGGCCTGCATTACCTGGGCCTGGAGTCGGTAGCGGGCAGCCTGGCATGGGTGTTCGCCGCCGCCGTACTGATCACCCTGCCGGTGGTGTTCTGCATGACCCTGGTGCAGTTCTGCTTCGGCCTGCTCAACCGCATCTCCCCGGCGCTCAACCTGTTCTCCCTGGGCTTCCCCATGGCGGTGCTGGCCGGGCTCGGGTGCATCTGGCTGACCCTGCCGGACATCCCCGAGAATTACCTCAAGCTCACCCGCCAGTTGCTCGACGCCATCGGCGTGATCTTCCGCGAGGGGCGCCATGGCTGAGCAGCACAGCGCCCAGGAAAAAACCGAAGAGGCTTCCCAGCAGAAGCTGAAAAAGAGCCGCGAGGATGGCCAGGTCAGCCGCTCCAAGGACCTGTCCACCACGCTGTCGCTGCTGGCCACGCTGATCGCCCTGAAGTTCTGCGTCGAGCACTTCTACGATGGCCTCAGACAGGGCTTCGCGCTGTCCTTCATCGATCTGCGGCACAGCGAGATCGGCCTGGACGACCTGCCGCTGGTGCTCGGCCATCACCTGGCGCTGCTGATCACCACGCTGCTGCCGTTGCTGGTCACGCCGCTGCTGGTGGTGCTGTTCTCGATGATCCCCGGCGGCTGGATCTTCTCCCGCAAGAACTTCATGCCCCGGCTGTCCAAGCTCAACCCCATCACCGGCCTTGGGCGCATCTTCTCGCTGCAGAACTGGACGGAGCTGGCCAAGTCGCTGCTGAAGATCGCCGTGCTGATCCTGGTGGCGCTCTACCAGCTGCACGCCGCCCTGCCCGGCCTGCTGGCGCTGCAGCGCAGCAACGTGCACGGCGCCATCGTCGCCGCCTTCGGCACCTTCTACGACATCACCCTGTCGCTGCTGGTGGTGTTCATCCTGTTCTCGGTGATCGACATCCCGATCCAGTACTTCTTCTTCAAGAAGAAGCTGCGCATGACCAAGCAGGAGCGCAAGGAAGAACACAAGAACCAGGAAGGCCGCCCGGAAGTGAAGGCGCGCATCCGCCAGTTGCAGCGCCAGCTGGTGCACCGGCAGATCAGCAAGTCGATCAAGAGCGCCGACGTGGTGATCGTCAACCCGGTGCATTTCGCCGTCGCGCTGCGCTACGACCCGAAGAAGGCCCAGGCGCCCTACGTGGTCGCCAAGGGCCTGGACGAGACCGCGCTGTACATCCGCAAGCTGGCCAAGACCCACGCGCTGGAAGTGCTGGAGCTGCCGCCGCTGGCCCGCGCCATCTACGCCACCACCCAGGTGAACCAGCAGATCCCGGCGCAGCTGTACAAGGCCGTGGCCCACGTCCTCACCTACATCCTCCAGCTCAAGGCCTGGCGCTCCGGGCGCCGCGAGCGGCCCGAGCTGATCAGGAACGTCCCCATTCCCGATGAACTGCTGAACAGAGTCTGACCATGCGCCTACTGCAGTCACTATTGCCGACCCTCCAGAGCGGCCGCATCGGCATCCCGCTGATCATCCTGTCGATCCTCTCGATGATCATCCTGCCGCTGCCGCCGCTGGTGCTGGACGCCCTGTTCACCTTCAACATCGTGGTGGCGATCCTGGTGCTGCTGGTCAGCGTGTCGTCGAAGAGCCCGCTGGACTTTTCCCTGCTGCCCACGGTGATCCTGGTCACCACGCTGCTGCGCCTGACCCTCAACGTCGCCTCGACCCGCGTGGTGCTGCTCGACGGCCACACCGGCACGGGCGCGGCGGGCAAGGTGATCGAAGCCTTCGGTCACGTGGTGATCGGCGGCAACTTCATCGTCGGCCTGATCGTCTTCGTGATCCTGATGATCATCAACTTCATGGTCATCACCAAGGGCGGCGAGCGCATCTCCGAAGTGACCGCGCGCTTCATCCTGGACGCGCTGCCCGGCAAGCAGATGGCCATCGACGCCGACCTCAACGCCGGCCTGATCGACCAGAACGAAGCCAAGCGCCGCCGCTCGGAAGTGGCCAAAGAGGCCGACTTCTACGGCGCGATGGACGGCGCCTCGAAGTTCGTCCGCGGCGACGCCATCGCCGGCATCCTGATCCTGCTGATCAACCTGTTCGGCGGCCTGGCCATCGGCGTGTTCGTCTACGACCTGCCCGCCGGCGCGGCCTTCCAGCGCTACGCCCTGCTGACCATCGGCGACGGCCTGGTGGCGCAGATCCCGGCGCTGCTGCTGTCCACCGCGGCGGCGATCATCGTCACGCGGGTCAACGAGTCGGCGGAAATCACCAGCCTGGTGCGCAAGCAGATGCTCGCCTCGCCGTCGCTGCTCTACACCGTCGCCGGCATCCTGGTGGTGCTCGGCCTGGTGCCGGGCATGCCGCACGTGGCGTTCTTCGCCTTCGCCGCACTGGTCGCCTTCATCGCCTGGCGCCTGTCCCTGGCCGGCCCGCCGATGGAGGCGCAGACGCTGGAGCAGACCCAGGCGCTGACGCACGCGATGGATCAGGAGCGCGCACAGCAACTGGGCTGGGAAGACATCCCGCTGGTGGAGCGGCTGTCGATCTCGCTGGGCTACAAGCTGGTCAGCCTGGTCAACGAGGCCAGCGGCGCGCCGCTGCCACAGCGGATTCGCGGGGTGCGCCAGACGCTCTCGGAGAACCTCGGCTTCCTCCTGCCGGAAGTGCAGATCCGCGACAGCCTGCGCCTGAAGGCCTCGCAGTACGCCATCCACATCAATGGCGAGCGCATCGACGGCGCGGAGATCCACGCCGACCGGCTGATGGCGATTCCCTCGCCGGAGCTGTACGGCGAGATCGACGGCATCCTCGGCGTCGACCCGGCGTATCGCATGCAGGTGGTGTGGATCCTGCCGGCGGACAAGTCCCGCGCGCTGAACCTGGGCTACCAGGTGATCGACTGCGCCAGCGTGGTCGCCACGCACCTGAACAAGGTGGTGCGCGAGCACCTGCCGGACATCTTCAAGCACGACGACGTCGAGCACCTGATGCAGCGCCTGACCCTGCAGGCGCCCAAGCTGGCCGAGTCGCTGAAGGCGCAGCTGACCTATTCGCAGCAGCACCGGGTGTTCCGCCAGTTGCTGCAGGAAGAGGTGCCACTGAAGGACATCGTCACCATCGCCAGCGCCCTGCTCGAAGGCAGCGAGACCACCAAGGACCCGGTGCTGCTGGCCTCCGACGTGCGCTACGCGCTGCGCCGCAGCATCGTTTCCTCGATTGCCGGCGACCGCCCGGAGCTGGCCGTGTTCGTGCTGGAGAATGCCCTGGAGAACACCCTGCTCGGCGCCCTGAGCATCGCCCAGCAGGCCGGCCCGGTGAGCCTGGACAACATCCCGGTGGAGCCCAGCCTGCTCAACCAGCTGCAGCACAGCATGCCGGTGGTGAAGGAAAAGCTGCGCAAGGAAGGTCACCCGCCGATCCTCACCGTGATGCCGCAACTGCGACCGCTGCTCGCCCGTTATGCACGGGTGTTCAGCCCGGGGCTGCACGTGCTGTCGCAGAACGAGATTCCGGAGCGGGTGGGGGTGCAGATCATGGGGACGCTGGGGTAAGCGGTTTTTGGGGGACTCGGGCGCTGGGCGCTGCCCTCTCCCCCGCCCTCTCCCTGAAGGGAGAGGGAGCCGTTCGGCGTTCTGTTGTTGTCGCGGAGTCAGCCGGCGAGCTCTGACCTAAAGCCCCCGCTCGGGACAGTCCCCTCTCCCTTCAGGGAGAGGGCTAGGGAGAGGGTGCATCAGCCCACACCCACCCCCCCCCCTCACGACAACCGCGCCCGCCCCAGCAGGCTGCGGTTGAAACTCACCGACATCGACGTCACCAGCTCGGTGAACGCGGCGCTCGGCCGGTCCAGCTTGAAACCCTGCTCGAAGCGCGCGTTCTTCGCGTCCTTCTTCGACCACTGGCAAATCGCGGTGATGTCCACCGAGCGGGTGTGGTCCTCGCGCACCGGGATCTCCAGGCGCATGTCGTAGCAGCTGCCCGGCGCCAGCGGCCCGTCCGTCACCAGCCGCAGCCCACCCATCGAAACGTCCAGGACCACCCCCATGGGGTCGCCGCTCAGGCGGTTGGTCACGTTGATCTGGCCAATGTGGCGGAAGGTCAAACGACGGTGCTTGCGCATGGCGGCCTCTTGTAGGGAGCGGGCTCTGGGTCCAGGGAACGAAACGCGCGCGCATCCTAGCAGCGCCAGCGCCTCAAACGAACTCAAAAGCTATCAACTGGCCAGTATCGAGCGTAAATCGCCCCCGCCTTCCATCGCCCGGCACGCCGTTGCAGCGCTGCAGCGGATACTCTGCACGCTGCGCTGCAGGTTTGCCCCACGTGCTGCGTTTTTGCCCACCCCCCTTCGCCCCACCCCGCGGCGTGCGGGCATTCCAGACTGGCATGCAACCTGCCTTGTTCCTCCGGCGGGCCATTCGATGGCCGCATCGCCCTGTTGGGAAATTGCATTGGAGATCTACGTTGGAGGGACAAATGGACCCGCTGAAACTGCTGCTGGACAGGGGCTTGCTGCTGTCCGACAGCCTGACGTCCCAGGGACGCTTCATCGAAGTCTCGGCCGAGCAGACCGATCAGCTCGGCTATCCGCCCGGTTCGCTGGACGGCCAGGGCGCCGAACTGATCTACACCGCCGACTCGCTGAACGCGCTGATGCAGCTGTTCGCCAGCCCGCCGGCGGACGAGCGCGTGCAGGACCTGGAACTGACTCTGATCCGCCATAACGGCGGCCTGCTGCCAGTGCTCGCCAGCGGCGTGCTGCAATGGCGCGACGGCGAGCCGGCGCGCCTGCACCTGGTGAAGATGCCGCTGGGGCCGATCAGCCGGCGCCTGGGCGAGCTGCAGAGCGCCAACGAGGTGATGAGCCAGATGCTCTTCAGCGCGCGGGTAGCCTACTGGTGCATCGAGTTCGCCGAGTCGGTGGACGTGCGCGAGACGCCCGACGAGATCGTCCGCCAGGTGTTCGAGAACCGCTCCTACTGGCGCCTGTGCAACCGCGCCATGGCCAACATCTACGAGATGCCGGCCGACGTCGACTTCAGCGAACAGCCGGTGCGCCTGTACTGGCCACGCAGCCCGGCCAACGAGGAGTTCGTGCGGCGCCTGATCGAGGCGGACTTCCACGTCGACGGCGCGCTGTCGGTGGACCGCCGCCACGACGGCTCGCCGGCCTACGTGGAGAACGACGTGCGCGCCAGCATCCACAACGGCCGCCTGCTGCGCATGTGGGGCAGCCTGCGCGACGTCAGCCAGGAACTGCGCATGCAACACGACGCCGAGCAGCGCATCGAGGCGCTGCGCCGGGTGTTCGACGCGGTGCCCGACGCCGTGCTGGTGATCGACGAGCAGGCCCAGCCGCAATGGCGCAACGCCGCCTTCGAACACACCTTCGGCATCACCCGCGCCGCGGGCCTGGCCTCGACGCTGAACCGCATGCCGCTGCCCGAGCGCACCTGGCAGGTGCTCGACCTGCCGGACCAGTTCGGCAACTACCAGTCCTTCAACAGCCACTGCTCGCGCATCCTCATCCGCGAGGGCGAGGCCTGGCGCGTCTTCGTGCTGCGCTTGGCGAACAAGGCGACGGAGCTCCATCCATGAGCAAAGAAGCATGAGCGAAGAAGGCTTCTTCGCGCCGCTGCGCATGGGCATGCGCTCGTCGGTCAGCGCCTCGGCCGAGATGCTATCCGCACTGCTGGAAACCCCGGCGCTGCACGCCCTGCTGGACAGTTTCAGCGAGGCGCTGGTCGTCTGCGACGGCGACTCGCGGGTGCGCTTCATCAACCTCGCGGCGGAACGCGTCAACCGCGTCACCCGCATCGATGTGCTGGGCCTGCCGGACGTGGACTTCTTCCAGCGCTCGGCGTTGCAGTTCGACGACTTCCAGCAGGCCCTGCGGCGCGGCGGCAAGAGCGCGCTGACCCGCTCGCGCGACGGCCGGGTGTTCCTCACCCGCGCCCAGGCGGTGCCCACCACCGCCTACGAGAAGCCGTACACGCTGCTGGTCCAGCGCGAATACGAACCGGGCACCGCCGGCAGCCTGCGCAGCCCTTCGGGGCGCGCCTCGACCACCGACCTGTCGGGCCTGGGCGACCCGCAGGACAACGCCCTGCACATGTCGCCGCTGCTCTCCTCCATCGCTGACATGGGCGTACGCGCCTTCCGCCGCCGCGCGCGCCTGCTGCTGCTCGGCGAGCCCGGCGTGGGCAAGACCGCCATCGCCCGGCACATCCACCGCGCCGCCGGCTGGGGCGACCGACCCTTCATCGACGTGAACTGCGCTAGCATCCCGGAAACCCTGTTCGAGTCGGAGATGTTCGGCTACGAGCGCGGCGCCTTCACCGGCGCGCTGCAATCGGGCAAGCGCGGCTACATCGAGAGTGCCTCGGGCGGCACGCTGTTCCTCGACGAGATCGGCGAGATCCCGCTGCAGGTGCAGGCCAAGCTGCTCAAGTTCCTCGAGGACGGCACCATCCAGCCGGTGGGTTCGCCGTTGTCGAAACAGGTGCAGGTGCAGGTGATCGCCGCCACCAACAAGGACTTGCGCGCCCAGGTGGCGGCCGGCGAATTCCGCGCCGACCTCTACTACCGCCTGGCCGTGCTGCCGGTGGAAATCCCGCCGCTGCGCGCCCACCGCGATGACCTGCCGGTACTGATGGACATCCTCCTGGCGCGCATCAACCGCGACCGCCAGCCACCGCTGCGGCTCGCCTCGGATTGCCGCGAACGCCTGCTGGGCTACGACTACCCCGGCAATATCCGCGAGCTTGTGAACATCTTCGAACGCCTCGCGGTGCTGGCCGACGACGTGGCCGAAGAACTGCACCTGCCGCCGGAACTGCTCGGCGCGCCGCCGGCCGGCAGTCCTGTCGCCGCCGTCACCGCCGAGCCGGCCGCGGCCATCGACGACCAGCCGCTCAAGGCCCAGGTGCAGCGCTACGAGCGCCAGGTGATCCTGCGCGCGGTGCGCCTGTGCGGCAGCAAGCGCAAGGCGGCGATCCACCTGGGCATCGACGTCGGCACCTTGATCCGCAAGTTGCAGCGGGACGAGTGAGCGCTCTGCTCACGCCGGACTTTCCCGTATTTGTAGGAGCGAGCTTGCTCGCGAACAAACCCCGCGCGGAAGCTGTTCGCGAGCAAGCTCGCTCCTACGAAAAGCCGGGCGGGCTGCATCCGCGAAACCGACCGGAAACGCCCCTGCGACAATCCACCGCTGCAAGGCTGCCTACAGGCGTTGTCATTTCTGCTTACACCTTCACCCCCGCGCTTTATTTTTATCCTTTTATTTCAATTACTTAACGATTTGGCACAGCCTGTGCTCCGTGACTCCCCGACCCGTGACCGTGCACGGGTCCTCGAATCGCGCCGCCGCTTCTGACGTCAGAGCCGCGGCAGTTCTGGAGGCACAAGAACAATGCTCATCACAGGTATCAAGAGCCGGCCGGTCTACGACCAGTTGCGCCCGCTCGCCGGTGGCACCCACCACATCATCGCCGGCCAGGGCAGCGGCGGCGCCGCCATGCTCCGCCTGCTCGCCGAGATGCCGCGCACCGCGCCCATCCGCGTGCTGTATTCCACCGAATCCTTCTCCGGCCAGGATCACCTCGCCGCGCTGCGCGACATCACCGACGTCGAGCTGGCCATCTACCCGAGCAACCGTGCGCTGGTCGATGACCTGCACGCCCTGCTGGGCCAGTCGCGCATGGGCACCCGCCTGTACCTGGCCGGCTCGGAAAGCTTCATCGGCACCGCCATGCAGGCCGCCGATGCGATCAACCTGAACAAGGACGAGGTGCTGCGCGAGCACGCCGGCTCCTTCGTGCGCCGCGTCTGGTGCGTGCACTGCGACGGCTACACCGAGAACGTCACCCAGCGCGTCTTCGACTGCCCGCACTGCGCCCGCACCCTGGTGGTCCGCGACCACTATTCCCGCCGCCTCGCCGCCTTCCAGGCGGTGAAGGCCGACGCCGAAGTGCCCGGCGAACTGCCCGAAGCCGAGGAGCTCGACACATGAGCCAGTCCAACGGAACCCTGAAGGTCCGCGTCACCCGCATCGAGCAGGTGACCCCCGAGATCAAGCGCTTCACCCTGGCCTCCACCGACGGCGCGCACCTGACGCCGTTCTCCGGCGGCAGCAACGTCGTGGTGCTGATGCCCCACGCCACCGGCACCTACCGCAACGCCTATTCGCTGATGAGCTCGCCCTACGACGCCAGCGCCTACCAGATCGCCGTGCGTCGCGTGGAAGAGGGCCGTGGCGGTTCGAAGCACATGCACGACGTGGTGAAGGAAGGCGACGAGCTGGAAATTCTCCGCCCGGTGAACCTGTTCCCGCTGAGCAAGCATGCGCGCCTGCACCTGTTCATCGCCGGCGGCGTGGGCATCACCCCGGTGTGCTCGCAACTGGCCGAGCTGCGCCTGCGCGGCACGCCCTTCGAAGTGCACCTGGCGGTACGCGGCGACGCCCATGCGCGCCTGGGTGAAGAATTGCTGCAGGAGTACGGCGACGCCGTGCGCCTGTACCGCGACGACCGCGGCGAGCGCCTGGATATTTCCGCCGTGCTGGCGGACCGCCCGCTGGGCAGCGACGTCTACGTCTGCGGCCCCGAGGGCATGATCCAGGCGACGATCGACGCCGCCCATGCCCACGGCTGGACCGACAGCCACATCCACTACGAGCGCTTCCTCGAACAGGGCAGCGTCGGCGAGGCGTTCCAGGTCACCCTGGCCCGCAGCGGCGCGACCCTCACGGTGTCGCCCGACCAGAGCCTGCTGGAAGCCGCCGAGGCCGCCGGCCACGAGATCCCGTACCTGTGCCGCGGCGGTGCCTGCGGCATGTGCGAGACCCACGTGCTGGAGCTGGACGGAGAAATCCTCCACACCGACGACTGGCTGTCCGACGAGGACAAGGCCGCCAACACCAAGATCATGCCCTGCGTGTCGCGTGCCAAGTGCTCGCGGCTGGTCATCGACTGCTGAGCCGGAGAACGACCATGACCATCCAATTCCGCCCCGACGAAACCTACCGCGACGACTACACCTACGCCAACAGCCCGGAATGCATCGCCCGCGCGCCCTGGCCCTTCCCGGACGACGAGTACATGTACTCGATGAACCTGGAGCCGCACGTCAGCGTGGGCGACGGCGCCTTCCGCGCGGTGTTCGACATCGACGAGCACTACATCAGCGAGTGCCGCGACCGTGCGATCACCCTGGAGAAGGACCCGGGCATGCACTACGTCTCCGCGCCGCACATGATGGAGGCGCAGTGGGACCTGCTCGAACTGATCATGGAGTCCTACGCCAAGGATTACCCCGAGTATTTCTCCCTGGAGAAGGACGGCACCCGCTGGCACTGGACCAACAAGCTGCTGGACATCGACGACACCTTCACCTTCGGTGATCCGTCGACCCTGCCCTTTGAACCGATGGAGTACGTCACCCGCCAGGCCCAGGGCGACTGGGTCCTGCAGGAGGAGCGCGACGGCACCCTGTACTGGGGCGCGGGCATCGCCACCCAGCGCGCCGACTACTCGCTGCGCTTCAACCTGGGCATGGCCTGGCACGAGTTCCACGGCCCGGTGCCGCTGGTGAAGGAAACCGGCATGCTCGACCGCGCGCTGAAGTTCCTCCTGCGCCTGCGCAACGGCCACCCGGTGCGCCGCCTGAACTGGTCGCTGACGGTCAACCCGCGCCTGGACGTGTCCGCCGAGTCCCTGCCCGAGTGGGCGCCGGACCGTACCACGGTGACCGCCGAGAACGCCGGTCAAAAGGTCTACTTGCGCATCGAGCTGCAACCGCTGCACCGTCTGCCGCGCAGCAACGCCATCGTGTTCCCGATCCGCACCTACCTGCTGAGCCTGGAAGACATCGCCACCAACCCGGCGTGGGCCAAGCGCATGCACCGCGTGCTCAAGTCCCTCAACCAGGAGCTGGTCGACTACAAGGGCTTCACCCGCTACCACCAGCAAGCGGTGCAGTGGCTCTCGCAGTTCGACGACGGCCAGTAACGCTCCCCAACGAGCGAAGCCGCGCACTACCTACAACTACAAACCCGAAAAGGGAACCGGCGGGCGTCGTGAGGCCCGCCGGCCGATTGCCTTCTGCCCATCAACCCCCCGAGAGGAAACAACGATGAGTGGGTCCCCTGCCAAGCGTGCCGCTGGCGTAACCGATTCCGATGCCGAGCAGCTCGCCGCGCTCGGCTACAGCTCCAACTTCGAACGCAGCATGAGCCTGTGGGAGAACTTCTCCCTGGGCTTCACCTACCTGTCGCCGGTGGTCGGCGTCTACACCCTGTTCGGCCTGTGCCTCGCCGCGGGCGGTCCGCCGATGTTCTGGACCTACCTGCTGATCGGCCTGGGCCAGATGCTGGTGTGCCTGGTGTTCTGCGAAGTGGTCTCGCAATTCCCCATCTCCGGCGGCGTCTATCCCTGGGCGCGCCGCCTGGTGGGCAAGCGCTGGGCATGGATGGTCGGCTGGGTGTACGCCTGGGCGCTGTGCACCTCCATCGCCGGCATCGCCGTGGGCGCCAGCCCCTACATGGCCGCCATGCTGGGCTTCGAGATGCACGGTAACGCCGCCATCGGCATCGCCCTGGCGCTGATCGCCCTGTCCACCGTGCTCAACCTGTCCGGCACCAAGCTGCTGGCCCGCGTCGCCATGTTCGGCTTCATCTGTGAGCTGGGCGGTGCACTGCTGGTGGGCGGCTACCTGCTGATCTTCGAGCGTCATCAGCCCTTCAGCGTGCTGTTCAACACCTTCGACATCCGCATCGACGGCAGCTACTGGCCGGCCTTCCTCGCCGCGTCCCTGGCGGGGCTGTTCCAGTACTACGGCTTCGAGGCCTGCGGCGACGTCGCCGAGGAAACCCCGAACCCCGGCAAGATGATCCCCAAGACCATGCGCATGACCATCTACATCGGCGGCGCCGCCGCGATGTTCGCGTGCCTGGCGCTGATCCTCTCGGTGCCGGACATCCAGCGCGTGATCAATGGCGAAGACACCGACCCGGTGACCACCATCCTCGCCAACGCCTTCGGCCCGGTGGGCTCCAAGCTGGTGATGGCGGTGGTGATGGTGTCGTTCGTGTCCTGCGTGCTGAGCCTGCAGGCCGCCGCCAGCCGCCTGCTGTTCGCCTACGCCCGCGACGAGATGATCGTCGGCAGCAAGGCCCTGTCGAAACTGAACGCCAACCACGTGCCGGCCATCGCGCTGGTGGTGGCGGGCGTGATGCCGGCGGCCATCGTCTGCCTGGGCCTGTTCATGGGCGACGCCGTGGCCACCATTGTCGGCTTCGCCGCGATCGGCATCTACGTGTCGTTCCAGCTGATCGTCATCGCCTCGCTGATCGCCCGCGCCAGGGGCTGGGTGCCCGGCGGGCAGTTCACCCTGGGCAAGTGGGGCGTGCCGGTGAACGTCGCGGCGCTGGTCTACGGCGTGGCGGCGATCACCAACATGGTCTGGCCGCGCACCCCGGATGCGCCCTGGTACATGAACTACTCGATGATCCTCACCACCGTCGTGGTGCTCGGCGCGGGCCTGGTCTACATGCTGCTGGCCAAGCCCTACGACAAGGGCACCGCACCGGCGGGCGACGCCCACCGGATCTCCGGCCGCCAACTACCCGCGCGCGCTCCGGGCGCGCTGACCGAACCGGCTTGATCGCAACGTTGACGCAATTCGGGCCATACGCCTGAGGGGCTGCGTCTGGTCCGTCATTATCTTCCCCCGTGACGGACCCCTGCGTTTGCGCAACGGACCACCATCCCCGCGATGGCTGGTCCGTTTTTTTATGCCTGCACGGAGGCTTTTCTGTAGGAGCGAGCTTGCTCGCGAAAGGACTCCCCGGCGACTCCGGAGCTGGGCGGTTCGCGAGCAAGCTCGCTCCTACAGAGAGATTCTTGCGCTTGGGGCGAGCCCAGGCACGGATTTTCCCGAGAAAAGACGACCCTACCGAGCAATCCACAGCAGGCACAGGGACAGGGTCACCAGCGACCCCAGCGTCGACACCAGGATGCTCCGCGATACCACCGCCGCCTCGCGCTGGTAGTACTCGGCGAGCATGAACGGCCCGGTGCCGGTGGGCAGCGCACTGAGCAGCAGCGCCGAGTCCGCCCACAGCGGCGGCAGGTCGAACACCTGGTAGGCGAGCAAACCGGTGAGCAGCGGCTGGCCGACCAGCTTGATCGCCACCAGCGGCCAGGCGCCCACCTGCGCGTGCTGCGGCTCCTGCTTCTGCGCCAGGAACAGGCCCAGCGACACCAGCGCGGACGGCGTGGTGGCGGCGGCGAGCATGTCGAGGAAGTGCAGCAGCGGCGTCGGCAGGCCGGCGCCGGTCGTTGCCCACAGGCCACCGATGATCGGCGACACCACCAGCGGGTTCTTGCCCAGCGCCTTGAGCACCACGGCCACGGCGCGGCCCACGTGCTTCTCCTGCTGCAGGCCGACCTCGATGCACACCACGGCGATGGCGAACAGCACGCAGACCACCAGCAGCGAGGCGATCAGCGCCGGCTCCAGGCCGTCCTGGCCGAACACCAGCAGGCACAGCGGGATGCCCATGTAGCCGGTGTTGGCATAGGACGCGCTGAGGCCGTCGATGCTCGCCGCCGGCAAGGCGCGGCCCTGCGCCAGCCGCCAGACGAGGGTGGCGAAGAACACCAGCAGGCACCCGCCGGTGAAGGCGGCGAGGAAGCCCGGCTGCCAGATTTCCGCCCAGGTCGCGGTGGCGGTGACCTTGAACAGCAGCGCCGGCAGGCACAGCCAGACCACCAGCTTGTTGATCTCCGAGGCCGCCTGCGGGCCGAGGCGATTAGTGCGCCGACACAGCCAGCCGACCAGGATCAGCGCGAAGATCGGCAGGACGACAGTCAGGACGTGGGACATGGCGGGGCAACCGGACAGCAAGACAGCTGGCGAGGATAGGGGCCGAGGCCGCCGTCGTCCAATAGACCTGGGTGTGAGTTCAGACCCGCCCGGTGACCGGGATGCAGGCCCCGGTGATCGCCGCCGCGCTGTCCGAGGCGAGGAACAGCAGCGTGGCCGCCAGTTGCTCCGGTTTCACCCAGCGGTCGAATTCCGCGCCGGGCATGTCCGCGCGGTTCTGCGGGGTGTCGATGATGCTGGGCAGCAGCGCGTTGACGGTGATGCGCGCGTCCTTGAGTTCTTCCGCCAGCGCCTCGGTCAGGCGCATGACGCCGGCCTTGGACGCCGCGTAGGCGCCCATGCCGAACGCCGCGCGGGTAGCTGCGGCGGCGGCGATGTTGAGGATGCGTCCGCGCCCACGGGCCTTCAGGTGCGCCAGCGCGGCCTGGCTGGAAACCACGGCGGTGCGCAGGTTGATGCGGTACATCAGGTCCCAGGTGTCGATGTCGCCGTCGCCAAGGGTCTCCCAGTGGAAGCCGCCGGCGACGTTGATCAGCGCATCCAGCCCGCCGTAATGCGCGTTGACCTGCTCCAGCGCCGCTCGGGCGGCGGCCGGGTCGGTGAGGTCGACGCCGCCCAGGCACAGCGCGCCAGCCTGTGGATAACGCGGGCCGGCGGCGCGGTCGAGCAGGGCGACCCGCCAGCCGGCCTCGGCGAATGCCTGGCCGACCACGCTGCCCAGATGGCCGAAGCCGCCGGTGATGGCGACGATTTTGTTCATGCTGCTACCTCGTGACGGTGGGAGAGGCGTCCTTATAGGGGTAGCAGGGGTTGCGCGAAAGGTCGCGCACGCCAGATGAGGGGACGGATCGGGACGGGGTTTCCAGTTCAGAATCTGGCGCTGGGCGATGCCCTCTCCCCCGACCCTCTCCCTGAAGGGAGCGGGGGCCGTATGGCATGAAGGGGAGCAGCGATACTCACCGCAGAGCTCGGAACTGTCAGAGCACTCTGAACAGTCCCCTCTCCCTTCGGAGCGGGGCGCGCAGCCAGGGCTGGGGAGAGGGGTGTTACAGGCCGACGCCGGACCTCATCACTTCACCAACCGCGCCTCCAGGCTGTTCTGCGCCAGCCGCTGCGCCTGCTCCTTCGTCATCGCCAGGTGTTCGTGCAGGGCGTGGAAGTTCTCGGTGACGTAGCCGCCGAAGTACGCCGGGTCGTCCGAGTTCACCGTCACCTTCACGCCGCGTTCGAGCATGTCGAGGATGGTGTGTTCACGCATGTGGTCGAACACGCAGAGCTTGGTATTGGACAGCGGGCAGACGGTCAGCGGGATCTGCTCGTCGATGATGCGCTGCATCAGCCGCTCGTCCTCGATGGCGCGCACGCCGTGGTCGATGCGCTCGATCTTGAGCAGGTCCAGGGCTTCCCAGATGTATTCCGGCGGGCCTTCCTCGCCGGCATGGGCGACGGTGAGGAAGCCTTCGCTGCGGGCGCGGTCGAACACGCGCTGGAACTTGCTCGGCGGGTGGCCGACCTCGGAGCTGTCCAGGCCGACGGCGATGAAGGCGTCGCGGAACGGCATGGCCTGGTCGAGGGTCTTGAACGCCTCGTCCTCGGACAGGTGGCGCAGGAAGCTGAGGATCAGCCCGTGGCTGATGCCCAGTTGCTGCTCGCCGTCCTTGAGCGCGCCCTGGATGCCGCGCAGCACGACTTCGAAGGGCACGCCACGGTCGGTGTGGGTCTGCGGATCGAAGAACGGCTCGACGTGGATGACGTTCTGCGCCTTGCACTTTTGCAGGTAGGCCCAGGTCAGGTCGTAGAAGTCCTGCTCGGTGCGCAGCACGTCGGCGCCGGCGTAGTAGAGGTCGAGGAATTCCTGCAGGTTGTTGAACGCATAGGCCTTGCGCAGGCTCTCGACGTCGCCCCAGGGCAGGGCGACCTTGTTGCGCTCGGCCAGGGCGAAGAGCAACTCGGGCTCCAGCGAACCTTCCAGGTGCAGGTGCAGTTCGGCCTTGGGCAGGGCATTGAGCCAGTCGTACATGGTGAGGTCTCGTTATTCAGGCGATCGGCCCATTATCGCACGGCCCGGCGGGGATGCTGTCGAACTTGCCGATGACGGGCAGCGCGTCGAATGGTGCGCGCCGCGTCCCGTTGTCGCCCGGCCGCGGCTGGTGCCGCCTTCGGGCATTGCCTAAGATGGCGCACTCGCTCACTTACGGAATGGACATCCCCTCGATGCTGCGCGCGCTCAAAGACGAAAAATTCCTCCTCCTCGCCCTGCTGGTGGCCGTCGCGGTCTATCCGCTGGAGCACAGCCTGCTCGGTGGCGGCAAACTGCTCGCGGGGATCACCGCCACCGCCCTGCTGGCGGTGATCATCGGCGTCTCGCTGCGCGTGGCGCACCACGCCGAGGTCCTCGCGGAAAAGGTCGGCGAGCCCTACGGCACGATGATCCTGACCCTGGCGGCGGTGCTGGTGGAGGTGGTGATCCTGGCGATCATGATGGGCCACAACCACTCCCCGACCCTGGCCCGCGACACCATCTACGCCGCGGTGATGCTCGACATGAACGGCATCCTCGGCCTGGCGGCGCTGCTGGGCGGCCTCAAGCACGGCGAGCAGTCGTACAACGACGACTCCGGCAAGACCTACGTGACCATGATCCTCACCGCCGTGGGCATTTCCATGGTGGTGCCGGAGCTGATCCCGGCCGAGCAGTGGAAGCTCTACTCCTTCTTCACCATCGGCTGCATGGTCATGCTCTACGCGCTGTTCCTGCGCATGCAGACCGGCCAGCACAGCTACTTCTTCAGCTACAACTACGCAGCCCACGGCGAGCACGCCGAAGGCCACGAGGCGGCGGGCAACAGCAAGCAGTCCATGGGCCTGCTGGTGGTCGGCGTGGTGCTGATCGGCGCCCTGGCCGAGGTGATGTCCAAGGCGCTGGACGTCGGCCTGGAAGGCAGCGGCGTGCCGCCTATCGTGCCGGCGCTGCTGGTGGCGGCGATCTCCGCCAGCCCGGAGATCCTCACCGCCCTGCGCGCGGCCATGGCCAACCGTATGCAGCCGGTGGTCAACATCGCCCTGGGCGCGTCGCTGTCCACGGTGATCCTCACCGTACCGGTGATCGAGGCGCTGGCGCTGTTCAAGGGCCAGCCGATCCAGATGGCGATGACCCCGCTGCAGACCGGCATGATGTTCATCACCCTGATGGTCGCCGGCTACAACCTGCACGACGGCAAGACCAACGCCATCGAGGGCATGACCCACTTCGTGCTGTTCGCCACCTTCCTGATGCTGTCGTTCATGGGACTCTGACCATGCTCAAGCTGTACCTCGCCGGCCCCGACGTGTTCCGCCCCGATGCCTTCGAGCAGGGCGAGCGGCTCAAGGCCCTGTGCGCCGAGTTCGGCGTGCAGGGGCTGTACCCGCTGGACCATTCGGTGCCCGAGGGCATCCGCGAGCCGGCGGCGCAGGCGCGCTGGATCTACCAGGCCAACCTCGAGCTGATTCGCCAGGCCGACGCCGTGCTGGCCAACCTCAACCCCTTCCGCGGCGCCGAGCCGGACAGCGGCACGGCCTTCGAACTGGGCTACGCCGCCGCGCTGGGCAAGCCGCTGTTCGGCTACATCGACGAGGGCGGCAGCTGTGCCGAGCGCCTGCCGTGCGAGTGGCTGGGCGAGGAACCGGGCCGCGATCGCGACGGCAACCAGATAGAAAGCTTCGGCCTGCCGCTGAACCTGATGCTCGCGGTGCCGGCGAAAATCGCCGTGGGCGGGGCGCGGGAAGCGCTCGAGCTGCTGCGCCGGGAGCTGACGAGTCACCTGTAGGAGCGAGCTTGCTCGCGAACGGATTCTTCGGCGACTCCGCTGCACGGCCGGTTCGCGAGCAAGCTCGCTCCTACGAAAGCATTCCGCCGGAAACAAAAACGCGCCCTGGGGCGCGTTTTTCGTGGAGCTCGCATGGCCGTCAGCGACGCCCTTCGAGCTTGAAGAAGAACACCTTGGTCGCCTGGCGGGCGACGATCCGGCCGCCGCTGACGCGCGGCTCGAAGCGCCACTTGTCCATGGCGTCGCGCACGGCGTTGTCGAACATCCGCGGCGGCGTGGATTCCAGCACCTGGATGTCGGCGATACGGCCGTCGCTGGTGATGGTGAACAGCACCTTCACCCGGCCCTCGATGCCACGGTTGAGCGCCATGCGCGGGTAGACCGGCGGGTCCATGCGCAGCGGCTTGATGTCGCTGTCGTTCAGGCTGCCGGTGGGCAGGCCGGCGGGGCCTTGCGAACCGGTGGGCGCGGCCTGGGCGCCCTGGGTGAACTGACCGACGGTCGGCGCGGCGGGCGGCGGCGGTGCGGCCGGAGTCGGCGGCGCGGCGGCCTCCTCGGCGGGCGCCGGGTCCGGCTCGGGCTTGGGTTTCGGCTTGGGCTTGGGCGAAACCTTGGGCACGGCCTTCTCGACCGGCTTGGGTTTGGGCTTGGGCTTTTCCACCGGCTTGGGCGGCTCGACGGGTTTGGGCGGCTCCGGCTCTGGCGGCGGTGGCGTAGGCGCAGCGGCCGGCGGTTGCTGCACCTCGGGCTTGGGCGGCAGGGTGACCACGCTGACCTGCATGGCCTTGGGCATCTCGCCCGCCCCCAGATTCAGCTCGGCGGGCGTGGGCATCACCCAGACCAGCGCGGCGACGATGGCCACGTGCAGGGCAATCGCCAGGCCCGAGGACTTCCACCAGCCACCGGAAGGCGGCGGCTGCTCGCCGTCGTCCACGCCTTCGACCGGCGCGGCGTAGGGGATCAGGACCTCTTCGGGAACCACTTCCTCGTCGCGGCGGGGCCCCGCGCAGCTGACCAGTCGCAGGGTGGCCTCATTGGCGCGCTGGGCGTTCACGCTGGGCAAATGGGCGCCGTCATCCGCCGAGGCGGACGTGAACAGCGGATCCTCAGCGTCCACGGCAGGACCTGCGTCCGCCGCTTTGCGCGGTTGGGGTAACGACATGAGAAAGCCTGCGGGAAGAGTTCACGAAGCAATATCTTCTGATAATTATTATCATTCACTCAGTCCGGGAGGGCAACCTTCTCTGTCAGATTGGGGCGATGGCGCACCGCAACAGGCCGTCCTGCAGGGCCTGCGGATCGGCTTGGCCCGCGAGGATCAGCTCGATCCGGCTGTCCCTGCGCCAGGCGCTGGGCGTCCAGGGCGCCGGACCGGCGGTGCGGTTGCAGGCCAACCAACCCTCCTCCCCGTGCACCACGGCCTTGGCCCGCAGCACGCCAGCAAGCCCCGCCAGCCAGGCGTCCAGCGCCGCGGTGCGGAAGCGCCAGTCGCGGTGGAAGCGCCAGCCGACCGCCTGTCGACCGTCCTCGACGCGCACCTGGCGCAACGGCGCCTCGCGGCGCAACAGCATCGCCGCTTCGCCGGTCGCAGCGCCCTGCGGCAAATCAGCGCCGGCCGCCTCGACGGGGGTCTGCGGCAGCTCGTCCAGCGACAGATGGCCGTGGCTGGTCCAGCGCAGCGGCAGCGCCGGCAACTGCGCCGCCAGGGCCGCACGCGCTTGGTCGTCCAGCCCCTCGGACTTGTTCATCAGCAACACGGCCGCCTCCCCCAGCGCCTGACGCTGCGCCTCGGGCAGCGGTTGCCCGGCGGCCAGCGCGGCGGCGTCGAGGACCATCAGCAACGGCTGAACGGCCAGCACGCCCTGCCAGGGCGCCGCGCGCAGTTGCGCCAGCAACTGTGCGGGGTGGCCCAAGCCGGAGGGCTCGATGAACACCCGCTGCGGCCGGGCCTTGCGCAGCAGGCGGCCGAGACCCACCTGGAACGGCGCGCCATTCACGCAGCACAGGCAGCCGCCGGCGACTTCGCCCAGGGCGATGCCGTCGTCGTCGCGGGACAGCAGCGCGGCGTCCAGGCCGACCTGGCCGAATTCGTTGACCAGCACGGCCCAGCGCTCGCCCGCCGGACGTTGCGCCAGCAGGGCCTGCAGCAGGCTGGTCTTGCCCGCCCCGAGGGGGCCGGCGATGAGATGAGTCGGGATCTGCTTCAACATTCGCCCATGGTGCCGCCTGACGCTCGCCGGGAAAAGCGCTAGAGTCGCCGCTTCGTCACGCCACCCCGGATCGACCATGCGCCTGCTCATGCCTCTTGCCCTCGCCTGCCTGCCCCTGCTCGCCCACGGCGAGGCCTGCGTGGTGCACACCCAGGGCAAGGACGTCGACGTGAAAGTCTGCCAGCAGAACCGCAGCATCCCGGAAAAACTCTTCCGCGAGGGCTTCTGCCAGCCGCAGCTCAAGGACCAGAAGGTCGAGGTGACCTACGCCGAGAACTGCCCCAGCGGCGCCTTCGGCGTCTGCGAGAACGCCCAGACCCAGGGCGTGCCCTACCGCCAGGACATCCACTACTACGGCGTGGCAAGTGACGCGCGCATCCTCCAGCCGTTCTGCGAGAGCCAGAGCAACGGCCACTGGCGCAAGGGCGAGTGACGGTCATCGCCCTGTCACACGGCTCGGGCTTACTGTCGACGGGTACCTCACACCCTCCCGGCACCCCACGCCGGACGTGATCTTGGTGAATCGGGCCGCTCTCTCGGGGTGGCCCATTTTTTTGCCTGCACTTCGGAGTTATACGGTGCGTAGGAGCGGACTCCGTCCGCGATCGCTCACAGCCACTTCGCGCTCCAGAAGGGATAATCCCCAACCCGCCTGACCAACCCCGCGCGTATCGGGTTAGCAACGATGTAACGCGCGGTGGGTAAAACTTCCACCTCATTGCGCAATGCGTGATCGTGATAACCCGCAGCCCATAACGCTCCTCGTCTTCCGTGATGCTCATTGAGGCAACGGGCGCTGACGGCCTTGAGCCGCCCCACGCTGGTGTGCAGGGACTCGCCACTGGCGAGCTGCAGCAACCAATGCGCGTGATCGGGCATCAGCACCCACGCCAGCAATTCGTTTGCTCCCAGAGCAAGCCCCGTCTCGAAGCAGCGCGCAACGCAACAACCCATGTAAAAATCCGAGAACAGCGGCTTCCTCTCACGCGTCGTCGCGGTCAACAGATAGATTCCGCCGGGAATGGAGGCTCGGCCTTTGCGCAAGGCTTGATGCCCTTCTTGCCAGGAAACCTCTTTGGGTCTGCTCATGGGTCAGCCTCCGTGCGGAGGCATGACTATCGCGGACGGAGTCCGCTCCTACGCGGAGGTCTGGTCCGGAGTAGGTGTCGGCGAATTCAGATGAGCATCACGCCTGGCTCTCCCACGGCTCGAAGGGGTCGGGCAGGCGCTTCCATGCGGTCGTGCCGGCGGCCAGTTCCTCGTCATCCAGCAGGCAATCGTCGAGTTCCGCGAACAGCCGCCGGAAGTCGAGGTTCTGGCCGATGAAGACCAACTCCTGGCGGCAGTCGCCGCTGTCCTCGTGCCAGTGGCGCAGCACGCCTTGCAGCTCGGTGGTGTCCTGCGGCCAGTGCTCGCGCGGGACGAAGCGCCACCAGCGCCCGGCCAGGCCATGGCGCATCAGGCCGCCGGCCTGGGACCAACTGCCCGCCTCGCGGTAACGGCTGGCGAGCCAGAAGAAGCCCTTGGAACGCAGCAGCCGGCCATTGCTCCAGGGCTGGGCGAGGAAGTCATGGAAGCGCTGCGGGTGAAACGGCCGGCGCGCGCGATAGACGCTGGAGGCAATGCCATAGGCCTCGGTCTCCGGCAGGTGCTCGCCGCGCAGTTCCTTGAGCCAGCCGGGCGCCCGTTCGGCGCGCTGGAAGTCGAAGCGGCCGGTGTCGAGGAGGGTCGCCAGCGGCACCTGGCCCATGACCATGGGCTGGATATCGGCGTCGGGGTTGAGGCGGCGCAGGATCGCCAGCAGTTCGTCACGCTCGGCGCTGCCGATGAGGTCGATCTTGCTCACCAGGATGACGTCGGCGAACTCCACCTGCTCCACCAGCAGGTCGCTGAGCGAGCGCTCGTCGTCCTCGCCGAGGGATTCGCCGCGTTCGGCAAGGCTGTCGGCGCCCTGGTAGTCGGCAAGGAAGTTCAGCCCGTCCACCACCGTGACCAGCGTGTCCAGCCGCGCCAGGTCCGACAGGCTGCGCCCCTGCTCGTCGCGGAAGGTGAAGGTCTCGGCCACCGGCAGCGGTTCGGAGATGCCGGTGGACTCGATCAGCAGGTAGTCGAAGCGGCCTTCGCTGGCGAGGCGGCTGACCTCTTCCAGCAAATCCTCGCGCAGGGTGCAGCAGATGCAGCCGTTGCTCATTTCCACCAGGCGTTCCTGGCCGCGATTGAGACTGACGCCCTGCTGCACCTCGCGGCCGTCGATGTTGATTTCGCTCATGTCGTTGACGATGACCGCGACCTTGAGGTCCTCGCGGTTCTTCAGCACATGGTTGAGCAGCGTGCTCTTGCCGGCGCCGAGGAAGCCGGACAGGACAGTGACGGGGAGGGGCTTGTTCACGGGGGCTCCAGGTAGTCAGGCTTCGCGGACGTGCAGTTCGCGCCGTTCCTGGCGCTCCTTGGCCTCGATGCACAACGAGGCGGTGGGGCGCAGCAGGAGGCGGCGCAGGCCGATCGGTTCGCCGGTCTCCGCGCACCAGCCGTAATCGCCCCGGGCCAGGCGCTCCAGCGCCTGGTCGATCTTGTCGAGCAACTTCTTCTCGCGTTCCAGCAGGCGCAATTGCCATTGCCGCGACTCCTCGCGGCTGGCGACATCGGCGTCATCGCTGGCCCGCTCGCTGTCCTGCAACGACCGGAATTCCTCGTCGATGCGGCCTTGCAGCTGGTCGCGCTGGTCCAGCAGCAGCGCACGGAAATACGCCTGTTGCGCCTCGCTCATGTAAGCCTCGCCGGGCTGGGCGAGCAATTCCTGTTCGGTCATGACCGTCTCCGGGAAGGGAGTGATCTTTTATGTTATATTATAACAATTCACGATTCGCAATGGCGTCGACAGCGCCCTTGCGACGTGCGATACCGATGTTCTGCACCGCCCGCCTGCCGAGACCTTCGATGCTGCGCCGTTCCCTGCTGCTCTGCCTGTTCGCGCCCTTCGCCCATGCCAGCGGTTCTGCGCCGCTGCCCTTCCCCGGCGAGGAACCGGCGCACTGCGCCTGGTCGGCAACGGTGCTGGCCTGCATGGACGATTCGGGCAATCTCTACAGCGTCGCCACCCAGGGTCACGACACCTACCTGCGCGGTGTCGAGGCGAGCAGCGGACGGCGCTGGGCGCAGACCGGCACGCGCTACGGCAGCCTGACCTTCTTCAGCGGCGTGGCCAGCGACGGCCAGGTGTGGGTAGGCACCAGCCGTGGCATCGGCTGGACCAACATCAGCCGCTTCAGCAGCTCCACCGGTGACAGCGGGCGACTGACCTGCGGACGGGTGAGCGGGTGCAAGCAGCAGGAGCGCTGAACGCACTGCCAGGCCATTGCGGGATCGTTCGGAAGCAAATACGTTATATTATAACAATTGCCAACCGTGACCCGCCCATGACTGCCCTGCTCCCCGACATCGCCTGCCAATCCACCCGCCTGCCGATTCCGCTCGACTGGGTGGGCATGCAAGGCATCGCCCTACCGCTGCTGATCGCCGGCGAGCGTGTCGCCGCCTTCGCCGACGCCGGGGTCAGCCTCGACGAAGCCGACGCGCGCGGCATCCACATGTCGCGGCTGTACCTGGCGCTGGAGGCGCTGGCCGAGGCGGAACTGTCACCGCACCTGCTGCGCGAGGTGCTCAGGCACTTCCTCAGGAGCCACGCGCAACTTTCCCGGAGCGCCAGCCTGACACTGCGTTTCGAACTATTGCTGCGGCGCCCCGCGCTGGTCAGCCCGCTCAGCGGCTGGAAGCGCTACCCCTGCGAGATCCACGCGCACCTGCAGGACGACGAGCTGCAACTGGCGTTGCGCCTGAGCCTGCCCTATTCGTCCACCTGTCCCTGTTCGGCGGCGCTGGCGCGGCAGCTGATCCAGGAGCGCTTCGACGCCGACTTCGCCGGCCGCCCACTCAACGCGAGCGAGGTCCGCGCCTGGCTCGGCAGCCCGCAGGGCATCGTCGCCACACCGCACAGCCAGCGCAGCGAGGCGCGGCTGCATCTGGACCTGGAGGCGACGGCGCAGGCATTCGCCTTCCGCGAGCTGATCGACCTGGCCGAAGATGCCCTCGGCACCGCCGTACAGACCGCCGTGAAGCGCGCCGACGAGCAGGCCTTCGCCCTGGCCAACGGGCAGAACCTGATGTTCTGCGAGGACGCCGCCCGCCGGCTGCATCGCGCCCTGGTGCAGCACGAGGCGGTGGCGGGCTTCGAGGTGCGTGTGGTGCATGCCGAAAGCCTGCATGCCCACGACGCGGTGGCGGTCAGCCGCTGGCGCCGCGCTTAAAGCACCATGTCCAGGCGCACGCGGTCGCGGCAGCGGATGCCGTTTTCGATGATGGGTTCGGGGTAGTTCAGCGCGAAGTAATCGTGCTCGATGCTGGCCAGGCGAAAGCCCATGCGCTGGTAGAGCCCGAGCTGCGCCA
Organism: Pseudomonas sp. NY15437; assembly: GCF_048068435.1. Taxonomy (NCBI): domain Bacteria; kingdom Pseudomonadati; phylum Pseudomonadota; class Gammaproteobacteria; order Pseudomonadales; family Pseudomonadaceae; genus Pseudomonas; species Pseudomonas sp. NY15437. The sequence goes on from NZ_JBLUQC010000001.1 coordinate 449,164, forward strand.
GGCTGGAGTTGCCGGTGGCGATGTCCAGCCGCAGCGCGCCGAGGGCGCGCGCGGTGTCGATGGCCGCCGTCAGCAGGCGGCGTCCCAGGCCGCGGCCCTGCCATGCCTCGTCCACCGCGAGGTTGGTGATTTCGACGACGCCCCAGCTGCGCGCGGTCAGCACCAGCACGCCGCGCACCGCCTCGCCGTCGCAAAGCGCCAGCAGCCGGGACTGCGGCAGGTAGCGCTCGATCTGTGCGCGGCTCGGATCAGCCAGCAGCAGAAGCGGCCACGGCGCCTGGGCCGGCGTGAGTTCGACGAGGGACAGTTCAGACACCAAAGACACCATGATTTGCAGGGACAAGCCAAAAGAAGGCGACGGTTTATCCTCTGCCCGCCTTCAATGCAAGCATTGCGACATCATCTTTGGTCGCACATCGAACGCACCGGGCCCGGCGAACCGGGCCCGATGGCATGACATGCAGCGGCTCAGGCGTAGATATCCCGGCGGCTCCACGGCACTTCATGACCGCCGTCGGCGTGCGGCTTGCTGGCGAGGATCTGGTGCAGGTTGATCCAGCCCTTCTTGAAGCCGTAGGCACAGCCGGCCAGGTACAGGCGCCAGATGCGCAGAGCCTGCTCGGGCACCAGTTTCGCCGCCTCGGCCAGCTTCGCTTCGAGGTTGGCGCTCCAGAAGTCCAGGGTGCGCGCGTAGTGCAGGCGCAGGCCTTCGACGTCGACCACTTCCAGCCCCGCCTCGCTCATGCGCGCCACCGCCAGGGACAGGTGCGGCAGCTCGCCGTGGGGGAACACGTAGCGGTCGATGAAGTCCCCGGCCCCACGGCCGACCGGCCGCCCTTCCGTATCGCTGGAGGTGATGCCGTGGTTCATCACCAGGCCGCCCGGGCGCACCGCGTCATACAAGTGCTGGAAGTACAGGCCCAGATTGGCGTGGCCGACGTGCTCGAACATGCCGACGCTGACCACCTTGTCGTAGCGGCCGTCGCGCGGCAGGTCGCGGTAGTCCAGCAATTCCAGGGTCACCTTGCCTTCCAGGCCGTCGGCCTTGACGCGCTCACGGCCGAGCTTGAGCTGCTCCTCGCTGAGGGTGATGCCGTGCACCTGCACGCCGAACTCCCGCGCCGCCAGGCGCGCCAGGCCGCCCCAGCCGCAGCCGACGTCGAGCAGCTTCTCGCCCGGCTGCAGCCGCAGCTTGCGGCACAGGTGGCGCAGCTTGGCCACCTGGGCGGTGGCCAGGTCCTCGGTGCCGGTTTCGTAGTAGGCGCAGGAGTACACCATCTCCGGGTCGAGCCAGAGCTGGTAGAACGCATTGGACAGGTCGTAGTGGTAATGGATGGCTTCGGCGTCGGTGGCCTTGTCGTGGCTTTCACGCACGTAGTCGGTAGTGCCGTCGTCATCGCCCAGGGCGGCACTCAAGGCGTCGGCGGTGGCGATCACCTCACCGATCGGCCCCTCGATGTCCATGCGCTTCTCGACGTAGGCACGACCGAGCATATCGAGGCTGGGGTGGGTGATTTCGGTCAGCAGCGTAGGGTCGCGAACGACGAGAGTTACCTGCGGGTCCGGGCCGAGGTCGAACGCCTGGGCCTCGCCGATGCGAATGCGCAGCGGCAACTGCAGGGACAGCAACTCAGAGGGCAGATTGGCTTTCATGCAAACCTCCTGGTCACAGGGCTGAAGAACTATAGACCAGCGACTCCATAGTCTTCGCCTATGGCCTGGCCCGCGAAAATCTATCGGGCTCCGACCGCAGCGGTTGACCTGCCGATACCTTTGCAGTGGAGCGCAACCGGCGCGAAGCGTTCCAAAAGAATGCGCGGCGGCCCGTCCGCCATGTCGACGGAAGACCACCCGCGCAGAAACATAGTTCGCTACGCAAGCGTAGCAGTCGACCCGCTGTCCATCGTTGCCAACCCTGAGATAGAGCCTTCACAGACCGGTAACGATGTCGCCGGCGTGACCGCTCGCGCCTTCATTGCACTACACTGTGGGGCCCTCCGCGCGCATTCCGACCGGAGGACCTCTGCCGTCCAAGGGGGCTGTCTTGACTACCTTCTCCGCGCCGCGTCCGGCGGTCCGCACCGTGCTGGTGGGGCTGATGCTGGCGATCTTCCTCGGCGCGCTCGACCAGACCATCGTCGCCGTGTCCCTGCCGGCGATCTCCGCAGGCTTCGGCGATTTCGACCTGCTCGCCTGGGTCATCTCCGGCTACATGGTGGCGATGACCATCTCCATGCCGATCTACGGCAAGCTCGGCGACCTCTACGGCCGCCGCGCGCTGATGCTGTTCGCCATCGGCCTGTTCACCGTCGCCTCGCTGCTCTGCGGCGCTGCCCAGAGCATGGAGCAGCTGGTGATCGCCCGTGTCCTGCAAGGCATCGGCGCTGGCGGCATGATGTCGGTGAGCCAGGCGATCATCGGCGACATCGTCCCGCCGCGTGAGCGCGGCCGCTACCAGGGCTACTTCAGCAGCATGTATGCGGTGGCGAGCATCGCCGGCCCGGTGCTGGGCGGGCTGCTCACCGAGTACCTGTCGTGGCGCTGGGTCTTCCTGATCAACCTGCCGGTGGGCCTGGTCGCCCTGGCCGTGTCGCGCCGGACCCTGAGCGGCCTGCCGGTGCCGGGACGCAAGCCGGTGATCGACTACCTCGGCACGATGCTGATGATCGCCGGCCTGGGCAGCCTGCTGCTGGCGATCACCGAGGTCGGCCAGGGCGTGCGCTGGAACGACCCGCAGATGCTTGCGCTGTTCGCCGCCGCGCTGGTGCTGATCGCGCTGTTCGTGCTGCAGGAACGCCGCGCGCCGGAGCCGCTGGTGCCGATGCACCTGTTCGGTATTCGCGCCGCCACGCTGAGCTGGCTGATCAGCTTCTTCGCCAGCTTCCAGGTCATCTCGCTGTCGGTGCTGGTGCCGCTGCGCTTCCAGTCGGTGACCGGCGCGGGCGCGGACAGCGCGGCGCTGCACCTTCTGCCGCTGGCCATGGGCGTGCCGATCGGCGCCTATTGCTGCGGCCGGCTCACGGCGATCATCGGCCGCTACAAGCCGCAGATCGTCGGCGGCGCGCTGCTGATGCCGCTGGCGATTGCCGGCCTGGCGCTGACGCCGCCGAGCGCGTTCGTTCTCTCCGGCGTTTGCATGCTGCTGACGGGCATCGCCGCCGGCACGCAGTTCCCCACCAGCCTGGTGGCGGCGCAGAGTGCGGTGGAGACGCGGCACCTGGGGGTGGCGACCAGCAACATCACGCTGTTCCGCTCGCTGGGCGGCGCCGTGGGAATCGCGCTGATGTCTGCGCTGCTGCTGGCGATGCTGCAGCCGTTGGCGGGCGAGGCGGGGCATGGTCTATCCGCCAGCGCGTTGCTGGCCAGCCTCAGCGGAGCCGGCCACGAGGCGCAGCGGCTCACGCTGGACGGGGTATTCGGGCACCTGTTCCTGATCAACGCAGGCTTCGGCGCCCTGGCCTTGCTGATCGCCCTGTCGCTGCCCGACCACGCGCTGCGTGGCCGCGGCACCGACTGAGGAATCGCGCGGGTCAGTCCTCGTCGTTGAGGTAGCTGACCTTGCGCAGGTCCGGCAGCAGCAGGCAGACCAGCAGCGCCACGCCGCACATGACCGAGACGTAGATGTAGAACACCTCTTCCATGCCCATGCTCTTGAGGCCCAGCGCGGCGTATTCGGCCGAGCCGCCGAAGATCGCGTTACCCACCGCGTAGGACAGGCCCACGCCCAGGGCGCGGATTTCCGGCGGGAACATCTCCGCCTTGATCAGGCCGCTGATGGAGGTGTACAGGCTGACGATGGCCATCGCCGCGATGATCAGCACGAACGCCAGGTAGGGGCTGCTCACCGCCTTGAGCGCGGAGAGGATCGGCCAGGTGAAGATCATGCCCAGGGCGCCGAACCAGAGCATCGAGGTCTTGCGCCCGATGCGGTCAGACAGCGCGCCGAACAGCGGCTGCATGCACATGTAGCAGAACAGCGCGAAGGTCATCACGCCGCTGGCTACCTTGGGGTCCATCCCGGCGGTGTTCACCAGGTATTTCTGCATGTAGGTGGTGAAGGTGTAGAAGATCAGCGAGCCGCCGGCGGTGAAGCCGAGCACGGTGAAGAACTCGCGCTTGTGGTGCCTGAACAGCTCGGTGAGGGTGCCCGACTCCTTGCGCTTGAGGTTGGATTCCTTGGCCGTTTCGTTGAGCGAGCGGCGCAGGTAGAAGGCGATCACCGCAGTGATGGCGCCTACCACAAAGGGAATCCGCCAGCCCCACTCCTTCAACTCGTCGGTGGTCAGCAACTGCTGCAGGATCACCACCACCAGCACCGCCAGCAACTGGCCGCCGATCAGGGTCACGTACTGGAACGAGGCGAAGAAGCCGCGCTGGCCCTTGAGCGCCACTTCGCTCATGTAGGTCGCGCTGGTACCGTATTCGCCGCCCACCGAGAGGCCCTGGAACAGCCGCGCGATCAGCAGCAGCGCGGGCGCCGCGACGCCGATGCTGGCGTAGGTCGGCATCACTGCAATCGCCAGCGAGCCGCCGCACATCATCAGCACCGAGATCATCATCGCGGTCTTGCGGCCCTTCTTGTCGGCGATGCGGCCGAACAGCCAGCCGCCGATGGGGCGCATCAAGAAGCCCGCGGCGAACACCCCGGCGGTGTTGAGCAGTTGTACCGTCGGGTCGTCCGAGGGGAAGAAGGCGTGGGCGAAATACAGGGCAGTGAAGGCGTAGACGTAGAAGTCGAACCACTCCACCAGGTTGCCCGACGAGGCGCCCACGATGGCAAGGATGCGTGAGCGGCGTTCGTGGTCGGAATACTGCGGTGCGGCAGGTGTGTTCATGGGGATTCTCTTGTCGTGGATTGTCTCGTCGGTACGGCAGCTTCCCGTCTCGTTGGACGGAAATCCCTCTACCGTCCCCTGTTCACGTCTGACTCCAAAGGCGGAGTTTTTCGCGGACATATCCAGAAACAGTATAGACATCTCCGATAGCCGGCTAACGAAAATGCCGGGCGGTAGGACCTTTCAGTTCGAATATCGGACATTTGCGAACGCGCGTTTGTCGTTTCCGATTGACCGGCCAGTAGCCAGCTTCTATCGTTGGCGCGCTCCCCGCCCTGCGGGAGACTTGTCAGGTACCCCTCGCAGGGTAGGAGTCCGACCTTGTCCACAAGACAAGGTCGATTTCCATTCCCCTCGTGTAGCGGCCCAAGCCGCCTGGCCTCGGTGCCCCGTCCATACCCGCGGACGTGCAGGCACCGGGGGAATGTTGATCCCGCCTTCCCCTTCCACGGCTCGGCAACGTCGGCCTTCCGGCGCTATCCCCTCGCGCGGCCCACGTGCCAATGCACGACGGGCGCCAAGGCGCCCGTCAGATGCACTGCCAGCCCCGATTACTGGTACAGCATGGTCACGGTGATTCCGCTGCGCGCCTTGCCCACGGTGACGTTGGCGGCTGTCTGGTAATAACGTGCCTTGAGCGGGATCGAGTAGCTGCCGCCGGTGGCCGTCTTGTAGTCGGCAAAGGTCTTGTAGGTCGCCAGGGCGAGCGCGCTGCCGGTGCCATCGAGCAACTGGACGCCCAGGCCGGTGGCCTGCGAGGTGCTGTCCAGCGCCACCACCGATTGCGAACTGTTGAGTACCGTGGTCAAGGCATCGAAGCGATAGCGGATGGTATTCAGACCCGCCGGGCAATCCTGGATGTTGAAGTTGTAGTCGACGGTCGCGGTCGTATAGCCCACGCCCTTGAACTCCGAGCGCTGATGCTTGCCCAGGCTCACCGAGACGTTCGGCGTGCTGCACAGCAAGGGAACGATGTTGATGCTGTTCATCTGGTAGCTATAGGCCGTGCCGGTCTGGGTGGTTCCGCCATACATCATGGCCGACTGTGCGATCGTGCCACCGGCCACCGTGCCGCCAGTACTGACAACCGCCGCCGTCTTGACCAGCGCTGCCGTCACCTGAGTGCCATAAGTACCGCTGAACGCCTTGTTCGAACCATTGGTGCATACAAGACCGGCCCACGCCGTGCTGGGCGTCCTCCAGGTCCCCCACCCCGTCGTACCCGCACAGTCACCCAGGGCACCGATGTAGTACCGGTAGCCAATGGCGATTCCTATACCGGGTACGCCGGTGTTCCAGACGGTAAATGTCCCGTTGCTGCTGGTGGCAGTCGCCCCGCTGCTGACGTTGTAGGCATTGACCATGGAGCGCACGCCAAACCCCGTCAGGGTGGGTATTCATCAGGTTGTTCAGGCCGTACTGGTAGGTGCCCTGGGCGAAGGTGGGCTCGCGCCGCAAGTTGTCGTCGCGGTACTTGCCGGCGGTCACGCTGAAACGCGAGACGCCAGGACGCACCAGCTGGCTGACCGAGGCATAGGGCACCAGGAAGGATTTCACGCGGCCGTCGGCCTCGGTGATTTCCACCGTCAGGTCGCCGGCATAACCGGTGTTGTAGAGGTCATTGATCTCGAACGCGCCAGGGGCGACGGTGGTTTCGTAGATGACGTTCTGCCCCTGCTTGACCCTCACTCGGGCGTTGGTTTCCGCCACGCCGCGAATGTCCGGAGCGAAGCCGCGCTGGGAGTCGGGCAGCATGCGGTCATCACTGGCGAGCTGGGCGCCGGTGTAGGGCACCGAATCGAACAGGTCGCTGGGCGTGTAGTACTGCCCCAGGGTGAGTTGCGACTTGAGGCTGGTGACATCGCGCTGCGCATAGCTGCTGAGCGACTGATAGGCGCTGGTGGTCTTGCCACGATCAGGCTCGTTGCGGTTGTACGAGCCGTTGTGGCGCAGGCGCCAATCCGCCAGGTTGACGCCCGCGTTGATGCCGGCGTAGGTCTGGGTGTTGTTGCTGCCATAGGCATCGGTGCGATACAGGTTGGTGTCGTAGTTGACGAAACCGGCGGTCACGCCACCGTCCCATTGCGACGGATCGACATACCCACGCACCTTGCGCCCCATGTAGAGCTGCGGAACGGAAACGCGCGCCGTCAGTTCGGAAAGGTCGATGTCGATCTTGCCGTCGGGCACCACCGAGGCGAAGTCGACGCAGTCACCCACGATACGTTTCTGCTGCTCGGGCGGCAGCTTGCTGACGTCCACGCCAAAGTCGAGGAACTGCGAGGGCTTCACGCAATAGCGCGAGGTGGCGGTCTTGCCGCTGCCCTGGGCAACGGCGGTGATCGGCATGCGCCCAACCCACAGGTCATTGACGTAGACATCCAGGCGGTAGGTTCCCGGATCGACCGGCGCGCCATGCTCGAAACGCGTCACGTCGACGCCGGATGTCCCCGCGCCCTGGCTGAAGAAGCTCGGGTTGAAGGTCGCGAAGGCAGGGGACGACGAGTTGTCCGGGTCGGCCGCCAGAGCCAGATTGCTGCCCACCAGCAACGCACCGACCAGCAGGCACCCGCCCAGGGACGCCGGCGTCACCGCGGCAGTGGCCCCGGCATGGGCCGGCGCGGCACCTGCGGGCGACGTCGGAAAGGTGCTGTGCGTGGTTGCCATGTTCATCGTCCCGAGTATTCCGAGGTGTTGCGGCCGAGCTGATCCACCCCGGGGCGACGACCACGAGGACGGAAATGGAGGTAGTGGCGGGGCTCCGGACGGCCGGTCCGGAGGCGGGGCTTAGAGCTTGGTTTCGTGCTTGTTCAGGGCGCCGTAGTCACTCACCCACTGGTAGTCGACCTGCGCGCCAGCCTTGGGCGCAGACTTGAGGCCCGCCAGGGGAAAATCGACGCTCTGGCCGGGCCCGACCATCTGCACGTCATCAGCCTTCACATCGAAGGTCCTGCCCTCGGCAAGCAGTTGCACGGTGGTCAGCGACACATGGAACGCCCCGCTGTTCTTCGCCCGCAGGCTGTAACCGGCGGCGTTCTGCACCAGGGACCAGGAAAGGTTCTCGGCGCTCTGCGTCGGGTTGCCCGGCAGGCCTTCGGGGCGATAGAAAATCTTCAGGCGCGAACGGACAGCGACCTGCAGGAAGTTGGCGTCCTGGTCCTTGGGCATGGGCGGAACGTCGAGCACGTTCAGCCAGAACACGGTTTCCTGCTGCTTCGCAGCGGCGTCATCACCGGTGTACACCAGGCGCAGGGCCTGGCCCTTCTTGCCTTCGACACGGGTGATGGGCGGAGTGACCAGGAACGGGCCGTCGGCCTTGTCGGCGGTGAGCTTGTCGTTGCCCTTGTCGACCCAGGCCTGAACCAGCGATGGCTGATCGGAGATGTTGGTCATCTTGATGGTGACTTCGCGCTCTTTCGCGGGGTACACGACACGCGAGCCCTGGATGACGATGCCGGCGTCGGCGACACCCGACCCAAAAAGGGCGGCGCTCAGGCACCCAACGAACCACAGGGATTTAGCAGTCAGACTTGCCATTTCTCGCTCACCTCCAGGAAACCGAAAGGGAGGGGAAACCCTCCCCCTCGGGTGTTGCATGCCGCCAGCAGGCGGCGGACCTCATCAGTAGGTCAGGGTCCAGTAGCCCACGGTCTGCAGCTTGCCAGCGGTGGCGCTGCCGGCCTTGGAGTAGTACTGGGCCATGTAGGTCAGGGTCTTGTCGACGGCGGTCACGCTGATGCTGTGCTCGCCATCAGCCAGATCACTGGTGGGGGTGAAGGACCAGTTGCCGTTGTTATCGACCACGGTGCTGCCCAGCACGGTGTCGCCATCCTTGATGGTGACAATGCTGTCGACTTTACCGGTGCCCTGGAATTCCGGACGGGCATCGTCAGTCACGCCGCCATTGGTGATGTCGCCGGTAATGCTGCCCACGTCATCGATCACATGGGTGATCGCGACGCTCACACCGCTGGTGTCGATGATGATGTGGGTCGGGTCACTTTGGCCGGAGCTGTTGCCAGCCTCGTCCACCACTTCGGTGGTGAAGTCGTGCGGGCCGTCGACCAGCGGGTCGGCGGGAGTGAAGGACCAGTTGCCGGACGCATCGGCGGTGGCGCTGCCAATCGCAGTGCCATTGTCGTAGACAATGACGGTGCTGCCCGGCTCGGCTTCGCCGCTGAAGGTCGGTTGGTTGTCATCGGTGGTGTCGCCGTCGCTCAGCGCGCCGGTGACGGCACCTACGTCGTCAGTGATCACCAGACCGGTGTTGGCCGGCGCGGTGTAGTCGGTGAGGGTCGGGGTCGAGTCGTCGGTCACGCCGCCATTGGGAATCGGCCCCTGGATGCTGCCGACGTCGTCGTACACCTGGTCGATGGTCGGCTTGGCCGGCGCGGTGGTGTCCACGGTGAAGTCGAACACGCTGGACGAGCCGGTGCTACCGGTCAGGTCCACGGCCGTGGCAATGATGCTGTGCTTGCCTTCGGCCAGGTCGCTGGACGGCGTGAAGCTCCAGTTGCCGCTGGCGTCGACGGTGGTGCTGCCCAGCACGGTGTCGCCATCCTTGATGGTGACGATGGCGCCGACCTTGCCGGTACCGACAATGTCCGGGCGGGTGTCATCGGTCACACCGTGCAGGGCGATGTCGCCGGTGATGCTGCCGACGTCGTCGATCACATGGGTAATGCTGACGATCACACCGGAGGTATCGATGGTGATGTGCGTCGGGTTGCCCTGGCCGGAGCTGTTGCCGGCCGGGTCCAGCACTTCGGTGCTGAAGTCGTGCGGGCCGTCGACCAGCGGGGTGGTGGGGGTGAATTCCCAGTTGCCCGAGGGATCGACATCGGCTTCGCCAATCGGCTTGCCATTGTCATACACGATGACCTTGCCACCCGGCTCGGCCTGGCCGCTGAAGGTCGGCTGGTTGTCGTCGGTGGTGTCGCCGTTGTGCAGCGGACCGGTGACCGGGCCGACGTCATCGGTGATGACCAGCGTGGTATTGGCCGGCGCGCCGGTGTCGACGGTCAACGGCCAGATGCCGGTATGGGCGCTCTCGGTACCGACGCTGTTGGTGGCCGTGGCCGTGATGTTGTGCAGGCCGTCGGCCAGCTTGTCGGTGGTGATGGTCCAGTTGCCGGAGGCATCGGTGGCGCCGCTGCCGATCACCAGGCCGTTGCTGTCATACAGCTTGACGGTGCTGCCCGGCTGCGCGGTGCCGCTGAAGGTCGGCTGGTTGTCGTCGGTGACGGCGCCCTTCTGCAGGAAGCCGACATACGGACCGACGTCGTCATACACGCTGACGATGGCCGGCGCCGCGGGCGCACCCACGTCCACGGTGACGTTGTACGGCGCGCTCGGCACGGTGGCGTTGCCGGCCGGGTCGGTTTCCACCGCGGTCAGCGCGTTGAGGCCGGAGACCAGCGGCAGTTCGGGCTTGAGCGACCAGGTGCCGTCGGCACCGACGGTGGCGCTGCCGATCACGTGGTTGCCGGTGCTGTCCTTGGTGTAGACGGTGACGATATCCCCGGCCGTGCCGGTGCCGCTGATGACCGGGTGGGTGTCATCGGTCTCGCCGCCATTCTTGACGTTGCCGGTGATGTCGCCCACGTTGTCCAGCACGCCGGTGATGGCGAGCTTGGAGTAATCCGGCGCGGTGGTGTCGATGGTCAGGTCCAGCGTGCCCGGCTGGCTGGTGTTGCCGGCCGCGTCGGTCGCCGTGGCGTCGACATGGATCGGGCCTTCGGGCAGCGGCTTGGTCGGGGTCACCGACCAGTTGCCGCTGGCATCGGCGGTGGTGGTGAGGACTTCGCCGGTTTCCTTGATGGTGACGGTCACCGTGGATTTCGGCTCGGCGGTGCCATCGATGGTCGGCTTGGTGACGTTGGTGACGTTGTCACCCTTCACGCCCGAGTCGGAGGCATCGTCCAGCCACACCTTCGGCGCATCCGGCGCGGTGCTGTCGATGGTCAGCGGCAGGTCGGTGGGCGCGCTGGTGTTGCCGGCCTTGTCGGTGGCGGTGACCTGGATGTCCACCGGGCCATCGGGGATCGGCTGCTTCGGCGTTACCGACCAGTCGCCGTTGTCGTCGGCGACGGTCTTGATGACTTCACCGGTCGGCTGGATGGTGACGGTCACCGTGGCGCCCGGCTCGGTCTTGCCATCAATGGTCGGGGTCTTGTCGTTGGTCAGGCCATCGCCCTTCACGCCCGAATCGGACGCCGGGTCCAGCCAGGCGCTGGGCGCATCCGGGGCAATGGTATCGATCACCACCGGCAGCACCGTGGTGCCGGTGTTGCCCGCCGGGTCTTCCTCGGTGACAACGATGTCAGCCGGGCCTTCGGGAATCGGGTCTTTCGGGGTCACCGACCAGTTACCGCTCGGGTCGACGGTGGTGGTGGCCTTCTCGCCGGTCGGGAACACCACGGTGATGGTGTCGCCCGGATCACCGGTACCGGTGATGGTCGGGGTGTTGCTCGGCGAATAGGTGTCGCCGCCATCGTGAACGCCACCTTCCACGGTCGCGACCGGGTCGGCGGGCGGCACGGTGTCCACGGTGAAGTCCAGCACGTCCACCGGCGGGCTCGGCTTCTTGCCCGGCTCCACCTGGATCGCGGTGACATCGTGGGCGCCATCGGGCAGGCCGGTGGTCGGGGTGAAGGACCAGGTGCCGTTCTTGTCGACAGTGGTGCTGCCGATCTCGGTGCCATTGTCGATGATGTGGATCACCGCGCCCGGCACGCCGCCACCGGTGATGGTCGGGTGCGAATCGTCGGTCACGTCGCCATTGGCCAGCTGGCCCTGGATCGGACCGACGTCGTCGATCACCTTGACGTTGCTCGGCTCGGCGCTGGTCGGCGTGGTGTGGTGGTGGTTGCCGGTGTCGCGGTTGTGCTCGATGACCGCAGCCGCCGCGCCGATGCCGGCCAGGCCCAGCAGCCACGGCCACAGCACGAAGCCGGCGGCGTCATCGAAGGTCGACGCCAGGTACGGCGCGCCGTTGCCCAGGGCATCGCCGCCCAGGGCGATCGGAGCGGACTCGCCGTCGTTCATCAGCAAGTGACCGTAGAAGCCTTCGCCGTCAGTACGGACGTAGGCGTACAGCTGGCCGTCTTCGGCCACGCCGTAGAGCTGGCTGTCCATGCCCTCGGCGAAGAAATTCTGGAGAGTCAGATCAGGCTCTTTGCTGCCCTCGAAGAAGACTTCCAGGTCCTTGCCGTCACGCTTGACGGTGACGTTCTCCGGCGCGACATCGCTGCCGTCCACCTGCAGCAGGTACTTGGTACCCGCTACCGCCTTGATCTTGCCGCCGTGTTTGACCGCAAGCTTCTTGGCTGCGTGCTCAGTGACGGCGACTAAACCGATGTTCTCAATTGCCATGTAAATACCCACCTCGGGGGACGTTATGAGATGGGAAGGTTAATTTTTCACCCCGCGCGCGAAGATCAGCGCATCGCTGAAAAGTGCTGGCGGATTAACGACATAAGAGGAGGGAAAATTCCGCAAAGAAGGAATATAGGCAGGACTGATTCTTATACGGTCAGCGCTTCATGCGCGAAACAAAAAGCCGCCACCGGTGATCCGGTGGCGGCGTTTTGAGTGCCAGGGTCGATCTGCGCGTTTTCAGGAGCTGCTGCAGCGCCTCCGGCTTGACTTACTCGACGGTGACCGACTTGGCCAGGTTGCGCGGCTGGTCGACGTCGGTGCCCTTGAGCACGGCGACGTAGTAGGACAGCAACTGCAGCGGCACGGTATAGAGGATCGGCGCCAGGCAGTCGTGGATCGCCGGCATGCCCACCACGTGGGTACCCTCGCCGTTGGCGATGCCGCTGCCGCCTTCGGCGAAGACCACCAGCTCGCCGCCCCGGGCGCGCACTTCCTGCAGGTTGGACTTGAGCTTCTCCAGCAGCTCGTTGTTCGGGGCCACGGTGACCACCGGCATGTCGGCGTCCACCAGGGCCAGCGGGCCGTGCTTGAGCTCGCCGGCCGGGTAGGCTTCGGCGTGGATGTAGGAGATCTCCTTGAGCTTCAGCGCACCCTCCATCGCCACCGGGTACTGCGCGCCGCGGCCAAGGAACAGGGTGTGGTGCTTCTCGGCGAACAGCTCGCTGACCTTCTCCACCACCTTGTCCATCGCCAGGGCTTCTTCCAGGTGAGTCGGCAGGCGGCGCAGCTCGTTCACCAGCTCCGCCTCGACACCCTCGCCCAGGCGCTTCTGCACCTGGCCGATGCCCAGGGTCAGCAGCAGGAGGGCGACCAGCTGGGTGGTAAAGGCCTTGGTGGAGGCCACGCCGATTTCAGGGCCGGCGTTGGTCAGCAGGGTCATGTCCGACTCGCGCACCAGCGAGCTGGTGGCCACGTTGCAGATCGCCAGGCTCGACAGGAAGCCCAGCTCCTTGGCGTAGCGCAGCGCGGCCAGGGTATCGGCGGTCTCGCCGGACTGGGAAATGGTGACGAACAGCGAATCCGGGTGGACCGCGACCTTGCGGTAGCGGAACTCGCTGGCGACTTCGACCTGGCACGGAATACCGGTCAGGCTTTCCAGCCAGTAACGGGCGACCATGCCGGCGTGGTAGCTGGTGCCGCAGGCGACAATCTGCACGGTGCGCACCTTGGCCAGCAGCTCGCGGGCCTGCGGGCCGAAGTTGTCCACCAGCACCTGCCCGCTGCCCAGGCGGCCTTCCAGGGTGCGCTGCACCACGGCCGGCTGCTCGTGGATCTCCTTGAGCATGAAGTGGCGGTAGCCGCCCTTGTCCGCTGCCTCGGCGCCCTCGTGGTAGCGCACTTCCTCGCGCTGCACCGGGTTGCCGTTGACGTCCCACAATTGCAGGCCATCGCGGCGGACTTCGGCGATGTCGCCCTCCTCCAGGTAGATGAAGCGGTCGGTGACCTGGCGCAGCGCCAGCTGGTCGGAGGCGAGGAAGTTCTCGCCATGACCCAGGCCCACCACCAGCGGGCTGCCGCTGCGGGCGGCGAGGATGCGGTCGGGCTGCTTGCTGCTGATCACCGCCAGGCCGTAGGCGCCGTGCAGCTCCTTGACCGCCGCCTTGAGCGCGACGGTGAGGTCGCCCAGCTCGGTCAGGCGCAGGTGCAGCAGGTGGGCGATGACCTCGGTGTCAGTCTGCGAAGTGAACACGTAGCCGCGCGCCTTGAGCATCTCGCGCAGGGGTTCGAAGTTCTCGATGATGCCGTTGTGTACCACCGCCACTTCGCCGTGGGAGAAGTGCGGGTGGGCGTTGGCCTCGGTGGGCGCGCCATGGGTGGCCCAGCGGGTGTGGGCGATGCCCAGGCGGCCCACCAGCGGCTGTTCGGCGATGGCCTGCTCGAGGCTGGACACCTTGCCCGCGCGGCGGCGGCGGTCCAGCGCACCGTTGGTGTCGATCACCGCCACACCGGCGCTGTCGTAGCCACGGTATTCCAGGCGCTTGAGGCCCTCGACGAGGATCGGGGTGATAGTACGCTCGGCGATGGCGCCTACGATTCCACACATGGCTTGGCTCTCCTGTCAGTCTTCACAGCGCGCGCGGATCACTTTCACACCGCGCGCCTGGATCAGTTCGAACGCTTCATCGCTCAGGCGTTCGTCGGTAATCAGGGTCTGGACGCTGCTCCACGGCAGCTCCAGGTTGGGAATGCGCCGGCCCAGCTTGTCGGCCTCGGCCATGACGATCACCTCTCGGGCGACCTCGGCCATGACCCGGCTCAGGCCCAGCAGTTCGTTGAAGGTCGTCGTGCCGCGCTCGATGTCCAGCCCGGTGGCGCCGATGAACAACTGGTCGAAATCGTAGGAGCGCAGCACCTGTTCGGCCACCTGCCCCTGGAACGATTCCGAGTGCGGGTCCCAGGTGCCGCCGGTCATCAGCAGCACCGGTTCGCGCTCCAGTTCGCGCAGGGCATTGGCCACGCTCAGGGAGTTGGTCATCACCACCAGGCCAGGCTTGCGGCCCAGCTCCGGGATCAGCGCGGCGGTGGTGCTGCCGCTGTCGATGATGATCCGCGCGTGTTCACGGATGCAGGCGGCGGCCGCGCGGCCGATGGCCTGCTTGTAGCGCGACAGCGGTTGGCTCGGCTCGGCGATCAACTCGTGGGGCATGGGCACGGCGCCACCGTAGCGGCGCAGCAGCAGGCCGTTGCCTTCCAGGGCGGCCAGGTCCTTGCGGATGGTCACCTCGGAAGTGGCGAAGCGGCGCGCGAGATCGTCCACGCTGACTTCGCCCTGTTCGGCGAGCAGCGCCAGGATGTCGTGGCGGCGTTGGGGAGTGTTGCGTTTCGACATGAACGATTAAGTTTCGATTCGAAAGATAAGTGTGCGAATCAAAACCCATGTTCTTTCGTTCGTCAAGATTTTCCCGCGGGTATGAAAGCGCTTTTCTGTAGGAGCGAGCTTGCTCGCGAACCGGATTATCGCGGACGAAGTCCGCTCCTACACGGGCTGCGTACCTCGTAGGAGCGGACTCCGTCCGCGATGATCGTCGGCAGCGATGGAGTTCGCGAGCAAGCTCGCTCCTACAGATCGCAGGGCGCAAAAGGCGCCAGCGTCATCCGCCGCGAAGCGACCGGCATGCGGGCGATCGCGGGCATGGCCCGCTCCTACCGGGAGAGATGCACTCAGTCGACTTCCAGGCGATTGCGCCCGCCACGCTTGGCACGGTACAGCGCCTGGTCGGCGCGCTCGAACGCGCTTTCCGCACGTTCGCCTTCGCGGAACGCCGTCAGCCCCGCCGAACAGGTGATGTTCAGGCGTTCGCCCTTGAAGTGGAACGGGCACGCCTCCACGGCGCCGCGCAGCACCTCGAGCAGTTGCTGCCCTCCCTCCAGCGGCGTGGCGGGCAACAGGACGACGAACTCCTCGCCGCCGTAGCGGGCTATGAAGTCGGCCTTGCGCACGCGTTTGGCCAGCTCGTTGGCGATAATCTTCAGGACCTTGTCGCCGGCGAGATGGCCGAAGTCATCGTTGATCCGCTTGAAGTGGTCGACATCGATCACCGCCAGCAGCAGGTCGCCGCCGTAGCGCTGCCAGCGCGCGACTTCCAGGTCCAGCCGCTCGCTCAGCGCGGCGCGGTTGGGGAGGCCGGTCAGGGCATCGGTCATGGCCTTCTGGCGCTGGTCCTCGATGTTCGCCTGGAAGCTGCGGGCCTCCTCTTCCATGCTGGCGACACGGGTCACCAGCGACTGGATGCGTTCGCCCACTTCACGCTCACGCGCCTCTCGCTCTTCGCGGAAGCGGTCCATGGTGCCGACCAGCCCCTGCAGGCGCGACTCGACATTGCGCTTGAGGCCTTCCAGGTCGGTCGCCTCGCGCATGCTTTCCTTCAGGCCGCTGACCTGTTCGCGCAGCGTATCGTCGAGGGCGCGGGCGCTGGAGCTGTTGCCGCTATGGCTTTCCTGAACGACCTGCAGACCGTCGAGGAAGGCGCCGAGGCGTTCGTTGAGCTGGTGCAGATACCCTTCGAACTCGCGCTGGCCGCTGTCGTTGAGCGACAGCACGAGCACCCCCAGGTCATCCAGCACGGGCACCAGTTCGTACCAGTTGAGGCTGCCGTGGATGCGCGAGCGCAGCGCCTCGGCCTGGGGCTGCTGGGCCGCCGGCAGGTGCATTTCGTCCAGCAGGCGCAGCAGGCTGGCCTCGATGTGCGGCGCCACGGCGCTGTAGCCGGGCTCGGGGCGCGGCGGCAGGGCGTAGGGATCACTGGCCTGGCGCGCCTCTTCCGCCGTGCCGAACAGGCCGGGCGGCACGGGCAGGCTGTCCAGCAACCGGCCGGATTCAGCGGGAGCAGGTTCCGGGACGGCCTCTGGCGCAGGACTGTGCGCCAGGGCGACAGGCTCGGGCGGCGCAACCGGCACGGGGGCGGCAACGGGTTCGGGGAGGGGTGCCGCGAGGCCTGGCTCGGCCAAAACGGGCGGCGGTTCCGCGACGGCAGCCTGGGGCTCGGCCGCTGGCGGCTCGGCCCGCGCCGTTTCGGCCAGCGGCGCGGCCTCCGCCGGAAGCGCTGGCGCGCTGGACGCCGCTTCCGGCTCGTCCGTCGCATCGCTGTCGCGGCTGCCGAACAGGCGTTGCAGGAAGCCGGGGCGCTGTTCGCCGCCGCCCTGGCCGAAATGCTCCAGCACCTGGCGCTGCAGGCGGCTCAGTTCGGCCAGCAGGGCCGGCAGTTCGCGGGAAGAGCTGCCGCGGCTGGGGATGTCCTTGGACAGCCGCTTGAGCGGCTTGCGCAGATCGCCGGGCATGTCCAGGGACAACAGTTGCTGGGACAGCTGGCTCAGCGCCGCGACGTTCTGCTCGACGCGCTGCTGGCGGCGCTGCTCGGAATCGAGCACGGCCTTTTCCAGCTGCGGGATCAGCCGCGCCAGGCCGGCATCCATGTCGTCGCGGCGCAGCACTTCGCGCAGCTCCTTCATGCAGGCGTCCACCGCCTTGTCGCTGCCCTCGGCCGCCAGGCTGCTGCGCACCAGGCCGCGCCGCAACAGGTCGAGGCGGGCGTCCCAGCGGCGTTCGAGCTTTTCCTGCTGCTCGAGGTTATCCAGGTATTTCTGCTTCCAGCGTTGGTCGTCGTCGCGACTCATTCAGGGGCCTCGCCGCGCAAGGCGAGCGACGAGGACGAACGCAGGGCATCCGGCAGGCGGATCTCCACGGCCACCGGCAGGTGGTCGGAAATCGGGTGCGGGAGGACACTGACGCGTTCCAGCGCCAGCTCGGAGCTGAGCAGGATGTGGTCCAGGCAGCGCTGCGGGCGCCAGCTGGGGAAGGTGGCCTCGACCTGCGGGGCGATGAGCTGGAGGTCGCGCAGCGGCGAGCTTTCCAGCAGGTCGGTGGCATGGGTGTTCATGTCGCCCATCAGAACGTGGTGACGGTAGTCCTGCAACAACTCGCGGATATAGGCGAGCTGGCGGGTGCGAGTCCGCGCGCCCAGGGCGAGGTGCATCATCACCACGGCCAGCGCGTCGTCGCCTTCGCCGAAGCGCATGAGGATCGCGCCGCGTCCCGGCGGGCCGGGCAGCGGATGGTCTTCCAGGGCGGTGGGCTGCAGACGGCTGAGCAGGCCGTTGCTGTGCTGGGCGATGCGCCCGAGGTTGCGGTTGAGCTGCTGGTACCAGTAGGGGAAGGCACCGAGCTGGGCCAGGTGTTCGACCTGGTTGATGTTGCCGGAGCGGATGCTGCCGCCGTCGGCTTCCTGCAGGGCGACCAGGTCGTAGTCCTGCAGCAGCTCGCCGATGCGCTGCAGGTTGGTGGCGCGCCCCGCGGTCGGCAGCAGGTGCTGCCAGCCGCGAGTCAGGTAGTGACGATAACGTTCGGTGCTGATGCCGACCTGGATGTTGAAGCTGAGCAGGCGCAGCCGGCCGTCATCGGGCAGGCCGGCGGAAGTCCCGTGTGCGGCGTTCACCCGCGGGACGCAGGCCCCCGCGACACGATCACGAGTCCGCCGGCGCAGCATCGTCGTCGGACCTTACTGCGCGGCCTTGGCGCCGGCACGCTCCTTGGCGATCAGCTGGTCAGCCAGCTGCAGCGCCTCGTCCGGGCCACCGGCCGAGCCGATGTCGAAGCGGTACTTGCCATTGACCACCAGGGTCGGCACGCCGCTGATCTGGTAGGCCATCGCCAGCTTCTTGGCCTTCTCGATCTGGCCCTTGATGGCGAAGGAGTTGTAGGTGCTGAGGAACTTGTCCTTGTCCACGCCCTGTTCGGCGACGAAGTCAGCCATTTCTTCCGGAGTGGTCAGGGCTTTGGGGTTGTTGTGCAGTTTTTCGAAGATCGAATGGTGGACCTTCTTCTCCACGCCCATGGATTCCAGGGTCAGGAACAGCTGGCCGTGGATGTTCCACAGACCACCGAACATGGCGGGGATACGCACGAAGTGAACGTCGGCCGGCAGCTTCTCGACCCACGGGTTGATGGTCGGCTCGAACGCATAGCAGTGCGGGCAACCGTACCAGAACAGCTCCACCACCTCGATCTTGCCGGGCTGGGAGACCGGAACGGCCTGGTTCAGCTCGGTGTAGTTCTTGCCTGCTTCGAAGTCGGCGGCATTCGCGTTGAAGGCGAACAGGCCGGCGAAGGCAAGCGCGGCGGTGAAAATCAGGTTACGCATGGTTCACTCCTTGGCTGAGCGGAACCGCCGCGCTCGCTGTGGCGCGGCGGGATGAAGCGGTTTGACCCGGGGGGCCAGACACGGTTCCAGCATTGTAGTGGGGGTGGACGCAAAAAAGGGTGGCCGAAGCCACCCTTTTTTTCGAAGCAGTATTTCGCGCTGGCGTTTGCGCCAGGCGCTGCTTAGTGCAGGCCTTCGATGTAGCTGGAGATCGCGGCGATGTCCTTGTTGGACAGCTTGGCGGCGATGCTGCGCATGATCATGGCGTCGCCGTCGTTGGTGCGCTCGCCCTCGCGGAAGGCGGTCAGCTGCTTGGCGGTGTAGGCCGCATGCTGGCCACCCAGGTGCGGGAAGCCGGCTTCGGCGTTGCCCTGGCCTGCCGGGTTGTGGCAACCGGTGCAGGCCGGCATGCCTTCGGCGAGCTTGCCGCCGCGGAACAGGGCTTCGCCCTGGGCGACCAGCTTGGGATCGGCGGCGCCGACGCTGCCGTTCTGGCTGGAGAAATAGGCGGCGATGTCGGCCAGGTCCTGATCGCTCAGGTTGGTCAGCAGGCCGGTCATTTCCAGCACGGTGCGCTTGCCGTCCTTGATGTCGTGCATCTGCTTGAGCAGGTAACGCTCACCCTGCCCGGCCAGTTTCGGGAAGTTGGGCGCCATGCTGTTGCCATCGGCACCGTGGCAGGCACCACAGACAGCAGCTTTCGCCTGACCGGCCTTGGCATCGCCAGCGGCGTGCGCCACACCGACAAGACCCAGGGTCAACAGCAGACTCACGATCAATTTGTTCATCAGCTAATCCAATAACGGCTAAGGGTGAAAGAGTAAGGCCTGAGGTTACTTCGACATCCACTGGATAATTGTCTGGTAATCCTCGGCGCTGCAGTCGGTGCACAGGCCGCGAGGCGGCATCGCGTTGAAACCGTTGGTCACGTGTTGCACCAGCGTGTCCATGCCCTTGTCCAGGCGTGGCTTCCAGGCGGCTGCGTCGCCCTTCTTCGGCGCCATCGGCAACTGACCATTGTGGCAGGCGCCACAGGCTCTGTTGAAAACGGCTTCCGGATCCTGGGCCGCCATGGCGCTGGAGGCCAACGTGGCAACGATGGCTGCGAACAGCAGTTTCTTCATGATTGTCCTCATCGCAGGGAACATCCACGTTCTTGATTGCGCGGACTCCAACGTTCCCGTGTGGCTCGACCCTGGGGGATAAAGCGCACACAAAATCCGCGGCATTATATACTTCCGATGCCCAAACGGAAACGAAACCGCCCCCCGCGACACCGCGTCGCACCCGCCGCGAAGTTACCCATGTCCTCGAAGAACGCTACGAAAAACCCGATTCTCGGCCTCTGCCAGCAGGCCACTTTCCTCATTTCCGCCGCCAAGGTGAACCAGTGCCCGGAAGACTCCGGCCTGGAAGTCGCCTTCGCCGGCCGCTCCAACGCGGGCAAGTCCAGCGCGCTGAACGCGCTGACCCACGCGAACCTGGCGCGCACCTCCAAGACCCCAGGCCGCACCCAGTTGCTGAACTTCTTCCGCCTGGATGACGAACGCCGCCTGGTCGACCTGCCCGGCTACGGCTACGCCAAGGTACCGATTCCGCTGAAGCTGCACTGGCAGCAGCACCTGGAAGCTTATCTCTCCAGCCGCAATGCGCTAGCCGGCGTGGTGCTGCTGATGGATATCCGCCACCCGCTGACCGATTTCGACCGCCTGATGCTCGACTGGGCCCAGGCCAGCCAGCTGCCGATCCACGTGCTGCTGACCAAGGCCGACAAACTGGCCTATGGCGCGGCGAAGAACGCGCTGCTCAAGACCCGCAAGGAAATTCTCGACGGCTGGGGCGATGTCGCCACCCTGCAACTGTTCTCGGCGCCCAAGCGCCAGGGGGTGGAGGAGGCGCAGCTGGTCCTGGCCGGTTGGCTGGGGCTGCTGGACGAAGAAGACCAAGAGGCCGGCGAGGAGGCCTGAGGCCAAATCGCAGGCAAAAAAAACCCCGAGCTTCGTATGGGGAGGGGGAAGTTCGGGGTTTAAGTCCGGACCGCTAGGGCGGGGTCCAGTAATCTGCCAACACTAAACACTGCAAAGGAGCATCGAAGGGCTTCACCAGCCATTCACGAGTTCTGACTCGGCTCTTCGCGGGAAAGTTCAGCAGGTCACCAAAGATTTTTTCCGACCGGCGCCACGACCTCGGAACAATCGTGCCAGAAGGCCCGACTGGCGGGCCTTGTGACCGTTCGTCCGGTTATCAGTGGGCCTCATCCCAGTTGGCGCCGACGCCGGCCTCGACGACCAGCGGCACGTCCAGCTGCGCCGCGCCGCTCATCAGCGGGCGGATGCCGTCACGCACCTGGTCGACCAGGTCTTCGCGCACTTCCAGCACCAGTTCGTCGTGCACCTGGAGGATGACGCGGGCGTCGAGGCCACTCGCCTGCAGCCAGTTATCCACCGCGACCATGGCGCGCTTCATGATGTCCGCCGCCGTGCCCTGCATCGGTGCGTTGATCGCGGTGCGCTCGGCGGCCTTGCGCATGGCGCCGTTCTTCGAAGCGATTTCCGGCAGGTACAGGCGTCGGCCGAACAGCGTCTCGACGAAGCCCTGCTCGGCGGCCTGGGCACGGGTGCGCTCCATATAGGCCAGCACGCCCGGGTAGCGGGCGAAGTAGCGGTCGATGTAGGCCTGGGCTTCCTTGCGCTCGACGCCGATCTGCTTGGCCAGGCCGAAGGCGCTCATGCCGTAGATCAGGCCGAAGTTGATCGCCTTGGCGCTGCGGCGCTGGTCGCCCGTCACCTCGTCCAGCGGCACGCCGAAGACTTCGGCGGCGGTGGCGCGGTGCACGTCGCGGTCGTGACGGAAGGCGTCCAGCAGGCCTTCGTCCTTGGCCAGGTGAGCCATGATGCGCAGCTCGATCTGCGAGTAGTCCGCCGCCAGCAGCTGGTACCCCTTGGGCGCGACGAAGGCCTGGCGGATGCGCCGGCCTTCGGCGGTGCGGATCGGGATGTTCTGCAGATTCGGGTCGCTGGAGGACAGCCGGCCGGTGGCCGCCACGGCCTGGTGGTAGCTGGTGTGGATGCGCCCGGTACGCGGGTTGATCTGCTCCGGCAGCTTGTCGGTGTAGGTGCTCTTGAGTTTGCTCATGGAGCGGTACTGCATGATCACCTTGGGCAGCTCGTAATCCTGCTCCGCCAGCTCGGCGAGGACGTTTTCGGCGGTGGACGGCTGGCCGGTGGCGGTCTTGGACAGCACCGGCAGGCCGAGCTTCTCATACAGGATCGCGCCCAGTTGCTTGGGCGAGCCGAGGTTGAACTCCTGGCCGGCCAGGTCATAGGCCTGGCGTTCGAGTTCGACCATTTTCTCGCCCAGCTCGACGCTCTGCTTACCCAGCAGGTTGGCATCGACCAGTGCGCCGTTGCGTTCGATGCGCGCCAGCACCGGCACCAGCGGCATCTCGATCTCGGTGAGGACCTTGGCCAGCGACGGGATTGCCTCCAGCTTCTGCCACAGAGTCTGGTGCAGGCGCAGGGTCACGTCGGCGTCTTCGGCGGCGTAGGGGCCGGCCTGCTCCAGGGCGATCTGGTCGAAGGTCAGCTGCTTGGCGCCCTTGCCGGCGATGTCCTCATAGCGGATGGTGCTGTGGCCGAGGTACTTCAGCGCCAGGCTGTCCATGTCGTGACGGGTCGCGGTGGAGTCCAGCACGTAGGATTCGAGCATGGTGTCGTAGGCGATGCCCTGCACGGCGATGGGCGTCGAGGCGTTGGCCAGGACGTTCATGTCGTACTTGGCGTGCTGGCCGATCTTGCGCTTGTTCGGGTCCTCCAGCAGCGGCTTGAGCGACCGCAGCACGGCGTCGCGGTCCAGTTGCGCCGGCACACCCATGTAGCTGTGGGCCAGGGGTACGTAGGCGGCCTCGCCTTCCTTGACGGCGAAGGACACGCCCACCACTTGCGCCTGCTGCGGGTCGAGGCTGGTGGTCTCGGTGTCGAAGGCGATCAGGTCAGCGGCTTCCAGCTTCTTCAGCCAGGCGTCGAACTCGGCCTGCTCCAGCACGGTGTCGTACTTCGCGATGGCCTGGATCGACACGGCCTCGACGTCGCCGCCGCCCTCTTCCTTGGCCTCGCGCAGCAGGTCGTCGAGCCAGTTCTTGAACTCCAGCTCGCGGTACAGGCCGATCAGCGCCTCGCGCTGCGGCTCGCCGGGAATGAGCGCCTCCACTTCGACGTCCAGCTCGACGTCGGTCTTGATGGTGGCCAGCTCATAGGAGAGGAAGGCCATCTCGCGATGCTCCTCCAGCTTGGCCGGCAGGCCCTTGGCGCCGCGGATCGGCAGCTCGGGCACCTTGTCCAGGCTCGCATAGAGCACGTCCAGGCCGCCGCCCACGCCCACCAGCAGACCAAGCGCGGTCTTTTCGCCGACACCGGGCACGCCGGGGATGTTGTCCACCTTGTCACCCATGAGCGCGAGGTAGTCGATGATCAGCTCAGGACCGACACCGAATTTCTCTTTTACGCCATCGGGGTCGAGCACGCTTCCGGTCATGGTGTTGACCAACGTAATGTGCCCGTCGACCAGCTGCGCCATGTCCTTGTCGCCGGTGGAGATCACCACCGGGCGCCCCAGCGCCGCGCTGCGGCGGGCCAGGGTGCCGATCACGTCGTCCGCCTCCACGCCATCCACGCACAGCAGCGGCAGGCCAAGCGCCCGCACGCTGGCGTGCAGCGGCTCGACCTGCACGCGCAGATCGTCCGGCATCGACGGGCGGTTGGCCTTGTATTCGGCGAACAGCGCGTCGCGGAAGGTCGGCCCCTTGGCATCGAAGACCACCGCGAACGGGCTGTCCGGGTATTGCTTGCGCAGGCTCTTGAGCATGTTCAGCACGCCCTTCACCGCGCCGGTCGGCATGCCGGTGGAGGTCGTCAGCGGCGGCAGGGCATGGAAGGCGCGATACAGGTAGGACGAGCCGTCCACGAGGACGAGGGGTGCTTGGCTCATGAGGGGAATCAACCTTTTCAGAAGGGCTCGGGCTAAAATGTCCGTAGCCAATTCGACAAAGGGACAAGGTTATCATGCGTACGTTGAACCGCCTGTTGCTCGCCGCTCTGCTGGGTCTTGGCGCGACTGCCGTCATGGCGGCGGACGATGCCCCGACGCCGGAACCGGATGTGACCATCCGCCAGGAGGGCGACAAGACCATCCAGGAATACCGCGTGAACGGCTTCCTCTACGCCATCAAGGTCGTGCCCAAGCACGGCAAGCCGTACTTCCTGGTGCGCCAGGACGGCAGCGACGGCAACTTCATCCGCTCGGACCAGCCCGACAAGCTGATCCCGCAGTGGCAGATCTTCAGCTGGTAAACCCTTCCCTCCACGACGCTCCAGAGGATTGAGCATGTCGGTATTCACGCCTCTGGAACGTCCGGTCCTGGAAGCTTTCCTCGCCCCCTACGGCCTCGGCCGCCTGCGCGACTTCCGCGGCATCGCCGAAGGCTCGGAGAACAGCAACTTCTTCGTCAGCCTGGAGCAGGGCGAATTCGTCCTGACCCTGGTGGAGCGCGGCCCGGTCCAGGAGATGCCGTTCTTCATCGAACTGCTCGACGTGCTGCATGAGGCCAACCTGCCGGTGCCCTACGCCCTGCGCACGAAGGACGGCGAGGCGCTGCGCCAGCTCGAAGGCAAGCCGGCGCTGCTGCAGCCGCGCCTGGCCGGCCGCCACGAGCGTTCGCCGAACAATCATCACTGCCAGGAGGTCGGCGACCTGCTGGCGCGCCTGCACCTGGCGACCCGCGAGCGCATCATCGAGCGCCCCAGCGACCGCGGCCTGAGCTGGATGCTGCATGAAGGCGAGGCGATGCAATCGCATCTTTCCGGCAGCGCCGCCATCCTTCTGGGCGATGCCCTGGAGGAAATCGCCCGCCTGCTCGCCGAGCAACCGGCGCTGCCGCGCGCCAACCTGCACGCCGACCTGTTCCGCGACAACGTGCTGTTCGATGGCCCGCACCTGGCCGGGGTGATCGACTTCTACAACGCCAGCTCCGGCTGGATGCTCTACGACCTGGCGATCACCGTGAACGATTGGTGCTCCACCGACGACGGCGCCCTCGACGGCCCGCGCGTCCGCGCCCTGCTGGCGGCCTACGCGGCCAAGCGGCCGTTCACCGCGCTGGAAGCGGAGCTGTGGCCGGAGATGCTGCGGGTGGCGTGCGTGCGCTTCTGGCTGTCGCGGCTGATCGCCGCCGAGGCGTTCGCCGGCCAGGACGTGCTGATCCACGACCCGAGTGAATTCGAACGACGCCTGGCGCAGCGGCAGACGGTGGGGATTCATTTGCCGTTTGCGCTGTGAGCGGCAGCTCTTCGTAAGGACAACTGTCTTCTTCTGGATAATCCGTGCCGACACGTCCCCTCACCCCAACCCTCTCCCTGAGGGAGAGGGGGCAGACCGTGCCGGCTGACACTACGACTTCATCCTGCGCCGAACGGTCCCCTCTCCCCCTGGGAGAGGGTTAGGGTGAGGGCCGTCCCGTGTGCAGATGTATCTCGTAGGAGCAGACTCCGTCCGCGATAGCCGTGGCACCGGCCTGCCGGCCGGATCACGGATAAATCCGCTCCTACGAGAGCCCTGCACTCCGGCTGATACACCTCGCCGCATCGCCACTCCGTAGCCGAGCCTGGACGAATGGCTCCCGTAGGAGCGGACCTTGTCCGCGAAATCCCTCGCGGCGGAATTCGTTCCGACCGGGACTGCCGCAGCACAGTGCCCACCTCCAGTGCATTCAACCTGAAACGTCAGGGCGCCGACAGAAATTCGCGGACAAGGTCCGCTCCTACGCGAGCAACCCCGTGCTTGCCGGAAGTTGGTGATTCCCCTGTAGGAGCTCGCCATGCGCGCGATCGCGGGCATGGCCCGCTCCTACAGGGGGAGCCGGGCCAGGCCGATCCTATGTGGGGTTCTGTAGGAGCGAGCTTGCTCGCGAACGGCCCCGCAGCGGAGTTTGTTCGCGAGCAAGCTCGCTCCTACATAAGAGCAGTACGGTGTGAAGCGGGTGGTGTGAAGATCGAACAAGGAGTCGGCATCCCTGCCGTGACTCCTCTGCCCAAGTTCAACCCCGGCCCGGCCATCCTTGGCCGGTCGTTCGCCGGCGCGACGCAGGCGGGCGTAAAGATCCAAATCGGAGTCGGCATCCCTGCCGGTGCTCCTCTGCTCAAGTTCAACCCCGGCCTGGCCATCCATGGCCAGTTGTTCGCCGGCGCGACGTATACGTCGCGTCGCTCCGGCTCACCCACACTTGGAATGCCCGCAGTTCAGGCACGTCGCGCAGCCGTCCATCTGCACCACGGCCATGGTGTTGCACTTGCCGCACAGCTGGGCGCCGGCGGGGAAGCCTTCGCCGGGTTCGGCCTTGTTGGTGCCCTGGGCGGCCTCGTAGGCAGCGCGTTTCTCGGCAAGGTACAGGCGCTGCTCCTCGTCCAACTGCGGGCCTTCCATCAGGCCGATGGCGACCAGGTGGCGCTCCACCACGGCGCCGATCTCGGCGACGATCGACGGCATGTAGATGCCGCCGCGCTTGAGGTAGCCGCCACGCGGGTCGAACACCGCCTTCATCTCTTCCACCAGGAAGGTGCAGTCGCCGCCCTTGCGGAACACCGCGGACATGATCCGGGTGAGCGCGACGATCCACTGGAAGTGGTCCATGTTCTTCGAGTTGATGAAGATCTCGAAGGGCCGGCGCTGCTCGTACGGGGTGTCCGGGTTGAGCACCACGTCGTTGATGGTCACGTACAGCGCATGCTCGAACAGCGGCGACTTGATCTTGTAGGTCGCGCCGACCAGCAGCTCCGGGCGCTGCAGGGTTTCATCCATCTTCACCACGGCAGCGGCCGCGGCGGCTTCCACGCGGGCCTTCTCCTCGGCCACGTCCACCACCTGGAAGCCTTTGATCTTCTGGTTGATCTTGACGCTCATGAGTCTCTCCAGGGGTATCAGTACTTGCCGTAATAGCCTTCTTTCAGGGCGTCGAAGAGGTTGGCGGCGGTATGGATCTCGCCGTCGTACTCCACTTCCTCGTTGCCCTTGAGTTCCACCACGCTGCCATCTTCCAGCTCGAAGCGGTACAGCGTCTTCTCCAGGTCGGACTCCTTCACCAGCACGCCCTGGAAGGCCGCCGGGTTGAAGCGGAAGGTGGTGCAGCCCTTCAGCCCCTGGCGCCAGGCGTAGAGGTAGATGTCCTTGAAGTCCTCGAACGGGTATTCAGTGGGGACGTTGGCGGTCTTGGAGATCGACGAGTCGATCCACTTCTGCGCGGCGGCCTGGATGTCCACGTGCTGCTGCGGGGTGATGTCGTCGGCGGTGATGAAGTAGTCCGGCAGGCGGTGCTTCTCTTCCTCGGCGCCGGGGACGGCGTGGTTGTCCACCTGGTCGCGGTAGGCCAGCAGCTCGTAGCTGAAGACGGAGATCTTCTCCTTGGTCTTGCGTCCGGCGCGGATCAGGTTGCGCGAATAGTGGTGCGCGAAACTCGGCTCGATGCCGTTGGAGGCGTTGTTCGCCAGGCTCAGGCTGATGGTGCCGGTGGGCGCAATGGAGCTGTGGTGGGTGAAGCGCGCGCCGTGCTCGGCCAGTTCCTCGATCAGCTGCGGCGCATGCTCGGCGACGCGCTGCATGTAGCGCGAGTACCTGGCGTGCAGCACGCGGCCGGCCACCTTGTCGCCCACCTTGAAGCCGTCGGCTTTCATTTCCGGACGCTTGCGCAGCATCTCGGCGGTGACGTCGTACTCCTTCACCAGGGCCGGCGCCGGGCCCTTCTCGCGGGATAGCTCCAGCGCCACTTCCCAGCCCACCAGGGCCATCTCGCGCGCCACCTCTTCAGTGAACACGCAGGCCTCCGGGCTGCCGTAGCGCAGCTTGAGCAGGGTCAGCGCCGAGCCCAGGCCGAGGAAGCCCATGCCATGGCGGCGCTTGCCGAGGATTTCCGCGCGCTGCTGTTCCAGCGGCAGGCCGTTGATCTCCACCACGTTGTCGAGCATGCGAGTGAACACGCGGACCACTTCGCGGTAACGCTCCCAGTCGAAGCGCGCATTCTCACCGAAGGCGTCGATCACGAAGCTGGTCAGGTTCACCGAGCCCAGCAGGCACGAACCGTACGGCGGCAGCGGCTGCTCGCCGCAGGGGTTGGTGGCGCGGATCGCCTCGCACCACCAGTTGTTGTTCATCTCGTTGACCCGGTCGATGAGGATGAAGCCGGGCTCGGCGTAGTCGTAGGTGGACACCATGATCATGTCCCACAGGTGCCGCGCCTTGACCCAGCCGTAGACCTTGCAGGCCACGCGGCCGTCATCGCCCACCAGGTACTCGTCGTGCAGCGGCCAGTCGCGCCAGACCACTTCCTCGGCGTTGTTCAGGTCGACCTCGTCGCGCTCCTTCTGGTGAATCGGGAACACCAGCGGCCAGTCCTCGTCGTCCTCCACGGCGTTCATGAAGCCGTCGGTGATCAGCAGGCTGAGGTTGAACTGGCGCAGGCGGCCGTCTTCGCGCTTGGCGCGGATGAACTCGCGCACGTCCGGGTGGCTGACGTCGAAGGTGCCCATCTGCGCGCCGCGCCGCCCGCCGGCGGAGCTGACGGTGAAGCACATCTTGTCGTAGATATCCATGAACGACAGCGGCCCGCTGGTGTGCGCGCCGGCGCCGGAGACGTAGGCGCCGCGCGGGCGCAGGGTGCTGAATTCGTAGCCGATGCCGCAACCGGCCTTGAGGGTCAGCCCGGCCTCGTGGACCTTCTCCAGGATGTCATCCATGGAGTCGCGGATGATCCCGGAGACGGTGCAGTTGATGGTCGAGGTGGCCGGCTTGTGCCCCTGGGCGCCGGCGTTGGAGATGATCCGCCCGGCCGGGATGGCGCCATTGCGCAAGGCCCAGAGGAAGCGCTCGTACCAGTGCTCGCGCAGCGCCTTGTTCGCCTCGACGTTGGCCAGGGCGCGGGCGACGCGCTGCCAGGTCTCGTCGACGCTGCCGTCGATGGGTTTGCCGCTCTTGTGTTTCAAGCGGTACTTGCTGTCCCAGATGTCCTGCGAGGCAGGCTGCAGGGCGAGCATTCCTTGGTCGGCGCCGCGTTGGCGCGCATCGGTCTTGGCCATCCGGGAAAGAACCTCCTGTCGGTTGGGTGGCAGTCGCAAATGGAGCGCGAGTAGACCCCATATGTAGGCATAGATTCCTGACCGCCATCAATATCTTGTGTTAGAAGCACCCCGACGGAAACGATAGACGGTTGAGCGGCAGGCGCCGCAAAAGATGCGTTCAGCCGACGATTGGCGGGGAGCCAGGGGAGGAAAGGGCGGGAAATTTCAGGCAGAGAAGGTGCGGCGATCAGGCACGGGGATGGAGTGTGCCGCGCCATCAGGGAACTCAGGTACGAGCGGAGGCACCCTCTCCCTAACCTTTCCCTGAAGGGAGAGGGGGACTGTCCTGCGCAAGCAGTCAGTCCCATGTTTTTCCGGCTAATCTGGATGTCTCAAAGCATGCCGAACGGCTTCCCCCGCCCCCTTGAAGGGAGAGGGGACTGTCCTGTGCGAGCTGGCAGCTCAACGTTTGCCGGCTAACCCTGCAGTTTCAAAGCATGCCGAACGGCTCCCTCTCCCTTCGGAGCGGGGCGCGTAGCCAGGGCTGGGGAGAGGGGAAACCCAGGCAGAGGAGTTTCCCGAGAACCCCAACTCAGAGCTTCTCCAGGCACCCCGCGAACTCGTCCGCCAGGTTGCCCAGCAGCTTTTCGTACCCCTGGGCATCCACCTTCACGGCGACCCCCAGGTCATCCAGCTCGGCCAGGCGCACCGGCAGGCCCTGGCTCAGGGTGTCGGCCAGGCGCGGGCGGATCGGCGGTTCGCTGAAGATGCACGACGGGCCGGCCTTCTGCAGTTGCGCGCGCATGGCCGCCACGTGACGGGCGCCCGGCTGCACGTCGGCGGAGACGGCAAAGACCCCGGCATGGCGCAGGCCATAGGCCTCCTCGAA
Source organism: Pseudomonas sp. NY15437 (assembly GCF_048068435.1). NCBI lineage: Bacteria > Pseudomonadati > Pseudomonadota > Gammaproteobacteria > Pseudomonadales > Pseudomonadaceae > Pseudomonas > Pseudomonas sp. NY15437. Next base: position 479,066 of record NZ_JBLUQC010000001.1, read on the forward strand.
GTAATCGAAGGCCTCGTGGAAGACGAAGAACGGCTTGCCCTTGAGCGGATCGATGCGCTGCTTGAGACGCGCGTCCAGCGTCTCCATGCGCTCGTCGAAGGCCTTCAGGTTGGCCTGGTAGCGGCTGGCGTTGGCCGGGTCGGCGATGGCCAGGTCCTCGGCCATGCGTGCGGCGATCACCTGGGCATTGGCGGGCAACAGCCACAAATGCGCATCGATCATGCCGGGACGATGATCGTGGTCGTGGCCGGTGTCGTCGTCATGGTCCGGATGGTTCGACTCGCTGAAGTCGGCGAACTTGCGCAGGTGCATGCCGGCCTGGTCCTGCACCGCCACGCTCGGGCCCTTGCGGCTTTCCAGCACCTTGGGCAGGAAGTTCTCCAGGTCCGGGCCGACCCAGTAGAACAGCTGCGCATCGCGCACGCGGCGGATGTCGGAGGGGCGCAGCGAGTAGCTGTGCGGCGAGGCGCCCGGCGGCAACAACACGTCCGGCGTGCCTTCGCCATCCTGGATGGCGGCGGCGATCAGTTGCAGCGGCTTGATGCTGGTCAGCACGCTGACCTCGGCGCGCACGGGGAGGCTGAGCAGCAGCGCGCAGGCGGCGGTCAGCAGGGCGACGGGACGGAAGGACACGGCGGCACTCACACAGGGGAGACATGAAAGAGTAATATAATAACGTCTCTGAACCCGAGCGTCGCCGCGCATGTACAAGATCGCCCCCAAGACACCCCTCGCCTGCCGTCCGCACGACCACGCCAACTGCGTGGCCAGCGCCCTGGCCGACGCCGACGCGCTGTGCGCGCGCCAGGGCGTGCGCCTGACCGAGCTGCGCCGGCGCGTGCTGGAGCTGGTCTGGGCGAGCCACAAGCCGCTGGGCGCCTACGACATCCTCGCCGTGCTGAGCGAGGAAGACGGCCGCAAGGCGGCGCCGCCGACGGTCTACCGCGCCCTCGACTTCCTCCTGGAAAACGGCCTGGTGCACCGCATCGCCTCGCTCAACGCCTTCATCGGCTGTGCCCACCCGGAGCACACCCATGAAGGGCAGTTCCTGATCTGCCGCGCCTGCCACACCGCCATCGAACTGGAACAGCCGGCCATCAGCGCGGCCATCGTCGCCGGTGCCAAGGGCGTCGGCTTCGCCGTGGAGACCCAGACCGTCGAAGTGGTCGGCCTCTGCGGCGCCTGCTCCCCCGCCAAGCAGGCGTCGTGATGAGCGACGCCCTCATCCGCCTGCACGGCGTCGGCGTGAGCTACGCCGGCCAGGCGGTACTGCAGAACGTCGACCTGACCATCGCCCCCGGGGAGATCGTCACGCTGATCGGCCCCAACGGCGCCGGCAAGACGACCCTGGTGCGCAGCGTGCTCGGCCTGCTCAAGCCCGACACCGGCAGCGTCTGGCGCCAGCCGAAGCTGTCCATCGGCTACATGCCGCAGAAGCTGCATGTCGACCCGACCCTGCCGCTGACGGTGTTCCGCTTCCTGCGCCTGGTCCCCGGCGTGCAGCGCGCCCACGCACTGGAGGCGCTGAAGGAAGTCGGCGCCGCCCACGTGATCGACAAGCCGCTGCAGAGCGTCTCCGGTGGCGAACTGCAGCGCGTGCTGCTGGCCCGCGCCCTGCTGCGCAAGCCGGAACTGCTGGTGCTCGACGAACCCGTGCAGGGCGTCGATGTCGCCGGGCAAGCCGAGCTGTACCGCCTGATCGGCCGCCTGCGCGACCGCTTGGGCTGCGGCGTGCTGATGGTCTCCCACGACCTGCACCTGGTGATGAGTGCCACCGACAAGGTGGTCTGCCTGAACCGCCACGTCTGCTGTTCCGGGCACCCGGAACAGGTCAGCGGCGACCCGGCCTTCGTCGAGCTGTTCGGCCAGGACGCGCGCAGCCTGGCGGTCTATCACCACCACCACGACCATTCCCACGACCTGCACGGCGAGGTGGTGAAACCCGCCTTCCCCGCCGGCACCCGCTTCACTCCGGTCCACCAGCACGGCCCCGACTGCAACCATGGCTGATTTCCTGCTCAACGCCCTTCTCGCCGGGCTGGCCCTGGCGGTCGTCGCCGGGCCCCTGGGTTCGTTCGTCGTCTGGCGACGCATGGCCTATTTCGGCGACACCCTCTCCCACGCCGCCCTGCTCGGCGTCGCCCTGGGCTTCCTGCTGGACGTCAGCCCGACCCTGGCAGTGACCGTCGGCTGCGTGCTGCTCGCCGTGCTGCTGGTCACCCTACAGCAGCGCCAGCCGCTCGCCGCCGACACCCTGCTGGGCATCCTCGCCCACAGCACGCTGTCGCTGGGCCTGGTGACCCTGAGCTTCATGAAGGAAGTGCGCGTCGACCTGATGGCCTACCTGTTCGGCGACCTGCTCGCCGTCAGCCAGACCGACCTGTTGTGGATAATCGCCGGCAGCGCTCTGGTGCTGGGGCTGATCTGCTGGCTGTGGCGACCGCTGCTGGCGATCACCGTGCACGAAGAACTGGCGCGGGTCGAAGGCCTGCCGGTCACCGCCATCCGCCTGGCGCTGATGCTGCTGATCGCCATCGTCATCGCCGTGGCCATGAAGATCGTCGGCGTGCTGCTGATCACCTCGCTGCTGATCATCCCCGCCGCCGCGGCCCAGCGGCATGCGCGCAGCCCTGAACAAATGGCCTTCGGCGCCAGTCTGATCGGCCTGGTGGCGGTGTGCGCCGGGCTCTCGCTGTCCTGGTTCAAGGACACCCCCGCCGGCCCCTCCATCGTGGTCAGCGCGGCCGCCCTGTTCCTGCTGAGCTTTGTCCTGCCGCGCCGGACGGTGTAGAATTTGGCGATTTTTTGATCAAAAGAGACCCTGACGCATGAAGTCGTTCGTCATCCGCCTGTTCGCGCTGATGGCCATGGCGCTGGCCCTCGCGGCCTGCCAGAGCACCGCGAGCAATCCGCCCAGCAGCAGTGGCTTCGAGACCGAACTGGCCGCCGGCCGCCTGGAGTCCGCGCAGCTCGCGCTGGGTTCCGAACAGGAAGACGCCGCCCAGCTCGCCGAGCGCCGCCAGCGCCTGGCCGACGCCTACCTGGAGCGCAGCCGCGCCGCCCTGGCCAAGGGCGACGTCAACGGCGCCACCACCGCCCTGACCCGCGCCCGTTCGCTGATGCCCCGCGCCCCCGGCGTCGCTGCCGACGTGAGCGGCCTGCAGAAGCCCGCCACACCCGCGCCGGCTGCCCAGCCGAACTGCACGCCGTGAGCCCACGGGCGCCCGCCCGGGGCGCCCGTTATTCCCATTTGTTCCGTGCTTAGCTGAACAAAGATTAATCAGCCATAAAAAAGCAGGTTAAAATGCGCGGTTTTGGCTGACCGCCTACGCTCGTTGCCTACGCCTGTTCATCCGACGGCCCTGGCGGCGAGCGGCGCCTCCCCGTACCCACAAGGTTCGCTACGTGATCGAATTCCACGACGTCCACAAGACCTATCGCGTCGCCGGACGCGATATCCCGGCCCTGCAGCCGACCCGCCTGTCCATCGCGGGCGGCCAGGTGTTCGGCCTGATCGGCCATTCCGGCGCCGGTAAAAGTACCCTGCTGCGCCTGATCAACCGCCTGGAAGAGCCCAGCGGCGGACGCATCGTCATCGACGGCGAAGACATCACCGCCCTGGACGCCGACGGCCTGCGCCGTTTCCGCCAGCGCGTCGGGATGATCTTCCAGCACTTCAACCTGCTGGCCTCCAAGACCGTCGCCGACAACATCGCCATGCCGATGAGACTCGCCGGCACCTACAGCGCCGCCGAGATCAGCGCGCGGGTGGACGAACTGCTCGCCCGCGTGGGCCTCCAGGACCACGCCCGCAAGTACCCGGCGCAGCTCTCCGGCGGCCAGAAGCAGCGTGTCGGCATCGCCCGTGCGCTGGCCTGCCGGCCGACCATCCTGCTCTGCGACGAGGCCACCAGCGCCCTCGACCCGCAGACCACCGGCCAGGTCCTGCAGTTGCTGGCGGAAATCAACCGCGAGCTGAAGCTGACCATCGTCCTGATCACCCACGAGATGGACGTGATCCGCCGTGTCTGCGACCAGGTGGCGGTGATGGACGCCGGGCGCATCGTCGAACAGGGCGACGTCGCCGATGTGTTCCTCCATCCGCAGCACGAGACCACCCGCCGCTTCGTCTTCGAGGCCGAGCGCGTGGACGAAGAAGAACAGCACGACGACTTTGCCCACGTGCCGGGCCGTATCCTGCGCCTGACCTTCCGCGGCGAGGCGACCTACGCACCGCTGCTGGGCACCGTCGCGCGCCAGACCGGCGTGGACTACAGCATCCTCGCCGGGCGCATCGACCGCATCAAGGACCAGCCCTACGGCCAGCTCACCCTGTCCCTGGTGGGCGGTGACATCGAAGCCGCCCTGGCGCAGCTCAACGCTGCCGACGTCCATGTGGAGGTGCTGCGCGCATGAGCGACTTCTTTGTGAATATCGACTGGTCGGAAATCCTCCAGGCCAGCCTCGACACCTTCTGGATGCTCGGCGGCTCGCTGCTGTTCACCGTCATCCTCGGCCTGCCGCTGGGCGTGCTGCTGTTCCTCACCGGGCCGAAGCAGCTGTTCGCCAACCGCGGCGTCTACGGCGTGCTGGCGTTCATCGTCAACGTGCTGCGCTCGCTGCCGTTCATCATCCTGCTGATCGTGCTGATCCCGCTCACGGTGATCCTGGTCGGCACCTCGCTGGGCGTCGCCGGGGCCATCCCGCCGCTGGTGGTGGGCGCCACGCCGTTCTTCGCGCGCCTGGTGGAAACCGCCCTGCGCGAGGTGGACAAGGGCATCATCGAGGCCACCCAGGCCATGGGCGCCAGTACCCGCCAGATCATCTGGAACGCCCTGCTCCCCGAAGCCCGCCCGGGCATCATCGCCGCCATCACCGTCACCGCCATCACCCTGGTGTCCTACACCGCGATGGCCGGCGTCGTGGGCGCCGGCGGCCTCGGCGATCTGGCGATCCGCTACGGCTACCAACGCTTCCAGGACGACGTGATGCTGCTCACCGTGGTGATGCTGGTGGTCCTCGTCCAGATCCTGCAGACCGTCGGCGACAAGCTGGTGGTCCACTATTCCCGCAAGTAACCGCAGGGCCCGCCGGATGCGGGCCGACCAAGGAGCCAAGCATGAAGAAACTGTTCGCCGCGTTCGCTGCCGCCGCCGTCATCGGCGCCCCGCTGGCCCAGGCCGCCGACAGCCTGACCGTCGCCGCCACCCCGGTGCCGCACGCCGAGATCCTCAACTTCGTCAAACCCATCCTGGCCAAGGAAGGGGTTGAACTGAAGGTGAAGGAATTCACCGACTACGTGCAGCCCAACACCCAGGTCGCCGAGAAGCGCCTGGACGCCAACTTCTTCCAGCACCAGCCGTACCTGGATGAGTTCAACAAGACCAAGGGCACTAGCCTGACCGCCGTCACCGGCGTGCACATCGAGCCGCTGGGCGCCTACTCCACCAAGTTCAAGAAGCTCGAAGAGCTGCCGTCGGGCGCCACCGTGGTGATCCCCAACGACGCCACCAACGGCGGCCGCGCCCTGCTGCTGCTGGACAAGGTCGGCGTGATCAAGCTCAAGGACAACAAGTCCATCACCGCCACCCCGAAAGACATCGTCGCCAACCCGAAGAACATCAAGGTGCGTGAACTGGAAGCGGCCACCCTGCCGCGCGTGCTGACCCAGGTCGACCTCGCCCTGATCAATACCAACTACGCCCTGGAAGCCAAGCTCAACCCCACCAAGGACGCGCTGGCCATCGAAGGCGCCGACTCGCCCTACGTGAACATCCTGGTTGCCCGCCCGGACAACAAGGACAGCGCCGCCATGCAGAAACTGGCCGCCGCCCTGCACAGCCCCGAGGTGAAGCAGTTCATCCTCGAGAAGTACAAGGGCGCCGTGGTGCCGGCGTTCTGATCGCCGCATCGCTGACGCTGATGAAAAGCCCGGTCGAATGACCGGGCTTTTTCGTTTCTGGCGTTCCGCTTTCCGGCTCGTGGGCTCCGGAGTTGGGGCCAGGGGCTTTTCGTAGGAGCGAGCTTGCTCGCGAACCCGCCCAACTCCGGCGCTGCCGGCAAACACTGTTCGCGAGCAAGCTCGCTCCTACATTAAAGAGCTCTAACCCAGCGCTTTGAGCAAATTTTCGCCAACCTTCCTTGCATATTTTCCATGCGGCAAAGGCATCGCTTTTTTACTGATTCTCGCAAAGCCACGGCTGCCGCGGCCTGCAGCGATCCGGGAAAAACCTATAGCACCGAAAGTTATTTAAATAAGAGAAACAATCACTTCAAGAGCTAAGGCGCTCCGCCAATCATGCAGGTCCGTTTCAAGCGCGACTTAGAGCCGCGCAGACCTGCAAGGAGATCGTTCATGGCTCAACCCCAGCATGCCCTCGCGCCGGATGCCTTCCTGCGCCACGTGCCCGGCGGCGACCTGGTCGATCTCGGCCGCCCGCTGCGCCACGCGCTGGAGCTGGGCCGCCACGTGCCGGCGAAAAGCCGCGCGCTGAGCCGCCGCGAAGCCGTCCTGCTCGGCCTGTTCGCCCTGACGCTGCATGGCGCGGTGGTCTACTGGCTGAGCCAGCAGCCCACGCCGAAGCTGCCCGAAGTGCCGCCGCAGGTGCCGCCGATGACCATCGAATTCACCGCGCCGACGCCGCCGGTCGTCGAGCCGCCGCCGCCCGAACCGATTCCCCAGCCGGTGGTACAGGAACCGCCGCCCCCCGTGGTGGACGAGAATGCGGTGAAACCGCCGCCGCCCAAACCGATTCCCAAACCCAAGCCCAAACCGGTGGCCAAGCCCAAACCCGTGCCCAAGCCGGTCGAGCAACCCACGCCGCCCAAGCCCGAAACCCCGCCGCCGCCACCGGCTCCGCCCGCCCCGGCGGCTCCGGCCCCGGCACCGCTGACGCCGCCCTCGGCCAGCGCCGGTTACCTGAAGAACCCGGCGCCGGAATACCCGCCGCTGGCCCAGCGCCGCGGTTGGGAAGGCACCGTGCTGCTGCGGGTGCATGTGCTCGCCAGCGGTAGCCCGAGCGAGATCCAGGTGCAGAAGAGCAGCGGTCGCGACGCCCTGGACGATGCCGCGGTGCGCGCGGTGAAACGCTGGAGCTTCGTCCCCGCCAAGCGCGGCGACGTGGCCCAGGACGGCTGGGTCAGCGTACCCATCGATTTCAAATTGCATTGATTCAACTTGCCCAGATCAGCCGCACGAGAATCGCGGAAGGAGAACACCCATGAGTCTGCCCCTTAACCCCCTGGAATCCGTCGAAGGCGCAGTCATCTGGCTGCTGGTCGGCTTCTCCGTCGTCACCTGGGCCCTGGCCCTGGTGAAAGGCGTTCAATTCACCCGCCAGAAATCCCAGGACAAGCGTTTCCAGAAGCAGTTCTGGAGCGCCACCAGCCTCGAATCGGCCGGTGACCAGGCCGCCGGCAAGCCCGGCGCCGGTGCCCGCGTGGCCCAGGCTGGCTTCGCCGCCATCCAGGTGCAGGACAACGGCCAGCCGGACCTCGCCCAATCGATCAATCACCAGGACCGCCTCGAACGCGCCCTGCGCCAGCAGATCCAGCGTGAGCGTCGCTCCCTGGAATCGGGCCTGGCAGTGCTCGCCTCGATCGGCTCCACCTCGCCCTTCATCGGCCTGTTCGGCACCGTGTGGGGCATCATGGAAGCGCTCAAGGGCATCAGCGCCGCCGGCTCGGCGAGCCTGGAAACCGTCGCTGGTCCCATCGGCAGCGCGTTGATCGCCACCGGCGTGGGTATCGCCGTCGCCGTCCCGGCGGTGCTGGTCTACAACTACTTCCTCCGCCGCCTGAAGCTCACCGCGGCCGACCTCGACGACTTCGCCCACGACTTCTACAGCCTTGCGCAGAAGAGCGCCTTCCGCGTCGTCACCCTGCCCACCGCCGCCCGCAAACCGGCTGCCGGCGCCAGCGTGAAGGAGGCGAGCTGACATGGCCTTCTCGACCCAGGACAGCGACGAGGTTCTCTCCGAGATCAACGTCACCCCGCTGGTGGACGTGATGCTGGTGCTGCTGGTGGTGTTCATCGTCACCGCGCCGCTGCTGACCAACGCCATCCCGATCAACCTGCCCAAGACCGAGGCGGTCGCGCCGCCGGAGCAGAAGGACCCGCTGGTGGTGAGCATCGACGGCGCCGGCAAGTGGTTCATCAACAAGGACGAGATCCAGCCCGAGCTGCTGCAGGGCAACCTGGAAGCGGCCAAGGCCAAGGACGCCCAGCTGCGCGTGCAGCTGCAGGCCGACGACGGGGTGAACTACGGCCAGGTGGCCAAGGCCATGGCCTACATCGAGAAGGCGGGCATTACCAAGCTGGCGGTGATCACCGCGCGCTGAGGCCCCTGTAAGACACCTGAAACAGAGCGGGTGTAGAACAGGACCTCCACCACATACCGAGCTTCAAGGCCGCTCTCCCAATACTCAGGCAGGGGTGAGCGGCCTTTTTTTATTCGCCGATTCCGCGCCACGGCTGTGGATCGCGTAGGAGCGGACTCCGTCCGCGATGTGCAACCGGCCGGCTACGAGCCGCCGGCAATCGATCGCGGACGGAGTCCGCTCCTACATGAAGCCATGTACGACGGCCCCCCTCCCTTCAGGGAGAGGGCGAATCGCAGCGCAGAACCGTAGGGCGCATAACCCGGAACGGGTTATCCGCCGCATGCCCCGCGGCGGGTAACGCTGGCGCGTTATGCGCCCTACGAGAGCGCCAGCGGCCGCTGCGCCTGGCAAATCACCCGCCGTTCGTCGTCATCCCCGCTCTGGCAATAAACCTATGCCTTTCAGGCCCTTCCGTGGCCGCCGCAGTTCCACTAAGTTGATGACAGTCTGGAGACCTGAGGGGTATCGCGTGACATCGTCTCCCACTTCGCAAGGCCCGTTCTATCCGCCGACACTGGGGGTGCCGGAACGTTTCACACCCGCACAGCTGCGCGCCTCGCTCGACATCACCATGAGCGAACACGGCGCCGGCCCGGTGTGGCTGTTCGCCTACGGCTCGCTGATCTGGCGCCCGGAATTCCCGGTGGCCGAGGCGCGCCGCGCGCGGGTGCACGGCTACCACCGCGGGCTCTACCTCTGGTCGCTGACCCACCGTGGCACCCCGGAAGCGCCGGGCCTGGTGCTCGGGCTCGACCGCGGCGGCTCCTGCGCAGGCTTCGCCTTCCGCCTGCCCGAGGACAACCTCGACGCCAACCTTTATGCGCTCTGGGAACGGGAGATGCCCTACGCCTCCTACCGCCCGGAATGGCTGAATTGCCGCCTCGACGACGGCACCCGCGTGCGCGCCCTGGGCTTTGTCCTCGAACGCCACCTGCCCAGCTACGCCGGCTCCCTGCCCGACAGCATCGTCCAGCACGTGCTCGACAGCGCCCAGGGGCACTTCGGCACCACCCGCGACTACGTCGAGCAGACCGCCAAGGCCCTGCGCGACTACGCCATGCCCGACCTCAACCTGGAGGGCATCCTGGCGCGCTGCTGCCCGCTGCGCCGGGCGCAGGAATAGCCCTTATAGCCGTTTGCTTAGTCTAAATACCGCATAAGCAAAGAATTTCTTATTCCTTAACGTATATTAAAACCCTCCCTAGAATGTCTTCCATGACGATTCGAGAGGGCCGCTCCATGCGCAACGAACGCATCCGCTATCTGATCGTGCCGGGCTGGCACGGCTCCGACGACGCCCACTGGCAGAGCCACTGGCAACGCGCCCTGCCGAACGCCGGGCGGGTGCAGCAGCAGGACTGGATCACCCCGCAACACAACGACTGGGTCGCCGAACTCGACCGCGAGATCCGCCGCGAGCCCGGCCGAGTGGTGCTGATCGCCCACAGCCTGGGCTGTGTGACCGTCGCCTCCTGGGCCGCCCGCGCCGACCGCCGCGCCCTCGCCCAGGTCGCCGGCGCCCTGCTGGTGGCCCCGGCCGACGTGGAGCGGGAAACCTGTCACGGGGCGCTACGCAACTTCGCCCCCATCGCCGCCCAGACGCTGCCCTTCCCCGCCGTGCTGGTGGGCTCGGACAACGACGCCGCCTGCAGCCCGCAGCGCGCGCTGGTGCTCGGCCGCGCCTGGGGTGCCGAAACGGTGATCCTGCCCTCCGCCGGGCACATCAACGTGAAATCCGGCCACGGCGCCTGGGAATCGGGCTACCGTCATCTGTATCGCCTGCAGTACCTGATCGACCAGCAATCGCGCCAGCGCGCCTGAGGCCAGCCTCGATCGCGCGGTGTGACCACCGCGCCTATCCCCTCCTGGCGCGGATTCGGCTAGGGTGTGGCATAGCCCCACGCCGGAGACCGCCATGCCACCGTTGCACGACCTGTCCGCCGTCGAACTGCTGGCCCTGTACCGCTCGCACCAGCTATCCCCCGTCGAGTACCTGGAGCATCTGGTCGCTCACATCGACCGCTGGGAGCCGCAGCTTTGCGCGCTCTTCGCCTTCGATCCGCAGCGGGCCTTGGAGCAGGCGCGGCGCTCCGAGGCGCGCTGGATCCGCTGTGCGCCGTGCGGCGAACTGGATGGCGTGCCGGTCACCATCAAGGAGCTGATCGCCACCCGCGGCGACCCGATCCCCCAGGGCAGCGCCGCCACCCTGCTGCAACCTTCTACGGGCGACGCCCCGCCCGCGGCGCGAATGTTCGAAGCCGGGGCGATCCTGCTGGGCAAGACCACCGTGCCGGACTTCGGCATGCTCTCCTCCGGGCTTTCCAGCTTCCACGAACTGGCGCGCAACCCCTGGGACCTGCGCATGAACCCGGGCGGCTCCAGCGCCGGCGCCGCCTCGGCCGCCGCGGCTGGCTACGGGCCGCTGCACATCGGCACCGACATCGGTGGCTCGGTGCGCCTGCCGGCGGGCTGGTGCGGCCTGGTCGGCTTCAAGCCGAGCTTCGGGCGCATCCCCATCGACCCTTACTACACCGGCCGCTGCGCCGGCCCCATGACCCGCACCCTGGACGACGCGGCGCTGATGATGAAGCACCTCGCCCGCCCGGACTGGCGCGACGCCACCGCCCTGCCGCCGGCGAACCTGGACTGGCATATCGAGCCGCTGGACGTGCAGGGCCTGCGCATCGGCCTGCAACTCGACCCCGGCTGCGGCCTGCAGCCGGAAGCGGAGGTCCGCGCCGCCGTCGAGGCCGCTGCCCGGCGCTTCGCCCAGGCCGGCGCGGAGATCGTCGACGTCCAGCCGATACTCGACCGCGAGCTGCTCGACGGCCTCGACAAATTCTGGCGCGCACGCCTGTGGGCCGAGCTGGAACACCTGCCGCGCGAGCGCCAGGCCAAGGTGCTGCCCTACATCTACCAGTGGGCCGAGGGCGGCGCCTCGGTCAGCGGCGCCGATGCGGTGCGCGGCTACAACCGCACCTTCGACATGCGCCGGCGGGCGGCCGAGCAGTTCCACGAGATCGACTTCCTGCTCTCGCCGACCAACCAGGTCGCCGCCTTCCCCGCCGAGTGGGCCTCGCCGACCAACGACCCGGCGCTGCCCTTCGAGCACATCGGCTTCACCGTGCCGTGGAACATGTCCGAGCAACCGGCACTCTCGATCAACTGCGGCTTCACCAGCGCCGGCATGCCCATCGGCCTGCAGATCGTCGGCCCGCGCTTCGCCGACATCGAGGTACTGCGCCTGGGCAAGACCTACGAGCACTGGCGCGGCCCCATCAGCCGCTGGCCGCAACCGCCGGGAGCCAACTAGGCTCAGAGCATCCGCCGACCACAAGGACCCGATCGCGCGCCCATGCAGTACAGCACCTACATCGCCCACTTCCTGGTGGTCATCCAGCTCCTGGGCATCGTCGCCGCGGTGCACGCCGTCCTCAGCGTGCGCACCGCGCAAGGCGCCATCGCCTGGGCCACCTCCCTGGTGTTCATGCCGCTGCTGACCCTGCTGCCCTACCTCGTCTTCGGCCGCAGCCGCTTCGACGCCTACATCGGCGCGCGGCGCCAGGCCAACGAGGAAATGCACCTGGCCGCCGCCGAACTGGACTGGCGCCCATGGGTGGAAGAGGCGCTCGCCGCGCGCCAGTACCACGCCTACAAGTCGCTCAAGGCCATGGTCGGGCTGGCGCGCATGCCGACCCTGGCCAATAACAACGTGCGCCTGCTGGTGAACGGCAAGGCTTCCTTCGAGGCGATGTTCGAGGCGATCTCCCGCGCGCGCAAAGTGATCCTGGTGCAGTTCTTCATCGTCCGTGACGACGCCCTCGGCCAGCGTCTTGCGCAGCTGCTGCTGGAGCGCGCGGCCAACGGCGTGGACGTGTTCCTGCTGTACGACGGCATCGGCAGCCACGCCTTGCCCCGCCGCTATGTCGAGCGCCTGCGCCAGGGCGGCGTGCAGGTGCATGCGTTCAGCACCGGCAGCGGGATGATCAACCGCTTCCAGGTGAACTTCCGCAACCACCGCAAGATCGTGGTGGTCGACGGCGTGCGGGGCTTCGTCGGCGGGCACAACGTCGGTGTCGAGTACCTGGGCGAGAAGCCACCGCTGGCGCCCTGGCGCGACACCCACATCGAATTGCACGGCCCGGCGGTGGCATGCCTGCAGGAGTGCTTCGCCGAGGACTGGTTCTGGGCCACCCACACGCTGCCGACGCTGATCCTGCCCGATGGCTACGACGACGCCGGCATGCTCTGCCAGGTGGTCGCCAGCGGCCCGGCGGACACCCAGGAAACCTGCTCGCTGTTCTTCGTCGAGTCGATCAACGCGGCGGTGGAGCGGGTGTGGATCACCACGCCGTATTTCGTCCCGGACGAAGCCGTCGCCGCCGCCCTGCGCCTGGCGGTGCTGCGGGGCGTGGACGTGCGCATCCTGCTGCCCTCGCGGCCGGATCACAAGACGGTCTACGCCGCCTCCAGCCTCTATGCGCTGGAGGCCGTACGCGCCGGCGTGCGGGTGTTCCGCTACCAGCCGGGGTTCCTGCACCAGAAGGTGGTGCTGATCGACCACGACAGCGCCGCCGTGGGCAGCGCCAACCTGGACAACCGCTCGTTCCGCCTGAACTTCGAGATCATGGTGATCACCGTCGACGAAGGCTTCGCCCGCGACGTGGAAGCCATGCTCGAAGAGGACTTCGCCCAGTCGGTGGAGATGACCCTGGACGACCGCAAGCGCGTGCACCGGCTGCAGCAGCTGGGGATGCGGGTGGCGCGGCTGGTGTCGCCGATTCTCTGAAGGTTCGGAGCGGGGCTGGCCCTCTCCCTAACCCTCTCCCTGAAGGGAGAGGGGACTGTCCGGCCCGCTTGGACGTTGCTGTGTTCGCCGACTAACTCCGCTATGGATCAATGCAGAGGACAGCTCTCCCTTCAGGGAGAGGGCGGGGGAGAGGGTGCTAAACCACGCTCCAAGGCCGGCAGGTAGACATCATCCAAAAGAAAACGCCCGGCTCACTCGCGTGAACCGGGCGTTTCTGTTTCTAGCGCGAAGCCATCAGGCCGGCGCGGAGGAGCGGATCAGGTGGTCGAAGGCGGAGAGCGACGCCTTGGCGCCTTCGCCGACCGCGATCACGATCTGCTTGTACGGCACGGTGGTCACGTCACCGGCGGCGAAGATGCCCGGCAGCGAGGTCTCGCCGCGAGCGTCGACGATGATCTCGCCGCGCGAGGTCAGCTCGATGGTGCCCTTGAGCCATTCGCTGTTGGGCAGCAGGCCGATCTGCACGAAGATGCCTTCCAGGTCGATGGACTTGAACTCTTCCGAGTTGCGGTCCTTGTAGACCAGGCCGGTGACCTTCTGGCCATCGCCTTTCACTTCGCTGGTCAGCGCGCTGGTGATGACTTCCACGTTCGGCAGGCTGAACAGCTTGCGTTGCAGCACCGCGTCGGCGCGCAGCTTGCTGTCGAACTCCAGCAGGGTCACGTGGCTGACAATACCGGCCAGGTCGATGGCTGCCTCGACGCCGGAGTTGCCGCCGCCGATCACCGCGACGCGCTTGCCCTTGAACAGCGGGCCGTCGCAGTGCGGGCAGAAGCACACGCCCTTGGCCTTGTATTCCTTCTCGCCCGGCACGCCCATTTCGCGCCAGCGGGCGCCGGTCGCCAGGATCACGGACTTGGCCTTCAGGCTGCCGCCGCCCTCGAACTGCACTTCGTGCAGGCCGCCGGCGGTCTTCGCCGGAATCAGGGCGCTGGCGCGCTGCAGGTTCATGATGTCGACGTCATAGTGCTTGACGTGCTCTTCCAGCTGGCGAGCCAGTTTCGGGCCTTCGGTCTCGGTGACCGAGATGAAGTTCTCGATAGCCATGGTGTCCAGCACCTGGCCGCCGAAGCGCTCGGCCGCCACACCGGTGCGGATGCCCTTGCGAGCGGCGTAGATGGCCGCGGCAGCGCCCGCCGGGCCACCGCCGACGACCAGTACGTCGAACTCTTCCTTGGCCGACAGCTTCTCGGCTTCGCGGGCAGCGGCGCCGGTGTCGATCTTGGCGAGGATTTCCTCCACGCCCATGCGGCCCTGGCCGAACACTTCACCGTTGAGGTAGATGCTCGGCACCGCCATCACCTGGCGACGCTCGACTTCTTCCTGGAACAGCGCGCCGTCGATGGCGACGTGGCGGATGTTCGGGTTGAGCACGGCCATCAGGTTCAGCGCCTGGACCACGTCCGGGCAGTTCTGGCAGGACAGCGAGAAATAGGTTTCGAACTCGAACGAGCCCTGGATGCCCTTGATCTGCTCGATGACGTCAGCGTCGAGCTTGGACGGGTGGCCGCCGACCTGCAGCAGCGCCAGCACCAGGGAGGTGAATTCGTGGCCCATGGGGATGCCGGCAAACGCCAGACCGATGTTCGCCCCCGGGCGGTTCAGCGAGAAGGACGGCTTGCGCGCATCGCTGCCATCTTCACGCAGGGTGATCTTGTCGGTCAGGCCGACGATTTCGTGCAGCAGCTCGCTCATCTCGCGGGATTTGTCGCTGTCATCGAGGGACGCGACGATCTCGAACGGCTGCTGGACCTTTTCCAGGTAGGCCTTCAACTGGGTTTTAAGAGTGGCGTCCAACATGATTCAAATCCTCGGAATTTGAGCAAAGGGGTTCCCCGGCGGGCTTTTCAGCCCACCCTACGCACGCTTTTGGCTTAGGTAGAGAGGATGCCGATAGGCATCCTCGGGGTACTGCGAAACGGTAGGGGAAGCTGCCGGGTCTGAAGGAAGGGCAGCAAGCGCTGCGCAACAGCTTCCCAGCCGTTTTTAGATCTTGCCGACCAGGTCCAGGGACGGAGCCAGGGTCTTCTCGCCTTCTTTCCACTTGGCCGGGCAGACTTCGCCCGGGTGAGCGGCGGTGTACTGGGCAGCTTTCAGCTTGCGCAGGGTTTCGCCGACGTCACGAGCGATCTCGTTGGAGTGGATTTCGACGGTCTTGATGATGCCTTCCGGGTTGATCACGAAGGTGCCGCGCAGGGCCAGGCCTTCTTCCGGGATGTGCACGCCGAAGGCGTTGGTCAGCTGGTGGGTCGGGTCACCGATCAGCGGGAACTGGGCTTTGCCAACGGCCGGGGAGGTTTCGTGCCACACCTTGTGGGAGAAGTGGGTATCGGTGGTCACGATGTAGACCTCGGTACCGGCCTTCTGGAACTCGGCGTAGTTGTTGGCGGCGTCTTCGATCTCGGTCGGGCAGTTGAAGGTGAAGGCTGCCGGCATGAAGATCAGAACGGACCACTTGCCCTTGAGGGATTCTTCAGTGACTTCGATGAACTTGCCGTTATGGAAAGCGTTGACCTTGAACGGCTGAACGGCGGTGTTGATCAGGGACATTAGGCAATTCCTCAATGAGAGTTTGTCGTTTAATCGAGTGGTCGATCGGTTGAAATTCGACAGGGGGAAGATTATCGCCTGATGACAAGGAATGCCCATTGATTTAGGGCATCACGGATATTGAGTATCTCTATTGAGATATCTATAAAAGGAAGAAGTTTCCTATCAAGCGAGACGCCGAATCCGACGACTGGATCTCGGCCCCAAGGCCTCTGGCGCGGGGCTCTCGCCCCGTCCCCCGGTGTAGGCGGTGCATGCCAACCTGACCACCTTCGCCCGAAAAGATGAGGAGGACAACACCGGTCGCGACGTACGGCGCCCCAGCCAGCGCCGGGACGCGTGTCCCCCCGCGGTTTTCCTGCCCTGCTGGTCAAGCCGGTCCACGAGCCTATGCTTGTGCCTGAGAGCCTTCGCCACGCAGCGCTCGGCCTCCACGGACAGCCTTTGCGAGGCGGCGCGGCCGCCCGCATGACGACGAGGACTCCCGATGATTGAGTTTCTGCTCGGCGACGAAGCGGTCCAGGCCGATGGATTCGCCCCCGAGACCAGCCTGCTCGACTACCTGCGCATCCACCGCGCGCGCACCGGCACCAAGGAGGGCTGCGCCTCCGGCGACTGCGGTGCCTGCACCGTGGTGCTCGTCGAGCCCGAGGGCGAGGCGCTGCGCTATCGCGCGGTGAACGCCTGCATCACGCTGCTGGGCGCGGTGCACGGCCGCCAGGTGCTGACCGTGGAGCACCTGGGCAAACCAGGCGCGCTGCACCCGGTGCAACAAGCGATGGTGGACTGCCATGGGTCGCAGTGCGGTTTCTGCACGCCGGGCATCGTCATGTCGCTGTTCGCCTGGCACCACGCGCCGCCACCCCACGACCGGGAGACGGCGTTGAGCGCCCTCTCCGGCAACCTGTGCCGCTGCACCGGCTACCGGCCGATCCTCGACGCTGCCACGCAGATCGCCGGGCAGCCCTGCCGTGACCGCTTCACCCAGGACACCGCCCTGACCGTCGCCCGTCTTCGGCAGATCGCCACCGCCGGCGCACTGCAGGGCGACGGCGCCCAGGCCTGGCTGCCCGCCTCGCTGGAGGAGCTGGACGCCCTGCTGCACGAGCATCCGGCCGCCCGGCTGATCGCCGGTGGCACCGACCTGGCGCTGGAAGCCACGCAGAACCTCAAGGCCTTCCCGGCGCTCATCCACCTTGACCGGGTGAGTGACCTGCAACGCCTGGAGGTCCACGACGACCATCTGCTGATCGGCGCCGCGCGGACCTATGCCGACTGCCTGGCGGCGCTGGAGGAATTCCCCGGTGTCGGCGCCCTGCTCGAGCGGCTCGGCTCGCTGCAGATCCGCCAGCGCGGCACCCTGGGCGGCAATATCGCCAATGCCTCACCCATCGGCGACATGCCGCCGGTGCTGCTGGCACTGGATGCGCACCTGCGGCTGCGCAAGGCGGGAAAGGTGCGGGAAGTGCCCGTGGACGGCTTCTTCACCGGCTACCGGCAGACCATCCTGCAACCGGGCGAGTACATCGAAGCGCTGCGGATTCCGCGCTTGCGCGGCCACCAGCGCTTGCGCGTCAACAAGGTTTCCAAGCGCCGTGACGACGATATTTCCGCCGTCTGCCTGGCCTTGCGCCTGGACCTCGACGAGGCAGGCATCGTCACGGACGCACGCCTGGCCTGTGGCGGCATGGCGGCCACCCCGCTACGGGGTGCGAACACCGAAGCGGCCCTGCGCGGCCGGCCCTTCGACGCCGCTGCCGTGGCGGCGGCGCAAGCCGCGATAGCGCTGGACTTCCAGCCCATCGACGACCTGCGCGCCAGCGCCGCCTATCGCCTGAAGGTGGCGCAGAACCTGTTGCAGCGCGCACTACTGGAAGGGTCCGAATGCCCTGCGGAGGTGCGCCATGCGTAGCCTACCACCGTTGGCCGGCAACGGCGTCGCGGTCGCCGTGCACAGCGCCGGCAAGCCTCGCGAGCACGACAGCGCCGCGCTGCATGTGAGCGGCGCCGCGCACTATGTGGACGACCTGAGGGCCCCGCGCGAACTGCTGCATGCCGCCGTCGGCCTCACCGAAATCGCCTGCGGCGAGGTGCTCTGCCTCGACCTCGACGCCGTGCGCAGCGCGCCCGGCGTGGTGGCGGTGCTGACCCTGGACGACGTGCCCGGCCACACGGACATCGGCCCGGTGTTTCCGGGTGATCCACTGCTGGCCGGCGACCGGGTGAAATACCACGGCCAGGCGCTGTTCGCGGTCGCCGCCGAAACCCTCGTCCAGGCGCGCCGCGCGGTGCGCCTGGCGAAGGTCGAGTACGCGAAGCAAGACCCGCTGATCGACCCGCTGCAGGCCAAGGCCGAGGAGCGCTTCGTGCGCCCGCCGCACCACATGCGCCGGGGCGACGTAGACGCGGCACTGGCGCAGGCTCCGCGGGTGCTGGAGGCCCGCCAGTTCATCGGCGGCCAGGAGCACTTCTACCTCGAAGGCCAGGCCTCGCTGGCGCTGCCGACCGACGATGGCGGCATGCTGGTGCACACTTCCAGCCAGCACCCCAGCGAAGTGCAGAAACTGGTGGCCGAGGTACTGGCGATTCCACTGGCCAAGGTCACGGTGGAAGTACGCCGCATGGGTGGCGGCTTCGGCGGCAAGGAAACCCAGGCCGCGCCCTTCGCCTGCCTTGCCGCCCTGCTCGCGCGCCAGACCGGCCGCGCGGTGAAACTTCGCCTGCCGCGTGCCGACGACATGCGCCTGACCGGCAAGCGCCACCCCTTCCACAACCGCTACCGCACCGGCTTCGACGCCGAGGGCCGGCTGCTCGCTGCGCAGCTCGAAGTCGTGGGCGATTGCGGCCATTCCCCGGACCTCTCCGACGCCATCGTCGACCGCGCGATGTTCCACGCCGACAACGCCTATTTCATTCCCGACGTGGCCATCTCCGGCTACCGCAGCTTCACCAACATCGTCTCCCATACCGCCTTCCGCGGCTTCGGCGGCCCGCAAGGGATGATGATCATCGAACGCGCCATGGACGACATCGCCCGCGCGGTGGGCAAGGACCCGCTCGAGGTCCGCAAGCTGAACCTCTACGGAGGCTCAGGCCGCGACCTGACGCCCTATCACCAGAGGGTCGAGCACAACCTGCTGGGCGAGCTGATCGCGCGGCTGGAGCAGAGCAGCGACTATGCCGCGCGCCGCTGCGCGATCCGTGCGTTCAACGCGCGCAGCCCGGTGCTGAAGAAAGGCTTGGCGCTGACGCCGGTGAAGTTCGGCATTTCCTTCACCGCGCAGCACCTCAACCAGGCCGGCGCGCTGGTGCACCTCTACACCGACGGCAGCATCCAGCTCAACCATGGCGGCACCGAGATGGGCCAGGGCCTGAATACCAAGGTCGCGCAGATCGTCGCCGAGGAATTCCAGGTACCGCTGGAACAGGTGCACCTCACCGCCACGCGCACCGACAAGGTGCCCAACACCTCGCCCACCGCCGCCTCCAGCGGCACCGACCTGAACGGCATGGCCGCCCGCGATGCGGCGCGCACGCTGAAGAAACGCCTGATCGAGTTCCTCGCCGAACGCGACGGCGTGAAGCTCCAGGAGGTGCGTTTCGAGCGCGGCGGGGTGACGGTGGGGACGCAGCACCTGGGCTTCGCCGAGGCCGTCCAGGCCGCCTATTTCGCGCGCATCCAGCTCTCCGCCACCGGCTTCTACCGCACGCCGAAGATCTTCTACGACCGCGAGAAGGGCCAGGGGCATCCGTTCTTCTACTTCGCCTACGGCGCCGCGGTGTCCGAGGTGGAGGTCGACACGCTGACCGGCGAGTACCGCGTGCCGCGGGTGGACATCCTCCACGACGTCGGCCGCAGCGTGAACCCGGCCATCGACATCGGCCAGATCGAGGGTGGCTTCGTCCAGGGCATGGGCTGGCTGACCACCGAGGAGCTGCGCTGGGACGACACCGGCAAGCTGCTCACCGTGGGGCCGGCGACCTACAAGATCCCGGCGGTGAGCGACGCACCGGCCGACTTCCGCGTGGCGCTGTTCGACCGCCCCAACGAGGAAGACAGCGTGTACCTGTCCAAGGCGGTGGGCGAGCCGCCGTTCATGCTGGCGATCTCGGTGTGGTCGGCGCTGCGCGACGCCATCGCCAGCCTCGCCGACTACCGGCTGAGCCCGGACCTGGATACGCCGGCGACGCCGGAACGGGTACTCTGGGCTTGTGAGGCGATGCGCCGTTCGGAGCAAGAGCGCCCTCACCCTAGCCCTCTCCCGCAAGCGGGAGAGGGGACTGATCGGCGTAAGGTGAACCAGCAGACTCAGCCGGCAGTTGTGGGGTCACACGACGCACTGATCGCTACCACCGCAGCGGACAGCCCCCTCTCCCTCCGGGAGACGACTGCATGGATGCAGGAGGTAGAGCGACGCAGGATGCCAAAGCCGAGGGTTGGGGTGAGGGAAAACCCACCCACTCCCGACTCGACCCAGGAACCCCAACCATGACCCGTACCTGGATGCACGCCATCGCCCGCCTGCGCGACAGCGCCGAGCCCTACGTGCTGATCACCGTGATCGGTGTGCAGGGCTCCACGCCCCGGGAGTCCGGCAGCAAGATGCTGGTGACCGCCGGGGAAACCTTCGACACCATCGGCGGTGGCCATCTGGAATTCGCCGCCATCGAGCACGCGCGCCAGCTGCTGCTGGCCGGCAAGGATCAACAGGCGCTCGAGCACTTCCCCCTCGGCGCGCGGCTCGGCCAGTGCTGCGGCGGGCGCGCCAGCCTGCTGTTCGAGTGCTTCGCCGCGCGGGGTCCGCAGGTACTGCTGTTCGGCGCCGGCCACGTCGGCCGCGCCCTTGCGCCACTGCTGGCGGGCTTGCCGCTGCGCCTGGAATGGGTGGACAGCCGCGCCGCGGAATTTCCCCGGGCGGTCCCCGAGGGCGTGCGCACGCGCCTGCTGGAGGAACCGGAAGACGCCGTGCACGAGGCGCCGCCGGGCAGCTACTTCCTGATCATGACCCACAACCACCCGCTGGACTACGCCATCGCCGAGGCGGTGCTCAAGCGCGGCGACGCCGGTTTCCTCGGCATGATCGGTTCGCGCACCAAGGCCCGGCGCTTCCAGATGCGCCTGGAGCAACAGGGTTATCCACAGGACGTGATTGCGCAGATGCACTGCCCCATCGGCCTGTCCGAGGTCCCGGGTAAACGCCCGCTGGAAGTGGCCGTCTCGGTCGCCGCCCAGGTCATCGCCCGCTACCACCTGGACGCCCCCGCCCGGCAGACCCGCGACGGCGTGGAATGGGAGGCCCTCTCCACTCATGGAACGTGCAGCGAAGGCTCATGTGAGGAGTCCTCGCCGCGCGCAAAAACCTGACCAACGCGACAACAGTTTTCCGCGCCGCCGCCGATACCCTCAACGACCCCGTCTCTTCGCCCGCCGCCTGGCGGGCGTTTCGTTGTGCGTTCGGAGGAAAACAAGAAATGCGCCTGCGAAGTATCCAGACCCAACTCATCCTCAGCATGGGCGCTGCCCTGCTCATCAGCCTGCTCATCGTCCTGGGCCTGTACGCCGTGCTGGTCAATCGCCTGAGCGAGCGCTACCTGCTCGAACAAGCGCTGCCGGCAAGCATCCAGGCGATCGCCAACGACTTCGAGAAGCGTCTCACCGGCCCCATCACGGCGGCGGCCGGCATTGCCGAGAACACCCTGGTCAAGGACTGGCTGGCCGCTGGCGAAAGCCCGGAAAAACTCGCCGACTTCACCCGGTACCTGGGCGGCATCCGCGCCTCCCAGCACGCCTTCTCCGCGCTGATCACCGCCAACGCCAGTGGCGCCTACTACAGCGACAAGGGCAAGGAACGCACCCTGAGCCGCAGCGACCCGAAGGATGGCTGGTACTTCCAGTTCATCGACAGCGGCCAGGCACGCACCTTGAACATCGACACCGACGCCAGCACCGGCGAGCTCGCGCTGTTCATCGACCAGCGCGTGGAGCAGGACGGCACCCTGCTGGGCATCGCCGGGCTGGGCTTGCAGATGCGCGAGCTGTCGACCCTGATCCGCGATTTCCGCTTCGGCCAGTCCGGCCGCGTGTACCTGGTGAACAACGACGGCCAGGTGCAGATCCACCCCGACGCCTCGCTGCCCAAGGGCCGCAGCCTGGGTGACCTGATCGGCGCCGATGCCGCCGGCGTCCTGCTGGGCCAGCAGGGCTTCCACAGCGCCCGCTTCGAGCGCGACGGCGAAGCCTACCTGGCGGCCAGCCTGCCGCTGCATGATCTGGGCTGGACCCTGGTCAGCGAAGTGCCGGAAGCGGAAATCTACGCCGATGCCCGCTCCGCGCTGGCCTTCTCCGGCCTCGCCGGCGCCGTGGTCGCCCTGCTCTGCCTGGCGCTGGTGGTGCTGATGGCGCGCAGCCTGGTCAGGCCGATCCGCCAGGTCACCGGCGCGCTGCTGGAAATCGGCGGCGGCGGCGGCGACCTCACCCGGCGCCTGGACGACAGCCGCGCCGACGAACTGGGCGACCTGGCCCGCGGCTTCAACCGCTTTCTCGAAGGCCAGCGCGCGCTCATCGGCGCGGTGCTCGGTACCAGCCAGCAACTGCTGCGCACCGTCGGCGCAGTGGCACAGGTGGTGGACAACACCGCCGACCGTGCCGGTCGCCAGCAGGAGATGACCGACATGGTCGCCACGGCGGTGAACGAGATGGGCAGCACGGTGCAGGAGATCGCCCGCAACGCCGAACAGGCCGCCAGCGCATCGCAGCAAGCCCGCGAGGAAGCCGGGCAAGCGCGGCGCGTGGTCGGCGGCTCGTTGCAGGTGGGCCAGCGCATGTCCGGCGAGATTGGCGAAGCGGCCGGCGCCGTGGGCGAGCTGGCCGGGCAAGTGGCGAGCATCGACCAGGTGCTGGCGGTGATCCGCGGCGTGTCCGAGCAGACCAACCTGCTCGCTCTCAACGCCGCCATCGAGGCGGCGCGCGCCGGCGAGCTGGGTCGCGGTTTCGCCGTGGTGGCCGACGAGGTGCGCACGCTCGCCAGCCGCACCCAGGGCTCCACAGACGAGATCCTGACGATCATCCAGCGCCTGAAGGACGGTGCGGAAGCGGCGGTGCGCTCGATGCAGTCCGGCCAGCAGGCCACCGGGCAGAGCCTGGCCGCCAGCGAACAGGCCAGCGCTTCGCTGGGCGCCATCGCCGACCAGGTGGAGCGCATCAGCGACATCAACCACCAGGTCGCCACGGCCACCGAGGAGCAATCGGCGGTGACCGAGGAGATCAACCGCAACGTGCAGGGCATCGCCGACCTCGCCCATGCCACCACCCGGGAAGTGCAGCACGGCCGCGAGCAGTGCCGCGAGCTGCGCAGCCTGGCCGACGACCTGGCGCGGCAGATGGCGCAGTTCCGTCTCTGATCCGCTCTGGCGCCGGCCACGCCGGCGCCTTTTCCCCAGTGTTATCCACAGGTTTTCGAAGCGAAGCGGCGGGCTTTTCGCCAGAGCTGGCAGCCTGTGACGACCGTTCAGCGCACAACCTGTCTCGCCCGTGAGACAGGTTCCCCACAGATTGCCCACAGTTTATCCAGTGCTTTGCCCCCAACCTCAGGCGACGCAGTCCGCGTCGCCGGCGAAACGCCCGAGCCCAGGCATGGCAAGCCCTGCATCAATCCGATGAATAATCCACCGAAGGGTCAGCTTCGCTCCGCCGTCGCCTTCGCCGATCATTTCACCCACACCTTTTCCACAGCTTGTTCATATTTTGCTCAGCAGCGGACGGGCACATTGGTCAGAAAATGATCAACCTGCGAAAAGCAGCGGATGGCGCGGACAGGCGGAGACCGACCACAGGTTATCCACAGGCGGTTCCACGGTGTTTGGGGAGAAGCGTCAGTCGTCCAGCAAACGAGCCTGGAGTCGTCCGCGACTGAGATCGTTGAGCAGCTTCTGCAGCGCAGGGACCTGAGTGGTCGGCAGGTTCAGCGTCAGTCGAACCCCGTCCGCGCCAAAGGCTTCGTCCTCGACGCTGGCCCCCAGCGCCAGCACCCGCGCCTTGAACAGCGCGTGCTCGGCAAAGTTGCAGTCGAACGCCAGGCGGCTGCTGGGCACCAGCTCAATGCGCGGGGCATGCTGCAGGCATTTCGCCGCGCAACCGCCATAGGCACGGGCCAGCCCGCCGGTGCCGAGCTTGATGCCGCCGAACCAGCGGCTGACCATGACCACCACGCGGTCCATGTCCTGCCCTTCGATCGCCACCAGCATGGGCCGGCCGGCGGTGCCGCCCGGTTCGCCGTCGTCGCTGAAGCGGTACTGGTTGCCCAGCTTCCAGGCCCAGCAGTTGTGCCCGGCGCTGGCGTCGCGGTGCGCGGCGAGGAAGGCCTGGGCCTCGGCCTCGCTGGCGATGGGCGCGGCGACGCAATGGAAGCGGCTCTTGCGGATGTCTTCGTCGTACACCGCAGGGCCGGCGAGGGTGAAGCTCATGCCATGGCCGGCGGCGTCAGCCCGCAACCCTTGAGGATGATGCGGATGAGGTTGTCGCTGGCATCGCTGAAGTCCTGCTTGGACATGCGCTTGCGCCCGGTGACGAAGCCGATCTGGGTGGCGAAGTCGGCATAGTGCTGGGTGCTGCTCCAGATCAGGAAGATCAGGTTCACCGGATCGACCGCGTCCATCTTGCCGGCGTCGATCCAGGCCTGGAACACGGCGGCGCGGCCGGCGAACCAGGTGCGGTAGTCCTGGCTGAAGTGTTCGGACAGGCATTCGCCGCCGCTGATGATCTCCATGGCGAATACCCGCGAGGCCTGCGGGAAGCGGCGGGAGAACTCCATCTTCGCGCGGATGTAGCTCGCCAGGGCGATGGCCGGATCATCGTCCACGGTGAGGTGGTTGAAGGTGCTGTCCCACAGCTCGAGGATGTTGCTCAGCACCGCCACGTACAGCCCCAGCTTGTTGCTGAAGTAGTAGTGCAGGTTGGCCTTGGGCAGGCCGACGCGCTGGGCGATGGTGTTCATGCTGGTGCCCTTGAAGCCGTGGCGGGCGAACTCTTCCTCGGCGGCGGTGAGGATGGCTTCCTCGTTCTTCTGCCGAATGCGGCCGGCGGGCTTTTCACCGTTGGGCGCGGTATGGGCGGGTACCTGGAGGGTCATGCGGTAGGTCCATGCGTGAGCGAGGGGCGGTGCATGGATAACCCAGGCAGGTGGCGGGATTCAAGCGCAAGACGTGAAAAAGGGCAGGAACCGGCGTCGCCAGCCCTGCCCTGGTGCTCACAGCCCCCGGGATCGAGCCGGGGGCGTGGGATCACTTGGTGGTGCCGGTGGTGCCGGACGAGCCGTGGTGGCCACCGCCGCCACCGCCGTGGCTGCCAATGGCGGCGCCGATGGCGACGACCGCGGCACCGATGCCCACGCCTTCGCCGACGGTCAGGCTGCCGTACAGCGGGCGGGCCAGGCCAAGGCCAGCGCACGGGTCGGCGGTCGGAATCACCGCGACGCCGCGGCGGTTTTCATCCTGATCGTCGCCGCGTGCCTGGGCCTGGGCCTGCTCGTTCTGCTCGGACTTGCCAGCGCCGCCCCAGAGCGGGGCGCACTCGTTGGCCGCGACCACGGCCGCCTTGTGCTCCTCTTGCGGCTCCTCTTTCACCGGTGCCGGCTGGGAGCGGGTGATCACGTCCTGGTAGAAGCCACCAGCGTGGGTGTCGTCATGCACCTGGGTCGGCGGAATGCTGGGGTGCCCCAGCGGCGCCGCCAGCACGGATGCGCTCAGGCTCGCGGCGATGGTCGCGCTCAACAGTTTCTTCATCATGGCTCACATCTCCTGCGTAAAGCTCAAGAGACGTAAAGCTAGAGGTTGGCGAGCGCCGCACCAATCGGCCGGGAACCGGAAACGGTGTCGGCAACTTCCGAAAGCGCTGCGGGCCGCGACGCCAGTCTGCCAACCCGCTGTGCGACCCGCACAAGGACCGACCCCGCCAGGCGGCGGGGTCGGTGGGAGCATCAGAAGTGGTACTTGACCAGGGCGCTGACGGTGTTCTGGTCGGTGGTGAAGTACTGCGAATCCTTGATGCCGTACTTGTCGGACCAGTAGTCGTACTCGATGCCCACGTACAGGTGCTTGGCCTCGTAGCCCAGGGACTTGCCCAGGTCGTACTTGAGCTGCGGGTTGAAGTGCAGGTTGGCGTGGTAGTCCGACTGGTTGCGCTCGCTGGAGCTGGCGCTCTTGTTGTTGACGACCCAGTCCATGAAGCCGTCGAACAGGACGTCAGAGTTGCCCACCGGGAAGGTGATGGCCCACGCCGGGGTGATCTGCCAGGCGCCGGACGGCACGCGGTTGCCATCGGGCTTGCGGTAGTAGAAGTTCAGCTGGAAGTAGTCGAAGCCCGGCAGCGCCAGGTCGAAGCCCGGGCCGACCAGGTAGGACTCAACGTCGCCTTCGCCGAATTCGTAGGTGGTGGCCAGCAGCACGTCCTTGACCGGGCCCAGGGACAGGTCGGCACCGGTGATCTTGCCGAACGACAGGCGCGGGCTGAACTCGCCGTAGTAGGTGTTCTTGCCGTTGGTGGCGCTTTCCTTGCCGTTGTAGTTGATCTGGTCGACGAAGAACCAGATGTCGCCCCAGGTCCAGGCGCTCGCGCTCTCGAAGGTGAAGGTCTGCTGGATCGGCGGATCTACCTTGAAGTTCTTGCCCCACAGGTAGGTCAGGCTTTCGTTGTGCCAGATCAGCGGGCCATCGTTGACGGCCGGGGCCGGAGTCAGGTCTTCACCGCCAGCGATGGCCTGCCCGGCCGCGAGCAGCCCGCCGGCGAGCAGCAGGGATGCGAGAGTGCGAGTCATGCGTTGCTCCTAATCAGTGCAGTCGTGTTGCGTTTTTAATTGTCGGTGGAACCTGTCCGGTCGGTCAGGCCTGGCGAGGAAAGCAAGATTGGCGCCAATCCTGACCAGTTGTTCCACTTTTATGACGAACCCTTCAGGGTCCGCTCCTTTGGCAGAGAAGACGCAGGTGCAAAGGCCGGGCGATTTCCTGACCCGCAGGACAACTTCGCCTGATTGCAGGGCACCGCCCCATGGGAAGGCACCGAACTGGCAATCACCCACCGGAAGATTGGATACATGACAAAGCTGTGTTGAAACGAATCAACACAATTTGTGTATACAACAGCCTTGTAGGAAATCTACCCAATCGCCTTCGGCGCGCACCGCGTGTTTTTCCGGGCGCGGATAATGCCAGAGGCGGGCCTTCCCCACACCTGCCAGAATGCCTCGGGCCGCCAGGCGGTCACCGTTCGAACGCGGCCGTCGACGCCTCTGCCGGCGCGCCACGCTTGAGGCGCCCGGGCAGGACTGCCAGACTTCGGCCACTCGCGACCTGCCGCCCCGATGGACCGATGAAAGGACAAGCTCCCGAACTGCAACGCCTGATCCCGGTGCTGGACCGCCTGCTGCGGCCGGTCTATGCGCGCGCCGAACGGCTCCGCGCGGGGTCCTGGACCAGCAGGCACCACCACGCCTGGGTGCAACTGTCGTATGCCATCACCGGGGTGCTGGGTGTACACACGGCGCAGGGCAGCTTCTTTGCGCCGCCGCAGCGGGCGATCTGGATTCCGGCCTACCTCGATCACGAAGTGGTCACCTCGACCCAGGCGGAAATGCGCAGCCTGTACATCCGCGACGACGCCTGCCAGTGGGCGCCGGACCGCTGCCGGGTGCTGGAGGTGACGCCGCTGGCGCGCGAGCTGATCAAGAGCTTCTGCGAGCTGCCGGTGGATTACCCACAGGGCGACAGCGCCGAATCGCGGCTGGTCCAGGTGCTGCTGGACCAGTTGCGCGAGCTGCCGGAAGTGGCGTTCTCCCTGCCGATGCCACAGGAGGGCCGGTTGTTGCAGCTGTGCCAGACGCTGATCGATCATCCCACCGACAACCACACCCTGGGTGACTGGGCGCAGCGCATCGGCACGTCGGAGAAGACCCTGTCGCGGCTGTTCCAGCGCGAGACCGGGATGACCTTCCGCCTCTGGCGCCAGCGCCAGCGCCTGCTCGCCTCCCTCGGCTCGCTGGAGGCCGGCGACAGCGTGACGGCGGCGGCGCTGGATTGCGGGTACGACTCCACCTCGGCCTATATCGCCTCGTTCAAGGGGTTCTTCGGGTTTACCCCGGGGGATCTGTTCCGCCAGCGGTAGGCCGTGCCGGTGGATGCCGATCGCGGACGGAGTCCGCTCCTACGCGAGGGCAGGCTTGGGGTAGGAAGAACTGCCTTTCTCTGAAAGTCCGTGCCGAGACTTCCTCTCCCTAAACCCTGGCTATGCGCCCCGCTCCGAAGGGAGAGGGGACCGATCGGTGCAGGATGGATCCATGGCGTCATCCGGCACGGGCAGCTCCCTCTCCCTTCAGGGAGAGGGCGGGGGAGAGGGCATGTCCCGGCGCGATTTTTCAGGTAGGGGGACTCCGTCCGCGATGGGCCCAATCCTGTACCGACTCCATGCCGGAGCACCTTTTGTAGGAGCGCGCCATGCGCGCGATCGCGGGCATGGCCCGCTCCTACAGTCGCTGAAGGTTGTTAGCGTGTATCCGCGCTGTTTGTTTCGCCAACGGTAGGCCGTGCCGGCGGATGCCGATCGCGGACGGAGTCCGCTCCTACCCAATGTCCGTCGTCCGCGACGGGCTGAACCCCGCACCGAAGCCCCAATGTAGGAGCGAGCTTGCTCGCGAACCGCCCAACCTCGGTGCCGTCGGGAATTTCGTTCGCGCGCAGGAACCAAGCTCCCCCTCGCCCCTACACACGCGTCGGCGGATTTCCGCTCAAGGCCCACCACGATAGGCGCCCCTTCGCCTGCCCGCACACGCCTCAAACGCTGCGCAACCCTTCTGCCACGCGGCTTTCGCGCCTTGGCACGGTGCCTGCTATCGCCCTCGACACTGCGCCGCCCTCGCGGCGCGCCGGCGTGACGTTTCGAGTAGTCCGCACGCCTGACGACAACAACGACAAGAGGAACACCCCATGGATAGCGCAAGCGCCGTCTCCGCTTCTGCCGCACCTCGCACGACTTCCCAGCGCATCAAGTCGATCTTCAGTGGCTCGGTCGGCAACCTGGTCGAGTGGTACGACTGGTACGTCTACGCCGCCTTCTCGCTGTACTTCGCCAAGGCCTTCTTCCCCCAGGGAGACATGACCGCCCAGTTGCTGAACACCGCCGCGATCTTCGCCGTGGGCTTCCTGATGCGCCCGATCGGTGGCTGGCTGATGGGCATCTACGCCGACCGCAAGGGCCGCAAGGCGGCGCTGCTGGCCTCGGTGCTGCTGATGTGCTTCGGCTCGCTGATCATCGCCCTGACCCCCAGCTATGAAACCATCGGCGTCGGCGCACCGATCCTGCTGGTGCTGGCGCGCCTGCTGCAGGGCCTGTCGGTGGGCGGCGAATACGGCACCTCCGCCACCTACCTGAGTGAGATGGCCAACAAGGAGCAGCGCGGCTTCTTCTCCAGCTTCCAGTACGTGACCCTGATCTCCGGCCAGCTCATCGCCCTGGCGGTACTCATCGTGCTGCAGCAGACCCTGACCACCGAGCAGCTGGAAAGCTGGGGCTGGCGCGTACCGTTCTTCATCGGCGCGCTGTGCGCGGTCGTGGCCATGTTCCTGCGTCGCGGCATGGAAGAGACCGAGTCCTTCGCCACCAAGAAGGAAGAGCCCAAGGAGAGCCTGCTGCGCACCCTGCTGCGCCATCCCAAGGAAGTGCTGACCGTGGTCGGACTGACCATGGGCGGTACCCTGGCCTTCTACACCTACACCACCTACATGCAGAAGTACCTGGTGAACACGGTGGGGATGAGCAAGAACGACTCCACCATGATCTCGGCGGCCACGCTGTTCCTGTTCATGCTGCTGCAACCCATCGTCGGTGCGCTGTCGGACAAGATCGGCCGTCGCCCGATCCTGATCGCCTTCGGCGTGCTGGGCACCGTCTTCACCTACCCGATCCTCAGCACCCTGCACACCATCGACACCTGGTGGGGCGCGTTCTTCCTGATCATGGCCGCGCTGGTCATCGTCAGCGGCTACACCTCGATCAACGCCGTGGTGAAGGCCGAGCTGTTCCCCACCGAGATCCGCGCCCTGGGCGTGGGCCTGCCGTACGCGCTGACGGTGTCCATCTTCGGCGGCACCGCCGAGTACGTGGCGCTGTGGTTCAAGAGCATCGGCATGGAGAGCGGCTTCTACTGGTACGTCACCGCGTGCATCGCCTGCTCGCTGCTGGTGTACGTGACCATGAAGGACACCCAGAAGCACTCGAAGATCACCACCGACTGATTGGGCTGCTTGCCCAGGCCTCGCCGCACACTCTGCGGGGCTTTTTATCCACAAGGCCCGGCATATGCCGGGCCTTGTCGTTTCGGGCTCCAGCTCGGCAGAGGGCTCGGCTGTTTTTTTGTAGGAGCGAGCTTGCTCGCGAACAGCATTCGCCGGCCACACTGGCGCTGAGCGGTTCGCGAGCAAGCTCGCTCCTACAGAATCAGCTTCCGGAGAAACCGTCAGGCGCCCTTGTTATGCTCGCCTTCATCTTCCCCGGCGAAGGCCCTCCATGAACCTTCCGCAAATTCCCCTCGGCCCGTTGCAGGCGCGCGAGCTGCGCGGCGCGCTCAGCGGGCCGTTCGATCTCGCGCTGGCGCCCGGCCGCTGCACGGTGCTCAGCGGGCCGTCGGGGATCGGCAAGAGCCTGTTGCTGCGCATGCTCGCCGACCTCGACCCAAACCAGGGCCGCGTCAGCCTGGGCGGCGTCAGCCGCGAGAGCCTGCCGGCCAGCACCTGGCGGCGCCTGGTCACCTACGTGGCGGCCGAATCCGGCTGGTGGGAAGACAGCGTCGCCGCGCACTTCACCGACCTCGACGCGGTGCGCCCCCTGCTGCCCCAGGTGAACCTCGACCCGGCGCTGTTGCAGGCCCAGGTCCTGCAACTGTCCACCGGCGAACGGCAGCGCCTGGCGTTGCTCCGCGCCCTGGTGCAGCAGCCGCGCTTCCTGCTGCTGGACGAACCCACGGCGGCGCTCGACCCGGCCAGCCGCGACGCCGTCGAGCAGTTGCTGCGACGCCAGCGGGAACAGGGCATGGGCCTCCTGTTGGTCAGCCACGATGCGGACCAGGCGCAGCGCCTCGCCGATGTGCACTTGCGGCTCGATGAGCAGGGCCTGCACGAGGACGCCCCATGACACCGCTCCAGCTCAACCTGCCGGAACTGGCCCTCGCCGCGCTGCTGATCGTGGCCGCCGCCGCGCTGTCCTGGGCGCTGCGCCTGGGCCTGCAGCGCACGCTGCTGATCTCCGCCGTGCGCCTGGTGGTGCAGCTGGTGCTGGTGGGATTGTTCCTGCGCCAGGTGTTCGCCCTGTCCTCGCCCTGGCTGACCGCCCTGGTGGTGGCGGGCATGCTCGGCGCCGCCACCTTCGAGGTCGGCTCACGGCAGCGCCGGCGCCTCGCCGGCTTCTGGCACCTGGGCATCGGCGGCGGCACCGTCGGCGTCGCCACCCTGGGTATCGCCCTGTTCGCCCTCGCCAGCAGCCTGCGGCCGCAGCCCTGGTATGACCCACGGCACGCCATCCCGCTGGTGGGCATCATCCTCGGCACGTCCATGAACGCCGCGAGCCTCGCGCTGAACCAGGTATTCGCCAGCGTCACCCGCGAACGCGCCGCCATCGAAGCGCGCCTGGCCCTCGGCGCCGACCGCTACACGGCGCTGGGCGGCGTGCTGCGCCGCGCGTTGTACACCGGGCTGATCCCGACGCTGAACCAGATGGCCGCCGCCGGCATCATCACCCTGCCGGGGATCATGACCGGGCAGATTCTCGCCGGCATGGACCCGCTGGACGCTGCGCGCTACCAGATCCTGCTGATGTTCCTGCTCGCCGCCGCCGGCTTCGCCACCGCCCTGGGCGCCGTCTGGCTGTCGGCCTGGCGGCTCACCGACGAGCGCGACCGATTGCGTCTGGATCGCCTGCGCGCGGAGGATTGAGCGGTTATGCTGGAGCCTTTCCAACGCTGCCGGAGAGCCCCATGAGTACTGCCAAATCCGCCCTGATCATCGGCGCCTCGCGCGGCCTCGGCCTGGGCCTGGTGCGCGAGCTGCTGGGCCGCGGCTGGGACGTCACCGCCACCGTGCGCGACGCCGCCCACGCCGGCGAACTGGCCGCGCTGCCGGTGCGCGTGGAATCCCTGCTGCTCGACGATGCGCCGTCCCAGGACCGCCTCGCCGAAACCCTGGCCGGCGCCCGCTTCGACCTCGTCTTCATCAACGCCGGCATCTACGGCCCGCCGCACCAGTCGGCCATCGACGCCAGCCTGGCCGAGGTGGGCCAGCTGTTCATGGTCAACGCCGTCGCCCCGCTGCGCCTGGCCGAGCGCCTGCTGCCGCGGCTGGACGCCGAGCGCGGCGTCCTGGCCTTCATGACCTCGGAGCTGGGCAGCGTCGCCGGCAATCAATCCGGCGGCATGGCGCTGTACCGCGCCAGCAAGGCGGCGCTCAACTCGCTGACGCGCAGCTTCGTCGCCGGGCTGGAGGAAACCGGCATCACCGTGCTCAACCTGCACCCGGGCTGGGTGCGCACCGACATGGGCGGCGAATCCGCGCCGCTGGACGTGCCGACCAGCGTGAAGGGCCTCGCCGACCAGGTCGAAGGCCACGCCGGCCGGGGCGGCCAGTTCTACCTGGATTACCAGGGAACGCCGATCGACTGGTGACGGCTCGCGCCGATACGGCTACCATGAGCCTTCACTTGACTCCGACGTCAGGTTCTGCGAGCTAAAGCCAGGCAAGGCGGCGGTTGGCGGGAAAGCACAGTTGACGCCAGTCAATGAGCATTTCCCGACGATCGCCGACGCCGCATGGCCGACGCGCAGCGAACCGTTCGGTAGCACCAAGCGCACCTGGATCAGCAGACAGGGTTAACACTGAGCTGGCTTCCCATGACCCCATGGAGCCGGCTCGACACGAACGGCTCCGTCCGTTTGGAGAACTCACCCATGTCTTCCCCGCGTCTCTGGCTGCGCAACCCGCTGGCCATCTTCACCGCCAACGACCTCGACGCCCGTGGCGGCATCGTCGTCCAGGACGGCCGCATCGTCGAACTCGTCGCGCTCGGCCAGCAGCCCTCCACCCCCTGCCAACAAACCTTCGACGCCAGCCGGCACGTACTGACGCCCGGCCTGATCAACACCCACCACCACTTCTACCAGACCCTCACCCGCGCCTGGGCGCCGGTGGTGAACCAGCCGCTGTTCCCCTGGCTGAAGACCCTCTACCCGGTGTGGGCGCGCCTGACCCCCGACCAGCTGGCGGTCGCCACCAAGGTCGCTCTGGCCGAACTGCTGCTGTCGGGCTGCACCACCGCCGCCGACCACCACTACCTGTTCCCGGACGGCCTGGAGCAGGCCATCGACGTGCAGGCCGGCGTGGTCCAGGAACTGGGCATGCGCGCCATGCTCACCCGCGGCTCCATGAGCCTGGGCGAAGCCGACGGCGGCCTGCCGCCGCAGCAGACCGTGCAGAGCGCCGAGGCCATCCTCGACGACAGCCAGCGGCTGATCCGCGCGTACCACCAGCGCGGCGAAGGCGCCCAGGTGCAGATCGCCCTGGCGCCCTGCTCGCCGTTCTCGGTCACCCCGGAAATCATGCGCGCCAGTGCCGAGCTGGCCGAGCGCGAGGACGTGCGCCTGCACACCCACCTGGCCGAAACCCTCGACGAGGAGGACTTCTGCCTGCAGCGCTTCGGCCAGCGCACCGTGGATTACCTGGACAGCGTCGGCTGGCTCGGCCCGCGCACCTGGCTGGCCCACGGCATCCACTTCAACGACGAGGAAATCCGCCGCCTCGGCGAAGCCGGCACCGGCGTCTGCCATTGCCCCAGCTCGAACATGCGCCTGGCCTCGGGCATCTGCCCCACCGTGGCGCTGGAAGCCGCCGGCGCGCCGGTAGGCATCGGCGTGGACGGCTCGGCCTCCAACGACGCGTCGAACATGATCCTCGAAGCCCGCCAGGCCCTGTACATCCAGCGCCTGCGCTACGGCGCCGAGCAGATCACCCCCGAGCGCGCGCTGGGCTGGGCAACCCGGGGCTCGGCCAAGCTGATCGGCCGCAGCGACATCGGCGAACTGGCCGTGGGCAAGCAGGCGGACCTCGCGCTGTTCACGCTCGACGAGCTGCGCTTCTCCGGCAGCCACGACCCGCTGTCGGCCCTGTTGCTGTGCGGCGCCGACAAGGCCGACCGGATCATGATCGGCGGCACCTGGCGGGTCATCGACGGCGAAGTCGAAGGCCTCGACCTGCAGCGCCTGATCGCCGACCACACCCAGGCGGCGCGCAAGCTGCTCGGCACCCTCTGACCCACCTGCGTAGGAGCGGGCTCCGGCGCGATGCAGGCCTATCGCGGACGAAGTCCGCTCCTACACCCAGGTCGATTCCGTCGCCCATTGTAGGAGCGGGCCATGCCCGCGATCGCGCATGGCGCGCTCCTACAGTCGCCCCCGACTGACTGGCTCCGGATGCCACTCCCGCCGGCGCGTTTTGTCATCGAAAAATCGCTACAACCCGCGTCCCACAAGGCCTGCGCGCTACCGCCCGTCGCCCGCGAAACAGCCTCGATGAACGGCGATTCAGCAAAAGCCCCTCTAGATCAAGGGTCTATCCCTGACGACGGAAATATGCCGTCAGTTTGACATCACGCAGCAGCACTCTAGTTTTAAATCGCGAGGCCGAATTCCTGCTCAAGACGTATCAAGAGCCGTTCGGCCCGTTCACCGGCGCCCGGCAATGGAGTGCATTCATGCGCGATTCACAGTTGACCCCCCAGGCGGAACATGACGCCGGCCAGGGCTGGCCGCGGCGCCTCGTCATCCAGAGCCTGCCCTGGGCGGTGGTGGCCGCCCTCTGCGTCCTCGGCGTGCCGTTCTGGTGGATGCTGCCGGTGGGCTGGCTGTCCAGCCTGGTGCTGAGCAGCCTGCTGTGCAGCGCCAGCCAGGCCGACAGCGACCCGCAGGCCGCCAGCCTGAATACGGACGAGCTGCCCCATTGGCGCCCCGTGCAGGACGCCGTGGAAAGCCACCTGGCCTCGGTCAACGGGCATACCCACCAGATCGACAACCTCCTGCACCAGGCCATCCGCCAGCTCACCGACAGCTTCCACGCCCTCGCCGAACGCATCGACACCCAGCGCGGCCTGTCCCACTCGCTGATCGAGCGCTACGACGGCCGTGGCCACCTGGACGGCGATATCGACTTCCAGCGCTTCATCCACGCCACCCAGGAAACCCTCGGGCTGTTCGTCGAAGCCACCCTGGAAACCAGCCGCACCTCGCAGCAACTGGTGGAGCGCATGGACCGCGTGACGCACAAGATCGCCGAGATCCTGCAGTCCACCCAGGACATGGACGCCATCGCCAAGCAGACCAACCTGCTGGCGCTCAACGCCGCCATCGAGGCCGCCCGCGCCGGCGAAAGCGGCCGCGGCTTCGCCGTGGTGGCCGACGAGGTCCGCGCGCTGTCGACCCGTTCCACGCACTTCTCCCAGGCCATCCGCGAGCACGTCGACGTGGTCTACCGCGAGATCAAGGACGCCGAAGGCGCCATCAGCCAGCTGGCCGACAAGGACATGACCTTCGCCCTGGATTCGCGGCAGAAGATCCAGCACATGCTCGACGACCTCGACGCCATGAACCAGCACACCGTGAAGGTGGTGCAGGAGCTGGACCGCATCTCCCTGGAAGTGGGCGACGGCGTCAACGCCGCGGTCACCGCCCTGCAGTTCCAGGACATGAGCAGCCAGCTGCTCGGCCAGATCGGCAAGCACAGCGCACGCCTGGGCGCCCTCGCCGTCGGCCTCGGCGCGCTGGATGGCCGCCCACCCGGCGAATGGGGCGAGCGCCTGCGCGGCGAAGTCGCCGAACTCGGCCGCCCCCTGAGCAACCCGGTCGCCCAGACCAGCCTCAGCGCTGGCGAGGTGGAACTGTTCTGACCTGAAGGCAACGCAGGAGCCCCGACATGCTGCAGTCCGTCTTCGAATACCTGGCCAACCTCGCCCTCATCGGCTGAGACCCACCCACCCCTTCCGCGCGCCGGGATGGCGCGAGCACCTGTGCGCCCGCGCGCCAGGCCAACGCATTGCAACCCGAGGAGAACACACGCAATGGGAAAGCAGATTCTGATCGTCGATGACTCGGCCTCCATCCGGCAGATGCTGAGCTTCACGCTCAAGTCCGCCGGCTACGAGGTGGACGAGGCCGTGGACGGCAAGGACGGTCTGGGCAAGGCCCAGCGCAAGACCTACAACCTGGTCTTCACCGACCAGAACATGCCGAACATGGACGGCCTGACCCTGATCCGCAGCCTGCGCGACATGGCCGGCTACCGCGGTACGCCGATCCTCATGCTGACCACCGAATCCAGCGATGCCATGAAGCAGCAGGGCAAGAGCGCCGGCGCCACCGGTTGGCTGGTCAAGCCGTTCGACCCGCCGAAACTGCTGGAAGTCACCCGCAAGGTCCTGCCGTAGGGGTATCGCCGATGGCCACTGGAATGGAGCAGTTCCTCCAGGTGTTCTTCGAGGAAACCGACGAGCACCTGGCGACCCTCGAACTCCTGCTGATCGGGCTCGACCTCGATCAGCCGGACGCCGAGACGCTCAACGGGATTTTCCGCGCGGCCCACTCGATCAAGGGCTCCAGCGGCATGTTCGGCTTCGACGACCTGACCGCCGTGACCCACGAGCTGGAAACCCTGCTCGACCGCATCCGCTGTGGGCAGACGGCCTTGCACGCGGACATGATCGGCGTGTTCCTCGAAGCGCGCGACGTCCTGCAGCGCCTGCTCGATGCGCACCGCAGCCAGGTGCCCGACCCGGACGCACCGGTGGCCGCCACCGTCGAACGCCTGCGCGCCTGGCTGGCAGCGCCTGTCGCAGCGGCCAGCGATGCCGGCTTCGGCCTGTTCGATGACGCCCCGGCGGCCCGTGACGGCAACGCCGCTGACGACAGCGCCAGCGACGGCGACGCCTTCGGCTTCTTCGACGATGCCCCCGGCACGCCGGACGCCAGTGCCAGCATCAGCGCCAACCACGGCGACGATTTCGGCTTCTTCGACGACGCCCCCGGCGCGCCCGCCGCCGCGGCCCTGGTAGCCGTCGCGCCAGCGCCCGTGGCGGCGCCAGGCCCGGCGAAACCGGCCGCCACGCCGCGCACCGACAGCGAGTCCAGCTCCATCCGCGTCAGCGTTGAGAAGATCGACAGCCTGATCAACCTGGTGGGCGAGCTGGTGATCACCCAGGCCATGCTCAGCCAGCTCAGCGAGGACCTAGACCCCACCCACTTCGAACGCCTGCAGCAGGCCCTGGCGCAACTGGAACACAACACCCGCGACCTGCAGGAATCGGTGATGTCGATCCGCATGTTGCCGATCAGCTTCATCTTCAGCCGCTTCCCGCGCCTGGTGCACGACACCTCCGCGCGGCTGGGCAAGCAGGTCGAGCTGATCCTCCAGGGCGAGCACACCGAACTGGACAAGAGCGTCATCGAGAAGCTCAGCGACCCGCTCACCCACATCGTCCGCAACAGCATCGACCACGGCATCGAAACACCCGCCGAACGCCTGGCCGCCGGCAAGCCGGCCCAGGGCTCGGTGAAGCTCGCCGCCAGCCACCAGGGCGGCAGCGTGGTGGTGGAAATCTCCGATGACGGCCGCGGCCTGTCCCGCGAGCGCATCCTCGCCAAGGCCCGCGAGAAGGGCCTGGCCGTGCACGACGGGATGAGCGATGCCGAGGTCTGGCAACTGATCTTCATGCCCGGCTTCTCCACCGCCGAGGCGGTCACCGAACTGTCCGGCCGGGGCGTGGGCATGGACGTGGTGCGGCGCAACATCCAGGCCATGGGTGGGCGCATCGACATCGATTCGGCGCCGGGCATGGGCACCCGCATGAGCATCCGCCTGCCGCTGACCCTGGCCATCCTCGACGGCCTGATCGTCGCCGTGGAACAAGTCAACTACGTGGTGCCGCTGACCTACATCGTCGAGTCGCTGCAGGCCCGCGCCGACGACGTGCGCGGCCTTGCCGGCGAGGAGTCGACGGTGATCCGCGTGCGCGGCGAGTACCTGCCGCTGTTCTCCCTCAACCAGCTGCTGCACATCGGCGCCGCGCCGCAGCCGCCGGAGCAGGGGATCGTGGTGATCCTCGAATCCGAGGGCAGGAGTTTCGCCCTGCAGGTGGACGAACTGGTCGGCCAGCAGCAGGTGGTGATCAAGAGCCTGGAACAGAACTTCCGCCGGATCGACGGGATCGCCGGCGCCACCATCATGGGCGATGGCAGCGTCGCCCTGATCCTCGATGTCGATGCCCTGCCACGCCTGGCAGCACAAGGAGAACCCACCCATGAGCGCAGCTGAAGCCACCGCGGTGACGAGCCCGGTGCAGGAATACCTGACCTTCACCCTGGGCCGCGAGGAATACGCCATCGACATCCTGCGCGTGCAGGAGATCCGTGGCTACGACCAGGTCACGGCGATCGCCAACGCGCCCGCCTTCATCAAGGGCGTGATCAACCTGCGTGGCGCGATCGTGCCCATCGTCGACCTGCGCATCAAGTTCAACCTGGCCGACATCAGCTACGACCAGTTCACCGTGGTGATCATCCTCAACGTCGGCCGGCGCATCGTCGGCGCCGTGGTGGATTCGGTCTCCGACGTGATCGCCCTGGCCGGCGAGGAGATCAAGCCACGCCCCGAATTCGCCGCCAGCTTCGACACCGAGTACCTGTTGGGCCTGGCCACCCTGGGCGAGCGCATGCTCATCCTGGTGGACATCGAAAAACTCATGACCAGCCGTGAAATGGCGCTGGTCGACGAAACCGCCGCCTGATCGCGACCGAGGAAAAACAACATGGGTCTGTTCAATGCACACGCCGTGGCGCAGCAACGCGCCGACCGCATCACCGCCATCCTCCACAGCCTGGTGGACGGCAATCTCGACGTCGCCATCGGCGAAGCCCCGGCCGCCGGCTACGAGCGCCTCTACGACGGCCTGCGCGGCGTGCAGCGCAGCCTGCGCGAGCAGCGCGCCGAGCAGGCCCAGGTGGAAGCCCTGGAAGCCGGCCTCGCGGAGATGACCCGCCAGCACGAACTGGGCTGGATCGACGAGGTGATCGCGGTGGACAAGTTCGCCGGCCGCCCGGCGCGCATCGCCAAGGGCATCAACGACCTGGTCGCTGCGCACATCGCGGTGAAGATGAAAGTCGTCGCCACCGTCACCGCCTACGGCAAGGGCGACTATTCGGTGGAGATGGACCGCCTGCCGGGCAAGAAAGCCATCATCACCGAGGCCATCGACGGCGTGCGCAACAGCCTCAAGGCCAACGCCGACGCCGCCGAGTACAACGCGCGGATCAAGAGCGCGCTGGACAACGTCTCGGCCAACGTGATGATCGCCAACAACGACCTGGAGATCATCTACATGAACCGCACGGTCAGCGAGATGCTGGCCAACGCCGAGTCGGACATCCGCAAGCAGCTGCCGAACTTCAACGCCGGCCGCCTGATGGGCGCCAACATCGACATGTTCCACAAGAACCCGGCGCACCAGCGCGGCATGCTCGCGCACCTCACCGCGCGGCATAAGGCCGAGCTGAGCCTGGGCGGCCGCCGCTTCGCCCTGGACGTGGTGCCGGTGTTCAACGATGCCGGCGAGCGCCTGGGCTCGGCCGTGCAGTGGACCGACCGCACCGAGGAATTCCGCGCCGAACAGGAAGTCTCGCAACTGGTGGACGCCGCCGTCGCCGGCGACTTCAGCAAGCGCATCGAGGCGTCGAACAAGGAAGGCTTCTTCCTGAAGATCGCCACCGGCCTGAACAACCTGGTGGACACCGCCGACAAGGGCCTGCGCGACGTCACCCGCGTGCTCGGCGCCCTGGCCCAGGGCGACCTGACCCAGCGCATCGACGCCGACTACCAGGGCACCTTCGGCGAACTCAAGGACTACGCCAACGAGACCGCACAGAGCCTGTCGCGCATGCTCGGGCAGATCCGCGAGGCAGCCGACACCATCCACACCGCCGCCAGCGAGATCGCCAGCGGCAACGCCGAGCTGTCCACCCGCACCGAGCAGCAGGCCTCCAGCCTGGAGGAAACCGCGTCGAGCATGGAGGAGCTGACCAGCACCGTGAAGCTCAACGCCGAGAACGCGCGCCAGGCCAACTCGCTGGCGGTGAACGCCTCGGAAGTCGCCACCGAGGGCGGCAGCGTGGTGCAGAAGGTGGTGGGCACCATGTCGGCGATCAACGACTCGGCGCGCAAGATCGCCGACATCATCGGGGTGATCGACGGCATTGCCTTCCAGACCAACATCCTCGCGCTCAACGCCGCGGTGGAAGC
This sequence comes from Pseudomonas sp. NY15437, assembly GCF_048068435.1. Taxonomy (NCBI): domain Bacteria; kingdom Pseudomonadati; phylum Pseudomonadota; class Gammaproteobacteria; order Pseudomonadales; family Pseudomonadaceae; genus Pseudomonas; species Pseudomonas sp. NY15437. The sequence goes on from NZ_JBLUQC010000001.1 coordinate 519,174, forward strand.
GGCGCGCGCCGGCGAGCAGGGCCGCGGCTTCGCCGTGGTGGCCGGGGAGGTGCGCACCCTGGCGCAGCGCTCCGCCGCCGCCGCCAAGGAGATCAAGACGCTGATCAACGACTCGGTGGACAAGGTCGAGAGCGGCAACACCCTGGTGGCCCAGGCCGGCCAGACCATGAGCGACATCGTGGTGGCGATCAAGCGCGTCACCGACATCATGGCCGAGATCGCCGCCGCCAGCGCCGAGCAGAGCAGCGGCATCGAGGAAGTGAACGGCGCCGTGTCGCAGATGGACGAGATGACCCAGCAGAACGCCGCGCTGGTGGAAGAAGCCGCCGCCTCGGCCGAGGCCCTGCAGGAGCAGGCCGGCATGCTCAACCAGCAGGTGGCGGTGTTCAAGCTCGAATCCGTCGCGGCGACCGTGGTGCCGCTGGCCTCCGCCCGCCCGGCCCGCGCCGAACCGGCCGCGCACACCTCGCGCGCCGCCCGCGGCGTAGCCAAGGCGGTGCGCGCCAAGGGCAAGGAGGAAGACTGGGAAGAGTTCTGATCGGGCGGGGCTGAGGGATGGCGGCAGCCGGAGCAATGGGAGGGCCGGTTGCCGCGCGCGGACCAGGGAGGGTCAGGCGATATCCACCCTGTAGGAGCGGGCCATGCCCGCGATCCGCATCGTGCCGGGCTGTCGCGGGCATGGCCCGCTCCTACAACAGCTCGACCTGCGCAATTGCCCCACGCGTCTGATCCGCCACCCATCTGCCCACCACCGAGACCACCCGATGTCGATCAACCTGCCCGCCCCCGAGCACGAGTTCCACTACACCCGCCGGGACTTCCAGCAGGTGCGTGAGCGCCTTTACCGGCACGCCGGCATCAGCCTCTCGGAGAACAAGCAGCAGCTGGTCTACAGCCGCCTCTCGCGGCGCCTGCGCAGCCTGCGGCTGGGCAGCTTCGCCGAGTACTTCGCCTACCTGGAGAACCACGAGGAAGAATGGCAGCAGTTCGTCAACGCGCTGACCACCAACCTCACCGCGTTCTTCCGCGAGAAGCACCATTTCGACCACCTCGGCCGCTTCGCCGCCGAGCAGCTGCGCGACCACCAGCCGCTGCGCTTCTGGTCCACCGCCTCGAGTACCGGCGAGGAACCCTACTCCATGGCCATGACCCTGGTGGACGCCCTGGGCAGTTTCACTCCGCCGGTGGAGCTGATCGCCTCGGACATCGACACCGGCGTGCTCGGCCAGGCGCGCCAGGGCATCTATCCGCTGGAACGCATCGAGGCGCTGACGCCTGCGCAGAAGAAGCGCTTCTTCCTCCGCGGCACCGGCGGCAACGCCGGCAAGGCCCGGGTGGTGCACGAGCTGCGGCAGATGGTCGACTACCGGCAGATCAACCTGCTCGACCGCGACTGGGGCATCCCCGGGGGACTGGACGCGATCTTCTGCCGCAACGTGATGATCTATTTCGACAAGCCGACCCAGACCCGCCTGCTCGAACGCATGGTGCGCCTGCTGCGGCCCGGCGGGCTGTTCTTCGCCGGGCACTCGGAGAACTTCGTCCACGCCACCCACCTGGTGCGTTCGGTGGGCCGCACCACCTACCAGGCGGTGGGGAGCCAGTGATGGGCGCCGCCCTGGACCAACTCAATCGCTACTATGACCCGCGCTTCGGCATCGAGGCGGTGAAGCTGCTGCCCGGCGAGTGCTACGTCACCGCCGAGCCGCTGATGCTGGTCACCGTGCTCGGCTCGTGCGTCTCGGTGTGCCTGCGCGACCGCAGCAGTGGCCTGGGCGGCATGAACCACTTCATGCTGCCCGGCGACACCGGCGTACAGGGCCTGCTGTCGAATTCCGGGCGCTACGGCGTGCACGCCATGGACCTGCTGATCAACGGCCTGATGCGCCGCGGCGGCCAGCGCCGGCACTTCGAGGCCAAGGTGTTCGGCGGTGGCTCGGTGCTGAAGAACCTCAGCGCCGACGTCGGCCAGCGCAACGTCGAGTTCGTCCTGGACTACCTGGCGAGCGAAGGCATCCCGCTGGCCGCCCAGGACCTGCTCGACGTGTACCCGCGCAAGGTCTACTTCTTCCCCGGCAGCGGCCGGGTGCTGGTGCGCAAGCTGCGCACCCTGGCCAACGACACGGTGCTGCAGCGCGAGCGGCAGTACTGCCAGCAACTGTCGCGCCGGGAGCGCGGCGGGAGCATCGACCTGTTCTGAACGGAGGGAAGCCCGATGGCCGTCAAGGTCCTGATCGTCGACGACTCGGCGCTGATACGCAGCCTGCTCAAGGACATCATCCACAACGACCCGGAGCTGCAGCTGGTGGGCGCAGCGCCCGACGCCTTCGTCGCCCGCGACCTGATCAAGCAGCACGCGCCGGACGTCATCACCCTCGACGTGGAAATGCCGCGCATGGACGGCCTGACCTTCCTCGACAAGCTGATGAAGGGCCGGCCCACCCCGGTGCTGATGATCTCCTCGCTCACCGAAAAGGGCTCCGAAGCCACCCTGCGCGCGCTGGAGCTGGGCGCCATCGACTTCATCGCCAAACCGCGCCTGGGGATCGCCGAAGGCATGCAGGCCTATGCCGAGGAAATCTGCGCCAAGCTCAAGACCGCCGCCCGCGCCCGCCTGCCCCGCGCCCGCGCCACCGCGGCGGCCAGCGCAGAGGCAGCCAGCAGCGCGCCGCTGCTGAGCACGGAGAAGATCTTCGCCATCGGCGCCTCCACCGGCGGCACCGAGGCCATCAAGGAAGTCCTGCTGGGCCTGCCGCCGGATTGCCCCGGCACCGTGGTCACCCTGCACATGCCGCCGGGCTTCACCAAGTCCTACGCCGACCGGCTCGACCGCCAGACGCGCCTGTCCGTGCGCGAGGCCCGCGATGGTGACCGCATCCTCCCCGGCCATGTGCTCATCGCCCCCGGCGACTACCACCTGGAAGTGCAGCGCAGCGGCGCCAACTACGTGGTGCGCCTGCACCGCGAGGCAGCGGTGAACGGCCACCGGCCGGCGGTGGACGTGATGTTCCACTCCCTCGCCCGCTGCGCCGGGCGAAACCTCATTGCCGCGCTGCTCACCGGCATGGGCAAGGACGGCGCCCGCGGCCTCCAGGCAATCCGCCAGGCCGGCGGCCACACCGTCGCCCAGGACGAGGCCACCTGCGTGGTCTATGGCATGCCGCGCGAGGCGGTGGAATTGGGCGCGGCCAAGGAGGTGCTGCCACTGGAACGCATCGCCGCTGCGCTCCTGCAACAGGCGCGGCAGAGCGGCAGCGGCAACCGCGTCTAGCCCGGCGGGAATCCCCGCCAACCGCTGCGCGCCTTCTCCCACGGCGCCTGGCGGCCCGACCAATTGAATGGCGCCAATATTATGGCGTTTCAATGTCAATTTGGTTTGATTGTGCCCGTACACAAACTGCACAATTGAGCTTTCGCCAAAAGACCGGCACACGGCGGGCGGCACGGGGAATCAAGATAGCCATGGCGGCAAGATGGGGGTTGCGCGGCAAATCGGTGGTGGCATTGCTCATCGCCTGTCTCCTGGCGCTGGTACCGGCAGTCATGCTGGGCTGGAAGGCCATGGAAGACATCCGCACGCATTTCGGCCTCGCCTTTGCGAGAAACTTCACCCTGCTCAACCAGCAGAAGATCATCGCGCCGGTGATCCGCGAGCTGGCGCTGTCGCGGCGCCTGGCCGAGTCCGTGGTGACCCAGGACTGGCTGCTGGCGGAGAACGACCCGGCCCGCCGCGCGCTGTTCTTCCGTGAGGCCGAAGGCTTCCGCGCCGACCAGCACAACTACTCCTACTTCGTGGTGGTGGACTCCTCCCGCCACTACTACTTCAACGACTCCAGCTCGCCGCTGTCCAACTCCCCGCGCTACACCTTGAGCGACACCGACCCGCAGGACCGCTGGTACTTCGACACCCTGGCGCGCGACGAGCCCTACAACATCAACGTCAACTACGACGCCAAGCTGAAGGTCACCAAGGTCTGGTTCAACATGGTGGTGCGCGCCGGCAACGAGAAAGTCGGCCTGGCCGGCGGCGGCCTGGACCTCACCGAGTTCCTCGACCAGTTCATCTCGCGCCGCGAGGCCGGGGTGACGCCGATGATCGTCGACCCCGAGGGCGCCATCCAGGCCCACCCGGACACCCGCCTGATCGCCTTCTCCTCCGGCTCCAGCGGCCAGGCCCAGCACCACGTCTACGATCTTCTGGCCAACGAGCAGGAGCGCACCGCGCTGCGCCAGACCCTGCGCCAGGCCGAGGCCAACCCCGGCGAAGTGGAGACCCTGTGGGGCACCCTCGACGGCAAGGAACAGCTGATCGCCACCGCCTACATCCCGCAGCTGCGCTGGCACGTGCTCAGCGCCATCGACCTGCACGCCGCGCAGGTGCTCGACAACCGCTGGATCTGGCCGCTGGTGGGCACCCTCGCCGGGCTGCTGGCGATCCTTTTGCTCGGCTTCGCCTACACCGTCGACCTGCTGGTGCTGCGCCCGCTGCGCGGCCTCAAGCAATCGGCCAAGGCAATCGCCGCCGGGCAGTACGACAGCCCGCTGCCGCGCACCCGCCCGGACGAGATCGGCGAGCTGTCCAGCGCCTTCGCCAGCATGGCCGACCAGGTCCGCCGGCACACCGAGGAGCTGGAGGACAAGGTCCAGCAGCGCACCCAGGCGCTGGAGGCGGCCAACCGCGAGATGGCCGCCGCGCAGAAGAAGATCGGCGACTCCATCGACTACGCCAGCCTGATCCAGCGCGCCATCCTGCCCGACCGCCAGCTGCAGGCGTCGCTGGGTGAGCGCCATTTCGTCCTGTGGAAACCGCGCGACGTGGTCGGCGGCGACTTCTACATCTACCGCGAGGGCCCGGCGGACAGCCTGATCGGCGTAGTCGACTGCGCCGGCCACGGCGTGCCGGGCGCACTGATGACCATGCTCGCCCTCGCCGCCATCGACCACGCCATCGACAGCGTGAAGAGCCACGACCCCGCCGCCATCCTGCGCGAGACCGACCAGGTGATGCGCGGCATGCTCGGCCAGCAGGAGTTCACCCGGTCGCTGGCCACCAACATGGACGCGGGCCTGGTGCGCGTCGACCACCAGCGAAAACAGCTGCATTTTTCCGGGGCGAAGATCTCCCTGTTCGCCAGCGACGGCACCGACGTGCGCGAATACAAGGGCGCGCGCCGCGCCATCGGCGACAAGCGCCAGGGCGACTATCAGGACGTGGAAATCCCGATGCAGGCCGGCTGGACCTATTACCTGTGCACCGACGGCTTCCTCGACCAGGCCGGCGGGGAGCACGGCTTCGGCTTCGGCAACAGCCGCTTCGCCGACCTGCTGCGCAACCACGCACGCCGGCCGCTGGCCGAGCAGGCCCAGGTGTTCGCCGCGACCCTTGCGCAGTACCAGGGCGGGCAGCCGCAGCGCGACGACATCACCATTCTCTCTTTCCGCTTCGACTAGGGGTTAATCCATGGAATCGCTAGATCTGCTGGCCATGCGCGAGAGCTTCACCCGGCAACGCATATTGCTCTGCTTCAACGGCCCCATCTCGCGCAGCCTGATCGAGGAGATCGGCCACGCGCTGCGCAACTACATGCAGGCCGAGCAGGCGCACCCGAGCGAGGCGATGGACGTGTTCGCGGTGTACATCGAGATGACCCAGAACATCCGCCACTACGCCACCCTGCGCGGCTACAACGAGCAGGAGGCCTCGGCCACCGTGGCGATCGCGCGCAACGACGAAGGCCACTACGTGGTGTCCGCCGGCAACCTGGTGGAGCTGGCCGATGGCCAGGGCCTGGTGCGCAGCATCGACGCCATCGCCGGGCTCGACAAGGCCCAGCTCAAGGCCGCCTACAAGGAGCAGCTGCGCCGCCCGCGCGACGCCGAAGCCTCCAGTGGCGCGGGCCTGGGCCTGCTGGACATCGCGCGCAAATCCAGCGCGCCGCTCAAGACCTCCCTCACCGAGCAACCCGACGGCCGCGCCTTCTTCAGCGTGCGCGCCGTGATCTGAACTGCGAAATTCAGGAAGACCCGACATGAGCGATCTCACCGTCACCGGAACCCAATCCACCCCACAGATCCATGGCGACTGGCAGGCCGGCATCCTCGCGATGCAGGGCGACTCCTACCCGGAGAACTCCTATGAACTGTTCGGCCAGGTCATCGAGTGGGTCGAGCGCTTCCTCAGCGAGGAACAGCGCCCGCTGGAACTCGACCTGCGCCTGCTGTACCTCAACACCAGCTCGATCAAGGCCATGATGGACATCTTCGACCTGCTCGAGGAAGCCCACGTCCAGGGCCGCACCACCCGCGTCGCCTGGCACTACGACCGGCGCAACGAGCGCGTCGCCGAACTGGCCGAAGAGTTCCGCGAGGACTGTACCTTCCCGTTCGTCATCCAAGCCTACGACGAGTAACCGCCATGACGAGCGAGCGCGAGCTGGACCTGCTGATCGACGAACTGCTGGCCGACCCACGGTACGAGGGGCACCCGCTGCGCGAGGCGCTGTACCTGAAACACCAGCAATCCCTCGACCAGCTCGCGCGCCTGGAACGCATCGCGCGGATTTCCGACGGCTTCCAGTCCATGGCCCGGCAGCAGACCAGCACCCTCTCCGAGCGCTACCACAAGCAGTTGCGCCAGCTGGAAAAGGTCGCGCGCATCTCCGACCGCTACCAGGACATGATGCGCGACCTCAACATCGCGCTGAAGGAAGCCTCGACCCACGACACCCTCACCGGCATCGCCAACCGCCGCCTGCTGATGGAGCGCCTGCGCGAGGAAAGCGAACGCGCCCAGCGCCACGGCGAGCCCTACGTGCTGGCGATGCTCGACGTCGACCGCTTCAAGCAGGTCAACGACACCTGGGGCCACGAAGTCGGCGACCGCGTGCTGGTGGAGATCGGCCGCGCCATGGAAGCCGCCCTGCGCCAGTACGACCTCTGCGGCCGCTGGGGTGGCGAGGAATTCCTGCTGATCCTTCCCGACACCCGCCTGGCCGATGCCGCCGCCATCATCGAACGCGTGCGCAACGACATCCGCTGCCTGGCCGTGCGCGTGGGCACCGAGGCCCTGTCGGTCACCGCCAGCTTCGGCGTCGCCGAGCATCACCCGGGCGAAAGCTACTCCCAGACCCTCAGCCGCGCCGACGCCGCCCTGCTCAACGCCAAGCGCAGCGGGCGGGACAAGTGCGAGTTCGCCCAGGCTTGAGCGATTGGCATCCCGGGGCGAACCGGTTTAAGGTCCATGGACCACAGGCAAAGGATGCAGCATGGCCACCAAGACCTCAGTCCCCCGCCAGCAGACACACCTCGCCGTCCTGATCGACGCCGACAACGCGCCCGCCGCCATCGTCGAGGGGTTGTTCGAGGAAATCGCCAAGTACGGCGTCGCCAGCGTCAAACGCATCTACGGCGACTGGACCAAGCCCAACCTGGGCAAGTGGAAACAGGTCCTGCTCGACCACTCCATCCAGCCCATGCAGCAGTTCGCCTACACCAGCGGCAAGAACGCCACCGACAGCGCGCTGATCATCGACGCCATGGACCTGCTCTACACCCGGCGTTTCGACGGTTTCTGCCTGGTCTCCAGCGACAGTGACTTCACCCGGCTGGCCGCGCGGCTGCGCGAAGAAGGCCTGACGGTCTACGGTTTCGGCGAGGAGAAGACGCCCAAGCCCTTCGTCTCCGCCTGCGACAAGTTCATCTACACCGAGATTCTGCGCGCCACTGCCGAACCCGCCGCCGAGTCCGCGCCGAGCACCGACAAGGCCGCTGCCCCGAGTACCGCCGAAGCCCCCAGGCCGGCCAGCAAACCCAAGTCGCAGAAAGTCCCGCTGGACTTCATCGCCAAGGTGCTCGACGACATCGATGGCGACGATGATGACTGGGTGCAACTGGGCGCCCTGGGGCAGAACATCAGCAAGCTGCAGCCCGCCTTCGACCCGCGCCTGTACGGCTTCAAGAAGCTCAGTGACCTGATCAAGGGCCACCCCAAACGCTTCGAACTGCAGGCGCGCGGCGCCGGCGGCACGGGTGGCAAGGACCTCTACGTGCGCAACGTCGGCCCGGTGCGCTGAGACTGCACCAGCGCAATGAAGCGGCCGATGGCGGGGCGTTAGACTGGGGCAAGAACCCGCAACGGAACCGACTCATGCGCCCCTGGCTGATTGCCCTGCTCATCACCCTGACCGCCGCCACCGCCCACGCCGGCACCCTGCGCTGCGGCACCAGCCTGATCAACGAAGGCGACCCGATGGACGAGGTGCTCGCCAAGTGCGGGCAGCCGGACAAGCGCGTGGTCACGCCGCCCACCCAGCCCCGCCGTGGGCCGGACGGGAAGTTCGTCCCCGGTCGGCCGCAGCTGGAAACCTGGATGTACGGTCCGAACAATGGCGCCTACCGCTACCTGTTCTTCCGCGATACACAGCTGCAACTGATCAACACCACGCGCAAGGAACTGCTCTGAGCTTGCCGCACTCATCGCCCCGGAACGCCTGCCGCTACCAAAGGCGCCTACCCATCGTCGCGGCATCTCCCTAGACTGGTCGCCTTCGCCAATCCGGAGGGCACCATGCACAGCCAATTCGATTTCACCCTCGGCATCGACCCGCAAGCGCGCGACGTCGTGGTCAAGGGCCTGCTTGCCTACAACCTGGGTCAGATGGGCCGCAGCAACACCTACGACGACTTCGAGCTCTACGCCCGCAGCGAAGACGGCGAGGTGGTCGGCGGCATGTTCGGCCAGTCCGGCATGGGCTGGCTGTACATCGACTACCTCTGGCTGCAGGACGACCAGCGCGGCAGCGGCCTGGGCAGCCAGCTCATCGCCCTGGCCGAAGACGAAGCCCGCCGCCGCGGCTGCGTCGGGCTGTTCCTCTACACCTACAGCTTCCAGGCCCCCGGCTTCTACGAGAAACAGGGCTTCGAACGCATGGGCGTGCTGGAAGACTGCCCGCCGGGGCATCAGCGCATCTACCTGAAGAAACACCTGGGCTGATCGCCGCCCCGCTCCCTTGTAGGAGCGAGCTTGTGACCCACAGGGAAGTGGGAAATGCCGACATCCGTAGGGAACGGATTCGGCCTCGCGAACCTGCACAACGCCGGCCCTGCCGGCGTGCCAGCAATAGCCCGCACCCGGCATTAACTCCTGCGCTCGGCCCCCCTCACCCTAACCCTCTCCCGGGGGGGAGAGGGGACCGTTCGGCGCGTAGCAAAACCACCGTATCAGCCGGCACGAACAGCCCCCGTAGGGCGCATAACGCCCCCAGCGTTATCCGCCGTTTTGGCGGATAACCCGTTCCGGGTTATCCGCCCTACGTCTGCGGCAATGGAGTTCTCCGTTGTGGATTTCGCGAGCAAGCTCGCTCCTACAAAGAGCCCAACCGACCCGGCTTTGGCTTTGGCTTTGGCTTTGGCTCTTGAAGACTTCCAGAGAAATGACCGCACACTCCGACTGCCCCGTTCAGGAGGCCGAGTGGAAGAGGAGTTTCAGGGGTTGAGCGACATGGATGTCGCGAGAGCCGCGACGGGCCAGGGATGGCCCTTCGCGGCGTGCCCTTGAAACTCCGGTTCGACGAGGGAATTTTTCGCCTAAGCGAAAAACCGGATGTCCGGGGCAAGACCTTTGCCCACTTTGGGTCGTTTGCCAAAGTGGGTCGCCCGAGGGGGCGAAACAAGAAGTCCGCGCGCACGCCGAAGCGGCGCAGAACACCAGACCGGGAAGCTTCGCGGACAGAGTCTGCTCCTACGTAAACCGAATCGCTGGAGCCGATCCAGTCTACGTACCGCCTTTTCAGTTCCACTGATCCGCAAATCACGGCCTTAAACAAAAAAGGCCGGTCATCAGACCGGCCTTTTTCTCACCGCTTATTCACCCTCAACCATTGCTGGGGAAGGCAAACTGCGCCGCTTCGTGCGACTTGCGCTGCGGCCAGCGCTGGGTGATGGCCTTGCGCTTGGTGTAGAAGCGCACGCCATCCGGGCCGTAGGCGTGCAGGTCGCCGAACAGCGAACGCTTCCAGCCGCCGAAGCTGTGGTAGGCCACCGGTACCGGCAGCGGGACGTTGACGCCGACCATGCCGACTTCGATCTCGTCGCAGAACAGGCGGGCCGCTTCACCGTCGCGGGTGAAGATGCAGGTGCCGTTGCCGTATTCGTGGTCGTTGATCAGCTGCATGGCTTCTTCCAGGCTGTTCACGCGCACGATGCACAGCACCGGGCCGAAGATCTCTTCCTGGTAGATGGTCATGTCCGGAGTCACCTTGTCGAACAGGGTGCCGCCGACGAAGAAGCCGTTCTCGTGACCGGCGACCTTGTAGTTGCGGCCGTCGACCAGCAGTTGCGCGCCCTGCTCGACGCCGGCGTCGATGTAGCCGGTGACTTTCTGCTGGGCCGCGCCGGTGACCAGCGGGCCCATGTCCAGGCCGCAGGAGGTGCCGGCGCCGATCTTCAGGGCCTTGATCTGCGGCACGATCTTCTCGACCAGCGCATCGCCGATCTGGTCGCCCACGCACACGGCCACGGAGATGGCCATGCAGCGCTCGCCGCAGGAGCCGTAGGCCGCACCCATGAGGGCGCTGACGGCGTTGTCCAGGTCGCAGTCGGGCATCAGCACGGCGTGGTTCTTGGCGCCGCCCAGGGCCTGGACGCGCTTGCCGCGCTTGGTGCCTTCGGAATAGATGTACTCGGCGATCGGGGTCGAACCGACGAAGCTCAGGGCCTTGACTTCCGGGGCCTCGATCAGCGCGTCCACGGCGGTCTTGTCGCCGTGCACCACGTTCAGCACGCCCTTGGGCAGGCCGGCTTCTTCGAAGAGTTCGGCGATCAGCAGGGTGGAGCTGGGGTCACGCTCGGACGGCTTGAGGATGAAGGTGTTGCCGCAGGCAATCGCCAGCGGATACATCCACAGCGGCACCATGGCCGGGAAGTTGAACGGGGTGATGCCGGCAACCACGCCGATCGGCTGGAAGTCGCTCCAGGCGTCGATGTTCGGGCCGACGTTGCGGCTGTATTCGCCCTTGAGGATTTCCGGGGCGGCGGTGGCGTACTCGACGTTCTCGATGCCGCGCTTGAGCTCGCCGGCGGCGTCTTCGAGGGTCTTGCCGTGTTCTTCGCTGATCAGCTGGACGATGCGCTGCTCGTTGGCTTCGAGCAGTTGCTTGAAGCGGAACAGCACCTGGGCGCGCTTGGCCGGCGGGGTATTGCGCCAGGCGGGGAAGGCGGCCTTGGCGGCGTCGATGGCCTGCTGGACGGTTTCGCGGCTGGCCAGCGGGACCTTGCGCACGGCTTCGCCGGTGGACGGGTTGAAGACGTCGGCGGTGCGGCCGGTGTCGGCGATCATCTCGCCGCCGATCAGGTGCTTGACGATGGTCATGGGTTGTCTCTTCTCGCTTGAGTGGTTCGGGTGAGGGGCTTCGAGAGCCCCTCTCCCTAGCCCTCTCCCTGACGGGAAAGGGGATTGTTCGGTGTGAGGCGTGGGCGGCGGGGCCCGCCGGCAGCCACTCTAAGGTGACTCGTCCCGGCATGCCTTCTCGCGTGCCCGCGCGCTCAGTGGCTGTGCGGTTTACCGTCCTTGAGCTCGATCTCGATGAACGCCACTTCGTGATCGCACGGGTTGATCACGTTGTGCTCGGTACCGATCTGACGGGTGTAGCTCTGGCCCAGGACCAGCGGCGCGCGCCGCTCGCCCTCGGGGGTTTCCAGCAGCAGTTCGCCGCCGGTCACCGGCACCACGACGTATTCCATGCCGTGGCGGTGCCAGCCGGTCTCGGCGCCGGGGGCGAAGCGCCACTCGGTGACCAGGACCTTGTCGTTGTCGATCTGTACCGTCGGGACGGCCTTCGGACGCTCGCTCACTTACGCGACCCCGTTGAGGGCTTCGCCCACGGCGCTGAACAGGCGGTCCAGGTCTTCGGGCTTGGCGTTGAAGGTCGGGCCGAATTGCAGGGTGTCGCCGCCGAAGCGCACGTAGAAGCCTTCTTTCCACAGCTTCATGCTGGCTTCGAACGGACGCACGATGACGTCGCCGTCGCGGGCGGCGATCTGGATCGCGCCGGCCAGGCCGCAGTTGCGGATGTCGACGACGTTCTTCGCGCCCTTCAGGCCGTGCAGGGCCTTCTCGAAGTGCGGCGCCAGCTCCAGGGACTGCTGGATGAGGTTTTCCTTCTCCAGCAGGTCCAGCGCGGCAAGACCGGCGGCGCAGGCGACCGGGTGCGCGGAGTAGGTGTAGCCATGGCCGAACTCGACGGCGTATTCCGGCAGGTTCTGGCCCATGAAGGTGTTGTAGATCTCGCTGCTGGCGATCACCGCGCCCATGGGGATGGCGCCGTTGGTGACCTGCTTGGCGACGTTCATGATGTCCGGCTTCACACCGAAGAACTCGGCGCCGGTGGGCTTGCCCATGCGGCCGAAGGCGGTGATCACTTCGTCGAAGATCAGCAGGATGTTGTGCTGGTCGCAGATTTCGCGCAGGCGCTGCAGGTAGCCCTTGGGCGGCACCAGCACGCCGGCGGAACCGGACATCGGCTCGACGATGACCGCGGCGATGTTGGACGCATCATGCAGCTCGATCAGCTTCAGCAGTTCGTTGGCAAGCTCCACGCCGCCGGTCTCGGCCATGCCCTTGGTGAACGCCAGGCCCGGCTGCAGGGTGTGCGGCAGGTGGTCGACGTCCATCAGCTGGCCGAACATCTTGCGGTTGCCGCCAATGCCGCCCAGGGCGGTGCCGGCGACGTTCACGCCGTGGTAGCCACGGGCGCGGCCGATCAGCTTGGTCTTCTGCGCCTGGCCTTTGAGGCGCCAGTAGGCGCGGGCCATCTTGATGGAGGTGTCGGCGCACTCGGAGCCCGAGCCAGCGAAGAACACATGGTCCAGGCCGGCCGGGGTCAGCTGGGTGATCTTCTCGGCGAGCTTGAAGGACAGCGGGTGGCCGTACTGGAAGGCCGGGGAGTAGTCGAGGGTGGTCAGCTGCTTGGCGACCGCGTCGGCGATTTCCTTGCGCGAGTGACCGGCGCCGCAGGTCCACAGGCCCGACAGGCTGTCGTAGATCTTGCGGCCCTTGTCGTCCACCAGCCAGCTGCCTTCGGCGGCGACGATGATGCGCGGATCCTTGTGGAAGTTGCGGTTGGCGCTGAAGGGCATCCAGTGGGCCTTCAGGTTCAGTTCGCTGGCCACCGACGGGGTGACGTTCACGTGCTGGTTCATGGAGCATGTCCTCGACAACAGTCTTGTTGGGCGCGCAGGCCGCAGGATGCCTGGTGCGATGCTCGTAGATTGGGCCTGACTAAACGTGAGTTAAAGCTTATTCTTCTTACGTTCAGTTTCGGATTGGTAAAACTAAGATGGCGAAACAACGCGCGCCTTCCCTGGGCCAGGTCAGCGACTTCGAGATCCGCCTGCTGCGCATCTTCAAGACCATCGTCGAATGCGGCAGTTTCTCGGCTGCGGAAAGCACGCTGGGCATCAGCCGCTCGGCCATCAGCCTGCACATGGGCGACCTGGAGAAGCGCCTGGGGATGCGCCTGTGCCAGCGCGGCCGGGCGGGCTTCGCGCTGACCGACGAGGGCCGCGAGGTGTACCGCGCGACCCAGTCCCTGCTGGCGGCGCTGGAGGGTTTCCGCGCCGAGGTCAACGAACTGCACCAGCACCTGCGCGGCGAGCTGAACATCGGCATCATCAACAACCTGGTGACTCTGCCGCAGATGCGCATCACCCATGCCTTGCGGGCGCTGAAGGCCAGCGGGCCGGGCGTGCGGATCAACATCGGCATGACCACGCCCAACGAGATCGAGCTGGGTGTGCTCGACGGCCGCCTGCACGTGGGGGTGGTACCGCTCATCAGCCCGCTGTCGGGGCTGGAGTATTCCGCCCTTTACGAGGAGCGCTCGCTGCTGTTCTGCAGCCGGGAGCACCCGCTGTTCGAGCGCGACGACGCGAGCATCACGGTGGAGGAAATCCACGCCTGCGACGCGGTGGCGCCGAGCTACCGCATCCCCGCCGAGGCGCAGGAGCGGCACCAGGAGCTGCGCGGCAGCGCCACGGCCTCCGACCGCGAGGGCATGGCCTTCCTGATCCTTACCGGCAGCTACATCGGCTATCTGCCCGACCACTACGCCGCCGACTGGGTCGCCCAGGGGCGCCTGCGCGCGCTGCGGCCGGAGCGCTTCTACTACGACATCCCGCTGACCGTGGTGACCCGCAAGGGGCGCCGGCCGAACCTGGTGCTGGAGCGGTTCATCGAGGCGGTGGCGGAAAGCCGCTGAGGCGAAGCTCTTGTGGGAGCGGACTCTGTCCGCGATCGGTTCGCATCGCGCCGGATGCCATCGCGGACAGAGTCCGCTCCTACGCTCAGGCCTGGCCTCCGACTGTAGGAGCGAGCTTGCTCGCGAACCAGCCTCGCAGCGGGCCCTGTTCGCGAGCAAGGACCCGGCGTCCCCTTCGGTCCTACGAAAACCCGCACAAGCCACATCCAGCCTATCCAATTTGTCGCCCCAGCCACCAAAAATCCTATACCCCCACCTCTGCAGCCCGCGGGCCGCGGGGTCTGCGTGGGTGCAGCTTTTCCCTAGCCTGCGACTACAAAAAACATAATTTCGCTATTCCCAGCCTCTGAACAGAATGCGGCCAACACCTCATCGCTAGCCGCAACAAGAACAAACGTGATCAGAGTCTGAGGAAGCAAGCCATGACCGACCTGAATCCAGGCGCCTTCGGCAAGAAGTCGCTTGATAACCTGGAAATCGACACGCTGGTCGTTGGCGCCGGACAAGCCGGCGTGGCCATGAGCGAGCACCTGACCCTGCAGGGCGTGCCGCACCTCGTGCTGGAAAAAAGCCGCATCGCCGAAGCCTGGCGCACCGGCCGCTGGGACTCGCTGGTCGCCAACGGCCCGGCCTGGCATGACCGATTCCCGAACATGGAATTCCCCGTCGGCCCGGACGACTTCCCGCACAAGGAGCAGGTCGCCGATTATTTCGTCGCCTACGCCAAGCAGTTCAACGCGCCGATCCGCACCGGCGTGGAAGTGAAGAAGGTCACCCGCAACGAAGGCCGCCCCGGCTTCAGTGTGGAAACCTCCGAGGGCACGCTGCAGGCCCTGCGCATCGTCTCCGCCACCGGCCCGTTCCAGCGCCCGGTGATCCCGGCCATCGCGCCGAAGGACGAAGGCCTGTACCAGATCCACTCGGCCAAGTACTTCAACCCGCAGCAACTGCCCGAGGGTGCGGTGCTGGTGATCGGTGCCGGCTCCTCCGGCGTGCAGATCGCCGACGAGCTGAACCGCGCCGGCAAGAAGACCTACCTCTCCGTGGGCGCCCATGACCGTCCGCCGCGCTCCTACCGCAACCGCGACTTCGTCTGGTGGCTGGGCGTGCTCGGCCTGTGGGACGCCGAGGAAGTGCAGCCGGGCCGCGAGCACGTGACCATCGCCGTGAGCGGTGCCCGTGGCGGCGAGACCATCGACTTCCGCCGCCTGGCCAACGAGGGCATCACCCTGACCGGCCTGACCCAGTCCTTCGAAGGCGGCAAGGTGACCTTCCAGGACGACCTGGTGGCCAACCTGAAGGCCGGCGACGACAACTACCTCGGCCTGCTGGACGCCGCCGACGCCTACATCGAGCGCAACGGCCTGGACCTGCCGCTGGAGCCGGAGGCCCGCAAGGTCTACCCGGACGCCGAGTGCATCCGTCACCCGATCCGCCAGCTGGACCTCGCCGAGGCCGGCATCACCTCGATCATCTGGGCCACCGGCTACGCCGTGGACTTCAACTGGCTGCAGGTGGACGCCTTCGACGACAAGGGCAAGCCCAAGCACCAGCGCGGCGTCTCCCGCGAGCCGGGCGTGTACTTCGTCGGCCTGCCGTGGCTGTCGCGCCGTGGCTCCTCGTTCATCTGGGGCGTGTGGCACGACGCCAAGCACGTGGCCGGGCACATCGCCACCCAACGCCGTTATGTCGAATACCAGGACGCTTCGCAGCGCGAAGCCTCCGTTCAGAAAGCCGCTTCCTGGGAGTAAGAGATGCCTACCCACACTCGCATCCGCATGTTCAACACCAAGGACACCTACCCGAACCAGTCCCTGGACAACGACCTCTGCCAGGCCGTGCGCGCCGGCAACACCGTGTACGTGCGCGGCCAGGTCGGCACCGACTTCGAAGGCAACCTGGTGGGCCTCGGTGACCCGCGTGCCCAGGCCGAACAGGCGATGAAAAACGTCAAGCAACTGCTGGAAGAAGCCGGCAGCGACCTGTCGCACATCGTCAAGACCACCACCTACCTGATCGACCCGCGCTACCGCGAGCCGGTGTACCAGGAAGTGGGCAAGTGGCTGAAGGGCGTGTTCCCGATCTCCACCGGCCTGGTGGTCTCGGCCCTCGGCCAGCCGCAGTGGTTGATGGAAATCGACGTCATCGCGGTCATTCCGGACTGAAAGCTACTGCGCTAGGCCATGCTGCGTTGGGGCCGGTCGAGAAAATGCTCATTTGCTACAGCAAACTCCGCTTTTCTCGCCCGACCCCGCCTTGCCTGGCCGTCGCTCGTAACGCTTTCAAGCGTGCAGGCGATGCGGATTTTCCGCATCGCCCTTTGTCGTTTTAGCTACCAGAACAAGCAAGGAGCCACCATGACCTTCTCCATCGTCGGCCGCTGCGCCGAAACCGGCCAGCTGGGTATCGCCATCAGTTCCTCGAGCATCGCCGTGGGCGCCCGCTGCCCGTGGGTACGCGCCGGCGTCGGCGCGGTGGCCACGCAGAACATCACCCTGCCGGCCCTTGGCCCGCAGATCCTCGACCGGCTCGAAGCCGGCCTGGAGCCGGGCGCGGCGCTGGACCAGGCGCTCTCCAGCAACGGCTACAGCCAGTACCGCCAGGTGACGGTGATCGACCAGCACGGCAAGGTCGCGCTGTTCACCGGCAGCGAAGCGCTAGGCGTGCACAACGCCGTGGCGGGTGAGAACTGCGTGGCGGCCGGCAACCTGCTCTCCTCCACCGCGGTAATCGAAGCCATGACCCAGGCCTTCGAGAGCGCCAACGGATGCCTAGCCGAACGCCTGCTGGCGGCGATGCAGGCGGCGATGGCCGCCGGTGGCGAAGCCGGTCCGGTGCATTCGGCGGCGCTGAAGGTGGTCGGTGACCTGGTCTGGCCGATCGTCGACCTGCGCGTGGACTGGGCGGACGAAGCGCCCATCGATGAGCTGGAAAAACTCTGGGTGGCCTACAAGCCGCAACTGGAGGACTACCTGGTTCGCGCCCTCGACCCGACCAAGGCGCCGAGCTACGGTGTGCCGGGGGACGAGTAAGACCACGTACCTGTAGGAGCGAGCTTGCTCGCGAACCCCGGCCCTGCAGCGGGGTTTGTTCGCGAGCAAGCTCGCTCCTACAAAGAGCAAAAACGCAGGACCCAACCATGCCCACCAGCCGTGACATCCTCGCCGACCTGATCGCCTTCGACACCGTCAGCCGCCACTCCAACCTGGCGCTGATCCACTACATCCGCGACTACCTCGCAGGCTTCGGCGTCGCCTGCGAGCTGTTCCACGATGCCGAGGGCGGCAAGGCCAATCTCTACGCCACGCTCGGCCCGCAGGATCGCGGCGGCGTGTGCCTGTCCGGCCACACCGACGTGGTGCCCACCGACGGCCAGCCGTGGACGGTGCCGCCGTTCGAACTGACCGAACGCGACGGCCGCCTCTACGGCCGTGGCACGGCGGACATGAAGGGCTACATCGCCTGCGTGCTGGCGGCGGTGCCGGCGTTCCTCGCCCGGCCGCTGCGCCTGCCGGTGCACCTAGCCTTCTCCTACGACGAGGAAGTCGGCTGCCTGGGCGTGCGTTCGCTACTCGCCGCGCTGGAGCACCGCGAGCACAAGCCGATCCTGTGCATCATCGGCGAGCCCACCGAGCTCAAGCCGGTGCTTGGCCACAAGGGCAAGCTCGCCATGCGCTGCCAGGTGCACGGCGCGCCGTGCCACTCGGCCTATGCGCCGCAGGGGGTGAACGCCATCGAATACGCGGCGAAGCTGATCGGCCGCCTCGGCGAGATCGGCACCCGCCTGGCCGCTCCCGAGCGCCATGACCCGCGCTTCGACCCGCCCTACTCCACCGTGCAGACCGGCGTGATCAGCGGCGGCCGCGCACTGAACATCGTGCCCGCCGAATGCCAGTTCGATTTCGAGGTGCGCGCGCTGCCCAGCGACGACCCGCAACAGGTCGCCGAGGACCTGCGCGCCTTCGCCGAAGCCGAGCTGCTGCCAAAAATGCGTGCGGTGAAGGCCGAGACGGATATCCGCTTCAGCGAGATTTCCGCCTACCCGGCACTGGTCACCGACCAGCACACCCAGGCGGCCGAGCTGATCGCGCAGCTCACCGGTTCGCGGGATTTCACCACCGTCGCCTATGGCACCGAGGGCGGGCTGTTCCACCAGGCTGGCATTCCCACCGTGGTCTGCGGTCCGGGCAGCATGGATCAGGGCCACAAGCCGGACGAGTTCGTCAGCCTGGAGCAGTTGGCCCGGTGCGATGACATGCTGGGGCGGCTGGCGGAGTGGTTGCGCGGCTGATTCACCGCGCGGTTTGCCCCGCTGCGTAGGAGCGGACCTTGTCCGCGATTGCCATCCAACGGGCACCGGCCTGTCGGCCGGTTCGCGGATGAATCCGCTCCTACAAGATCAAGAGCCCCTCATCCTAACCCTGGCTGCGCGCCCCGCTCCTGGGGGAGAGGGGACTCATGCAGGATGAAACCGCCGAAGCCGGCACAATCGGCTCCCTCTCCCTCTGGGAGAGGGCTGGGGTGAGGGCACGCGGCGCGCAGAAGCCGACCTGATCCTCGCTGAGCTATACCCCGCTTCGCGGGGAGTTCGCGGGCATGGCCCGCTCCTACAGGGAAGCAATGAGCGTCAGGCAAACGCCGCGCGCAGCTCGTCCAGGCTCGCGAAGTAGTGCGCCGGGCGTTCCGCCATCAGCTCGTCGCGGCTGCCGAAGCCATAGCCGACACCCGCCGCGGACAAGCCATTGCGGTGCGCGCCGATCAGGTCGTGCTTGCGGTCGCCGATCATCAGCGTCTGCGCAGGATCGAGCTGTTCGATGCCCAGCAGGTGTTCGATTAGCTCGACCTTGTTGGTGCGCGTGCCATCCAGCTCGCTGCCGTAGATCACCTTGAAGTGCCGGGCGAAGTCGAAGTGGCGGGCAATTTCCGCCGCGAATACCGTCGGCTTGCTGGTGCAGATGTACAGCGTGCGACCCTGGTCGCCGAGTAAATGCAGCAGCTCGGCAACCCCGTCGAACACCTTGTTCTCGTACAAGCCGGTGTCCTTGAAGCGCACGCGGTAGTGGTTCACCGCTTCCCAGGCGCGCGCCTCGTCGAAGTCGTAGGTGCTCATGAAGCACTGCAGCAGCGGCGGGCCGATGAAGTGTTCGAGCTGGCGCAGGTCGGGTTCGTCGATACCCAGCTGGGCAAGGGCGTACTGGATCGAACGGGTGATGCCCTCGCGTGGGTCGGTGAGGGTGCCGTCGAGGTCGAAGAGGATGTTCTGGTAGTGCATGGGATCAGCGTCCGGCCGCGAAAGTCGGGCGGGAAGGATACGCCCCCCGGCAGCGGGCGCGAAACACGAGTCGCCGAATGACCGGCTCAGGGCGCCGAGCCCTGCCCCTGCCGGAGCACGCGGAACCCGCCGCTGGCGCTGACCGGCTCGGCCTCGCCGGCGCCAAAGGTGCGCACCTCAGTGTCCTCCTCGGGTTCGTCCTGCGGTTGCGCCAGGCGGCCGGTGAGGCTCTGCTGCACGCGGGCGCCGAGGTGGTCGACGCCGGCCATGACCCCACCTTCGGGATCACGCATCAGCGCCAGCCACTGTTCATCGAAGGCGGCGTTGATCTCCTTGCGCAGCTGGGTTTCCACCTCGGGCCGCTCGTGGTCGTTGCCGGCCATGCTGAACAGGGTGAAGGCCACCGAGATCACCGAGCCGGCGACCTTGCCCGCCGCGCTCGCCACCACGCCGGCGATGCTGCGGTTGCGCAACTCATGGACGAGCTTGGCGCTGGTGCGCTGCGCCACCGGTGACACGCCGCTGACCTTGGTGCCGGCGCCCGCCTTGCCCGCCGCCGTGCGGATGTCCTGCATCAGCGCGGCGAAGGCCGGCAGCTTGCCGATGTCCCTGGCGTACACCACGTCGTAGAGCGACGCATCGCGGCTGGCGGGCGGGCCCAGGGCAATCGCCGGGATGCCCATCAGGTGTTCGTCGAAGGCCTTCTGCGGGATGCCGCGGCGCTGGGGGATTTCCTTCACCGCCACGCTCAGCAACTCGATGTAGTGTCGCGTGGCCTTTTCCATCACCGCGTCTGGGTCGACCTGTTTGGCCACCGGAACCAGCACCTGCTTGCGGTATTGCTCCTGCAGGTAGGCAGCCAGCTTGTCGACCGTGGGATCGAGATCGCCATGGGCGCCCATCTTGTACCAGGCGACCTTCATGCTCAGCCATTCCTGGGTCCAGTAGCTGGAGAACCAGGGGATGAATTTCTCGTCGGTGCGCTGGTAGACGAGGTCCATCCACTGCTGCATGGCCTCTTCGGCGTAGGCGCGGGCCTGGGA
Source organism: Pseudomonas sp. NY15437 (assembly GCF_048068435.1). Lineage (NCBI taxonomy): Bacteria > Pseudomonadati > Pseudomonadota > Gammaproteobacteria > Pseudomonadales > Pseudomonadaceae > Pseudomonas > Pseudomonas sp. NY15437. Next base: position 539,744 of record NZ_JBLUQC010000001.1, read on the forward strand.
GGTGGCGGCCAGCGACGCGGCGCCGATATCGGCGTCGACCTGGTGCCAGGTGGCTTCGGTGAGGGGGGCGGCGGGCTGGGCCGGGTGATGGGCGCAGCCGCCCAGCGCCAACAGGAGCAGGGCAATGACACCACCACGCCGCCAGGGCGAAGCGGTGGCGCTGGGAGAGCACAGACTGTTCATGGCCGCTCGCCGGCTCGGCGGCGCCGCTGTGGCGGGCCGCCCGCTGCTGAACCCGGCCGGGCACGCGCTGGCGTCCGGTCACCTCGGCTCAGTATAGGGCGCGGGGTTCGGCACGGCAGGCCGTCTGGCGGGCCGGCCTCGATGTAGGGCGCATAACGCCTCTAGCGTTATCCGCCATCGGGCATCGGTGGAGGTGATGGTTCGCGAGCAAGCTCGCTCCTACAGGGATATGCCCGCTTTCGTAGGAGCGAGCTTGCTCGCGAACCGCCCGAAAAGGCGGACTTACTCAGCCCGCGTAACCCTCGGCGAGGTGCTGGTCCTTCAGCTTCACGTAGTTCCCCGCGGTATAGCTGAAGAACGCGCGCTCCTTGTCGGTCAGCGGCCGGGCCTTCTTCACCGGGCTGCCGACATAGAGGAAGCCGCTCTCCAGCGTCTTGCCCGGCGGCACCAGGCTGCCGGCGCCGAGGATCACCTCGTCCTCGATCACCGCGCCATCCATGACGATGGAGCCCATGCCCACCAGGATGCGGCTGCCGATAGTGCAGCCGTGCAGCAGCACCTTGTGGCCGATGGTCACCTCGTCGCCGATGGTCAGCGGGAAGCCGTCCGGGTTGAAGGGGCCGGCGTGGGTGATGTGCAGCACGCTGCCGTCCTGCACGCTGGTGCGCGCACCGATGCGGATGCGGTGCATGTCGCCGCGGATCACCACCAGCGGCCACACCGAGCTGTCCGCGCCGATCTCCACGTCGCCGATGACCACGGCGCTGGCGTCGACGAAAACGCGCTCGCCGAGGGATGGCGTTTTGCCCTGATAGGTTCGAATCGTCACGATAGTCGTCCTCAAGCTGCGGTTGACGCCGATTGTATTTAAGATGGCCGGGTGTTTCTTCAGCCAAGGTGCCACCGTGAGCGCGAATCCCCTTCTGCAGAGCTACGACCTGCCGCCCTTCTCCTCCATTCGCCCCGAGCACGTGAAGCCGGCCATCGAGCAGATCCTCGCCGACAACCGCGCCGCCATCGCGCGCATCCTCGCCCAGCAGAACGGCACCCCGACCTGGGCCGGCCTGGTGCTGAGCATGGACGAACTGCATGACCGCCTGGGCAAGGCCTGGAGCCCGGTCAGCCACCTCAACGCGGTGTGCAACAGCGCCGAGCTGCGCGAGGCCTACGAAGGCTGCCTGCCGCTGCTGTCCGCCTACTGGACCGAACTGGGCCAGAACCGCGAGCTGTTCAAGGCCTACGAGGCGCTGGCCGGAAGCCCCGAGTCGAAGGACTTCGACGTGGCGCAGAAGACCATCCTCGAACACGCCCTGCGCGACTTCCGCCTGTCGGGTATCGACCTGCCGGCCGAGCAGCAGCAGCGCTACGCCGAGATCCAGACGCGCCTGTCCGAGCTGGGCAGCCGCTTCTCCAACCAGTTGCTGGACGCCACCCAGGCCTGGACCAAGCACATCACCGACGAAGCGGCGCTGGCCGGCCTCACCGAATCGGCCAAGGCGCAGATGCAGCAGGCCGCCCAGGCCAAGGAGCTGGACGGCTGGCTGATCACCCTGGAATTCCCCAGCTACTACGCGGTGATGACCTATGCCGAAGACCGCGACTTGCGCGAAGAGGTCTACGCCGCGTACTGCACCCGCGCTTCCGACCAGGGCCCGAACGCCGGGCAGAACGACAACGGCCCGGTGATGCAGGAAATCCTCGACCTGCGCCAGGAACTGTCGCGCCTGCTGGGCTTTGCCAACTTCGCCGAGCTGTCCCTGGCCACCAAGATGGCCGAGACCCCCGAGCAGGTCCTGCACTTCCTGCGCGACCTGGCCGTGCGCAGCAAGCCCTTCGCCGCCCAGGACCTTGCGCAGCTCAAGGCCTACGCGGCCGAGCAGGGTTGCCCGAACCTGTCCAGCTGGGACGCCAGCTACTTCGGCGAGAAGCTGCGCGAAGCGCGCTACAGCGTCTCCCAGGAAGCCCTGCGCGAATACTTCCCGATCGACAAGGTGCTCTCCGGCCTGTTCGCCATCGTGCAGAAGCTCTACGGCATCCACATCCGCGAGCTGAGCGACTTCGAGCGCTGGCACCCGGACGTGCGCCTGTTCGAGATCGAGGAAAACGGCCAGCACGTCGGCCGCTTCTACTTCGACCTCTACGCCCGCGCCAACAAGCGCGGCGGCGCGTGGATGGACGGCGCCCGCGACCGTCGCCGCACCGCCGGTGGCGAGCTGCAATCGCCGGTGGCGTACCTGGTGTGCAACTTCACCCCGGCGGTGAACGGCAAGCCGGCGCTGCTGACCCACGATGAAGTCACCACGCTGTTCCACGAATTCGGCCACGGCCTGCACCACCTGCTGACCCGCGTCGAGCACGCCGGCGCCTCGGGCATCAACGGCGTGGCCTGGGACGCGGTGGAACTGCCGAGCCAGTTCATGGAGAACTGGTGCTGGGAGCCCGAGGGCCTGGCGCTGATCTCCGGCCACTATGAGACCGGCGCGCCGCTGCCCCAGGACCTGCTGGAGAAGATGCTCGCCGCGAAGAACTTCCAGTCCGGGCTGATGATGGTCCGCCAGCTGGAATTCTCGCTGTTCGACTTCGAGCTGCACGCCACCCACGGCGACGGCCGCAGCGTGCTCGACGTGATCGAGGCGATCCGCGATGAAGTCGCGGTGATGCGCCCGCCGGCGTACAACCGCTTCGCCAACAGCTTCGCGCACATCTTCGCCGGCGGCTACGCGGCCGGTTACTACAGCTACAAGTGGGCCGAGGTGCTGTCCGCCGACGCGTTCTCCCGCTTCGAGGAAGAAGGCGTGCTCAACCCGGCGACCGGCGCGGCCTTCCGCGAGGCGATCCTGGCCAAGGGCGGCTCCCAGGAACCGATGGCGCTGTTCGTGGCCTTCCGTGGCCGCGAGCCGTCCATCGACGCCCTGCTGCGCCACTCGGGCCTGACCGAGGAGGCCGCCTGATGAGCGAGGTGAAGAAGCGCTTCATCGCCGGGGCCGTCTGCCCGGCGTGCAGCGAGCAGGACAAGATCGTGATGTGGGACGTCGACGGCGTACCGCACCGCGAATGCGTCGCCTGCGGCTACGCCGACACGCTCAACGCCCAGGGCCAGTCGGTGCCCAAGGAGCTGTCCACCCGCGTCAACACCAGCGCCCTGGACAAGCCCAAGGACCCGAAGGTGCAGGGGGTGCAGTTCTTCCCCAATCCGAAGCTGAAGAAGCCGCAGGAATAACGCCCGCGTGACGCACGGAAAATGCCCCGGCTTGCCGGGGCATTTCTGTTTCCGCCGATTCGCTCTTGCCGGCCGCCCCTGTAATGACCAGAATTCCGGACATTATTTGGAGCTTTTTTCATGCAGAATTTACTTGCCAGTACGGCCGTCAGCGTCTCGGAACTGAAGAAGAATCCCTCCGCCGTGCTGGCCGAATCCGGTGGCGAGCCGGTGGCGGTGCTCAACCACAACAAGGTGATGGGCTACATGGTGCCGGCGGAGCTGTTCGAGTCGATCCTGGAGCGCCTGGAAGACCTGGAGCTGGCGGAAATCGCCCGCTCGCGACTGGGAGAAAAAGGCATCCCGGTATCGCTCGATGACCTATGAGCTGGAATTTCTCCCCGCCGCACTGAAGGAGTGGCGCAAGCTGGGCCATACGGTGCGGGAGCAATTCAAACGCAAACTCGCCGACCGCCTGGAAGAACCTCGCGTACCGGCCGACGCCCTGCATGGGCTGGCGGACCACTACAAGATCAAGCTGCGCTCGGCAGGCTATCGGCTGGTCTACCGCGTCGAGGAAAAGCGCGTGGTGATTGCCGTCGTTGCGGTTGGCAAACGCGAGCGTGGCGAGGTGTATAGCGCAGCGCAGGATCGGCGCTGAGCCATCGAAGCTGGTACGGCGCCGAGCCGCGAGTTCCGAAACTGCGCGCAAGGGAGGCCACTGCCCATCGGCAGGACTCGTCCCTGCCCCCACTCGCCCGATGAACCCATGATCTCCATGGCCGGCTAGTCTGTAGGGCATCGCCGCAAGGAATCCGCCCGATGCCGCCATTGACCCCAAGGAAGCCCTCCTGTGCTTGACCGCTTTGGCATGCTCGAGGTGATGCGCGCCTCGCGCCTGACGCAGTTCCCCATCAGCCCCGTGCTGCGCGAGACCCACGGCTTCAAGGGGCGACTGACCTTCTTCGTGCTGCTGGCCGCTGCGCTGGTGTTCACCTTCACGGCGCTGGGACACGACATCCGCGCCAGCGGCACGCATCTGGAGCCGGGCTGGCCGATGCTGGTACTGGGGGTCACGCTGCTGATCGCCCTGGGCTTCGAGTTCATCAACGGCTTCCACGACACCGCCAATGCGGTGGCCACGGTGATCTACACCAACGCCCTGCCGCCGCGTTTTGCCGTGGCCTGGTCGGGGGTGTGGAATTTCCTCGGCGTGCTCTTTTCCAGCGGCGCGGTGGCCTTCGCCATTGTCTCGCTGCTGCCGCTGGACCTGCTGCTCAAGGTGGACAGCAGCGCGGGCCTGGCGATGATCTTCGCCCTGCTGATCGCCTCGATCCTGTGGAACCTCGGCACCTGGTGGCTGGGCTTGCCGGTGTCCTCCTCGCACACGCTGATCGGCTCCATCGTCGGCATCGGCTTGGCCCACGGCGCCATGGCCGGGCACATCGGGCTGTCCGGCAACGCCTGGTCGCAACTGTTGACGGTGGGCTATGCGCTGTTCCTCTCACCGGTGGTGGGCTTCTTCGCCGCCTTCGTGCTGTTGCGGGTCGCCAGCGCGAGCATCCGCAACCGCGCGCTGTTCCACGCGCCGAAGGGCCGCACGCCGCCGCCCCGGTGGATTCGCGCGATCCTCATCCTGACCTGTACCGGCGTGTCCTTTGCCCACGGCTCCAACGATGGGCAGAAGGGCATCGGCCTGATCATGCTGATCCTGATCGCCACCGTTCCCCTGGCGTTCGCGGTGGATCGCGCGCACTCGCCGGAACAGACCCGCCAGTTGCTGGCCCTCACCCATGCCGCCCAGGCGCAACTGCAGCGCAGCGGCGGCAGCCCCGCCGCGGACCCGCGCGCGGCGCTGCTGAGCTACCAGGACGACGAGGTAGTGCGGCCGGACCTGCTGCCATCGCTGGGCCGGGTGATCGGCGATGTCGGTGTACGCCTGGCACGCTACGGGCAGCTGGACAAGGTGCCCGGCGAGGACGTGAAGGACCTGCGCAACGACCTCTACCTGAGCCTGGAAACCATCCGCCTGCTGGACCGCAGCGGCCAGCGCTTCGAGCTGGAAACCTGGAGCAGCCTGCAGGCGCTGCGGGCGGAAGCCGACCGCACCATCCGTTTCATCCCGGTGTGGGTGAAGGTCGCCGTGGCGCTGGCGCTGGGCCTGGGCACGCTGGTGGGCTGGCGGCGCATCGTCACCACGGTGGGCGAGGGCATCGGCAAGACGCCGCTGACCTATGCACAGGGCGCCTCGGCGCAACTGGTGGCCATGCTCACCATCGGCGCGGCGGATGGCTTCGGCCTGCCGGTCTCGACGACCCAGGTGCTCTCCTCCGGCGTGGCCGGCACCATGGCCGCCAACGGCAGCGGCCTGCAATGGCCGACCATCCGCAACATGCTGCTGGCCTGGGTGCTGACCCTGCCGGCAGCCATCGGTCTGGCGGCAGGGCTGTACTGGCTGTTCACCCGGCTGCTGTAGGTCCACCCTGTAGGAGCGAGCTTGCTCGCGAACCGACCCGCGCGGGAGCTGCCGGCTGGCACTGTTCGCGAGCAAGCTCGCTCCTACAGACGGTGGCGAATCACACCGCCGAGCAGTTAGTGCTGGCTGTGGAAAACTCCGTGGATTACTGTATTCATATACAGTATTTCTTCAGAGTCTTCCCACATGAGCACGTCCCTTCCACCCCGCGGCCGGGGCACCGCCAGCAATCCGCACAACCGCTTCGCGCCGACCACCTCGGTGCCTGTGGATAACGACTGGTACGACGAGGTACCCAAGCCCCAGGTGACCGAAATCCGCACGGAGCGGGCGAAGACGGTGATCTCGCGCAACCAGTCGCCGGACCTGCCTTTCGACCGCTCCATCAACCCCTATCGGGGCTGCGAGCATGGCTGCATCTACTGCTATGCGCGGCCCAGCCATGCCTACTGGGACCTGTCGCCAGGGCTGGATTTCGAGACGAAGCTGATCGCCAAGACCAACGCCGCCGAGGTGCTCGAAGAGGAGTTGAGCCGCAAGGGCTACGTCTGTGCGCCGATCAACCTGGGGGCCAATACCGACCCCTACCAGCCCATCGAGCGCCAGCAACGGCTGACCCGGCAGATACTCGAAGTACTGCTGCGCTTCCGCCACCCGGTGACCATCGTCACCAAGGGTTCGCTGATCCTGCGTGACCTGGACCTGCTGGCCGAACTGGCGCAGCACCGGCTGGTGGCGGTGATGATCAGCCTGACCACCCTGGACGACGAGTTGAAACGCATCCTGGAACCCCGCGCCGCCGCACCGTCCGCACGCTTGCGGGCGATTCGCGTGATGCGCGAACACGGCATCCCGGTGGGCGTGCTGTGCTCGCCGATGATCCCGATGGTCAACGACCGAGAGCTGGAAGCGCTGCTCGAGGCCGCCCACGATGCCGGGGCGCAGAGCGCCAACTACATGATGCTGCGCCTGCCGCGGGAGGTCGGGCCGTTGTTCGAGGAATGGCTGGCGGCGCACTACCCGCAACGGGCGAGCCATGTGATGAGCCTGATCCGCCAGGTGCGCGGCGGGGAAATCTACGACAGCCGCTTCGGCCACCGCTTCCGCGGCGAGGGCCCGTTCGCCGAGCTGCTGGCCAAGCGCTTCGAGGTCGCGTTGCGCCGCCTGGGCCTGAACCGGCGCGGCGATTTCGGCCTGGACTGCACGGCCTTCGCGCCACCGCGCAGTCAGATGAGCCTGTTCTGACAGCCTTCACGCGGCTGTCTTGTATGATATTTCGACCCGTGGGATAGCATCATCGCAACATCGCTTTGCCATGATAGCTTGCCGATATCATCGTGGAATATCGGTGAAACATCGTGCAAAAGCTCATTCCAGAGCGGTTTTTTAATTTTGGTTTAATCTTCGTTGGCTAGGGTTTGAACACAAAGTGACTAACCGGTCACGACAGATTTTTTCCCACGCCTGTGCCTTTTCTCCCTGGGGAGAGCGTCGGCTGACGTGGGAAAATTCTTCGTCATTCTTCGAGGCTGATACATGAACGACAAAACGCACGGTGAGGATCACGCCCACGAGTCCGCTGACGAGGCGCTGCGCCATATCGTCGAGGGCTTCCGCCAGTTCCGCCATGAGGTCTTCCCGCAACAGGAAGAGCTGTTCAAGAAGCTGGCCCACGCGCAGAACCCGCGCGCCATGTTCATTACCTGCGCCGACTCGCGCATCGTTCCCGAGCTGATTACCCAGAGCTCGCCGGGCGACCTGTTCGTGACCCGCAACGTCGGCAACGTGGTGCCGCCCTATGGCCAGATGAACGGCGGCGTATCCACCGCCATCGAGTTCGCCGTCATGGCGCTGGGCGTGCAGCACATCATCGTCTGCGGCCACTCCGACTGCGGCGCCATGAAGGCGGTGCTGGCACCGCAGACCCTGGAAGGCATGCCGACGGTAAAAGCCTGGCTGCGCCACGCCGAAGTGGCCCGCACCGTGGTGGCCCAGACCTGCGGTTGCGCCACCCAGGAACACCTGGGCGTGCTCACCGAGGAAAACGTCGTGGCCCAGCTGGACCACCTGAAGACCCACCCGTCGGTGGCTGCGCGCCTGGCTTCCGGCCAGCTGTTCATCCACGGCTGGGTGTATGACATCGAGACCAGCGCCATCAAGGCCTACGACGCCCAGGAAGGCCGCTTCCGCGCCCTCGACGGCGAAGGCCCGACGCCCAGCGCGACGCCCCGCGCTCGTTACTCCCCGCAGTAAGCCGCCCGTAGCAGTAATCCGGGGCGCGGCGGCCCGCCAGAACAAACGCCGCGCTCCGTTCCTCACTTGATCCCTGCCTGAGGCGTACGCCCCACCGCGTTCGCCATCCCTTGAATTGCGCGTGTCGATGCGGTCGAGACCAGCGTCGTGGGCATTCGCGCGCCCGAAAAATGCTCGAAGGAGAACAGCGCCATGTCGGCCTCCCACTCTGTTCCATCCGCTTTTTCCCAGCTGCGCCACGTGCTGCCGCGCGACCTGCTCGCGTCGGTGGTGGTGTTTCTCGTCGCCCTGCCGCTGTGCATGGGCATCGCCATCGCCTCGGGCATGCCGCCGGCCAAGGGCCTGGTCACCGGCATCATCGGCGGCCTGGTGGTCGGCTTCCTCGCCGGCTCCCCGCTACAGGTCAGCGGCCCGGCGGCGGGCCTTGCGGTGCTCGTCTTCGAACTGGTGCGCGCCCATGGCATGGCCATGCTCGGGCCGATCCTGCTGCTGGCCGGCGCATTGCAGTTGCTGGCCGGACGCCTGCGCCTGGGCTGCTGGTTTCGCGTCACCTCGCCAGCGGTGGTGTACGGCATGCTCGCGGGCATCGGCATTCTCATCGTGCTGTCGCAGGTGCACGTGATGCTCGACCTCAAGCCGCAGGCGTCCGGGCTGGATAACCTGCTGGCGTTCCCCTCCGCGCTGCTGTCCGAGGCCAGCGGCTTCGATGCGGCGCTGCTCGGGCTGGGCACCATGGCCTGCATGGCACTGTGGGACCGCTTCAAGCCGAGCCGGCTGCGCATGCTGCCCGGCGCGCTGATCGGGGTGAGCCTGGCGACCCTGGCGAGCGTCGCGCTGCAGCTGGAGGTGCTGCGGGTGAGCGTGCCGCAGAACCTCGGCGACGCCATCGACTGGGTCCGCCCGGGCGACCTGGCCGCCCTGCTCGACCCGACGCTGCTGTTGGCCGCCGTGGTGGTCGCCTTCATCGCCAGTGCCGAAACGCTGCTCTCGGCCGCCGCGGTGGACCGCATGCACAACGGCCCGCGCTCGGACATGGACCGCGAGCTGAGCGCCCAGGGCGTGGGCAACATGCTCTGCGGGCTGGTCGGTGCGCTGCCGATGACCGGGGTGATCGTGCGCAGCTCGGCCAACGTGCAGGCCGGCGCGCGCAGTCGCGCGTCGGCGATCTTCCATGGCCTGTGGCTGCTGGCGTTCGTCGTGCTGCTGGGCGGGCTGCTGCGGCAGATCCCGATTGCCAGCCTGGCCGGCGTGCTGGTCTACACCGGCATCAAGCTGGTGGACCTGAAGGCGCTGCGCTCGCTGGGCCGCTACGGCCGGATGCCGATGCTGGTGCACGCGGCCACGGCGCTGGCCATCGTCGCCACCGACCTGCTGACCGGCGTGCTCCTGGGCTTTGCGCTGACGGTGCTGAAACTGGTGTTCAAGGCCGCCCGGCTGAAGATCAACCTGCGCTACGACGACACCGGCGACGGCGCCGAACTGCGCCTGGTGGGCGCGGCGACCTTCCTCAAGGTGCCGGCGCTGTCCCAGGCGCTGCAGTCGGTGAAGCCGGGCACGCACCTGCGCGTGCCGCTGCAGCACCTGAGCTACATCGACCACGCCTGCATGGAGCTGCTGGAAGACTGGGGCCGCAGCGCCGCGGCCAGCGGCTGCCGGCTATCCATCGAGGGCAACGGCCTGCGCCGCCGCGTGGAGGGGCGGATGCGCGCGTTGCAGGGCGCGGGCTGAGCCTCAGTCGCGGCCCAGCTCCAGCTCGACGCCGAACTGCCGCGACAGGCACGGCCACTGCTGCCAGGCCATGACCACCTGCGGGTCGTTGAGGCGTGCGCGGTAGCTGACGGCGGATTCAGCACTGAAGGTGCTGTCGTCGAGCATGCCGTTGACCGCGTGGTGCACCGCCTCGTCCAGCTGGTTGGCGAAGGGTTCGCCGATCAGCTGGTGCGCCACCAGGTTGGCCACCGTGGTGTCCAGCGGGATCAGCGGCTGGTTGAAGTGGGCGATGTAGCGGTCGTTCACTTCTTCCACCAGGCGATGGGCGAGGTACGCCTCGTCCAGCAGCGCATCCAGGCCGTCGTGGCCGTCGAGCAGCGCGGGCGGAGTGAGGAAGAACTGCTCGGCGAGCTTGAGCACCGGCTTGATGCGGTCTTCGATGCCGGCGGCGCGGGCCACCGCATTGGCGGCGTCGAGGAAGTCCGGCACCTGCTCGATATAGGCATGGACGAAGCGTGTCAGCGTACCGCTGGAATCCTCGCCGGCCAGGGCGATGCTTTTGTGCAGGCTTTGCAGTTGGCTCTGGATCAGGCGGGCAAGGTGGCCGTGGCGGGATTCGAGCAGATGGGCGTTCCGGATCAGCTCACGCAGTGCAGCGGTGTTCATGACAGCTCCAAGACAGCGGGTTTGGAAAGTGAAGAAACACCTTAGCCGCACCCCGGGCGTAGCTAAGACGCGATTGTCATATTCATGAACTGGTTATGCCGACGGGGCATATCAGACCGCCAGCATGGTACCTCAAACCCGCGTCATCCGTGGCTTTGAGATCGCACTTCGGTCTTTCAAACAGGGTTTTTACTCTGCGTTGTTATGTCGCAACCCCTGGCTATACTCCGCTTCGACACACCGAAAACCTGATGGACCCGGCCTGCCCTGCGTGCTGCCGAGGTACGACGTCAAAGTAAGTTGTCTTGGCGGTCACTCCCTTGGCCGTTGGCTTGTTCAGGCTCGAACCCTCTGCAATGGGGTTTGCAGCCAGGGCGCTATGCCGGCGGGATAAAAACAACGATAAGGGGAACCCGAATGCTGCGACATCCACGAGTCTGGATGGGCTTCCTTTTGCTCTTGGCTTTCAGTCAGGCAAACGCCGCCTGGACGGTCAACATGGCCCCCGGTGCGACGGAAGTCAGCCGTAACGTTTTCGATCTGCACATGACGATCTTCTGGATCTGCGTGGTCATCGGCATCGTCGTCTTCGGCGCGATGTTCTGGTCGATGATCGTCCACCGCCGGTCCACCGGGCAGCAGCCCGCGCATTTCCACGAGAGCACCACGGTGGAAATCCTCTGGACCGTCATTCCCTTCCTGATCCTGGTGGTGATGGCCGTCCCGGCCACCAAGACGCTGATCCACATGTACGACACCTCGGAGCCCGAGCTGGACGTGCAGGTCACCGGCTACCAGTGGAAGTGGCAGTACAAGTACCTGGGCCAGGACGTGGAGTTCTTCTCCAACCTCGCCACGCCCCAGGACCAGATCCACAACAAGGCCGACAAGGACGAGCACTACCTGCTGGAGGTGGACAACCCGCTGGTGCTGCCGGCCGGGGTCAAGGTGCGCTTCCTGGTCACCTCCAGCGACGTGATCCATTCCTGGTGGGTGCCGGCCTTCGCGGTCAAGCGCGACGCCATCCCCGGCTTCGTCAACGAGGCCTGGACCAAGGTCGACCAGCCCGGCGTCTACCGCGGCCAGTGCGCCGAGCTGTGCGGCAAGGACCACGGCTTCATGCCCATCGTGGTGGACGTGAAGTCCAAGCCGGACTTCGACAAGTGGCTGGCCGAGCGCAAGGAAGAAGCCGCCAAGCTCAAGGAGCTGACCAGCAAGGAATGGACGAAGGAAGAACTGGTCGCCCGTGGCGACAAGGTCTACCACACCATCTGCGCCGCCTGTCACCAGCCTGAAGGCCAGGGCATGCCGCCGATGTTCCCGGCGCTCAAGGGTTCGAAGATCGTCACCGGGCCCAAGGAGCACCACCTGGAGACCGTGTTCAACGGCGTCCAGGGCACGGCCATGGCGGCCTTCGGCAAACAGCTCTCGGAAGTCGACATCGCCGCGGTGATCACGTACGAGCGCAACGCCTGGGGCAACAACGACGGCGACATGGTGACCCCGCAAGAAGTGGTCGCCTACAAGCAGAAACAACAATAAGGAGGCCGCGATGAGTACCGTGATCGATCACCCCGACCATTCTCACGCCGGCGACCACCACCACGGCCCCGCCAAGGGCCTGATGCGCTGGGTACTGACCACCAACCACAAGGACATCGGCACGCTGTACCTGTGGTTCAGCTTCTGCGCCTTCCTGCTGGGCGGCTCGTTCGCCATGGTGATCCGCGCCGAACTGTTCCAGCCGGGCCTGCAGATCGTGGAGCCGGCGTTCTTCAACCAGATGACCACCATGCACGGCCTGGTGATGGTCTTCGGCGCGGTGATGCCGGCCTTCGTCGGTCTGGCCAACTGGATGGTGCCGCTGATGATCGGCGCGCCGGACATGGCCTTGCCGCGCATGAACAACTTCAGCTTCTGGCTGCTGCCGGCGGCCTTCGGCCTGCTGGTGAGCACCCTGTTCATGCCCGGCGGCGGCCCGAACTTCGGCTGGACCTTCTACGCGCCGCTCTCCACCACCTTCGCGCCGCACAGCGTGACCTTCTTCATCTTCGCTATCCACCTGATGGGCATGAGTTCGATCATGGGCGCGATCAACGTGATCGCCACCATCCTCAACCTGCGCGCCCCGGGCATGACGCTGATGAAGATGCCGCTGTTCGTCTGGACCTGGCTGATCACCGCCTTCCTGCTGATCGCGGTGATGCCGGTGCTGGCGGGGTGCGTGACGATGATGCTGATGGACATCCACTTCGGCACCAGCTTCTTCAGCGCGGCCGGCGGCGGCGACCCGGTGCTGTTCCAGCACGTGTTCTGGTTCTTCGGCCACCCCGAGGTGTACATCATGATCCTGCCGGCGTTCGGCGCCGTCAGCTCGATCATCCCGGCCTTCAGCCGCAAACCGCTGTTCGGCTACACCTCGATGGTCTACGCCACCGCCTCGATCGCCTTCCTGTCCTTCGTGGTGTGGGCGCACCACATGTTCGTGGTGGGCATCCCGCTGGTGGGCGAGCTGTTCTTCATGTACGCGACCATGCTGATCGCCGTGCCCACCGGGGTGAAGGTGTTCAACTGGGCGTCGACCATGTGGCAGGGCTCGCTGACCTTCGAGACGCCCATGCTGTTCGCCGTGGCCTTCGTCATCCTGTTCACCATCGGCGGCTTCTCCGGCCTGATGCTGGCCATCGCCCCGGCGGACTTCCAGTACCAGGACACCTACTTTGTGGTGGCGCACTTCCACTACGTGCTGGTGCCCGGCGCGATCTTCGGCATCTTCGCTTCGGCCTACTACTGGCTGCCGAAGTGGACCGGCCACATGTACGACGAAACCCTGGGCAAGCTGCACTTCTGGATGAGCTTCATCGGCATGAACCTGGCGTTCTTCCCGATGCACTTCGTCGGGCTGGCCGGCATGCCGCGGCGGATTCCGGACTACAACCTGCAGTTCGCCGACTTCAACATGGTCTCGTCCATCGGCGCCTTCATGTTCGGCACCACGCAGCTCTTGTTCCTGTTCATCGTCATCAAGTGCATCAAGGGCGGCAAGCCGGCACCGGCCAAACCGTGGGACGGCGCGGAAGGCCTGGAATGGACCATTCCCTCGCCGGCGCCCTACCACACCTTCACCACGCCGCCCGAGGTGAAGTAAGCACGAACGTGTAGGAGCGAGCTTGCTCGCGAACGGGTCTCCCAGGAGGCCAAGGCATCAAGCGGTTCGCGAGCAAGCTCGCTCCTACAGGTTGAGGAATCGACCCATGAGCGACGGCAACATCGAAACGCGCAAGCTGGTGACCCGGCTGGTCATTGCCGTGGTCGCCATGTTCGCCTTCGGCTTCGCCCTGGTGCCGCTGTACGACGTGATGTGCAAGGCACTGGGCATCAACGGCAAGACCTCCGGCAGCGCCTACCAGGGCGACGGCCAGGTGGTCGATCAGTCGCGCGAGGTGAAGATCCAGTTCGTCGCCAACAACAACATCGACATGGTCTGGGAGTTCCACCCCGAGGCCGAGCAACTGGTGGTGCATCCGGGCGCGGTGAACCAGATGCTGTTCGTCGCCCGCAACCCCACCGACAAGCCGATGACCGCCCAGGCGATCCCGAGCATCGCGCCATCGGTGGCGGCCACCTACTTCCACAAGACCGAATGCTTCTGCTTTACCCAGCAGGTGTTGCAGCCGGGCGAGCGCATCGAAATGCCGGTGCGCTTCATCGTCGACCGCGACCTGCCCAAGGATGTGCGTCACCTGACGCTGGCTTACACGCTGTTCGACATCACTGCCCGCAAGCCACCCGTGGCCAGTAACGAGCGCTGAAGGGCAAAGGAGAACAAGAGAGATGGCAACCCACGATCCCTATTACGTCCCCGCGCAGAGCAAGTGGCCGATCATCGCCACCATCGGCATGCTGGTGACGATGTTCGGCGTCGGCACCTGGATGAACGACATGAGCGCCGGCAAGGACCATTCCCACGGCCCCTGGATCTTCTTCGCCGGCGGGCTGATCCTGGCGTACATGCTGTTCGGCTGGTTCGGCAACGTCATCAAGGAAAGCCGCGGCGGGCTCTACAGCCCGCAGATGGACCGCTCCTTCCGCTGGGGCATGAGCTGGTTCATCTTCTCCGAAGTGATGTTCTTCGCCGCCTTCTTCGGCGCGCTGTTCTACGTGCGCCACTTCGTCAACCCGTGGCTGGGTGGCGAGGGCCACCACGGCATCTCGCACATGCTCTGGCCGCAGTTCGAAACCGGCTGGCCGCAGCTGAACAACCCGGACAACAAGCTGTTCCCGCCGCCCAAGGAAGTGATCGATCCGTGGAAGCTGCCGCTGATCAACACCCTGCTGCTGGTCACCTCCAGCTTCACCGTGACCTTCGCCCACCACGCGCTGAAGAAGAACCACCGCGGCCCGCTGAAGCTGTGGCTGGCTGCGACCGTGGCGCTGGGCGCGTGCTTCCTGGTGCTGCAGGCCTACGAGTACCACGAGGCCTATAGCGAGCTGGGCCTGACCCTGGGCTCGGGCATCTACGGCGCGACCTTCTTCATGCTCACCGGCTTCCACGGCGCCCACGTGACCATCGGCGCGATCATGCTGAGCATCATGCTGATCCGCATCATCCGCGGGCATTTCGACGCCGACAAACACTTCGGTTTCGAGGCGGCCAGCTGGTACTGGCACTTCGTCGACGTGGTGTGGATCGGGCTGTTCATCTTCGTTTACGTGCTTTAACGCGGGAGAACCTGTAGGAGCGAGCTTGCTCGCGAACCGCCTGATGCCATTGCGTCAGGAATAAAGATTCGCGAGCAAGCTCGCTCCTACAAAGAGCAGGACGGAACTAGAAATGCCAGGGGGCGGAGCTGCCGAGTTGGCCGCTGAAGAAGCCCCAGGCGATGAGAGCAAGTGTCAGGGCGGTAAGGGTGACCCGCACGGTCAGCGCGTTGACCACCCGCGAACCATGGCCCTCGTCCTTGACCAGGAAGAACAGGCCACTGAACAGGCTGACGACGGTCGCCAGCAACAGCAGAACGATCGCAGCTTTGAGCACTACCGGCCTCCTGTCCGCAGGGGACTGGGGTTGAGGGGGATGTCTTGCAGTATAGCCAGCACGCTTCCGAGCACCGGCCCGATCCCGCACAGGGAAGCCGCGCCACCCGCGCCTTCCGGCCCGGCATCGCGCCGACCCTGGTGGTCCTCGCCCTGCTGCCGGTGCTGATCGGCCTGGGCTTCTGGCAACTGTCCCGCGCCGCCGAAAAGCGCACCCTGCTCGCCGTCGCCGAAGCGCAGCGCCAGCAGGACCCGATCAGCATCGCCGAGCTCGAACGCCAGCCGCCGCGCAGCTACGTGCGCGTGCGCCTGCAAGGCCAGCTCGACGCCGAACACACCGCCCTGCTCGACAACCGCACCCGCAACGGCCAGGCCGGCGTCGAGGTGCTGCAACCCTTATTCGACCGCGTCGGCCACCAGTGGCTGCTGGTCAATCGCGGCTGGGTGCCCTGGCCCGACCGCCGCGTGCCGCCGAAGATCGAGACACCCACTCACGACCTGCTGCTGGACGCCTGGACCTACGTTCCGCCCGCCCCCGGTCAGAGCCCCCCGCTGGCCAGCTGGCCGCGGCTGATCACCCAGGTGGATGCGCCCTTCCTGTGGGACCAGCTCGGCCGCGAAGGCAGCCCGCTGGAAATCCGCCTGGAGCCGGGCGACGCCGCCTTCGACACCGACTGGCCGATCGTCGCCATGCCGCCGGAGCGCCACGTCGGCTACGCCGTGCAGTGGTTCGCCCTGGCCATCGCGCTGTCCGCCCTCTACCTCTACCTCGGCATCCGTCGCGCACGGGAGACCCTCGACCATGACCGCCATGACCCTGCCTGACTCCACCGCCCGCCGCCGCGGCCGCGTGCAACTGCTGCTGATCCTCGGCATGGTGCTGGGGCCGATGCTGCTCGCCACCGCCATGTACAAACTGCAGTTCTGGGTGCCGGAAGGCCGCAGCTACCACGGCGACCTGATTGCCACCGGGCAGACGCCGGCGGACCTCGGCGTGCAGGACGACAAGGCCAGCGACCGGTGGCAACTGCTGGTGACCGCGCCGGACGCCTGCGCCAGCGACTGCCAGCAACTGGTCTACCTGGCGCGCCAGATCAACATCGGCCTGGGCCGCGAGGCCAGCCGCGCCGAACACGTGCTCGCCTTCGCCAAGCCGCTGCCGGCCGACTTCACCGGTCTGCTCGACAAGGACTACCCGCGCCTGCAGCGCCTGGGCCTGGCGCCCAACCAGCACACCGGCGCGCAGCCGCAGCTGTGGATCGTCGACCCCCACGGCAACCTGGTACTGCGTTACGACGCCAAGGCAGACGGCAAGTCGATCCTCAAGGACCTGCAGTTGCTGCTCAAGCTGTCGAACATCGGTTGACGCCTTTCTCGCCAGCCCACGACAACAACAAGATCGGGAGCGACGGATGATCCAGGCAAGACGCAAACCCGCCTTCTACCCCGCCGTGCTGGCCACGGCGCTGGCCTTCGTGGTGATCCTGCTGGGCGCCTACACGCGCCTGACCCACGCCGGCCTCGGCTGCCCGGACTGGCCCGGCTGCTACGGCTTCGCCCACGTGCCGCTGAACGAGGCGCAGCTGGCCCACGCCGAGATGCATTTCCCCGACTCGCCGGTGGAGGCGCAGAAGGGCTGGAACGAGATGATCCATCGCTACTTCGCCGGCAGCCTCGGCCTGCTGATCCTGGGGCTGGCGGTGCACGCGCTGCGGCGGCGCGGCCGCGACGGCCAACCGCTGCGTCTGCCGCTGCTGCTGCTCGCGGTGGTGATCGCCCAGGCGGCGTTCGGCATGTGGACGGTCACCCTCAAGCTCTGGCCGCAGGTCGTCACTGCGCACCTGCTCGGCGGCTTCACCACGCTGTCGCTGCTGTTCCTGCTCAGCCTGCGCCTGTCCGGCGCCTTCGCCCCGCTGCAACTGCCGTCGAAACTGCGCGCGCTGGCTGCGCTGGCGCTGCTGATGGTGATCGGGCAGATCGCCCTCGGCGGCTGGGTCAGCAGCAACTACGCGGCGGTGGCCTGCATCGACCTGCCGATGTGCCATGGGCAGTGGTGGCCGGACATGGACTTCGCCAACGGCTTCCACCTCACCCAGCACATCGGCCCCAACTACCTGGGCGGCCAGCTCGACAGCGACGCCCGCACGGCCATCCACATGACCCACCGCATGGGCGCGCTGGGCGTGACCGCGGTGCTCCTGCTGCTGGCCTGGAACCTCCAGCGCCACGGCCTGATCGGCATTACCGCACTGATGCTGCTGGGGCTGTCCTTCCAGGTCGGCCTGGGCATCAGCAACGTGCTGCTGCACCTGCCGCTCCCGGTGGCAGTGGCGCACAACGGCGGCGGCGCCTTCCTGCTGCTGATGCTGGTGCTGGTGAACTACCGGGTGCGCGCACCCGCGGCAAAACGCGTCGAACTGCCCGCCAGCAGCCCGATGGCCCTGGACGCCCTGGAGCGCCCGGTGGCTTACCCCTCGCAGGGATGAATCTGCACGCTTGAGCTCGATGGCCGGCGCCGCGGCGCGCCGGTCCCACTAGAAGACGTCAGGAGAAATGCCCATGGCCAGCGTCATCAGCACTTCCAGCCACGCCAGCTGGCGCGACCTGCTCGAACTGACCAAACCCAAGGTCGTGCTGCTCATGCTGATCACCTCGCTGATCGGCATGCTGCTCGCCACCAAGGCCGGCGTGCCCTGGCAGGTGCTGGTCTTCGGCAACCTCGGCATCGGCCTGTGCGCCGGGGGCGCGGCGGCGGTGAACCATGTGGTGGACCGGCGCATCGATTCGATCATGGCGCGCACCCACAAGCGCCCGCTGGCCGAGGGACGCGTCTCGCCTCCCGTCGCGCTGGGCTTCGCCATGCTGCTGTCGGTGGCCGGGATGGCAGTGCTGCTGGTGTTCACCAATGAGCTCACGGCCTGGCTGACCCTGGCTTCGCTGCTGGGTTACGCGGCGCTCTACACCGGCTTCCTCAAGCGCGCCACGCCGCAGAACATCGTCATCGGCGGACTCGCTGGCGCTGCCCCGCCGCTGCTGGGCTGGGTCGCCGTGACCGGGCAGGTCTCCGCCGAACCGCTGCTGCTGGTGCTGATCATCTTCGCCTGGACCCCGCCGCACTTCTGGGCGCTGTGCCTGCACCGCAAGGACGAGTACGCCAAAGCCGACATCCCGATGCTGCCGGTGACCCACGGCGAGCACTACACCAAGCTGCACATCCTGCTCTACACCCTGGTGCTGTTCGCGGTAACTCTGATGCCCTTCGCCATCCACATGGCCGGGCTGGTCTACCTGCTGGCCGCGCTGGCCCTGGGCGCGCGCTTCCTCGACTGGGCCTGGGCGCTCTACTGCGGCAGCCGACCCCATGCGGCGATCAAGACCTTCAAGTACTCTATCGCCTACCTGTTCCTGCTGTTCATCGCGCTGTTGGTGGACCACTACCTGCCGCTGCACCTGAACTACTGAGGGTCCGCGAGCACGCTCGCTCCTACCAGGCGCCCTGTAGGAGCGAGCGTGCTCGCGAACATCTCTGCTTCATTCCAGACGTCCCGACCCACGAGAACCCCATGTCCCGAGTCAACAAGACCGTCTTCATCCTCGTCGCCATCGTCGCCCTGATCCTCGGCCTCACCGTGCAGAAGGTGCTCAACCAGCGTCACCAGCTCGACCCGACCGTGCTGCTCGACGCCGGCATCGTCATCCTGCCGCAGACCCGCAGCGTCCCCGACCTCACCTTCACCGACCAGGACGGCCAGCCGTTCCAGACCGCCAGCCTGAAGGGCAAATGGTCCCTGCTGTTCTTCGGCTACACCTTCTGCCCGGATGTCTGCCCCACCACCCTGGCCCAGCTGCGCGAACTGCAGACCAAGCTGCCGCCGGACGTGGCGAAGAACCTGCAGGTGGTGTTCGTCAGCGTCGACCCGCACCGCGATACCGCGCCGCGCATCAAGGAATACCTCGGCTTCTTCAATGCCGGCTTCAAGGGCATCACCGGTTCGGAAGAGAACGTGCAGAAGCTCGCCAACGCCATGAGCATCCCCTACATCCCGGCGGATACCAGCAAGCCCAACTACACGGTCGACCACAGCGGCAATCTCGTGATCATCGGCCCGGACAACACCCAGCACGGCTTCATCCGCGCCCCGCTGCACAACGACAAGCTGGCCGCTCAACTCCCCGGCGTGATCGGCGCCACCCCCTGATCCGCGACACCGTGTCTCACCCCTGACGGCCACCCGACAACGGTGGCCGTTGTTTTTTCTGCGCCATTGCGACGCTTCCTTGCAAAGCCGAGTCCTCTGCCCCACCGCCACCCTCGCCCCTGGCACCGCGTCACATGCGGCCTTGAAGCGTTTCGCGGATTTTCCTGACCCTGTAGTCAATGTAAAAAATCTGCTACGCAATGGCAGGCATCAGGAATGACTCATACTCCATATTAGAAACATTAATTAACACCTATGCCTGAGCCTGTTGCAGGATTACTGGGCCTTTCGGCGGGCATGGGGAGCCTCTGATGGGTGGTCATTCACGGCGAGGATGACATTTCCTTCCGGTCACAATAGGCAATTAGGCTAAACGCCAGGGCTCACGCGGCCTGGGTGGCGACCGGAAAACTGCGGGTCTGAACGTGACTTGTAGTTATCGCTTCGTACCACTCCAGAACTTCTTGCTGCCCTCCAGGTTCGATTGCACAATGCCGCGGCTGCCGGGTCACACCCGGTCACACAATAACAATTAGACCGTTGCCAGTTCGATAACCCGGGTCGCCAACGCAGTAGCCCGGACAATCCAGGATCACGCAGGAGATTTGCGAGTGCAGATCGGTGTACCCCTCGAGACCCAAGCCGGTGAGACGCGGGTCGCAGCAACGCCGGAGACGGTCAAGAAACTGATCGGGCAAGGCCACCAGGTCGTCATCCAGAGCGGAGCGGGCGTCAGCGCCAGCCAGCCGGACGCCGCCTATGAGGCCGTTGGCGCCAGGATCGGCACTGCCGCCGATGCGTTCGGTGCAGAGCTCGTGCTGAAGGTTGTCGCGCCCAGCGAAAGCGAGCTGGCGCAGATGAAGCCGGGTACCGTGCTGATCGGCATGCTCAATCCGTTCAACAACGAGAACATCGCCCGCATGGCCGAACGCGGCGTCACCGCCTTCGCCCTCGAGGCCGCGCCGCGTACTTCCCGCGCGCAGAGCCTGGACGTGCTCTCCTCCCAGGCCAACATCGCCGGCTACAAGGCCGTGATGCTCGCTGCCAATCACTACCCGCGCTTCATGCCCATGCTGATGACCGCCGCCGGCACCGTTAAGGCCGCCCGCGTGCTGATCCTCGGCGCCGGCGTCGCCGGCCTGCAGGCCATCGCCACGGCCAAGCGCCTGGGCGCGGTGATCGAGGCGTCGGACGTGCGCCCGGCAGTGAAGGAGCAGATCGAATCCCTGGGCGCCAAGTTCGTCGACGTGCCCTACGAGACCGACGAAGAGCGCGAGTGCGCCGAGGGCGTGGGCGGTTACGCCCGCCCGATGCCTGCCTCGTGGATGGAGCGCCAGGCCAAGGCCGTGCACGAGCGCGCCAAGCAGTCGGACATCGTCATCACCACCGCGCTGATTCCGGGCCGCAAGGCGCCGACCCTGCTGCATGAAGCGACGGTCGCCGAAATGAAGCCGGGTTCGGTGGTCATCGACCTCGCGGCATCGCAAGGCGGCAACTGCCCGCTGACCGAGGCCGACCAGGTCGTGGTCAAGCACGGCGTGACCATCGTCGGCCTGAGCAACCTGGCCGCGCTGGTGCCGGCGGACGCCTCCGCACTCTACGCACGCAACCTGCTCGACTTCCTCAAGCTCACCCTGACCGCCGAAGGCTTCACGGTGAACCTGGAAGACGACATCGTCGCCGCGTGCCTGATGTGCCGCGACGGCCAGATCGTGCGCAAGAACGGCTGAGCCCTTCTTATATAAGAACGCGCCGGACCCCGCGTCCGGCCCTGAAGACCGGTGAGAAACTATGGAAGACATGCTGATCTCCCACGGCATCTACAACCTGATCATCTTCGTGCTGGCGATCTACGTCGGCTACCACGTGGTCTGGAACGTCACCCCTGCCCTGCACACCCCGCTGATGGCGGTGACCAACGCCATCTCGGCGATCGTGATCGTCGGCGCCATGCTGGCCGCCGCCCTGACCGTGACCCCGCTGGGCAAGGCCATGGGCACCCTGGCCGTGGCCCTGGCCGCCGTGAATGTGTTCGGTGGCTTCCTGGTCACCCGTCGCATGCTGGAAATGTTCAAGAAGAAAGCGCCGAAGGCGGAGAAGCACTGACATGAGCATGAACCTCGTCACCCTCCTCTACCTCATCGCCTCGGTCTGCTTCATCCAGGCACTCAAGGGCCTGTCGCACCCGACCACGTCGCGCCGCGGCAACCTGTTCGGCATGATCGGCATGGCGATCGCCGTGCTGACCACCGTCGGCCTGGTGTTCAAGATCAGCAGCGAAATCGCCACCACCGGCATCGTCTACGTGATCGTCGGCCTGCTGATCGGCGGCACCGCCGGTTCGATCATGGCCAAACGCGTCGAGATGACCAAGATGCCGGAACTGGTCGCCTTCATGCACAGCATGATCGGCCTGGCCGCCGTGTTCATCGCCATCGCCGCCGTGGTCGAGCCGCAGTCGCTGGGCATCGTGCAGAACCTGGGCGACACCATCCCCACCGGTAACCGCCTGGAACTGTTCCTCGGCGCAGCCATCGGCGCCATCACCTTCTCCGGTTCGGTGATCGCCTTCGGCAAGTTGTCGGGCAAGTACAAGTTCCGCCTGTTCCAGGGCGCCCCGGTGCAGTTCACCGGCCAGCACATGCTCAACCTGGTGCTGGGCCTGACCACCCTGGGCCTGGGCCTGCTGTTCATGTTCAGCGGCAACCTGACTGCCTTCGTGGTGATGCTGGCCCTGGCGTTCATCCTCGGCGTGCTGATCATCATCCCGATCGGCGGCGCGGACATGCCGGTGGTGGTGTCGATGCTGAACTCCTACTCCGGCTGGGCCGCGGCTGGTATCGGCTTCTCGCTGAACAACTCGATGCTGATCATCGCCGGCTCCCTGGTCGGCTCCTCGGGCGCGATCCTCTCCTACATCATGTGCAAGGCGATGAACCGCTCGTTCTTCAACGTCATCCTCGGTGGCTTCGGCGCCGAAGCCGACGCTGGCGGCCCGGCGGGCGCCAAGGAAGCCCGCCCGGTGAAATCCGGCTCGGCCGACGACGCCTCCTTCCTGCTGACCAACGCCGACAGCGTGATCATCGTCCCCGGCTACGGCCTGGCGGTGGCCCGTGCCCAGCACGCGCTGATGGAGCTGGCGGAGAAGCTGACCCATCGCGGCGTCAACGTGAAGTTCGCCATCCACCCGGTTGCCGGCCGTATGCCGGGCCACATGAACGTCCTGCTGGC
The DNA here is from genome assembly GCF_048068435.1 of Pseudomonas sp. NY15437. Taxonomy (NCBI): domain Bacteria; kingdom Pseudomonadati; phylum Pseudomonadota; class Gammaproteobacteria; order Pseudomonadales; family Pseudomonadaceae; genus Pseudomonas; species Pseudomonas sp. NY15437. The sequence goes on from NZ_JBLUQC010000001.1 coordinate 562,698, forward strand.
CGAGGCGGAAGTGCCTTACGAGCAAGTGTTCGAGATGGAAGACATCAACTCCGAGTTCGGCCAGACCGACGTGGTGCTGGTACTGGGCGCCAACGACGTGGTGAACCCGGCCGCGAAGAACGATCCGAAGTCGCCGATCGCCGGCATGCCGATCCTCGAGGCCTACAAGGCCAAGACCGTGATCGTCAACAAGCGCTCGATGGCCAGCGGCTACGCCGGCCTGGACAACGAACTGTTCTACCTGGACAAGACCATGATGGTCTTCGGCGACGCCAAGAAAGTCATCGAAGACATGGTCAAGGCAGTCGAGTAAAAACGACCACTGGTCCACAAGACACCGGCCTCGTGCCGGTGTCTTGCTTTTGCGCAATGGAAAACCCGCTGGACATTGGTAGTAAAGAGGCCCCCGCCGGACGATTTTTCGACCTTGGTATAAGAGCCAAAAATCGCCGAGTCCCTAGACTGGCGGCCTCGCACTTCCTACTGCCCCGAGGTTTTCCCATGTTCCGTGATCGCGTGCGTATGTCCTCCCTGCTGGACAAGGTGATGACTGCCGACCAGGCCGCGGCCCTTATCAAGGACGGCATGACCGTCGGCATGAGCGGCTTCACCCGCGCCGGCGAAGCCAAGGCCGTACCCAAGGCCCTCGCCGAGCGCGCCAAGCAGGAGCCGCTGCGCATCAGCCTGATGACCGGCGCGAGCCTGGGCAACGACCTCGACAAGCAGCTCACCGAAGCCGGCGTGCTGGCCCGCCGCATGCCCTTCCAGGTCGACAGCACCCTGCGCAAGGCGATCAACGCCGGCGAAGTGATGTTCATCGACCAGCACCTCTCCGAAACCGTCGAGCAGCTGCGCAACCACCAGCTCAAGCTGCCGGACATCGCCGTCATCGAAGCCGTCGCCATCACCGAGCAAGGCCACATCGTGCCGACCACCTCAGTGGGCAACTCCGCCAGCTTCGCGATCTTCGCCAAGCAGGTCATCGTCGAGATCAACGTCGCGCACAACCCCAACCTGGAAGGCCTGCACGACATCTACATCCCGACCTACCGCCCGACCCGCACGCCGATCCCGCTGACCAAGGTCGACGACCGCATCGGCAGCACTGCCATCCCGATCCCGCCGGAGAAGATCGTCGCCATCGTCGTCAACGACCAGGCGGACTCTCCGTCCACCGTGCTACCGCCGGACGACGAGACCCAGGGCATCGCCAACCACCTGATCGACTTCTTCAAGCGTGAAGTGGAAGCCGGCCGCATGAGCAACAGCCTCGGCCCGCTGCAGGCCGGCATCGGCAGCATCGCCAACGCCGTGATGTGCGGCCTGATCGAGTCCCCCTTCGAGAACCTGACCATGTACTCCGAAGTACTCCAGGACTCGACCTTCGATCTGATCGACGCCGGCAAGCTGCGCTTCGCCTCGGGCAGCTCCATCACCCTGTCGACCCGCCGCAACGCCGACGTGTTCGGCAACCTGGAGCGCTACAAGGACAAACTCGTCCTGCGTCCGCAGGAGATCTCCAACCACCCCGAAGTCGTCCGTCGACTGGGCATCATCGGCATCAACACCGCGCTGGAGTTCGACATCTACGGCAACGTGAACTCCACCCACGTGGGCGGCACGAAGATGATGAACGGCATCGGCGGCTCGGGCGACTTCGCCCGCAACGCGCACCTGGCCATCTTCGTCACCAAGTCGATCGCCAAGGGCGGCAACATTTCCAGCGTGGTGCCGATGGTCAGCCACGTCGACCACACCGAGCACGACGTGGACATCCTCGTCACCGAAGTCGGCCTGGCCGACCTGCGTGGCCTGGCACCACGCGAGCGCGCCCGGGTGATCATCGACAACTGCGTGCACCCGTCCTACCGCGATGCCCTGAACCGCTACTTCGATGCCGCCTGCGAGCGCGGCGGCCATACTCCGCACATCCTGCGCGAAGCCCTGGAATGGCATATCAATCTGGAAGAACGCGGCCACATGCTGGCAGCGAGCTGATTCCAGCTGCCTTGCGGGCCATTCAGCAATGAATGGCCCGCAAGGGTTTACAGCCGGAAAAAAACCACGTAAAAACACTCCTGAACAGATTTTTATCCCGCCTCAACTGTTCAGCTCCCCAGCGGCCAGCCTGGCCGGCACCCTCCGAAAAACCTCAGATGCTCATGTATTGCGCACCAGAATGGAGCGCAACGATACAGTTCGCCCCGAAAAAGACCATTACAGTTCAAAATTACAATCGGGTGAGTAGCCACAATACAGCTCAACTGTACCTGTCATCCCTGACCAAAAAGTCAGATCATATGCTCAATCCATTCAGCAACTGACTACTCGCCACAAGCGAGAAGGATGACCACCATGGAACGTACCCTCGGTTCCGCAGCTCTGAGCACCACCCGTAGCACCTCCAGCGCCCACCGTGGCCTCGTCGGCACCGTTCGCCTGTGGCAGCGCCGCATGGAAAGCCGCCGTCAGCTGGCCCGCCTGGACTCCCGCCTGCTGGCCGACGCCGGCATCAGCGAAGCCCAGCGTTACGCCGAACTGAACAAGCCGTTCTGGCGCTGATTCAACAGTACAACCGAGCCAATCTCTCCAGGCTCGCCTAAACTGTACTGGTAGCTTGCCTGAGGCCGCTCATCTGGAGCGGCCTGTGGCATTCTGAACGACCATATTCCTGCACCTCCCCGCCTCGCTGGTTACAGAACAGCCGCCCGCCACCGCGCCGGTACAGTTCTGCATTTTCCCTCGCTGTACCCCTTCAATATCCCTCTGCTGCCTCTGATACAGCATGTTGCGCAGTGCGAGTCTGTACTGACCGTCCACTATGGTCGCCAGGAGGCCCGCCATGGAACGCGCACTGTCACCCGACCTGCCTACACCCCGCTCTGCCACCCTGCTGCGCCGATTACACGCAGTAGTAGGCGAATGGCTGCGAAACGCCCGCACCCGCCGCCAACTCGCCGAGCTCACCAGCCTGCAGCTGGCAGACCTGGGCATCAGCCCCAGCGAGCGCATGCGAGAAATCTCGAAACCATTCTGGCGTTGAAAGCTGGTGACGCCGGTCAGTCTTGGCTAGTCTTGAGCACAGTTAGAGTGGCCGCCCCGGCCACCTTGTCTGGCCTTATCCGGAGCCGCTCCATGAAGAACAGTCTTCGCCTGATCGCTGCCGCCGCACTGATCGGCTGCGCCACTGGCGCCTACGCCACCAGCTTCGTCTACACCACCGACCTGTCGGTGCGCGCCACCGGCGCCACCTCCGATGGCACCTCGGACCTGAGCAACTCCTTCAAGGACGACAAGATCGTGCTCGAAGCCCGTGACGACGCTGCCACCTTCGTCGCCAGCCAGGGTCAGATCCGCGGTGCGCACCTGGAAGCCGCGCTGGCGCACATCCGCAGCAAGCTGCCGACCCTGGCCGCCAACGATCAGCAACTGGCCCAGGCCATCCTGACCATCTGATTCCGCGTTGCATCCCTGCCGCGCCGGGCGCTCCGCCCGGCGCTCTGCGCTGGCTCTCCTCCGCGCATTCCGTTAGCCTTGTCGGCTGTGCTTTTCCGATCGTCCGAGCCCATGCGTACCCTGTTGTTGCTGCTGCCGCTACTGACCTGTTCCCTGCCCGTCCGGGCGTTCGACCAGACCACCCAGTTCCCGGTTGCGACCAGCTACGCCACCAGCCAGGTCACCAGCGCACCCTTCGACAACAAGCTGCTGCGCGGCGCCCGCGATGACGCGGCGCAGTTCGTGGCCACCGATGGCGCTCTGCGCGGTGCCCGCCTCGAAGCCGCGCTACGCTGGCTGCGCCAGGAATATCCGGCGATGGCGGCGAACGATCGGGAACTGGCCGAAGCCATTCTTGCCAAATAAAGTCGTGAGCAGCCCCCGCTGCCCTTTCGGAGACATCCATGCGCCTCAGCTCGCTTTCCAAGAGCCCCCTGATCCTCGGCCTGCTGCTCGCCGCCTGCGCGTCCACCGCCCAGGCCCAATCGGTGGTCCGCGTGTTCAACATCACCACCAACGCCTTCGCCCGCAGCATCGACTTCACCTCGGACACCACCACCTCCGTGCGTGACATGAAGGTCGTCCGCGAAGCCCGTGACGATGCCGCCAGCTACGTCGGCAGCGACGGCGCCATCCGCGGCGCCCAGCTGGAAGCTGCGTTCAAGGTGCTGCGCGAGCAGGTGCCGCAAGCGCGCGAAGCCTCCGACCAGGACCTGGCCGAAGCCATTCTCGCTCTGTGAGACACCGCGCTGGCCGCTGGCTGGCGGCCCTGGCACTGCTCGTCGCCGCCAGCAGCCACGCCTCGCTCCGCCTGGAGCTAGATGCCGACGGCCTGGACGCCGCCCAGCGCCAGGCCAGCCAGCAACTGCTGGACGAAGCCTTGCACACCCTGCCGGACAGCTTCGTGCAGCGCCTGGACCGCAGCGTCCAGGTGCAATGGCGCGACGACCTGCCCAGCAACGGCATGGGCCGCACCCTGCGACCCGGCGCCATCGCCCTGAATACCCGCTATCTTGGCCCGCTCACCGACGGCAGCGCCGCCACCGAGCAGACCGGCCGCACCCACGGCACCTTGCGCCGCGAACTGCTGGCCACCCTGCTGCATGAGCTGACCCACCTCTACGACCGCGCGCGCCTCTGGGAAGCCGACGAGGGCCGGGTGATCCGCCGCTGCACGATGCGCGACAAGAGCCTGGGCCGAGTCGGCGCGCCGGATGAATGCCGCGGGCAGACCGGCCGGCGCTTCACGCTCTCCGACGACCCGCGCCTGCTCGACCTGGCCGGCTGGCCGCAATACGCCGGCAAGCACGGCGAGCGCGAGCAGCACAACCGCTTCCTGCTGCGCAGCCCGGACCGCTACGAGCTGACCAATCCACGCGAGTATGTCGCGGTGAACATGGAGTACTTCCTCCTCGACCGCAGCTTTGCCTGTCGCCGCCCGGCGCTGTACCGCTACTACGCGGCGCGCTTCGGCGAGCGCCCGCATGACGAATGCTCGACCCGCTACGCCTACCTCAATGCCGGCCGCGACTTCGGCCGGCAGCCGCTGGGTTATCTCGACCCGGAGCGCGTCTACGAGGTCGACTACCTGATCGCCGAAGCCAACACCGAGATCGCCAGCCGCTGGGGCCACACCATGCTGCGCCTGGTGGTCTGCGCGCCCGGACGCCCGCGCGGCCCGGCCTGCCGCCTGGACCTGGATCAGCACCTGGTGCTCTCCTACCGCGCCTTCGTTGGCGACCTGCAACTGTCCAGCTGGGACGGCCTGACCGGCGCCTACCCGTCGCGGCTGTTCGTGCTGCCGTTGTCCCAGGTGATAGAGGAGTACACCAAGGTCGAGCTGCGCAGCCTGGCGTCGATCCCGCTCAAGCTCAGTCGCGAGGAAGTCGCCAGCCTGGTGGAGCGCTCGGCGCAGAGCCACTGGAGCTACGACGGCAACTACTACTTCCTATCCAACAACTGCGCGGTGGAGACGCTCAAACTGCTGCGCAGCGGCATCGGTCGGCAGAGCCTGCAGACCATGGACAGCATCACGCCCTACGGCGTGCTGGGCCTGCTGGAGAACAAGGGCATCGCCGACGCCAGCGTGCTGGACAACCCCAGGGAAGCCCTGCGCCTGGGCTATCGCTTCGACTCCTTCCGCGACCGCTACCAGGCCATGTTCGACGTGCTCAAGCAGCGCATGCACGTCCCGCAGGACAAGGTCGAGGACTGGCTGGCGCTCCCCGCCGTCGAGCGCCGGCCGTGGTTCGACAAGGCCGACCTGCGCTCCAGCGCCGCCCTGCTGCTGCTCGAGCAGGCCTCGCTGCGCCGCCAGCTGCTGCTGGCCCAGGACGAACTCAAGCGCCTGTACCTGAGCAATCCGGACGCCATGCAGAGCAAGCCGGACCTCGCGGCGGCCGGCAAGACGCTGCAACAGATCCTCGACGACAGCGGCTTCCTCAGCCGCCCGGCAGAGCTGCTCGACGGCGGCTACGGCCTGCCGCAGGCGCCGGAAACGGCCACCCTGGAGAAGCAGACCCAGCAGCGCCAGCAGCGGCTGCGCCAGCTCAGCGACAACCTCGACCGCGAGGTGCGCGCCCTGCTCACCCCCGAGCGCCGCGACGAGCTGGCCGCGCTGGAGGCCAACACCAAACAGATCGGCGCGCATTTGCGCGAGTTGCACAAGGCGTCAGGCGGGCTGGAGCTGCCCTGACAGCCTCCGGAAAGGCCGTTCGCGAGCAAGCTCGCTCCTACAGGGGGCTACGGTGCCGCTCTTCGTAGGACCGAGGGGGACGCCTAGTCCTTGCTCGCGAACCAGGGAGCGACCGCGACGGCTAGAGCTTTTCCTCCCACTCCTCGTCCAGTTGCTCGTCCAGATGAATCCACGGCAACCGGCTTTTCACCCAGATGTGTCGGTCCGGCACCACCGTGGCAACCTCGTCCAGGGTCGCCGTGGTCAGGTCCAGCGTATCCGGCGCGTGGTCGGTGAACAGCGCCAGTTGCGCCCCGCAATTGCCGCAGAAATAGCGCAGGCAGGAAGGCGAAGACCGGTACTGCGCCGGCGTTCCGTGGGTCCAGTGAAAACTCGCCAGGGGCACCGTGACCCAGGTGGTGACGATGCCGCCGGTGGTGCGCCGGCAGATCGAACAGTGGCAATGGGCGACGTCCGTCAGTGGCGCATCGCACGCGTAGCGCAGTTGGCCGCAATGGCAGCCTCCGGTATGCACATCACTCATCGACATTCCTCCGTGGCGAGATCGCTCAATCGTATTCCGCTGCTTCATGGTCGCCCAGCAGGCGTCTCTGGCGCGGGGTACAGGCCGCCAGCACCTGCGGGTTGAATGCCCAGCGCAGATAGGGCGAAAACTTCTGCGCGACCATGCGCCGGCCGTAATGCGTCTGCAGCAGGTAGCGCGTGCGCTGGCTGGTGTTGCGGCTGCCCGCATGCCACAGCTCGCTGCGCAGCAGCAGTACGTCGCCAGCCTGGCACAGCACCGGCTCCGCCCCCTGGCCCCGCCATTGATCCTCGTCCGCGCGCGGCGCTCTGCCCGCTCGGTGGCTGCCGGGAATCACCAGCGTCGGGCACAGCGACTCGTCGATGTCGCTCAGGTACAGCTGTGCCGTGCAGACGAACGCCGGCAGCTCGAAGGGCGGATCGTCCAGGCACGCCGGCGGCAGCGCCATGGGCAGGTAATCCAGGTGCATCTCCGCCCCGATGAAGCCGGGATGGCAGCGCCACGCGGTCTGGCCGATGACATGGCAATCCGCGCCCAGCAGCGCTTCCACCGGCTCGATCACACCGGTCGGATCGAGGTAGGGCAACCACAGCGGGTCGCGGTTGAACACGCACTTGTAATGATCCACCAGCCCTTCGTAGTCCCAGTGCTGCGGCTGCAGTGCATCGATGGCCCCACGCAGTTCCGCCACCTGTTGTGCCGCGACGATGCCCCGCAGCAAGGCATAGCCATCACGCTGCAAGCCCCGGACTGTCTGCTCCGTAGCCGTTTCACAGGTTCCGCCCATCGGTGCCTCCGCATTCGTTCATTGACGCTAAGTCACTGATACGTATACTTTTATCTTCGATGTAAACACTGTATACAGCGTAAACGTGACTGCTCAAAAAGTGACCACCGTTGTTTCATTTCGCGCCGATGACGCCCTCGTGGCAGCGCTGGACCAGTTGGCCCGCGCCACCCACCGGGACCGGCCGTATCACTTGCGCCAGGCCCTGGCGCAGTACCTGGAGCGCCAGAGCTGGCACGTGGCGGCCATCGATGAAGGGGTGGCGGACGCCGATGCCGGCCATCTGCTGGAGCACGCCGTCATCGAAGCCAAGTGGGGCCTGGCATGAGCCTGCAGTGGACGCACAAGGCAGCCGCCGACCTGGATGCCATCTACGACCACTACGTCGTGTTGATCGGCCCGGAGAAGGCGCTGCGCGCCATCCAGGACATCGTCGAGCAGGTTCGCCCGCTGGCGAACCTGGAGCAGAGCAGCAGCGGCATGCCCAGCGAGGTGCCCGGCGTGCGGGAATTGCCGGTGGAGCGCTGGCCGTACCAGGCGGCTTTTCGGGTGAAAGGGCGTTCTGTACAGATTTTGCGCATCGATCGTGTGGATAACTCGGGGTAAAAGTGGCCACACGGTTACAAGATGTTTCAAAGTATTGACTTTCGCCATTGATCAAAATTCGATCAAAACAACGAAACTCATTGGCCTGGTCGATTCACTACTTACTTCCATATCTCTGAATACGCCGTGACCGGAAAACTTAAGCTGGTCATCCGCGTTCCGATGAGGTCTGCCTTTTTCCAGGCAACAAAAAACCCGGCCGTGGCCGGGTTTTCGTTTTTTCGTCCGAGGAATCAGGCGGCTTGCCAGTTCACCGGCAGTTGGCCTTCTTTCCAGGCAAAACGGTCGAGGTGGCTGACCACCACGTTCTGCAGGCGCTCAAGGCCTGGGCCATCAGTGGACTCGGCGTCCATCAGCAGCGCTTCTGCGGTGGCATGCAGGCGGCAGGTGCCGAATTCGAAGGTCAGTACGCCGCGGTCTTCGGTCAGTTCGACCGGAAGCTTGTGGGCGAAGTGATTGCACAGGCGCTTGAGGTAGCGCGCGGCATCGGGGGTGGGGACGTTGGCACGGCTCGAAGGCATCGTTTCTCTTCTCCATTTTGGGAGATGACATCCTAGGCGCCGCCCATCAAGGGAAAAACCCGCTTTTTCGCCTTTCACTCTTTAGCGCAGCTTCACAATGCAGGCACCGCATCGGAACGTCGTACCGTGCCTGATTCAAGCCAGCCCAGGCCGATGCGCTACTAAACCGGGTGGTCATGCGCACGCTCGGGCTGGTATATCGTCGCACCAGGGCGCCCGGCTGGGCTTCATTTCGGCGACGGCTGCAGCGCAAGGGTTTCGGCCGCGAACAGCAGACCATGGCCTTCTTCGGGGAACCGTCACCGTTGGAACTCAGACAACTGCGTTACTTCGTCAAGATCGTCGAGCACGGCAGCCTCGGTCGGGCCGCCCTCGAACTGGAGGTGGGCGTCTCGGCGCTCAGCCAGCAGATCGGCAAGCTGGAAAGCGAACTGTGCACGCGCCTGCTCAACCGCTCCGCCACCGGCGTCACTCCGACCCCGGCCGGCATGGCGTTCCTGCACCACGCGCAGCTGTGCCTGCGCCAGGCCGACAATGCCGTCCTGGCCGCCCACCGCGGGCGCATGAGCGGTTACGTCACGGTCGGACTGCCGCCCACCACCGCGACGGTACTGGCGCTGCCGCTCATCCAGGCCATGCGCGAACGCTACCCGGATATCCAGTTGCACCTCGTGGAAATGCTCTCCGGTCACCTGGGCACCCAGCTCAATGCCCGGCAGATCGATCTCGCCATCCTGTTCCAGCTCGAAGGCGGCAAACGCTGGAGCGTGACGCCGCTGCTCGACGAACAACTGTTCGTGATCAGCGCGCCAACCCTGGCCAATGCCCCGCGGACGAACAGCGTGCAACTGGCCGACCTCGGCCAGCTGCCACTGGTCATGCCTACCGCCCAGCACGGCTTGCGCTCGACACTGATGACCGCCTTCGAACGCTCCGGGCTGGTGCCCAACATCATCATGGAAGTCGACGGCCTGGCCGTGCTCATGAACGCCGTGCGAGCCGGCCATGCCGCCACCATCCAGCCAGGGGCCGCTGCGGCGCTAAAGGGGGAGGAGGGGCTTCATGTGGCGCAGATCAGCGATGCCCATGTCGGCCGACGCAACCTGCTGGCCAGCCTTGCGGACGACGAGCTGTCACCGGCAGCCCTGGCAGCGCGGCGGGTGATCATCGACGTGGCCCGCCAACTGGTTGCCGGGCAACAGTGGCCCGGGGCTGCCTGGATCGCCGATAGCAGCTGCTAACGCCCCACCAACCCTTTAGAAAAACTGAAGACCCCCTGCGCCAGATCGCCTTTCTGGCCCCGGCGGCCGGCATTACGTTCTCCTCATCCGCAAGGGCTCCTCGTTCACGCCCGTTGCGACCGAGGAGCGAAGATGATCGATGTACTGGTAATCGGCGGTGGCAACGCCGCCCTGTGTGCCGCCCTGATGGCACGCGAGGCGGGCGCCAGCGTGCTGCTGCTGGAGGCCGCCCCCAAGGCCTGGCGCGGCGGCAACTCGCAGCACACCCGCAACCTGCGCTGCATGCATGACGCCCCGCAGGACGTGCTGGTCGAGGCTTATCCCGAAGAGGAGTTCTGGCAGGACCTGCTCAAGGTCACCGGTGGGGTGACCAACGAGAAACTCGCGCGCCTGGTCATCCGCGCCTCGTCCCGTTGCCGGAGCTGGATGCGCCGGCACGGCGTGCACTTCCAGCCCTCGCTGTCCGGCGCCCTGCATACCGCCCGCACCAACGCGTTCTTCATGGGCGGCGGCAAGGCGCTGGTCAACGCCTATTTCCGCAGTGCCGAGCGTCTGGGCGTGCAGGTTCGCTACGACGCCGAAGTGGTGGACATCGAACTGGACGGCGATCGCTTCGTCGCGGCGCACGTCGCCGCGCGCGAGGTGGACGGCAAGCGGCGGGGCGCCGAACGGATCGAGGCGCGCACCTGCGTGCTGGCGGCCGGCGGCTTCGAGTCCAACCGCCAGTGGCTGCGCGAGGCGTGGGGGCAGAACGAGCGGGGAGAGTGGCCGTCGGACAATTTCCTGATCCGCGGCACCCGTTTCAACGAGGGCGTCCTGCTGCGCCGGATGATCGACCTGGGCGCCGACAGCATCGGCGACCCCACCCAGGCCCACATGGTCGCCATCGATGCCCGTGCGCCGCTGTACGACGGCGGCATCTGCACGCGCATCGACTGCGTGTCGCTGGGGGTGGTGGTCAATCGCGACGGCCTGCGCTTCTACGACGAAGGCGAAGACTTCTGGCCCAAGCGCTACGCGATCTGGGGCCGATTGGTGGCCCAGCAACCCGGCCAGGTGGGCTTCTCGATCATCGACCAGAAGACCCTCGGCCGCTTCATGCCGCCGGTGTTTCCCGGCACCGCGGCCAACACCCTGGAAGAGCTGGCCGCTCTGCTCGGGCTCCCCGAGCAGGCATTCGTCGAGACGGTGCGCGCCTACAACGCCGCCTGCCAGGCCGGCACGTTCGACCACACCCGCCTCGACGATTGCCACACGCTGGGCGTGCAGCCGGCCAAGAGCCACTGGGCACGCCCGATCGACACCCCGCCGTTCTACGGCTACCCGCTGCGACCGGGCATCACCTTCACCTACCTGGGGCTGCGTACCGACGAAACCGCCGCCGTGCACTTCGCCGGGCGGCCCAGCCCCAACCTGTTCGTGGCCGGCGAAATGATGGCCGGCAACGTGCTGGGCAAGGGCTACACCGCGGGCGTCGGCATGTCCATCGGCACGGCATTCGGCCGCATCGCCGGCGTCAGCGCCGCGGCAGCCGCCGGCTACCAATACTCCCTCGACGAGATCAACCATGACTGCGCAACTGCCTGAACCACGCCAGGTCGAGCCTGCCGAGCCGGGCGTCGACCTCATTCCGCTGCTGAACCTGGAGGAGCAGGAAGTCGACCGGCAAATGCGCATCTGCAATTCCTGCCGCTACTGCGAAGGGTTCTGCGCCGTGTTCCCGGCCATGACCCGTCGGCTGGAATTCGGCAAGGCCGACATCCATTACCTGGCCAACCTGTGCCACAACTGCGGCGCCTGCCTGCATGCCTGCCAATATGCCGCGCCGCACGAATTCGCCGTCAACGTGCCCCAGGCCATGGCCAAGGTGCGACTCGATACCTATACCGAATACGCCTGGCCGCGCGCCCTGGGGCGCCTGTACCAGCGCAACGGGCTGACCCTGGCGCTCGCCAGCGGCTTCGGGCTGGTGCTGTTCCTGTGCCTGAGCCTGCTGGCCATGGGCAACCTGTTCACCGCCATGCCCGGCGGCAACTTCTACGGCATCTTCGCGCACAACACCCTGGCGCTGATGTTCGGCGCGGTATTCGGCTTCGCCGTCATCGCCCTGGCCCTGGGCATCCGCAGGTTCTGGCGGGACGTCTCGCCCGCCGAAGCCCCCACCGCGCTGAAGACCGCCGCGGCAGCGGAAGCGGTCTCCAGCGTGGCGCGGCTCAAGTACCTGGACGGCGGCCACGGCCAGGGCTGCAACAACGCCGATGACCGTTTCACCTTGTGGCGCCGCCGCTTCCATCACCTGACCTTCTACGGTTTCCTGCTGTGCTTCGCCGCCACCGGCGTGGCGACGCTCTACCACTACCTGCTGGGCGTCGCGGCGCCGTATCCGGTGCTGAGCCTGCCGGTGATGCTGGGCGTGGCCGGCGGTATCGGCCTGCTGCTGGGCCCAGCCGGGCTGTTGTACCTCAATCTGCAGCGCCACCCGGCCCAGGGCGACGCCGAGCAGAAACCGATGGACCGCGGCTTCATCGCGCTGCTGTTGCTGGTCAGCGCCAGCGGCCTCGGCCTGTTGGCGTTCCGCGAAACCAGCGCGCTGGGCGTGCTGCTGGCGCTGCACCTGGGCCTGGTCATGGCGTTCTTCCTGACCATGCCCTACAGCAAGTTCGCCCACGGCCTGTTCCGCAGCGCCGCACTGCTCAAGTACGCCATCGAGAAACGCCAGCCAAACCCGATCAATGCCGGCAACGACTGAGCCGCGCATCGCCCGTTGAACAACAACAAAAACAAGCCCCGCAGGTGGCCATGATGAATACATCCACACAGACCCGGAGCGCCAAGCTGGGCGCGATTTTGCGCGTGACCAGTGGCAACTTCCTGGAGCAGTTCGACTTCTTCCTGTTCGGCTTCTATGCCACCTACATCTCCCAGACCTTCTTCCCCGCCGACAGCGAGTTCGCCTCGCTGATGATGACCTTCGCCGTCTTCGGCTCGGGCTTCCTCATGCGGCCGCTGGGTGCGATCGTGCTCGGGGCCTACATCGACAAGGTCGGGCGCCGCAAAGGCCTGATCGTGACGCTGTCGATCATGGCCGCCGGCACCGTGCTCATCGCCCTGGTGCCCGGCTACGCCAGCATCGGCCTGTTCGCGCCCCTGCTGGTGCTGCTGGGCCGTCTGCTGCAAGGCTTCTCGGCCGGCGCGGAGATGGGCGGGGTGTCGGTGTACCTGTCGGAAATCGCCACGCCCGGGCACACCGGCTTCTACACCAGCTGGCAGTCCGCGAGCCAGCAGGTGGCGATCGTCGTGGCGGCCGCGCTGGGCTATACCCTCAATGCCTGGCTGCAAGCCAGCGAGGTGGCGGCCTGGGGCTGGCGCATTCCGTTCTTCATCGGCTGCGTGATCATCCCGTTCATCTTCATCATCCGCCGCTCCCTGCAGGAGACCGAGGCGTTCCGCGCACGCCGGCATCACCCGAGCGCCGGCGAGGTGTTCCGCTCGATGTGCGACAACTGGACCACGGTGCTGGCGGGCGGCCTGCTGGCCTCGATGACCACCACCACCTTCTACCTGATCACGGTCTACACCCCCACGTTCGGCCGGACCGTGCTGCACCTGAGCAGCACCGACAGCCTGGTCGTGACCCTGCTGGTCGGGGTGAGCAACTTCATCTGGTTGCCCATCGGCGGCAGCCTGTCCGACCGCATCGGCCGCCGGCCGCTGCTGCTGGGGATCTCCCTGCTGTGCATGCTCACCGCCTACCCGGCCATGCACTGGCTGGCCGAGGCTGCCAGCTTCGAGCGCCTGCTGGCGGTGTTGCTGTATTTCTCGTTCTTCTTCGGCATGTACAACGGCGCCATGGTCGCGGCACTGACCGAGGTGATGCCGCAGAACGTACGGGTCGTCGGCTTCTCGCTGGCCTTCAGCCTGGCCACCGCCCTGTTCGGCGGCTTCACCCCCGCCGTGTCGACGCTGCTGGTCCAGGCCACCGGCGACAAGGCGTCACCGGCCTACTGGCTGATGTTCGCGGCGGCCTGCGGGTTCACCGCGACCACCATCCTCTACCGGCGAAGCCGGCAACTCGCTGCGCGCAGCTGCTGAGGACAATTCGCTTATCCGCGCCAGCATTCCCGGGAAGAATCCGCTATGTTGCCTGTCACTCGTTAGCGGAGCTGCACAATGGACAATCTTCGCGGGATGGCGGTGTTCGCCACCGTGGTCGCCCGCGGCTCCATGGCCGCGGCGGCCGACGCGCTGGGCATGACACCCTCGGCGGTGAGCCAGCAGATCCGCAAGCTGGAAACGCACGCCCAGGTCACACTATTGCACCGCACCACGCGCAAGCTGACGCTGACCGAGGCCGGCGAGGCCTTCTACCGCAGCTGCGCGCAGATGCTGGCGATTGCCGAGGAGGCCGAGCAGCGCCTGGGTGAATGGCGCGAGGCGCCGGTGGGCGAACTGCGCCTGGCCGCGCCGGTGGGCTTCTCCGGCAAGCTGATCACCGAGGCGCTGCGCCCGCTGCTGGAGAACCATCGCCAGTTGCGCCTGCAGCTGTTCTTCCACGATGAGCAGATCGACCTGATCGAGCAGCGCATCGACCTTGCCATCCGCGTCGGCAGCCTCTCGGATTCGAGCCTGGTGGCGCGTCATTTGGCCGAATGGAACAACGTCATCTGCGCCGCGCCCGCCTACCTGCGGCGCATGCCGGCCATCGACCATCCGCAGCAGCTGCAGGGCGTGGACTGGCTGGCGCTGAACACCGTGGCCCACCAGGCCTACCTGAGCTTCAGCGGGCCGGACGGGGAGAGCTGCAAGCTGCGACTCGAAGCGCGGGTGGCCGCCAACAGCATGATCGCCCTGCGCCAGTTCACCCTCGACGGCCTCGGCGTTTCCGCCCAGCCCGAACCGGAGGTGCGCGAGGCGCTGGAGGAGGGCAGGCTGGTGCGGCTGCTGCCGGAATGGTCACTGCCGCCGTTCGGCATCTACGCCGTCACGCCGCGCCGCGATGCCCAGCCGGCCAAGGTGAAGGTCGCCATCGACGCCCTGCGCCGGCACCTGGGCGGCTCGGCCACGCTGCGCTTCCACGCGCCGGTGTGAGGCGCGCTACCATGCCGCTCTGAAGACGCCGCCTCGATGATCGGAGAGAACACCCCATGGCCCTGACCTGGACCTGCAAGCACCACCGCGACCTCACCAAGGAAGAGCTCTACGCCATCCTGCAATTGCGCACCGAGGTCTTCGTGGTGGAACAGAAGTGCCCTTACCAGGAAGTCGATGGCCTGGACCTGATCGGCGACACCTGCCACCTGATGGTGGAAGAGGGCGGCCAGCTGCTCGGCTACCTGCGCCTGCTCGACCCGCAGCGCCACGAGGGCGACGTGGTGATCGGCCGCGTGGTGATCGCCCCGCAGGGCCGCGGCACCGGCCTGGGCCACCAGTTGATGGAACAGGCGCTGCAGGCCATCGCCCAGCGTTGGCCGGGCCTGCCGATCTACCTGTCGGCCCAGGCGCATCTGCAGGGCTACTACGGGCGCTACGGGTTCACCCCGGTGACCGAGGTGTACCTGGAAGACGACATCCCCCACATCGGCATGCGCCGCACCGCCTGAGTCAGCGCGGCAGGCTCTCGCGCCACGCCCCCGGACTGGTGCCGTACCAGCGGCTGAAGGCACGGGAGAAGCTCTGCAGATCGCCGTAGCCGAGCTGGTCGGTGATCTGCGCCAGCGACAGCGCCGATTGCTCCAGCAGGTCCAAGGCCCGGTGGCGGCGCTGCTCATCGAGCAGCTCGCTGTAGCGCCAGCCATGGCTGAGCAGGCGGCGCGCGGCCGTGCGCTCGGTGAGATAACGCGCTTCGCAGAACGACTGGAAGCTCGCCCCCTGTGGCAATTCGCGGGCGATGTAATCGGCCGCCTCGTCCAGCAGGGTGCGCTGGGTCTGGCTGCGCGCCTGCTCCAGCAGCGCCACCAGCATGCCCTCCAGCTCCGCATTGGCCGGCGACAGCGGGTGGCGGAACAGGTCCGGCGCCAGGTGCAGCACGACCTCGTCGGCCCCCCAGCGCAGGGGCACCCGCAACGCCTGCTCGTAGGCCTGCAGGTGGGTCGGTTCGGCGCCAGGCAGGTCGATGCGCAGCAGCGGGTCCTGGCCAATGCCGCTGGCCAGCAGCTTGCGGCGCAACAGGCTGCAGATGCCCACCACCGTGTACTCGCGACTCTGCCGGCCGGAGAGCAGGGCGCCCTGTTCGGCGAGCACCAGCGCTACCTCGCCGTCCGCCTCGCGCAGCCGCGCGCGCAGCGAGCCGTTGAAGTAGGGGAAGTACTCGCAGAAGTACGCGCAGGCCGACTCCAGCGTCGGCGCCACGTCGAACAGGTAGGTGAGGCCATTGGTCAGGGTCGAGGCGAAACGCTTGCCCGCCAGCAGGCCGATGGCCGCCTCGCCGCTGGCCTGCTCGGCCAGGTCCCAGAAGCGCCGGGAGAGAAACAGCGGCACCCGCACCAGCGGCGTACGCAGCTCCAGCAGCGTGCGGTGGAAGCAGGCTTCCAGGTCGGCGCCGGCGACGCCGCGCGACAACAGCTCCTCGATGGCCGGCAGCAGGGTCGGCGCATAGAAGGCGTTGGACGGATCGGTGGCGGGGTGGCTCATGGCGCGCGGCTCGACGGAACGGGCCAGCCGACCTTACGCATTGCGCCGCGCGCCCACAAGCCGGCTCAGGCCGCGTAATGGCGGCCGAGGAAGTCCAGCAGCAACGCGTTGACCCGTTGCGGCTGCTGGTTCTGGATCCAGTGGCCGCAGTTCTCCAGCACATGCTGTTCGAGATTCGGCACATGCTCGGGCATGCGTTGCACGGTGTAGGCCTCGAAACGTCCGACCGGATCGCGGTCGCCGATCAGGAACAGCGTGGGCTGTTCGACCTTGCGCCCGGCCAGCGGCTCGGTGCGCTGCCAGCTGCGTTCGAAGTTGCGATACCAGTTCAGCGCGCCACAAAAGCCGCGCCCTTCGAAGGTGCGCACGTAGTACCGGAAGTCCTCGGCGCTGCACCAGGCCGGGTGCGCCGGAGGCGGGGGCAGGCCGTCGAACAGGCGGCCGTCGGGGGATTGCGCCGGCGCCAGCAGCACGTTGTCGCCGAGGAAGTGGCGCAGGCTCAGGGCGATGTCCGCATCCATCTCCGCCTCGGCACGACCGGGCTGCTGGAAGTAGAGGATGTAGAAGAATGTGCCGGCGAACACCTCGCGCATGATCTCCACCGGCGGCCGCTTGGCGCGGCCGGCGAAGGGCACCGACAGCGTCGCCAGCGCCACCACCCGTTGCGGCTCCAGCAGCGCCAGGTGCCAGGCCACGGGCGCACCCCAGTCGTGGCCGACCATGGCCACGCGCTCGTGCCCCAGCGCATCCATCGCGCCCTGGATGTCCGCGCAGAGCGTCAGCACGTCGTAGGCGTCCACCGCTTGCGGCGCGCTGCTCTGGCCATAACCGCGCATCTCCGGGGCGAACACCCGGTAGCCGGCGGCGGCGAGGGCGCGCATCTGGTGCTGCCAGGAATGCCAGCACTCGGGGAAGCCATGCAGCAGCCACACCGGCTTGCCGTCTGCCGGGCCGCAGGCATAGAGGCTCAGCTGGATGCCATTGACCGCCAGCAACTGGTGTTCGAACTCGTCCATGACGCGTCCCCCGCGAGTGTTGGCCTCCACTATGCCAAGCCCGGCGCTCTGCACCGAAGCGCATTCACCGGGCGAATGCCCGGACCCTGTCGTCGCCCAGCCCCGCAGGTGATCGGAAATTGTCCTGTGCGGCTGGCGGCGCGGGGCAGGGCGCTCTCTAGCATCGGCCGTTCGATTCAGCGCCAGCCGCGGTACCCGTCATGCTCGATCTTCGCCAATTGGACCTGAACCTGCTGCTGGCCTTCGATGCCATCTACCACCAGCGCAGCATCACCCGCGCCGCCGAGACCATGGGCCTGACCCAGCCGGCGATGAGCAACGCCCTGCGCCGCCTGCGCCAGTTGTGCGACGACCCGCTGTTCATCAAGACCCACCTGGGCGTGGCGCCAACGCTGGTGGCACACCGCCTGTCCGGGTCGATCCGCGACGCCCTCGATGGCCTGCGCGAAGCGCTCAGCCACACGCCGGCTGCCCATCCCGCCTCGACCACGCGCAGCCTGCGCATCAGCTGCCCGGAAACCTTCCAGCCGACGCTGCTCGAAGCGCTGCTGGAAAGCCCCGATTTCGACTGGCACCCGCGCTTCTACCAGAGCCGCCGCCGCGAGGCGCTGCAGGAACTGGCGGTGGGCAAGCTGGACCTGCTGATCGACATCGACCAGCCGCTCTCGCAGCAGAGCGGCCTGCGCAAGCTGCCACTGCTCGTCGACCACTACGTGTTCGCCCACGGCGAAGCCCTGGCGCAGCCGCCGCTCACGCTGGCGGAGTACCTGGCGGTGCCGCAGATCCAGGTGTCCCAGCGCCGCGACGGCCTCGCGCCGATCGATCTGGAACTCGGTCTGCGCGGCCAGCGGCGGCACATCGCGCTGACCTTGCAGAGCGCCCTGGCGGCACGCGTGATCGCCGACCAGCGCCCGTATGGGCTGACCCTGCCCAGCCGCGTCGCCCACCTGCTCGGCCTGCGCCAGAGCCCGCTGCCGCTGGAGCAGCCGGTGCGCATCGAACTGTGCCTGTATGTGGAGAATCGCTACCGCTTCGAGCAGGCCATGGAGCGGGCCATCCGCCAGGTGCAGCGCACCTTCGCCGGCCTGCAGAAGCTGCCGCGGGTGATGACTGCACAGCGCTGACCGTCCGCATGGATAATGGTGGGCACTGCACTTGCCCCCGCCATACGGAAACGCCATGCGATCACAGCCCAGCGCCAGCCTTTGCCCGGAACTCGACGCCATCCTGCAAGCGGAGCTGCGTGCCGGCAACCAACTGGGCGAAGGCCCGGTGCGCACCGACTGGCCGCAGCCCGGCTCGATCTACGCCGCCCTGCGCCATAGCCTGAAGACCCGCAAGCCGGGCACCAGCGGCCCGGTGCGCCATTCGATCTGCCGCGATCCGCACTACGGCTGGAACGACGAGTGCTACTGCGAGCTGCACGGCGACCTGCTGGTCGCGGGCGCCACCCAGAAGCCCTGATTCTTAGCGAGGGTGGGTGCAACTGTCTTTCTCGGAAAGTCTGTGCCTGTGTTTCCCTCTCCCTAACCCTCTCCCTGAAGGGAGAGGGGACTGATCGGCGCAGGAGGAACCCATGGCCTCAGCCGGCACGGACAGCTCCCTCCCTTCGGAGCGGGGCGCGCAGCTAGAGTGGGGGAGAGGGCGGCCCCGGCACGACATATCCGGTAGGAGCGGACTGCGTCCGCGATCGGCGTCCGGCGCGCTGAAAACCCATCGCGGACGAAGTCCGCTCCTACAAAAGACCTCTCACCGCACCGCGGCCCCGCGCGGCAAGCGCTGGTCCGCCGCGTGGATGGCCTCGATCATCGCCTGCGCCGCGGGCGAAAGAGCGAAACCGGCACGGCTGACGATGCCGTAGTGCAGCCGCAGCTCCGGACGATCCTGCGGAATGTCGCCGATCCTCAGCAATGCCACCTCCCCGCGCTGCACCGGCGCATGCAGCGCCTCCACCGCCGCCAGCCCCACCGCGTCGGAGCGCGCGACGATGTGCAGGATGGCCGCGAACTGCGCGCATTCGACGTTCATGTGGAAATCGCGCTCGCCGATGACCTCGGCCAATACCTTGCGCAGCGGCGGCGGAATGCGCGTGCCCACCCGCGGATAATCGAGCAGGTCCGCCAGCCTCAGCGCCGAGCGCGCCG
This sequence comes from Pseudomonas sp. NY15437, assembly GCF_048068435.1. Taxonomy (NCBI): domain Bacteria; kingdom Pseudomonadati; phylum Pseudomonadota; class Gammaproteobacteria; order Pseudomonadales; family Pseudomonadaceae; genus Pseudomonas; species Pseudomonas sp. NY15437. The sequence goes on from NZ_JBLUQC010000001.1 coordinate 582,356, forward strand.
CCAGGGGATGGCCGGCGCGGCAGAAGAAGCGCCCCGGCCGGAACTCCATCCAGTCGACCTGATAGTCCGGATTGCCGGCGAATTCCCGGGCGTCGCCGACGAAGAACTCCACCTGCTCTTCCTTGAGCAACTGGGCCATCTGCTCCCAGTCGCCCATGAGGAATCCGACGTTGATGGCCGGGTGCGCGCGAATGAAATCGGCCATCGCCTCCGGCACCAGCAGTTGCGCCGGGTAGGGCCCGCAGCCGAAACGCAGCTCGCCGGCATTCAGGCCGTTGAACTGCTCCAGCTCGTTGCGCAGCGAACGGCTGCCGGCCACCAGGCGGCGGGCGTGCTGCAGCACCAGCTCGCCCTGTCCGGTGAAACGGAATTCCCGGCTCTGGCGATCCACCAGCCCGCAGTTCAGCTCGCGCTCCAGCGCCTGGATACTGCGGCTCAGGGCAGACTGGCTCAGCCCCACGGTATCGGCGGCGCGCTGGAAGTTGCGGAAATCCGCCAGGGCGATGAGATGACGCAGTTGTCTCAGCTCCACTATGCGCTCCATGCATCAAAGTGTTGAGATAAATGAATTTGATGGATAGCAGAGCAAACTGATGTAGTAAACCGGTCCATTCACCGGTCCGCTGCCATGTCGTCCCTGCTGTTCGCTTCCAGCGCCTTCGCCAGCACCATCCTGTTGCACGCCGCCCACCTGGGCCTGTGTCCGGCGGAGCTGCGCCGCCGCGCGGGCATCGCCGAAGCGCTGCTGCTGGACCACCGCGCACGGATTCCGGCAGGGCAGGTGGAGCGCCTGTGGAGCGAGTGCGAACGGGCCAGCGGCAACCCGCAGTTCGGCTGCGAGCTGGTCAACGGCCTGTCCACGCACTGCCTGCAGGGGCTCAATATCCTGCTCGACTCGGCGCCCACGCTCGGCGCCAGCCTGGCGGCGTTCTGCGAGCACCTGCCCTCGGTGACCAACTGCGTGGAAGCGCAGCTGCACGACGACGGCGCCCGCGCTCGCCTGACACTGCAGCTGGTGCAATACGACCTGCACCACTTCGGCCTCGATGCCGCGCTGCTGACGCTGATCCGCAACATCGCCCGGCGCGTCGGCCAGGCGCCGGCAGCGGTGTTCATCGACGCCGGGATCGTCGCCCAGCAACGCTGCGGCGCCGTGCTCGACCAGTGGCAGGTGCCCTGGCGGGTCGCGCCTGCGCCCAGCCTGGCGCTGCCCTCGTCATTGCTGCAGGTGCCCCTGGTGGGCGCCAACGAATTTCTCTACCAGAGCCTGCGCGGCCAGTGGCTCGGCGCGCGGGAAAGCACCGACGGCGACGGCCTGAGCCTGGCGCGCATCTGGCTGCGCTCCTCGGACCAACCCATCGAGCGCATCGCCGAGCGGATCGGCTACCGCCAGAGCGGCAATTTCATCCGCGCGTTCCGCAAGCGCTTCGGCATCACCCCCAAGCAGTTCCGTCTCGGACATTTCTGATTACCCGCCCCGCCAGGGGGATGATCGGATTTTGTCGGCCTGTGCTTGAGGCCTCCCTGCCAGCGCCGGTCATGGTAGCTCCGCGGTATATCCCATCCGGAGCCAATAATGACAAGAATCCATCCGGCCTCCGCCCCCATTACGTCCGCGGGGCGGCGCCAACACTGCATTTCTACACCTCTCCTGCTTGCCCTCGCGGCGGGCTGCGCCAGCCAGGCGGGCGCGACCAGTTTCGAACTCAACGATGACTGGAGCCTGTCCACCAAGACCACGCTGAGCCTGGGCGCCAGCTGGTCCGCGGCGGACCCGAACCGGCACATGATGACCCATGCCAACGCCATCCAGGCGCAGCACATCACCAATGCCGACGGCACCAGCGTCAGCGCCGACGACAACCGCCTGAACTTCAAGAAGGGCGACCCCATCTCGCAGATGTTCAAGGGTCTCACCGACTTCAGCCTGGACGGCCAGGGGCAGGGCGCGTTCGTTCGCTTCAAGTACTGGTACGACCACGCCTACGAGACCGGCGACGGCCGCTTCAAGGACTTCGATGACAGCGGCTGGCCGAAGCTGGCGCGCTTCCATGGCTTCGATACCCTCGACGCCTACGTGTGGAAGGACTTCGACGTCGCCGAGCGCCCGCTGAACGTCAAGCTCGGCAAGCAGGTGCTGTCCTGGGGCGAGTCGATCCTGATCCAGAACGGCATCAACGTGATCAACCCGCTGGACTACAGCGCCTTCAACAAGCCCGGGGTGGACATCAAGGAAGGCCAACTGCCGGTGGAGATGCTCTCCTTCAACCTCGGCCTGACCGACAAGGTGAACCTGGAAGGCTTCTACCAATACAACTGGCGGCCCAGCGTGCTCGATGGCTGCGGCACCTTCTTCGCCACCAGCGATGCCATCCAGCCCGGTTGCGGGCCCTTGTACCTGAGCCAGGTACAGACCGATGCGCAGATGCAGGCCGGCGGCCTCTACGTCCGCCACGGCGACGACCAGGACCCGTCCGACCAGGGCCAGTGGGGCCTCGCCCTGCGCACCCTGATCAGTTCGCTGAACGATGCCGAAGCGGCCTTCTACTACGTGAACTACCACGCCCGCCTGCCCTACCTGCAACTCACCGCACGGGACGTCAGCAAACCCGGCAACTTCCCCATCGGTCACGTGCAGGGGCCGGTGTACGCCGCCGCCTTCCCCGAGGACATCCACCTCTACGGCCTGAGCATCAACGGCGCGCTGCCCGGCTGGGGCACGTCCCTGGCGGCCGAGCTGAGCTACCGCCCGAACATGCCGGTGGCCCTCAACGGCCCGGACATGAACGTGGCGATGATCACCGGCCCCGGCGGCAGTTCAGCCATCACCGACGTACCGGCCAACGCCTCCACCACCGGCAAGACCCTGGATGGCTGGGAGCGCAAGCCGGTCTGGCAGATGACCACCTCCGCCACCCAGATCATCGACAACGTGCTCGGCGCCACCCGCCTGACCCTGCTCGGCGAAGCCGGCGTGGTGCACGTGGGCGATGTCGGTGACGAGCGCCTGGGACGCAACGCCGCCTTCGGCCGCAGCGCCCCGCTCAGCGGTGCGAAATGCAGTACCGTCGCCAGCGGCGTGACCAACCGCTACTGCACCGACGATGGCTTCACCACGCCCTGGTCCTGGGGCTATCGCCTGCGCGCGGGCCTGGAATACAGCGATGTGCTGCCGGGCGTGAACATGCTGCCGTCGGTGAACTTCCGCCACGACGTGGAGGGCTACTCCTACGATCCGGGCGGCCCGTTCCAGGAAGGGCAGAAGGCCGTCGGCCTGTCGCTGGCCTTCAGCTACCTGAACGATTACAGCCTGGAGTTCGGTTACAACAACTTCTTCGGCAGCAACAAGTACAGCACGCTCGACGACCGCGACTTCTACAGCGTCAGCGCCAAGGTCGACTTCTGAGGAACCGCACCATGCAACTTGGAAAAATCTCCACCCTGGCCCTGGCCATGGGTCTGGCACTCTGCACCCACCTCCACGCCGCCGATCTGGGCGCAGGCCTGACGCCGGTAGGCGGCGAAAAGGCCGGCAACGCCGACGGCAGCATTCCCGCCTGGGACGGCGGCCTGCCGCCCACGGCGGGGCAGGTCGACGCCAAGGGCGGCTATGCCAACCCCTACGCCGCCGAAAAGCCAATGTTCACCATCACGCCGGCCAACGTCGGGCAGTACAGCCAGTGGCTGAGCCCTGGCGAGCAGGCGATGCTCAAGCGCTACCCCAACACCTACAAGATCAACGTCTACCCCAGCCACCGCAGCGCACGGCTGCCCGACGCGATCTACGCCGCCACCCGCGACAACGCCAGCAACGCCAAGCTCGCCGACGGCGGCAACGGCGTCCTGAACTACCAGCGCGGCGTGCCGTTCCCGATGCCCAAGCAAGGCGTCGAAGCGATCTGGAACCACATCACCCGCTACCGCGGCGGCAGCATCGAGCGCACCTTCAGCTCGGCCAACGTCAAGGAAAACGGCGTCTACAGCCTGGTCCGCTCGCAGACCGACATGAACTACGCCGAAACCATCGACGACCTGCCGCAGGGTGCCAACCTGCTCTACATGTTCAAGACCCGCGTGCTGGAGCCGGCGCGCCTGTCCGGCGAGGCGGTACTCACCCACGAGCCGATGGACCAGGTGGCCGAGCCGCGCGCGGCATGGCAGTACATCCCCGGCCAACGCCGTGTGCGCCGCGCCCCGCTGATCGCCTACGACAACAGCGCCCGCTACAGCGACGGCATGGTCACCGCCGACAGCCTCGACGGCTTCAACGGCGCGCCGGATCGCTACGACTGGAAGCTGGTGGGCAAGCAGGAACTGTTCGTGCCGTACAACAGCTTCCGTCTGTACGACCGTTCGGTGAAATACGCCGACATCCTCAAGACCGGCCACATCAACCCGGATCTCGCGCGCTTCGAGAAGCACCGCGTCTGGGTGGTGGAAGCGACCCTCAAGCCAGGTGCGCGCCACGTCTACAGCAAGCGCCGCTACTACCTCGACGAGGACAGCTGGAACATCCTCCTCGGCGAGCTGTACGACAGCCGTGGCGAGCTGTGGCGCAACTACCAGTCCCACGCCATGCCGTACTACGACAAGCAGTTCACCTTCGAGGCGCTGGCCGCCGCGTACGACCTGATCAGCGGGCGCTACTTCGTCAACGGCCTGATGACCGAGGAGAACGCCGGCATGAAGACCGGGCAGCACGCGAAGATGAATGACTACACCCCGTCCGACCTGCGCCGCTGGGCCAAGTAAGACGACCGCTCCCTGGCCCCGGCTGGGCGTAGCCGGGGCACTTGCGCCCCCTTCGGAATCCGGAGGGGGCGTTTTTGTTTTTGCCGGGCGACGGCTGGGCGATCCACGCCAGAGCTTCCCCTCACCCTGCCCCCGCGAGAGGGCCGGCCCTGGGAATACGTTGTCGGAGCGAGCTTGCTCGCGAACCGCTTGAGATTGAAGCCTCGGGAAATCCGTTCGCGAGCAAGCTCGCTCTACAGCATCCGGCACACTCGACAATAAAAAAACAACACCGTATTCTGCACAGCGGAACAATATTCCGTTAAACACTTCCGTGAATAACAAAAGCCAAACGGAGCCCAGCATGTCAGACGCGGTAAAGCTCGAGCGCCGGGGTGAGATTGCCCTGGTGACGGTCGACAACCCACCGGTGAACGCCCTCGGACATGCCGTCCGCGCCGGGCTGCTTGCCGCCTTCCAGCAAGCCGAGGCCGACCCGCAGGTGCGCGCCGTGGTGCTGGTCTGCACCGGGCGCACCTTCATGGCCGGAGCGGATATCCGCGAGTTCGGCAAGCCGCCGCAGTCGCCGTCGCTGCCCGAGGTGGTCGACTGCCTCGAAGGCGCCAGCAAGCCCAGCGTCGCCGTGATCCACGGCACCGCCCTGGGCGGCGGGCTGGAAGTCGCCCTGGCCTGTCACTACCGCATCGCCCGCCGCGACGCCCAGGTCGGCCTGCCGGAAGTGAAGCTCGGCCTGCTCCCCGGCGCTGGCGGCACCCAGCGCCTGCCGCGCCTGGCCGGCGTGGCGAAGGCCCTGGCGATGATCGTCTCCGGCGCGCCGATCCCCGCGGCCGACGCCCTGGACAACGGCATCGTCGACGAGCTGTTCGATGGCGACCTGATCGACGCCGGCCTGGCCTTCACCCAGCGCCTGCTGGCGGACGGCAAGGGCCCGCGCCGCACCGGCGAACGCAACGAGCGCGTGCAGGAAGAGGGCGTCGCCGAGCTCATCGCCCACCAGCGTGGCGAGGTGCAGAAGCGCCTCCCAGGGCAGTTCGCCCCGCTGCGCTGCATCGACGCCGTGGAAGCCGCAACGCAATGGCCGCTGCGCGAAGGCCTGGCGCGCGAGCGTGAACTGTTCCAGCAGTGCATGCAGTCACCCCAGCGCGCCGCGCTGATTCACGCCTTCTTCGCCGAACGTGACGCGGCCAAGGTCGAAGGCCTGGCCAGCAACGTGCAACCCCGGGAGATCCGCCGCGCCGCCGTGATCGGTGGCGGCACCATGGGCGTCGGCATCGTGCTGTGCTTCGCCAACGCCGGCATCCCGGTGCAACTGCTGGAAGTGAACGAAGAAGCCCTGCAACGCGGCCTCGACCGCGCCCGCAGCCTCTACGCCGCCAGCGTGGCGCGCGGCAGCCTGAGTGCCGAGGAGATGGAGCGGCGCATGGGCCTGATCAGCGGCGTGCTCGACTACGCCGCGCTGGGCGACGCCGACGTGGTGGTGGAAGCGGTGTTCGAAAGCCTGGAGGTGAAGCGCCAGGTCTTCGAGCGACTGGACGCCGCCTGCAAGCCCGGCGCGATCCTCGCCAGCAACACCTCCTCGCTGGACCTCGACGAAATTGCCGCCTTCACCCAGCGTCCGCAGGACGTGGTCGGCCTGCACTTCTTCAGCCCGGCCAACGTCATGCGCCTGCTCGAAGTGGTACGCGGCAAGGCCACCTCCGACGCCGTGCTGGCCAGCGCCATGCAACTGGGCAAGCGCCTGAAGAAGGTCTCGGTGGTGGTTGGCGTCTGCGACGGCTTCGTCGGCAACCGCATGATCTTCCCGTACGGCCGCCAGGCCGAATTCCTCCTGGAGGAGGGCGCCACACCGGCGCAGGTGGACCGCGCGCTGCGCACCTTCGGCATGGCCATGGGGCCGCTGGCGGTGCGCGACCTGTCGGGCCTGGACATCAGCCACGCGATCCGCTCGCGCCAGCGACCGAACCTCAAGCCGGGCCAGACCCTGCCGCGGGTGCTCGACCACCTGATCGCCGCGGGCATGCTCGGGCAGAAGACCGGCACCGGCTTCTATCACTACGGCGAAGGCGGCCGCGCCGCGCAGGACAACCCGGCGCTGCCGGCCATGCTGGAGCAGGCCGCCGCCGAACGCGGCATCACCCGCGCACCGATCAGCGATGAAGAGATCGTCGAGCGCTGCCTCTACGCACTGGTCAACGAGGCCGCCCAGATTCTCGACGAGGGTATCGCCCAGCGCGCCAGCGACATCGACGTGATCTTCCTCAACGGCTACGGCTTCCCCGCCTGGCGCGGCGGCCCGCTGTTCCATGCCGACAGCGTCGGCCTCGCCCACGTACTCGAACGCATCCGCGAGTTCCACCAGCGCCTGGGCGCGTGGTGGCAACCCGCCCCGCTGCTCGAACGCCTGGTGGCCGAAGGCCGCCGCTTCGCCGATCTGTAGAGGACCTGCCATGGACATCCATTTCACCCCCGACGAACTGGCGTTCCGCGATGAAGTCCGCCACTTCCTGGAAACCAAGCTGCCCAAGGACATCGCCACCAAGGTGCGCCTGGGCAAACACCTGAACAAGGCGGACCACCAGCGCTGGCAGCGCGTGCTCGCCGAGCAGGGCTGGTACGCCACGCACTGGCCGGAAGCCTTCGGCGGCACCGGCTGGAACGCCGTGCAGAAGCACATCTTCGAGGAAGAATGCGCCGCCTTCGGCGCGCCGCGCACCATCCCCTTCGGCGTCAACATGGTCGCCCCGGTGATCATCAAGTTCGGCACGCCCGAACAGCAGGCGCACTACCTGCCGCGCATCCTCGACGGCACCGACTGGTGGTGCCAGGGCTACTCCGAGCCCGGCGCCGGTTCCGACCTCGCGTCGCTCAAGACCCGCGCCGTGCGCGACGGCGACCACTACGTGGTGAACGGCCAGAAGACCTGGACCACCCTCGGCCAGCATGCCGACTGGATCTTCTGCCTGGTGCGCACCGATCCCGAGGCGCAGCAGCAGCGCGGCATCAGCTTCCTGCTGATCGACATGAAATCCCCCGGCATCACCGTGCGCCCGATCATCACCCTGGACGGCGAGCACGAGGTCAACGAGGTGTTCTTCGACAATGTGCGCGTGCCGGTGGAAAACCTGGTCGGCCGCGAGAACGAAGGCTGGACCTGCGCCAAGTACCTGCTGACCTACGAGCGCACCGGGCTGGCCGGCATCGGTGCGTCCAAGGCGGTGCTCGCGCACCTCAAGCAGGTCGCCCGCCGCGAGCTGTGCGACGGCAAGCCGATGCTCGACGATCCGCTGTTCCGTGCCCAGGTGGCGGAGGTGGAGATGCAGCTGATGGCCATCGAGATGAGCACCCTGCGCATCCTCGCCGCCGCGCGCGAGGGCGGCGTGCCGGGTGCGGAAAGCTCGATCCTCAAGGTCAAGGGCACGGAGATCCGCCAGGCGATCAGCCACCTGCTGCGCAAGGTGCTAGGCCCCTACGCCTTGCCCTTCATCGAGGACGAGTTCGAGCTGGGCGCCGAGCCGCTGCATGCCGACTATTCGGCGGCGCCGGCGAGCCAGTACTTCAACCTGCGCAAGCTGTCGATCTTCGGCGGCTCCAACGAAATCCAGAAGAACATCGTCTCCAAGATGATTCTCGAGCTGTGAGGCCAGGACCATGGACTTCAAACTGAGCGAAGAGCAGCAGATGCTGCAGGACACCGCGGCCCGCCTGGTCCGTGACGCATACCCGTTCGACAAGCGCGAGGCCTTCAGCCGTTCCGAGCTGGGCTATAGCGCCGAATTCTGGGGCCAGCTGGGCGAGCTGGGACTGACCTCGGTGTCGCTGCCGGAAAGCCACGGCGGCTTTGGCGGCGGCGTGGAAAGCATGCTGGTGCTCACCGAACTGGGCCGTGGCCTGTGCCTGGAGCCCTACCTGCAGTCGGTGGTGCACGGCGGCGGGCTGATCGCCCAGCTGGGCAGCGACGCGCAGAAGGACCACTGGCTGCCACGCATCGCCAGCGGCGAAGCGCAGCTCGCGGTGGCGCTGGAAGAACCGCAGAGCCACTACCAGCTGCATGACGTGCAGACCCGCGCGGAGCAGGCTGGCGACGGCTGGAAGCTCAGCGGGCGCAAGGCGGTGGTGATCGGCGGGCAGAGCGCCACGGCGATCCTGGTGTCGGCGCGGGTATCGGGCAATGCGCGGGACGAGGCGGGTATCGGGCTGTTCCTCATCGACCCGCAACAGGCCGGCGTGAGCCGCCGCGATTACCCGACGGTGGACGGCCAGCGCGCCTGCGAGCTGTTCCTCGACGGCGCGCTCGGCGAGGCCATCGGCACGCCCGGCGAAGCGCTGCCGGCGCTGCGTTATCAGCAGGGCAGGGCAATTGCCGCGCAATGCGCCGAAGCCCTGGGCAGCCTGCAGGAAGCCTGCGCGCTGACCCTGGACTACCTGAAGACGCGCAAGCAGTTCGGCATGCCGATCGGCAAGTTCCAGGTGCTGCAACACCGCATGGTGGACATGCGCAGCGAGCTGGAACAGGCCACCAGCATGGCGATCCTCGCCGCCTGCGTCGCAGACCAGCCCGACAGCGCCGAGCGCACCCGCACCCTCGCCGCCGCCAAGTTCATCGTCACCCGCGCGGCACGCTACGTGGCCGAGCAGGCGATCCAGCTGCACGGCGGCATCGGCATGACCTGGGAATATGTGCTGGCGCATCACGCCAAGCGCCTGGTGATGCTCAGCCACCAGTTGGGGGACGACGATCATCACCTGAAGGTGTATGCGGGGTTGATGGACGTGGCCTGAGGCGCTTGCCGGACCTCGTAGGAGCGAGCTTGCTCGCGAACGGGGATTCGCCGCTGGCTCCGGTGCTGGGCGGTTCGCGAGCAAGCTCGCTCCTACAGGAAAAGCGTGCCCGGCGATCCGGTTCGGGCTCTGGCTCCTATTTCCAGAGAAACATCCGCGCACTCCAGACTGCCCCGTTCAGGAGGCCTCGTTGAAGCGGAGTTTCAGGGGTTGAGCGACATGGATGTCGCGAGAGCTGCGATGGGCCAGGGATGGCCCTTCGCAGCGGGCCCCTGAAACTTCGATTCAACGAGGGAATTTTTCGCCTAAGCGAAAAACCGGATGTCCGGGGCAAGTCCTTTGCCCACTTTGGGTCGTTTGCCAAAGTGGGTCGCCCGAGGGGGGCGAAAAAAAATCTATCAGCGCACGCCGAAGCGACGCGGGAAACAAGGCGTGAGGCAGACACATCGCGGACGAAGTCCGCTCCTACGCGGGCGCATGAGGCAGGCGTTCACATAGGACACCGAGTCAGCCGCGATGGATTTCGCGGAGAAGCTCCGCTCCTACGAAAGCGGTTCTCCCTGCCAGGGCTCAGGCCCCAAGACTCTCGATATCCCGCGCGAGGATTTCCAGCTCATGGGCCAGCGAGCCGCGCAGCGTCTCCTCGCTGAGCTGGAACGACGGCGCGCCGCAGGTCAGCGCCATCAGCCCGCCGTCGGCCAGGCGCAACGGCACACCGGCGGCGCGCACGTTGCGGTCCCAGTCGCCGAGGGACAGGCAGAAGCCGTGCTGGCGGTATTCCTCGAAGGAAGCCTCCAGCGAGGCCCGCATGGCCGACCAGTCGCCGTCGTGGCGTTCTTCCAGCGCGGACAGCAGGTGCTCGCGCTCCTGCTCCGGCGTCGCCGCCAGGTAGGCGCGGCCAGCCGCAGTGGTGGCCAGCGGCAGGCGCACGCCGGCGTCCATGCGCAGGGAGGTCGCCTCCGGCGGACGGCAGTTTTCCACGTAGATCATCGACAGCCAGTCGCGGCAGGTCAGCCCCACCGTGGTGTTGGTGCGACGGGCGAAGGCGTCCATGTACGGCTTGGCCAGCTGGCGTACGCGCAGGTTGGACACGTAGGCGTAGCCCAGCGCCAGCACGCCGGAATCCAGCTGGTACTTCTCGTGCTGCTGCGAGTAGCAGAGGTAGCCGAGCTGGGTCAGGGTGTAGGTCATGCGCGACACCGTCGCCTTGGGCAGGCCGGTGATCCGCGAGATTTCCTGGTTGCCGAGCACCACCGAGCCATGGGTGAAGGCGCGCAGCACATCCAGGCCGCGGGCCAGGGCCTCTACGTACTTGCGGTCCTTGGGGTTGCTGCTGTCTTCGACGTCGTCGCTCATGGGGCCTCGGCGGGGGATCGTTGGGGCGGCGCCACGCGCGGCGCGGGCGAACGATAGCAGATAGCCCCCTCGCCACACAGCGGTCCGCGTGTGCTCGTTGCACCGGGCTAGCCTATCGCATACCATCGATTTCGACACACTGTTTCGCTGTGCAGAACAACAATTCGAAGCCAGGGCCGATCCCGGCTCGGAAAAAGCAACGGAGAAGTCGATGTCCGCTCAACCGTCCGGCCACGTGGCCCGCGAGATCGCCCGTCACGGTTACCAGAACCTCCACGACCTGCTGCGCGATGCCTGTCGCGAATCCCCCGAGCGCCTGGCGTTCTCCTGTGGCGACAGCCACCTCAGCTTCGCCGAGCTGGAGCGGCAGGCCGACGCCTTCGCCCGCTACCTGCGCCACCACGCCGGCCTGCAACCCGGCGACCGCCTGGCGCTGATGCTGCCCAACTCGCTGCAGTACCCCATCGCCACTTTCGGCGCGCTGAAGGCCGGGCTGGTGCTGGTGAACACCAACCCGCAGTACACCGCCAGCGAGCTGCGCCACCAGCTGGCCGACTCCGGCGCCAGCGCCGTGCTGCTGCTCGACCGCCTGCTGCCGCTGTTGCGCAGCGTGCAGGCGCAAACCGACGTTCGCCAGCTGCTGCTGACCTCGATCGACGACATCGAACGGCCCCGGTTCGACAGCGATGAAGCCGATTGCACGCGCTTCCAGCAGGCCCTGCGCCTGGGCGCCGAGGCGCCGCCGGTGGACACCGAACCGGGCCTGGATCGCCTCGCGCTGCTGCAGTACACCGGCGGCACCACGGGTGTCTCCAAGGGCGCGATGCTCAGCCACCGCAGCCTGGTCGCCAACGTCATCCAGACCCTGGAACTGTTCCTGCGCCCCGGCCTGCTGGAACCGGCCACCGACGTGCGCATCGCGCCGCTGCCGCTGTACCACATCATGGCGTTCGCCACGAACCTGCTGTCCTCGGTCGGCATGGGCCTGCACACGGTATTCATCCGCGACGGCCGCAACCTCGACGAGATCATCGGGGCCATGCGCCGCTATCCCTTCACCCTGATGAGCGGGATCAACACCCTCTTCGTCGGGCTGATGAACCACCCGGACTTCCCCGGCATCGACTTCAGTCACCTGAAGTGGGTGACCTCCGGCGGCGCGCCGCTGAACCGTGAGGTTGGCCGGCGCTGGGAAGCCCTGACCGGCGCACCGGTGCGTGAAGGGTTCGGCCTCACCGAGGCCTCGCCGGTGGTCTCCACCGGCACCCTGCATAGCCCCTACCGCGAGGGCTATGTCGGCCAGGCGCTGGTGGACACCGAGCTGCGCACCGTGGACGAGGCGGGCAACGACACCGGCCCCGACCAGCCCGGCGAGCTGTGGCTGCGCGGCCCTCAGGTGATGCAGGGCTACTGGCAGCGCCCGGAGGAGAGTGCCCAGGTACTGACCGTCGATGGCTGGCTGAAGACCGGCGACATCGCCGAGCTGGACGCCGACGGCATGCTGAAGATCGTCGACCGCAAGAAGGACATGATCCTGGTCTCGGGTTTCAACGTGTTCCCCAACGAAGTGGAAGACGCCGTGATGCGCCACCCCGGCGTGCGCGAGTGCGTGGCCATCGGCGTGCCGGACGAGCGCAAGGGCGAGTCGGTGAAGCTCTTCGTCAGCCTCAAGGACGAGACGCTGGCGCCGGCGCAGATCATCGCCCACTGCCGCGAGCACCTCACCGGCTACAAGGTGCCGAGCGTCGTCGAGGTGCTCGACGAGTTGCCCAAGACCAGCGTCGGCAAGCTCCTGCGCCGACAGCTGCGCGACCTGGAACTGGCCAAAAGGTCCACCGCGTGAGCACACCGTCTATGGTTGATGCAGGTGTGCACGATGAGACCCGCAGCATGACCGAGTCCTTCCAGCGTATCGGCGTGATCGGCGCCGGGGCCATGGGCCGCGGCATCGCCCAGCTGTTCGCCGGCGCCGGCCTGCCGGTGCGCCTGTACGACAGCAACCCGCAGATCGTGGAGCAGGCCCTGGCCTTCAACCGCGATCTGCTGGAGCGCGCGGTGGCCAAGGGCAAGCTCGGCCCCGACGCGCTCGGCGCGACGATGCAGCGGCTACTGCCGACCCACAGCCTCGACGAGCTGGCTGACTGCGACCTGCTGATCGAAGCCATCGTCGAGGACCTGGGCGCCAAGCAGGCACTGCTCGCCGAGCTGGAGAAGCGCGTGGCGCCCGACGCCGTGCTGGCGAGCAATACCTCGTCGCTGTCAGTCACCCGCATCGCCGCGCGCTGCCAGCGCCCGCAGCGGGTCGCCGGCTTCCACTTCTTCAACCCGGTGACGCTGATGCGCATCGTCGAGGTGGTGCGCGGCCAGCGCACCAGCGAGGCGGTGGTGCAGCGCCTGAGCCGCCTGGCGGAGCAGGCCGGACACTTCCCCGCGGTGTCGCCGGACAGCCCCGGCTTCATCGTCAACCACGCCGGCCGCGCCTTCAGCACCGAAGCGCTGCGCATCCTCGGCGAAGGCATCGCCAGCCCGGCGCAGATCGACCGCATCCTGCGCGACGGCGTGGGCTTTCGCATGGGGCCCTTCGAGCTGCTCGACCTCACCGGCCTGGATATCTCCCACGCGGTGATGGAGTCGCTCTACCAGCAGTTCTACCAGGACCCGCGCTACACCCCCTCGCCGCTGGCTGCCCAGCGCCTCGCCGGCGGCCTGCTGGGGCGCAAGAGTGGCGAAGGGTTCTACCGCTACCGCGACGGCCAGCCGGTGCGTGAGCCCGAGGAACAGCACGAGGCGGTGCTGCTCAATCGGCCCTACTGGCTCGACAGCCAGGACCCGGAGCTGCGCCACCGCGTCGCGTCGATCCTCACCCTCGGCGGCGTGGTGCTGGAGACCAGCGAAGCGCCGTCCTCCCGCGCCATCTGCCTGGTCACGCCGCTGGGCACGGATGCCAGCACGCGCATCGATGCCCTCGGCCTGCCGCCCGAACGCAGCCTGGCGCTGGAAACCTTCACCGAACTGGACCGGCGCCGCGTGCTCATGCGCCAGCCGGCGCTCGACCCGCAGCTGGAGACGCAGGCGCGCCAGGCGCTGGGCAGTGACGGCGTGCCGGTGGAAGTGATCAACGACTCGCCCGGTTTCATCAGCCAGCGGGTGGTCGCCGGCATCGTCAACCTGGGCTGCGAAATCGCCCAGCGCGGCATCGCCACGCCGGTGACGCTGGACCGCGCGGTGCAACTGGCGCTGGGCTACCCCTTCGGCCCGCTGGCGTTCGGCGAGCACTACGGCGCGGCGCGCATCCTCACCATCCTCCAGGGCCTGCAGGCGTGCTACGGCGAAGCGCGCTACCGGCCCAGCCCCTGGCTGCGGCGCCGCGTGCAGCTGGACCTGCCGCTGCACAGCCCCGACCGCGCGGAGTGACGCGCCGGCGATGATCGTTTTCTGTCCGCTGGCGCTAACCGCCCCTTCCCTGTCGTGACGCACTCTGCCCGGACGTCCGCTGCCGGCGGTCGCGTGACCGTCTGCGCGACGGCGCCAGCGGTGACCTTCCAACAAGAACAATGAGGAATCCGTCATGCGCCACTGGCTGCCCGCACTCGCGCTGATCCCCCTGCTCGCCGGCCACGCCTGGGCCGCCGCGCCCACGCCCCAGCAAGCGCGCGACCTGGCCGAACAGGCCTACCTGTTCACCTACGCCACCGCCGAACACGGCAAGACCCTGCAAGCCATCGCCGCCAAGATGCCGGCCAACGTCCTGCTCAACCGCACCACGCTGCTCGGTCCGGACGATCGCACGGTGGTCTCGCCCAACAACGACACGCTCTATTCCTACGCACTGCTCGACCTGCGCGACGGCCCCATGCTGCTCGACGTGCCGGCCGTGCCGCAGCGCTACTACAGCTTCCAGCTGATCGACATGCGCACCGACAACCTGGACTACATCGGCACCCGCGCCACCGGCCGCGCCGCCGGCAGCTTCCTGATCGCCGGCCCCGACTGGGACGGCAAGCAGCCTGACGGCTTCAGCGGCAAGGTGATCCGTTCGCCCAGCCGCGTGCTGTTCCTGCTCGGCCGCACCGCGGTCAACGGCCAGGCCGACGTGGCCGCCGCCAAGGCGGTGATGGACGGCTACACGCTGCGCAGCACCAAGCCCGAGGCCAAGCCGCACAAGCTCGACGTGCCGCCCTACCAGCCGACCAAGCAGGGCCCGGCGCTGAACGCCTTCAGCGACTTCAACGCGCTGGCCGGCTGGCATGCCTGGAACCCGCAGGAGCAGGAGCGCTTGGCGCAGTTCGCGCAGATCGGCGTCGGCACCGGCAAACCGTTCGATGCCTCGGCGCTGCCGGCCGACATTGCCAAGGCCGTCGCCCAGGGCGCCGAAGACGGCCGCCAGAAGGTGCTCGCCGCCACCGAGACCTTCTCCAAGCCCAGCAACGGCTGGCAGCAATTCCCCGCCAACGTCGGCCACTACGGCAATGACGACCTGACCCGTTCGGCCGTGGCCTGGAAGTACCTCTACGCCAACGATGCCGCCGAAGCGATGTACCCGGTGACCCAGGTCGACGCCAGCAACCAGCGCCTGGATGGCAACCGCAGCTACCGCCTGCACTTCGCCCCCGGCCAGCTGCCGCCGGTGGACGCCTTCTGGTCGGTCACCCTGTATGACGGCAAGACGCAACTGTTCTCCGCCAACCCGCTCAATCGCTACACCGTCAGCAGCGAGAGCGGCCTGAAGCAGGATGCCGACGGCGGCGTCACCCTGACCATCCAGAACGCCCAGCCGACGGGCACCGACAACTGGCTGCCGGCGCCGCAGGGCCCGTTCAACCTGATCCTGCGCATGTACCTGCCGCAGGAGAAGGCGCTCAAGGGCGACTACCAGCCGCCGGCCGTGCAGCCCCTGGCGAGCAAGGAGTGATGGCGATGAACCCGCTCCTGACCCGCCGGCGCTTCCTCGGCGCCAGCACCGCCGTGGGCATCGCCAGTTGCTGCCCGGCGTGGCTGCTGGCTGCCAGCGCCGAGCTGGAAACCGATCCCGCCGTGTTCCAGGACATCGTCCGCCAGGCATGGATCTATGCCTACCCGATGCTCATGCACTACCAGACGATGCACAAACAAGCGCTGAATCCGGCGTCGCCGGAGTACGTCGGCGGCTTCGGCGTCTTCCGTCACTACAGCGAACTCTTCACCCCGAAGAACCGCGACGTGGTGACGCCCAACAACGACACGCCGTACTCCTGGGCCTGGCTCGACCTGCGCGCCGAGCCCTGGGTGCTGAGCGTTCCGGCGGTGGGCGAAGACCGCTACTACGTGCACCAGTTGGTCGACCAGTACACCTTCAACTTCGCCTACGTGGGCGTGCTCTCCACCGGCCGCGAGGCCGGCGACTACCTGATCGCCGGGCCCGACTGGAAGGGCGAGGCGCCGGCCGGCATCCGCCAGGTGCTGCGCAGCGAGACGCAGATCGCCATGATCCTGGGCCGCACCGGCCTGCGCGATGCCCATGACCTGCCCGCCGTGCGCCAGTTGCAGGCGCAATACCAGCTGCGCCCGCTGCACGCCTTCACCCGCACCCCGGCGCCGGCCGCCGCGCCAGCGGTGAACTGGCTGCCCTGGGAGCTGCCGCGCGACCTCGGCCCTGGCTTCATCCCGCACCTGAACCAGATCCTCGCCTTTTGCCCGGTGGACCCGAGCGAAGTCGAGCTGCGCCAGCGCTTCGCGCGGGTCGGCATCGGCGCGGGGTTGCCGTTCAACCCGGCGAATCTCAGCCCGGCCCAGCGCCAGGCGCTGGCCGCCGGCATCCAGCAAGGCGCGGAGGCGCTCAAGGCCAAGGGCGCCACCCTGCGCTCGTCCGCCGGCCTGTTCGGCACCCGCGCGGCGATGCACAACGACTACCTGAGCCGCGCCGCAGCGGCGGCCAGCGGCATCTACGGCAACAGCGTGGAAGAGGCGATCTACTTCGGCAGCCGCAAGGACAGCGCGCAACAGCCACTGCAAGGCGGCCAGCGCTACCGGTTGCGCTTTGCGCCGGGGCAGCTGCCACCGGCCAGGGAGTTCTGGTCGATCACCCTCTACGACCTGCCCGACCGCCAACTGGTGGACAACCCCATCCAGCGCTACTGCCTGAGCAGCCGCGACGCGCTGGTGCGCGACGCCGACGGCGGTGTGACGCTGTACATCCAGGCCGACTCGCCCGGCCAGGAACACCAGGCGAACTGGCTGCCGTCGACGCAGCAGGGGCCGTTCAACCTCATCCTGCGCATCTACGGGCCGGAACGCCAGGTGGTGGGCGGGGAGTGGCAGATGCCGGGGGTCGAGCGGGTCTGACGGCGTTGCAGGGCAGGGTGGGAGCGCACCAAGTCCAATGGGCGGGCCTGCCCTCACCCTAACCCTCTGCGCGGCACCGGCGTGGCGCTTCGGGAGAACACGGATGGTCCAGGCGCTGGGCGGTTCGCGAGCAAGCTCGCTCCTACAGGATGTTCGCGCTCCTCGTAGGAGCGAGGAGGACACCGGGGCGTTGCTCGAGAACCGGCCGGCTAAGCCTCAGCGGAAGCTGACGACCCCGCCGGCCTTCAGTTTCTCCAGCGCCGCCGTGCGCTCCGACGGCGGCAGCGCTCCGAGCTTTTCCACCCGCGCGTAGAACGCCGGCCAGTTGCCGCCGACCTGGGCGAACAGCGCGGCAAAGGCCGGCACCCACTGGTCATAGAGGCCGAAGGGCAGCAGCTTGGCGTTGTTCAGCGGGCTGTTGACCCAGGCGTCGAAGGGCGCCTTGCCGCCCCACTCCTGGTCGCGCAGCCGCGCATAGTCCCGGCGCAGGCGCTCGAATTCCGCCTGCTTGCCAGCGCGCTTCTGCGCGTCGCTGGCCGGGCTGGCGTAGAGCGTCTGCAGGCGCTCGCGCGTATCGAGCACCAGCTGGGTGAAGCGCTTGCGCTGCTGCGCCAGCAACGGCGACTCATCCGGCAGGTGTCGCGCGGCGCGCCAGCGGCGCCCGCCCTCGGCCTCGACGAAGGAGGCATAGGACTCGTTGAACGCCGTGTCGCCGGGCAGGTAGAACTTCTGGTGCGCCAGCTCGTGGAAGATCGTCTCGGCCAGGCGCTGGTCGCCCCAGCGCAGCATGCTGCTGAGGATCGGGTCGTCGAACCAGCCCAGGGTGGAGTAGGCCTCCACGCCGCCGACGTAGACATCCAGCCCCTGCGCCTTCAGGCGCTTCGCCTCGGCCTGGGCGCCGGCGTCGCCGTAGTAGCCCCGGTAGGCCACGCAGCCGGCGATGGGGAAGCAATGGGTCAGCGGCTGCAGCGACAGCTCCGGCGTGGCGAACACGTTCCACACCACGTTGGGCCGGTGGATGTCGGCGTACAGGCGATAGCTCTGGTTGTCCGGCAGGCCCAGCTCGGCACTGGCGAAGGCGCGCGCCTCCTGCGACAGCTCCAGGCGCTGGCGCAGCCCGGGGTCGCGGGCGGGGTCGGCCACCACGTCGGCCACCGGCTCGCGGGCGGCGAGCAGGCGCACCTGGGCGTTCGCCAGCTGGCTGTAGTAACTCACCGTGGAACAACCGCTCAGCGCCCAGATGGCCAGCCAGGGAACCCAGCGGCACAGGCGGCGGTCGAGTGTCGGGATAAGAAGGCGGAAGGGCATGCGCGGAACATAGCACAGGGCCTGGTCCGCCCGCTGCCGCCCCCTCGACCCAGGAGCCACCCCCGATGCGCGCCCTTCTCATTCCTGCCAGCCTGCTCGCCCTGAGCGGCTGTTCCATGCTGATGCCCCAGCCGGACCCGAACCGCGCCTGGGTCGACCTGAACACCAACAGCCAGAGCGACCTGGCCGCCACGGAAGTGGACAACAAGGAGTGGTCCAGCAGCCGCTACTTCGAGGTCGACCCTGGCTCCCACGAGTTGCGCGTGCGCTTCCAGTTCCAGGTCGAGCCGGTGGATATCGGCCCGGTGGACGAGGCGCTGTGGCGCGATTGCGAGATGACCGTGCAATACAAGGACTTCAGCGCCGGCCAGCGCTACCGCCTGGAGACCGGCAGCATCGGCTTCCGCCCCTGGGCCAAGCTCTACGACGCCCAGGGCGGCGAGATCGCCCGTGGCCGCGAGCGGGGCTGCGCCAGGGCCTGAGCGGGTTATGCTGTGGGATGAGCCCATGCCACGGTAAACCTTCATGCGCGCACCTCACCTGCCCCGTTTCCTGCCGCTGGGCCTGGCCCTGCTCGGCGGCTGCGCCAGCCCGCTGCCCGCCCATGATCCGCAGATGGCCTGGGTCGATCTCTACACCACGCCGGGCAAGACCCTGATGGCCGAGCGCCTGGACGGCCAGTCGGTGAACGATGGGCGCTTCTACCAGGTGACGCCGGGGCGCCATGAGCTGGTGGTGCGCTTCCAGTACGAAGTCTCCAGCGGCGGCGGCATGGGCCAGATGACCGATCCTTCGGAGCTGACCTGCCGGGTCAAGGTGACCTACGACGACTTCACCGCCGGCCAGCGCTACCGCCTGGAACTGCGCCCGCAACTGCGCAGCGCGCTGGCGCTGTTGACGGACGCCAACGGCACGCTGGTGGCGAAGACGGATTTCCAGGGCGCGGTGCGTTGCGGGCCGTTCTGACAGCGCCACAGGCAGCGCTTGCTTCTTGCCCACGAAGACGTCACTCGGAAGCTGACGATGGCTCTACACTCCGGGGCTTTAACGCCAGAGCAAACTCCTCATGAGCGACACATACGCTGCTTACGAACATGCCAATAGGAACAAGGATGAAGTCGAGAGCAGCGACACCTGTGCGTGCTTCTCTTGCTATTCGGCGTTTCCGGCTGTCGAGGTGACCAAGTGGACTGAGCACACTGCCTGGTGTCCCCGCTGCGAGGCCTATGCGACTGTGCTCGGAGACGCTTCAGGGCTGCCGCTGAGGCGGGACTTCCTAGAGGCTGTGCATGATCATTGGATCGGCCCGCAGCACTGGCTGGACGAGCAGGCCGCGCGAACCCAGTCGATTGCCGCCGCCGTATCACTGCAACCCGATATCGAAACGGGCGCTCCCCGGAACAAACGCTCCTGGTGGAAACTCTGGTAGTCAGCCCAATCGGCGATTGGTCGCCCACATTCAGAAGCGGCCGTCAGCTGTCGTTCTTCTGGTAGATGATCCGCCGCTGCCCGTTGTCGCAGGTGCCGACCACCATGTTCGGGTCCTTCACCTCGGATTTGTCCACGATCTCCAGGGTGTAGGAGGTCACCCCGGCGGCCTGGATCTTGGTCTCGATCTCGGCCTTGAGTTCCTCGCAGGGCTTCACCGCCGCCCCGCTCGCGCCGCTGGCCAGCAGCAGCGCCATACCCGTCGCCACGGCCCACTTCATCGTCTTCATCACAGTCCCTCGTCGGCCCTCTCATCGGGGCACCCTATCCTAACGGTGGACCGCCACCGGCGGACAGAGTGCCCTGCGGGCTCATTCGAGCGTGGCGTCGAGAGTGATGCGCGCGGTGAGCAGCTTGGATACCGGGCAGCCAGCCTTGGCCTTGTCGGCGATGGCCTGGAAGGTCTGCGCGTCGGTGCCCGGCACCTTCGCCTTCAATGTCAGGTGCACGGCGGTGATGGCGAAGCCGTCGGTGAGCTTTTCCAGGCTGACCTCGGCCTGGGTATCGATGCGCTCGGCGGTCAGGCCGGCCTCGCCGAGCATCATCGACAGCGCCATGGAGAAGCAGCCCGCATGGGCCGCGCCGATCAGTTCCTCCGGGTTGGTGCCCGGGGCGCCCTCGAAGCGGGTGTTGAAGCCGTAGGGCTGCTCCTTGAGCGCGCCGCTTTCGGTGGAGATCGTGCCCTTGCCGTCCTTCAGGCCGCCCTGCCAGTGGGCCGATGCCGATTTCTTCATGTCGAGTCCTCCGCGTGGGTTGCAGTCAGGACTTTCGAGGGCGGCGCGAGGGCAGGGGTTCCGCTTTTCTGAGGGCTCTTCGCAGGAGCGAGGGGCGCCGTCGTTTTCGCTCGCCAACAGGTTGGCACGGTGCCTGGCAGGTTCGCGGGCAAGCTCGCTCCTACAGCGAAATCCCGCCCATGAAAAAGGCCGGGCCCCTCGCGGAGCCCGGCCTGCCGGGGTTCGCCGGGCATCACTTCGAATAGACGATTTCCTTGCTGCCGCCTTCGCAGGTGCCGACGACTTGCTTGCCGCCCGCGCTGCCCTTGTCGACGACATCCAGGCTGAACGAGGCGACGCCCTTGGCCTTGATCTTCGCCTCGATCTCCGATTTCAGCTCTTCGCACGGCTTGCCGGCGGCAAGGACGTTGCCAGCCAGGGCGAAGACCCCCATAGCGATCAGGAACTTCTTCATCGGTAACGCTCCCTCGTTGTTCACGGAAAATGGCCACAACGGGCCGAAAAACCGGGCTACCCCGGTACGCACGGACACGCGCTCGCCAGCATGGCAGGAGCGCGTGACAAAACGAACGCGACCTACAGGTTCGAGCCGCCGGACGACCTAGCTGTTGGCGATACGGAAGCCGACCTTGATGGTCACCTGGTAGTGCCCCACCGCGCCGTTCTCGATATGCCCGCGGGTGTCCACCACCTCGAACCATTCCAGGAAGTCGATGCTCTTGGCCGCTTCGGCCAGGGCGTTGTTGATCGCATCCTCGATGCTGGTGCGCGAGGAGCCGACCAGCTCGATCTTCTTGTAGGTGTGGTGATTGGACATAGCCGCTCTCCTGGGGTCTGGCGGCGCACAGGCAGAATGCCAGCGCGCTCAATGGACAGTAGTAGAGGGGTGGACCGACGGCAAACGGCCAGGTTCAGACTTTACGCGGGCCTTTCAGCTCGGCCTGCAGCCAGTGCGCCAGGCGCTCGGCGCGCGGGTCGGCGCGGCGCTCGGGCACCCACAGCGTCAGCCGGGCGGGAGTTTCGACGAAGCCCCAGGGCGCGGCAAGGCGGCCGGCGGCGAGGTCGTCGGCCACCAGCTGCTGCGGCGCGATGGCCACGCCCAGGCCGGCCACGGCGGCCTCCAGCAGGTAGTAGAGGTGCTCGAAACCCTGGCCGAGCGTCAGCCGCGCCGGGTCCAGGGCGTGGCGCGCGGCCCACTCGGGCCAGGCCTGCGGCCGCGACACGGTGTGCAGTAGGGGCTCGCCCAGCAGCGCCGACGCCGGTGCCGCGCGCAACTGCTCGAAGCGTGCCGAACGCGGGCTGAGCACGGGGCCGATGCGTTCCACCGCCAGCTCCAGCACGCGCATGTCCGCCGGCCAGGGCGGCGCGGCGAAACACAGGGTTGCGTCGAGGCCGCCACGCCGCGGGTCGAGGTCGCCGTCGCTGGCGGACAGTTGCAGGCGCAGGTCCGGCAGGTCGCGGTTCAGGCGGTCCAGCCGAGGGATGAACCAGCGCGCCAGCAGGCTGCCAGGGCAGCCGAGCACGAACGGTGCATCGCCGCCGGCCTGGCGCCGCAGTTCGGCGCAGACGCCACGCAGGCGCTCGAAGGATTCGCTGGCCACCTCGCTCAGGCGGACGCCGGCATCGGTGAGTTTTACGCCGCGCCCCTCCTTGACGAACAGGGCGACGCCCAACTCCTCTTCCAGCACGCGGATCTGCCGGCTGATCGCTCCGTGGGTGACGCTCAGCTCATCAGCCGCCGCGCTTACACCGCGCAGACGGGCGGCGGCCTCGAAGGCGCGCAGGGCGTTGAGCGGCGGAAGGTCTCGGCTCATGGCGATCAATCCGTGAGTTTTCCTGACAGGTTGCGGCGATCTTATCGCTTTTCTGCGTCGTCCCACAGCCGTATCCTGAACGCCACTTACGTAGGTTCGCGTGGCCACCGCCCGCTCCTACACCGATCAGAGCCCCTCTCCCTAACCCTCTCCCGCAAGCGGGAGATGGGACCGTTTGGCGCAGGATGAACCCTTGGTATCAGCCGGCACAGACGGCTCCCTCTCTCTTCAGGGAGAGGGCTGGGGAGAGGGGAGCCCAGGCACAATGTCTCGGCAAGAGACAGGTTCCAACCAGGAGTGATCCCATGTCCACACTGCGCACCGGTCCAGACGCCAAGGGCCTGTTCGGCAGCTTCGGCGGCCAGTACGTCGCCGAAACCCTGATGCCGCTGATCCACGACCTGGCCCGCGAGTACGAGAAGGCCAAGGACGATCCGGCATTCCAGCAGGAACTGGCCTACTTCCAGCGCGACTACGTCGGCCGCCCGAGCCCGCTGTACTTCGCCGAGCGCCTGACCGAGCACTGCGGCGGCGCGAAGATCTACTTGAAGCGCGAAGAGCTGAACCACACCGGCGCGCACAAGATCAACAACTGCATCGGCCAGATCCTGCTCGCCAAGCGCATGGGCAAGCAGCGCATCATCGCCGAGACCGGCGCCGGCATGCACGGCGTGGCCACCGCCACCGTCGCCGCGCGCTTCGGCCTGCAATGCGTGATCTACATGGGCACCACCGACATCGATCGCCAGCAGGCCAACGTGTTCCGCATGAAGCTCCTCGGCGCCGAGGTGATCCCGGTCACTGCCGGCACCGGCACCCTGAAGGACGCGATGAACGAAGCGCTGCGCGACTGGGTGACCAACGTCGACAGCACCTTCTACCTGATCGGCACCGTGGCCGGCCCGCACCCGTATCCGGCGATGGTCCGCGACTTCCAGGCGGTGATCGGCAAGGAAACCCGCGAGCAGCTGGCCGAGAAGGAAGGGCGCCTGCCAGATTCCCTGGTCGCCTGCATCGGCGGCGGCTCCAATGCCATGGGCCTGTTCCACCCGTTCCTAGATGACAAGAGCGTCAAGATCATCGGCGTCGAAGCCGCCGGCCACGGGATCGAGACCGGCAAGCACGCGGCCAGCCTGAACGGCGGCGTGCCGGGCGTGCTGCACGGCAACCGCACCTTCCTACTGCAGGACGAGGACGGCCAGATCATCGACGCGCACTCCATCTCCGCCGGCCTGGACTACCCCGGCATCGGCCCGGAACACGCGTGGCTGCACGACATCGGCCGCGTCGAGTACACCTCGATCACCGACCACGAGGCGCTGCAGGCCTTCCACCAGTGCTGCCGGCTGGAAGGCATCATCCCCGCGCTGGAGTCCTCCCACGCGCTGGCCGAAGTCTTCAAGCGCGCGCCGAACCTGCCCAAGGACCACATCATGGTGGTGAACCTGTCCGGTCGTGGCGACAAGGACATGCAGACCGTCATGCACCACATGCAACAGGAGCCGCAAGCATGAGCCGCCTGCAGACCCGCTTCGCCGAACTCAAGGAGCAGAACCGCGCCGCCCTGGTGACCTTCATCACCGCCGGCGACCCGGGCTACTCGACCTCGCTGGACATCCTCAAGGGCCTGCCCGAGGCCGGCGCCGACGTGATCGAGCTGGGCATGCCGTTCACCGACCCGATGGCCGACGGCCCGGCGATCCAGCTGGCCAACATCCGCGCCCTGGGCAACGGCCAGAACCTGGCCAAGACCCTGAAGATGGTCCGCGAATTCCGCGCCGGCAACACCACCACCCCGCTGGTGCTGATGGGTTACTTCAACCCGATCCACTATTACGGCGTGGACAAGTTCATCGCCGACGCGAAAGAGGCCGGGGTCGATGGCCTGATCGTGGTGGACCTGCCGCCCGAGCACAACGAAGACCTGTGCCACCCGGCCCAGGCCGCGGGCATCGACTTCATCCGCCTGACCACTCCGACCACCGACGACCAGCGCCTGCCGACCGTGCTCGAAGGCAGCTCGGGCTTCGTCTACTACGTCTCGGTAGCCGGCGTGACCGGCGCCGGCGCGGCGACCCTGGAGCACGTCGAGCAGGCCGTGGCGCGCCTGCGTCGCCACACCGACCTGCCGGTTTCCATCGGCTTCGGCATCCGTACTCCGGAACACGCGGCGAGCGTCGCCCGCCTGGCGGACGGCGTGGTGGTGGGCTCGGCGCTGATCGACAAGATCGCCGAGGCGACCAGCTCCGCCGACGCGGTGCAGAGCGTGCTCGGGCTGTGCCGTCAGCTGGCCGAGGGTGTGCGGAACGCTCGCTGAGGATTGCCATCGGCTCCACGCCATCCCGCGCACGGACTCACTGTAGGAGCGCGCCATGCGCACGATCGTGGGCATGGCCCGCTCCTACAGGGAGCCCCGAAGCACGGCGGTTCGCGAGCAAGCTCGCTCCTACGAAAAACCGAAAACCCGGCCAATGCCGGGTTTTTCGTTTTTACGCACCGAAACGCATGGTTCGCTGCGTGCAGCCGGGCTTTCCTGTAGGAGCGAGCTTGCTCGCGAACAGATCTCGCCGGCGGCTTCGATACGGGGCGGGTTGGCGAGCAAGCTCGCTCCTACAAGGTCAGCCCCAGAAAAAAGCCCGGCGAATGCCGGGCCTTTTCGTTTCAGGTGCGGGTTATTCCACGCTCTCTTCCTGCGGCGCTTCTTCGCCTTCGGCGCCGCCGCCCAGGCCCAGGCCCTGTGCGGAGCCCATGGCAAATGCCATGAATTCCGGCACGCTCATGTCCTTGCCGTTGAACTTCACCTGGTCATTGGCGTAGGCCAGCGAGCTGGACAGCGAGTTGCCGTCAAGCACGGCCCATTCGGACTGCAGGGCCATGCCGCTGAACAGGTCGGTCATGGCATCGGACTGCTGCTTGAGCGCCACCGGGTCTGCGCTGCCGGCCGCCTCGTCGCCCAGCGTGCCCTGCAGGGCGACGATGTCGCCGATCACCGCCTTGTCCACTTTCAGGTCGGCCTTCAGCGCGGCCAGCACGCTGCGCGCCATCTCGTCGGGGGTGGCTGCCGCGGCGTTGGGCTTGCGCAGGTCCACCGACAGGGAAGCCTTGGCCACGCCATGGCTGGTCTGCAGCGACAGCTCGTCCAGCGACAGCACCGGCGAGCCCTCCAGCAGCGCCAGGCCGAGCTTCTTCAGCTCCTCTTCCTGGGCCGGGGTCAGCTCGGCGCTTTCCAGGCTGTCCAGGGCCATCTTGTTGTAGGACTCCTTGAAGGTCTTGAGCACGCCTTCGTCGAGGTTGCGCAGGCTCAGGTCGAGCTTCATGCCGCCGACTTCCTGGCCCTGCACCACGACCTTGCCGACGCGGTAGGAGACGCTCTGGTCCAGGCCCTTGCCGCCCTGCTTGAGCACTTCCTCGACCACGGCCTCGCGCAGCTCCACCGCCGGCGCGCCCGGCGACTGGATGTTCAGGCTCTTGATGGTGGCGGAGCTGGGGCCGAGGGCGAAGCCGTTGGCGTTTTCCTTCTTGTCGCCCTGCATGCCCAGGTCACGCAGCTGCACCTTGGCCGCCTGGCCAGTGCTGGGGTCGGTGAAGTCCAGGTCGACTTCGGCGAGCTTGCCCACCGCGCTCACGTTCTTCTTGTCGCCGGAGACGCTGAAGGCCAGGGTGATCGGCGACAGGCGCAGCTTGTCGCTGTCCTGGGCGAATGCGAAGGCGGCAGTTTCGACGCTGCCTTCCTGCTTCTGGTCGTAGTGGATGGTCAGCTCGCCCGACAGCGGCGCCTTGCCCCCGGCCGCGGCGAACAGCGGGGCGGTGAGTTCGTTCTGCTCCAGGGCGAAATGGCTCTGCGCCATGACCGGCGCCAGTTTGCCGGCCGCCAGGCGCGAGGCGGGGAAGGGGCCGTGCTCCAGGCGGTCGGTGAATACCAGGGTCTGCGGCTCGTCGCCTTCCTTGCCGGTGAAGGTCAGGTTGTAGCGCGCGGTGCTGGAGAACAGGCCGCGCTGGATGTCCACCAGCGTCAGGTAGGCGCCCAGGCCGGGGGCCTCTTCCTGGAACAGCTGGTTGGCTTCGGCGATGCCGCGGTTCACTTCCTGCTCGACGCGGGTGCCGGTGTACCAGGCGCCGGCAGCGGCGGCGCCGACGACGGCAACGGGAATGGCGATGGCCAGGGCGGTCTTCTTCATGTTGAGTCCTTTCAAGTGCGGCCGTACGGGGGACGTCCTGTCGACCGTGATGTGGGGTGGCCGGCGGGATGCTAGCAGGCGCCCTGCCATCACTCCAGCGCCGCTGACGACGGACTTCACGGCGCCAGCATTGACCGATCGGGCGCGGCTGTCAGGATAGAGCGTTCCATCCGCCCGGGAAGCCTTCGCCATGGCCCTGCTGCACAGCCTTCATCACGTCGCCCTGATCTGCTCGGACTATCCGCGCTCCAAGCATTTCTACACCCAGGTGCTGGGCCTGAAGGTGGTTGCCGAGACCTACCGCACCGCCCGCGACTCCTGGAAACTCGACCTGGAGCTGGGCGATGCGCGGCTGGAGCTGTTCTCCTTCCCCGGCGCGCCGGCGCGGCCGTCCTATCCGGAGGCGCAGGGGCTGCGCCACCTGGCCTTTGCCGTGGACGACCTGGAAAGCGCCGTGGCGCACCTGCAGAGCCACGGCGTGGCTTGCGAGCCGATCCGCGAGGATGAGCTGACCGGCAAGCGCTTCACCTTCTTCGCCGACCCGGATGACCTGCCGCTGGAGCTTTACGAGCGCTGAGTACGCGGCTCATGCCTTCGCAGGATAGCGTGGAGCGCAGCGATACCCATCAATCCCGGTTCAGGCACAGCATGGGTATCGCAAGCTCCACCCATCCTACGGGCTGAGCCCTGGCGTAAATGGGTTCGCGAGCAAGCTCGCTCCTACAGGCTGGGCGTTTGCTCGGCTCTTCGTAGGAGCGAGCTTGCTCGCGAACCGCACGGCAGAGGAACCGGACGGCTGGTGCAGGCGTTACGCCGGCACCGCCTCGCTGCCCAGCGCCCCGCGCAGGCTCGCCAGGTCGCGCAGCGGCGGCGCGCCGAACAGGCGGCTGTACTCGCGGCTGAACTGCGACGGGCTTTCGTAACCGACGCGGTGCCCGGCCACCGCTACTTCCAGCCCTTCCGACAGCATCAGCCGCCGCGCTTCCTGCAGGCGCAGCTGCTTCTGGTATTGCAGCGGGCTCAGGGCGGTCACTTCCTTGAAGCGGTGGTGCAGGGTGGACACGCTGAGGTTCACCTCGCGGGCCAGGTCCTCGATGCGCAGGGACTTGTCGTAGTTGCGGTTGAGCCACTCGATGGCACGGGTGACGCGGTGGGTCTGGCTGTCGGTCATCGCCAGGTCATGCAGCAGGTGGCCCTGCGGACCGCGCAGCAGGCGGTATAGGATTTCGCGGACGAACAGCGGCGCCAGCATCTCGATGTCGCGCGGCGTATCCAGCAGGCGCATCAGCCGCAGCAGCGCGTCGAGCACGGTGCAATCCACGCGCTGCAGGTAGATGCCGCGGCTGGCCGGACGCGGCGCACTGCCGGCAAGGCCCGCCTCGGCGATCAGCCGGGTCAGCTCGCCGGGGTCGATGTCCAGGCGGATGGACAGGTAGGGTTTGTCCGGCGAGGCCTCGATCACCTGGCCGGACACCGGCAGCGTCACCGACACCACCAGCAGGTTGAGTTCGTCGTAGCGATAGACCTCGCTGCCCAGGCGCACCTCCTTGCAGCCCTGGGCGATCACGCACAGGGCCGGGCGGTAGAGCGTCGGCATGCGGCCTTCGCTGGGGCTGTCGTTGCGCGCGACCAGCAGCGAATCGATGGCGGTTTCGAAGACCCCCTCACCCTGGCAGTGACGCTGGATGATGTCGGCCAGCTCCTGGCGGCCGGCGGCAATGGGATCAAAGGCGGGAACGGACTGGGACATGCACAGGACCTCCAGTGGCGGCGCACGAAGCTTACGCCCACGGCGCGGCGGCAAGTGTGACAGTAAGGCAGCCGCTGGAGGATCAGGCAAGCAATCGGCAGGAATGGACAAGCCATCCTGCCATCGGCTCGCGCACCGTGGCAGTGCAGGGCCCGGGAACGCCCGCTTTTGGGGCTTGGCGAATGCCCGGCAGGATCAGGCAAGAAGGCGACAGCATCCGGATAACGCAGCGCCCTGGCCGGGCCGTAATCTTCCTGTCAGTCGTCCGAGGAGCCACCTCGGACAACTTCGGCGTAATGCGGAGGACAGGACATGCACTGGCAACCCATCGAACACGAATTGCAGATCCACCCCCGGCAAGGGCACGAGGCGGAACTGGGCGCCCTGATCGACCACCTGGTCGATGGCGCCCGCCGCGCGCCGGGCTGCCTGCGCTGCCAGCTGGTGGCCCGGGATACCGGCCAGCCGTGGCTGCTGCAGGGCAGTTGGAAGAACGAGGAGGCGCTGCTGGATTACTTCGCCACGCCCTCCTCGCAACTGCTCGGCGAGGTGCTGTTATGCCACTGTCGAAGCCTGAGCGGCGGCATCGTGGAAACCCTGGATCAGGCCACCGGAAAGGTGGCCTGAGTTTTTTCGGATAGCGGACCTGCGCCTTCGCGCGCTCAGTATTCCAGGCTCCAGCCCAGGGTGAAGGTGCGACCGCGGCCCTGGTAGTCGTACAGATAGGCCGGTCCGTAGGTGGGCGAATAGAACAGCGCGGCGCGCTGGCCCCAGACGGTGCTGTACTGCTTGTCCAGCAGGTTCTGGATACCGGCGCTGAAGGTGCCGAAACCGGTCTTCTGCTCACTCATCAGGTCGAAGGTGGTGTAGCCGTCGATCTCGTGGTCCGCATCGTCCTTCAGGTTGAAGGCGTGCTGGGCCTGCAGGCGGGCACTGCGTTGGCCATCGCCCCAGCCGACGAATGCGGTGGACTTGGACAGCGATGCATAGCGGGCATCGCGCTTGATCCAGTCGCCATCGGCGTCCTCCTCTTCCGAGCGCACCAGGTGCAGCGTGGTGCCGCCCTGCCAGCCGTTCTCGAAGTAGCGGGTGACCGCGCCCTCGAAGCCGAAATCGCGGCTCTTCTGGTCCTGCACGTCGATGGTCAGGGTCGCCTGGTCGGTGGTGATGATCTTGTCCGACCAGATGTAATAGACCGCCGCCTGGGCCTGCCACTGCAGGTCGCTGTAGCGCCAGCCGGTCTCGACCTGGCGGCTCTTGATGCCGGCCAGCGGGTTGTCGTCCACCGACAGGCCGGCCTTGCCGTAGTACTTGGCCGGGTCGGGCAGGTCGAAGCCTTCGCTGTAGTTGGTCCAGACCTGGTGGCCGTTCTTGAAGTCGTAGATCGCGCCGAGGTTGAACAGGTTGACCTGGTAGTCGTTGTTGCCGCCGGGCACGCCTTTGAAGTCGTCCACCTCGACGTCCATCTTCTGGTGGCGCGCGCCGCCGGAGAGGGTCAGGTGGTCGGTGACCTTCCAGTCCAGCTGGCCATACACCGACAGGCCGTCGACGGTGTAGCTGGGGTAGCGCGGCGCGCTGCTGGCGGTCTCCAGGTCCAGGCCGCCGCTCTCGGAAGACAGGCGCTGGTCGAAGACCTTCTGCTCGGCGTTGAAGCGCTCATGGTCGAAGTCCACGCCGTAGGTGAACTTGAGCGAATCCCACTGCTTGCTGAACAGGCCCTTCAGGCCGCTGACTTCGAAGTTCTGCTGCGAGGCGGCGAAGTACACGCCCTTCGAGCCGGTGGGCTTGCCGGTGTTGTAGTAGGGGAAGGGGTAGAAGTTGTCGTCTTCCTTGCGGTAGTACGCCTGCAGGTAGAAGTCCTGCTCCAGCAGGTTGCTGTGGTGGTAGTTGGCGTTGAGCAGCACGCGGCGGGTGCGCGGCTCGAGGTCGGTGTCCATGCCGCTGCGGATCTGTGCGTCTTCCAGGTCCGACGGCGCCTGGTACTTCAGGTTGGGAAAGTAGATGCCGGTGCTGCCGTCGTTGCCCGAGTCGTAGTACTGCGCCAGCAGGTCGAGGCTCTGCTCGTCGGTGAACTGGGCGGTGAGGTTGCCCATCACGTCGACGGTGCGGTTGTACTGCAGGTCGGTCTGGGTGTTGTCGATGAAGATCTGGTTGCCGGCGCCGTCGTAGAAGGCCTCGTTCTTCTCCGCCGAGACGCCCAGGCGGCCGACCACGCGGTCGTTGCCGCCGCTGATGGACTGCGCGGCGCGGGTCGACAGGTCGTCGCTGTTGTTGAAGCCGCTGCTGGCGCCCAGCTGCGTCTCGAAACGGGTGTCGCCGGCCGCGCCCTTCTTGGTGATGATGTTGATGATCCCGCCCGTGGCGCCGCCGCCGTAGATGGCGCTGGCGCCGGAGAGCACTTCGATGCGCTCGACGTTGAACGGCGAGATGCTGTCGAACTGGCGCGACAGGCCCCGCGAGCTGTTCTGGCTGACGCCGTCGATCATCACCAGCACATTGCGCCCGCGCATGTTCTGGCCATAGTTGGTGCGGCCTTCGGGTGCCAAGTCGAGGCCGGGGACCAGCTTGCCCACGGCCTCCTTGAGGCTGACGCCGGTGTCCAGCTGTTCGCGCAGCTGGGTCTGCTCGACGACCCACACGGTGCCGGGGATCGAGCTGATCTCGGTGGGCGTGCGCGCCGCGACGCTGATCTGCATCGGCGCCAGGCTGAGGGCGGCGGAATCGTCCTGCTCGCGCTGGAGCAGCACGGTGCGCTCGTCGGTGAAGCGCCAGCTCACGCCGCTGCCGGAGAGCAACTGGTTGAGCGCTTCCTCGGTGGTGTAGGTGCCGTCCAGCCCTTCGCTCTGCAGGCCCTGGATGTCCTCGGAGTTGAACAGCAGGTGCAGCCCGGCCTGGTCGGCGAACTGGGTCAGCGCGCTGTCCAGGCTGCGCGGAGCGATGTGCAGCTCGACAGCGGCGGAGCCGGCCGCGTGGGCCAGGGGAGCGGCGGCGCCGAGCAGGGAGGCCAGCAACAGCGCACGGTGCAGCGGGGAAGGACGGTAAGGCATGCGGGTGAAATCCGTTCTCGTGGGGGGCAGGGTCGCGTATTGAGAATTCTTCGCGTTCCTGCCTACGACGAAACGGCCAGGCAAACCTTGCAGCGCCGACTGCAAAAAATTTTCATTTTCTTGCGAGACGGCCCGCTCTGCGGTTTCCCTACCTGTAGGAGCGAGCGTGCTCGCGAACAGCCATGGCAGAGCAATCAACCTGTAGGAGCGCGCCATGCGCGCGATCGCGGGCATGGCCCGCTCCTACACGGGGCGCCGAGCTTTCCAGGACCGTAGGATGGGTGGAGCGGAGCGATACCCATGCTGATCGGGCACGGCTATTGATGGGTATCGCTTCGCTCCACGCCATCCGACGAAAAGAAAAGAGTCAGGCTTTGGGCACTGGGCGGATCAGCACCAGCCAGGGCAGGTGAGTCACCCGCACCGGCTGCAACCGCTCCAGGGTCTTGAGCAGCGCGCCGGGGTCCTGCAGGTCGAACACGCCGCTGACCTTGTGCTGGCGCAACGCGCCGTCGGTGAGCACGATGCGCCCCGGCACGTAGCGCTCCAGCTCGTCGAGCACCTCAGCCAGCGGGCGCTGGTTGAAGATCAGCTTGCCGCGCTGCCAGGCGCTGGCACTGGACAGGTCCAGCGGCTGCACCGGATCGGGGGCTGCGCTGTCGCGGTAGCTCAGGCGCTCGCCCGCGGACAGCCGCACCGGCGCGCTGCCGGCATTGTTCACCTGCACCACGCCTTCGCTCACGTCCACGCGCACCTGCGGCCCACGGCTGTCCACATCGAAGCGCGTGCCCACAGCGCGCACTTCGCCGCCTTTCGCCTCGACGATGAATGGCCGCGCGGCATCCTTGGCCACCTCGAACAACGCCTCGCCACCCTGCAGGCGCAAGCGCCGCTGCTGCGGGCTGAAGTCCACCGACAGCGCGCTGCCGCTGTTCAGCCAGACGCGGCTGCCATCGGGCAGCTCCAGCATCCGTCGCTCGCCGGTCGCGGTGGCGTAATCGGCAAACAGCCCGGCCAGCGGCTGGGGCAGGGATAGGGTCAGCGCGATAGCCGCCACACACGCAGCGGCCGCCATGGCCAGGACACGGCGAGGACGCCGCGCGCGTTGACGATAGCGCTGGGCGTGGCGGGTTTCCGGCAAGGCGCCCCACAGGGCCTCGGCCTCGCGGGCGGCCTGTTCGTGGTCCGCGCTCTGCCCGCGCCAGCGCAGGAAATCCAGGCGCTCGGCAGCCCCGGCACGCCCCGAATGCAACTGTGCCAGGCGCTCGATGGCCTCGTCGGCCAGGCGCGATTGCACCCGGCTCATGGCGCGCCCTCCTGGCGCTGCGCCCAGTCGCGGCAATGGCGCATGGCCTGGACGATGTACTTGCCCACCATGCTCTCGGACACCCCCAGGCGCCGGGCGATCTGCGCGTGGGTGAGGCCGTCGAGACGGTTCATCAGCAGCGCCTCGCGGGCGTTCGTCGGCAACTGGTCGAGGGCAGCGTCCAGATGTTCCAG
This sequence comes from Pseudomonas sp. NY15437, assembly GCF_048068435.1. Taxonomy (NCBI): domain Bacteria; kingdom Pseudomonadati; phylum Pseudomonadota; class Gammaproteobacteria; order Pseudomonadales; family Pseudomonadaceae; genus Pseudomonas; species Pseudomonas sp. NY15437. The sequence goes on from NZ_JBLUQC010000001.1 coordinate 615,383, forward strand.
CGCCTCATGGGCGAGCAGGCGGTGCTCCAGCCCGGCCGCGGGGTCGCTCAGGTCGTTGGCGGCAGTTTCGTCCACGTGCAGCTCGGCCAGCCGCCCCTCGCGGCGCAGGTTATCGATGGCGATGTTGCCGGCGACGCGGAACAGGTAGGCGCGCGGGTCCTGCACCTCGGCCTCGGCGGGGTGGTCGGCCAGGCGCAGCCAGGTGTCCTGGGCCACGTCGGCGGCGCGCTGCTGGTCGCCCAGCCTGCGGGCGAGAAAGCGCATCAGGTCCGCGTAATGCGCCTGGAAGCTCTGCAGCAGGGAGGAGGAGGCGAAGCGCCGCATGATGGCCGAAATACCCTGGATAACCGGCCAACGTCTGTCAGGCCGATGCGAAGGGTGGGCAGCATACAACGAATCGAGAATTATTATCGAATGCAAAAAAGTGTCAGCTCGTGAACTGCGAGAGGTCCAGCGGCCGCACGTCTCCCATCCACAGGGCGTAGTCGCGATGGTCGCGCAGGTCGTTGCCGGTGTTGGGGTGGACGAAGATCACCAGGCCGTCGCGGTTGAGCGCCAGCCAGGGCACCAGGGTGGCGAAGGTGGCGTTGTCGAAGGCCAGCTGGCAGCTCCAGTCCGGGTGCGGGCCGACCGGCCGTTCGTGGACGCGGCCCATCTTCGCGCCAAAGCGACGCGCCGCCTCCTCGCACAGGGCTCGGGCTCGCTCGATCGTGCTCGCATCGAAATAGACGTGCGCGTGGAAGTCCTGAATCTCGCTCATGGGTCCTGCTCCAGTTCCGCCTGCAACCAGTCGACGAACCGCTGGACCAGGCGCATGCGCCGTTTGCGCTCGGGCAGCACGGCGTAATAGCCGAAACGCGACTCCAGCGATCCGGCGATGGGTCGGCACAGTAACCCCTGTTCCAGCAATTCGTCGACCAGGTGCCGCCAGCCAATGGCCACGCCCTGCCCGGCGATGGCCGCCTGCACCAGCAGGGTGTAGTTGTCGAAGCGCAGCCCCGCGGGCGCCGGCGCGCCATTGATACCCAGCGCGCGGTACACGCCGCTCCAGTCGAACCAGCGGCTGGACGCCTCGGGTTTCAGGTGCAGCAACGGCAGCTCGGTGAGCGCCTGGGGCGACAGCGGCAGCTCGCGGCCTTCCAGCAGGCGCGGGCTGCACACCGGGAAGACCCCCTCGCTGAACAGGCGCAGCGCCTCGCCATGCTTGAAGCGCCCGTCGCCGAAGGCGATGGCGACGTCGATATCGCTGCGCAGGGCAATCGGGCTGCGGTCGCTGCTGATCAGGCCGACGTCCAGCTCCGGGTGCGCCTGGCGAAAGCGCGGCAGGCGCGGCATCAACCAGTACGCGGCGAAGGCGAAATCGGTGGCGACCTGCAGGACCTCATGGGGATGCTTCGCGGTGACCGCGGCGATGCCCGCGTCGATGCTCTCCAGCCCCGCCTGGACGTGCTGCTGCAGCACCTGCCCGCTCTCGGTGAGGGCGATGCCGCGGTGGATGCGGTCGAACAGGCGCACGGCGAGAAGCTTCTCCAGGCGCTTGATCTGCTGGCTGACCGCCGGCTGGGTGGTGCCCAGCTCGCCGGCGGCGGCGGTGAAGCTGAGCAGCCGGGCGGCGGACTCGAACACGCGCAACAGTTCCAGCGGCACGCTCACGGCACTTTCTCACATAAGCCAGTGTTATCCGAAGCATGCTGCGCCATGCACTTCACCCCATATCCACCAGCCCACAGACTCATGCCGTACAGCATCCCATAACAGCGCCAACAGGATAAGCCCACCGCCATGAAGCGCCAGCGCCCGAACATCCTCTTCATCATGGCCGACCAGATGGCCGCGCCGCTCCTGCCCTTCTACGACGAGCAGTCGCCGATCAAGCTGCCCCACCTCGCACGCCTTGCCGGCGAAGGCGTGGTGTTCGACTCGGCCTACTGCAACAGCCCGCTCTGCGCGCCCTCGCGCTTCACCCTGGTCAGCGGCCAGCTGCCGACGAAGATCGGCGCCTGGGACAACGCCGCAGACTTTGCCGCCGACATCCCCACCTACGCGCACTACCTGCGCCGCCTGGGCTACCGCACCGCGCTGTCGGGCAAGATGCACTTCTGCGGCCCGGACCAGCTGCACGGCTACGAGGAACGCCTGACCAGCGACATCTACCCCGCCGACTACGGCTGGGCAGTGAACTGGGACGCGCCGGACGTGCGCCCGAGCTGGTACCACAACATGTCCTCGGTGCTGCAGGCCGGCCCGTGCGTGCGCACCAACCAGCTCGACTTCGACGAGGAGGTGGTGTTCAAGGCGCGCCAATACCTCTACGACCACGTGCGCGAACACCCCGAGCAGCCGTTCTGCCTCACCGTGTCCATGACCCACCCGCACGACCCCTACACCATCCCCCGCGAGTACTGGGACCTGTACCGCGACGAGGACATCCCGCTGCCCACGGTGCAGATCGCCCAGCACGAGCAGGATCCGCACTCGCAGCGCCTGCTCAAGGTGATCGATCTGTGGGGCCAGGAGATGCCCGAGGACAAGGTCCGCGCCGCCCGCCGCGCCTACTTCGGCGCGTGTAGCTATGTGGATGCGCAGATCGGCGCGCTGCTGCGCACCCTGGAGGATTGCGGCCTGAGTGAAGACACGCTGATCGTGTTCTCCGGCGACCACGGCGACATGCTGGGCGAGCGTGGCCTCTGGTACAAGATGCACTGGTTCGAGATGGCCGCCCGCGTGCCGCTGCTGGTGCACGCGCCCCAGCGCTTCGCCGCGCACCGCGTCAGCCAGTCGGTGTCCACCGTGGACCTGCTGCCCACCCTCGTCGAGCTGGCCGGCGGCACCATCGAACCCGGCCTGCCCCTGGACGGCCGCTCGCTGCTGCCGCACCTGCAAGGCACCGGCGGCCATGACGAGGTGATCGGCGAATACACCGCCGAGGGCACCGTCAGCCCGCTGATGATGATCCGCCGCGGCGACTTCAAGTTCATCTACTCCGAGCAGGACCCGTGCCTGCTCTTCGATCTGGCCAACGACCCGCGCGAGCTGCAGGACCTCATGGATTCGCCGGCCCACGCCAACCTGGTCCGCGACCTGCTGGGCGAAGCCCGCGCGCGCTGGGACATTCCGGCCATCACCCGGCAAGTGCTGGCCAGCCAGCGCCGCCGCCGACTGGTGGCCGACGCGTTGAACCGCGGCACGCGCCGCAGCTGGGACCACCAACCCCTGGTCGACGCCAGCCAGCAGTACATGCGCAACCACATCGACCTCGACGATCTGGAGCGCCGCGCCCGCTATCCGCAACCGAAATAACAACCACAAGCCGAAGGGGATGGGAGCATGAAGACCACCGTACGAACCGCATCAACGCTGTTGCTGGCCGGCGCACTCGCGCTGGGCGGCCCGCTGGCCCGCGCCGAGGACGAAGCCTGCCGTACGGTGAAGCTGGCCGACCCGGGCTGGACCGACATCGCCGTCACCAACGGCATCGCCGCCGTCCTCCTCGAGGGCCTGGGCTACCAGGTGAAGATCGACACCCTGTCGGTGCCCATCACCTACGGCGGCCTGCGCGACGGCCAGGTGGACGCCTTCCTGGGCAACTGGATGCCGGCGCAGCAAGGCTTTTACGATCAGTTCATCGCCAGCCAGCAGGTCACCCAGCTGGCGAAGAACCTCCAGGGCACCGAGTTCACCCTGGCCGTGCCAACCTACGTATGGGACGCCGGGGTGAAGACCTTCGCCGACCTGGACCGGCACGCCGAGCAGTTCAACCGCAAGGTCTACGGCATCGGCTCCGGCGCGCCGGCCAACCAGTCGATCCAGAAGATGATCAGCGGCGACGAGTTCGGCCTGGGTGACTGGAAGCTGGTGGAATCCAGCGAACAGGCGATGCTCGCCGAGGTCGGCCGCGCAGTGAAGCGCCAGCGCTGGGTGGTGTTCCTCGGCTGGACGCCGCACCCGATGAACGTGAAGCTCGACATGAAGTACCTCACCGGCGGTGAGAAGTACTTCGGCAGCACCGGCAGCGTGTTCACCGTGACCCGCAACGGCTATGCCCAGCAGTGCCCCAACAGCGGCAAGCTGCTGGCCAACCTGTCGTTCGACCTGGCGATGGAGAACGCCATCATGGCCCAGGTGCTGGAACAGAACGTGAAGGCCGCCGACGCGGTGAAGGCCTGGATCAAGGCCAACCCGCAGCGCCTCGACACCTGGCTGCAGGGCGTGAAGGCCCGCGACGGCGGCGATGCCCTGGCCGCCGTGAAGGCGACGCTGTGATCCGTCGATGGAGCGCCTGATCCGCCTGCTGCCGTTCCTTGCCTGGCTGCCGCAGGTTACGCGGGGCGACCTGCGTCGCGACCTCGGCGTGGGCCTCTCCGGCGCGGTGCTGGCCCTGCCGCAGTCGATGGCCTACGCGCTGATCGCGGGGCTCCCCGCGCAATACGGGCTCTACGCGGCGATGCTGCCGGTCATGATCGCCTGCCTGTGGGGTTCGTCCAGGCATATGGTCGGCGGCCCGACGGCGGCGATCTCGGTGGTGCTGTTCACCACCATCGCCCCACTGGCGCCGCCCGGCAGCGCGCCGTTCATCCAGTACGCGCTGCTGCTGACCTTTCTCGCCGGGCTGTTCCAGTGGCTGCTGGGCATGCTGCGCTTCGGCGTGCTGGTGAATTTCGTTTCGCACTCGGTGCTGCTGGGCTTCACCTGCGGCGCCGCGCTGGTGATCGCGATCGGTCAATTGCCCTACCTGCTCGGCATCGCCGCGAGCGGGCAGGGCACGGCGCTGACCAGCGCCGCCGCGCTCTGGGGGACCTTGCCGCAGTTCCATGGACCATCCCTGCTGGTGGGGCTGTTCAGCCTGGCACTGAGCCTGATCGTGAAGCGCCTGTGGCGCGGCGGCCCGGCGTTGCTCGTCGGGCTGCTCGGCGCCAGCGCACTGGTCTGGGCGCTGCCGGCCACCTTCGCCGGTGTCGCCAGGGTCGCGGCGTTCCGCAGTGCGCTGCCGCCGTTCAGCCCGCTGTCGTTCGATCTGTCGGCCATCGCCCATTTGCTGCCCTCGGCCGTCGCCTGCGGCATGCTCGGGCTGGTCACCAGCCTGTCCATCGCCCGCGCCCTCGCCGCGCGCTCGCACCAGCCGCTGGATGCCAACCAGGAGGTGCGCGCCCAGGGCTTGTCGAACCTGCTCGGGCCATGGCTGTCCGGCACGCTGTCCGCCGGCTCGTTCACCCGCTCCGGGCTGAACCAGGAGGCCGGTGCGCGCACGCCGCTGGCCGGGGTGTTCTCGGCGCTGTGGGTCGCGTTGCTGGCGGTGGCCGCTGCCGGTCTGATCGCTCATATCCCGCTGCCGGCCATGGCCGCCGGCATCCTGCTGATCTGCTGGAACCTGATCGACCGCCCGGCCCTGCGCGCGCTGTGGACAGGCAGCCGCGCGGAGTCCCTGGTCATGCTGCTGACCCTCGCCGCCACCCTGCTGTTGCCGCTGCAGAACGCCATCTACGCGGGCGTGCTGGCCTCGCTGTTCTTCTACCTCAAGCGCACCTCGCAGCCGCGCGTGCAGCACTGGCAGAGGGAAGACGAGGAGGTGCTGCGCATCGAGGGCTCGATCTTCTTCGGCGCCTGCGATTACCTGCAGAAGCTGATGCAGCGCAGCCAGGGCGAACGCCTGGTGCTGGACGCCCACCACGTGAATTTCATCGATTTTGCCGGCGCCCAGATGCTCCAGCAGGAAGCCCGCCGCCTCGCCAGCGAAGGTCGCCGCCTGGTGCTGCGCAACGCCCGGCCACGGGTGCGCGCGGAGCTGGAGAGGCAGATGGGGGAGGGTGGGGTGTTGGTGGTGGAGGAATAAAGCCCAGGTCCTCGCCCCGCTCCACGGTGACCGGTAATTGCCATTGTAGGAGCGAGCTTGCTCGCGAACGGATTTCCCGGAGACGGCAGTGCCAAGCGGTTCGCGAGCAAGCTCGCTCCTACAGGGTTTGGATCAGCCCTTGAGCTGCCGCCGCAATGCGTCCAGCACCGGCGCCGAATCCGGGCGCACGCCGCGCCACAGCAGGAAGGCTTCCGCCGCCTGCTCCACCAGCATGCCCAGCCCGTCGATACAGCGTGCCGCGCCATGCTCGGCGGCCCAGTGGTTGAAGGCGGTCTCGTCGCGGCCGTACATCATGTCGTAGCAGACGGTATGCCCCGGCCGGATCAGCGCCGGGTCGATGGGCGGCAGCTCGCCGGCCAGGGAGGCCGAGGTGCCGTTGACGATCAGGTCGAACGGCTCCGCATGCAGGTCGAAACCACCACCGCTGACCGGGCCCAGGTCCTGAAATTCCTGCGCCAGCTGCTCGGCCTTCGATGCCGTGCGATTGGCGATGACGACGCAGGCCGGCTGCTGGCCGAGGAAGGGTTCGAGGATACCGCGCACCGCGCCACCGGCGCCCAGCACCAGGATGCGCGCGCCACGCAGGGCGACGCCGTGGTTCACCGTCAGGTCGCGGGTCAGCCCGGCGCCATCGGTGTTGTCGCCCAGCAGTCCGCCACCGTCGAGCTTCTTCAGCGTGTTCACCGCACCGGCCCGGCGCGCGCGCTCGGTCAGCTCGGTGGCCAGGCGGTAGGCGTCTTCCTTGAACGGCACGGTGACGTTGCCGCCCAGGCCCTGCTCGAAGAACGCGCGGGCATTTCCGGCAAAGTCGTCCAGCGGCGCCAGCCGCGCGTCATAGCTCAGCGCCTGGCCGGTCTGCTCGGCGAACAGACGATGGATCTGCGGCGACTTGCTGTGGCCGATGGGGTTGCCGAAGACGCAGTAGCGGTCCATTCAGAATCCTGGAGCGTGAAAAACGGGAAGGCGCAGAGATTGCCGTTTTCCCCCCTCGGTGCCAAGCCTGTAGGAGCGCCCCATGGGCGCGATCGCGGGCATGGCCCGCTCCTACAAATGTAGGGGAATAGGCTCTCGTAGGAGCGGAGCTTCTCCGCGATCACCGCGATAGCGGTGCAATCTTCCACCACGGGCCTGGCGGCGGCATCGCGAATAAGATCCGCTCCTACAGTCGGACGATGGTCAGCCCTGCGCCAGCCAGTCCCGGTCGGTGAGGAAGTACTCGGTCAGGCGCGCTTCCTCGCTGCCCGGCTCGGGTTTCCAGTCGTAGCCCCAGCGCACCTGCGGCGGCAGCGACATGAGGATCGACTCGGTGCGCCCGCCCGACTGCAGGCCGAACAGGGTGCCGCGGTCGTAGACCAGGTTGAACTCGACGTAGCGGCCCCGGCGGAAGGCCTGGAACTCGCGCTGCTGCTCCGTGTAGGGGGTGTCCTTGCGCTTGCGCACGATGGGCAGGTAGGCGTCGATGTAGGCATCGCCGATGGCGCGCAGGAAGGCGAAGCTGGTGTCGAAATCCCACTGGTTCAGGTCGTCGAAGAACAGGCCGCCGACACCGCGCGGTTCGTTGCGGTGCTTGATGTGGAAATAGCGGTCGCACCACTCCTTGTAGCGCGGGTAGATGTCCTCGCCGAAGGGGGCGCAGGCGTCGCGGGCGACCTGGTGCCAGAGCACGCAGTCTTCCTCATGGGCGTAGTAGGGCGTCAGGTCGAAGCCGCCGCCGAACCACCAGACCGCTTCCTCGCCTTCCTTCTCGGCGATGAAGAAGCGCACGTTGGCGTGGGAGGTGGGCACGTGGGGGTTGGTCGGGTGGATCACCAGCGACACGCCCAGCGCCTGGAAGCCGCGCCCGGCCAGTTCCGGGCGGTGCGCGCTGGCGCTGGGCGGCAGGCCGGCGCCGAACACGTGGGAGAAGTTCACCCCGCCCTTCTCGATCAGCGCGCCGTCACCGATGACCCGCGTCCGACCGCCGCCACCCGCCGGCCGCTGCCAGGCGTCCTCGACGAAGCGGGCGCTGCCGTCCTCGGCTTCGAGTGCGGCGCAGATGCGGTCTTGCAGGTCGAGCAGGTAGGCCTTCACGGCCTCGATGCGATCGGTCACGAGAATCACCTTGGAGCGGGAAAGCCACGCGTGGCGCGGGCCGGAGCGGGGTTCGGGTACGAAAACGGGCGCCAGCATACCATCGCCGACGGCAAAGCTGGTCTTGACGCCCGTCATGCGGGCGGCTTGGATGAAAGTCTTTTCCCCGGCGAGGCAGCGCCTCGCGCCATCAGGAGAGCGACATGGCCAAGCGTGTTCAATTCGCCAAGACCGGCGGCCCGGAAGTGCTCGAGATCGTCGACTACACCCCGGCCGAGCCCGGCCCGAACGAGGTGCGGGTGCGCAACCGCGCCATCGGCCTGAACTTCATCGACACCTACTACCGCAGCGGCCTGTATCCCGCGCCGAGCCTGCCCTCCGGCGTCGGTACCGAAGGCGCCGGTGAGGTGGAGGCGGTGGGCAGCGCGGTGACCAACGTGAAGGTCGGCGACCGCGTCGGCTACGCAACCGGCCCGCTGGGTGCGTACAGCGAGCAGCACGTGCTGCCGGCGGCGAGCGTGGTGAAACTGCCGGATGCGATCACCTTCGAGCAGGCCGCCGCCGTCATGCTCAAGGGCCTCACCGTGCAGTACCTGCTGCGCCAGACCTACAACGTGCAGCCGGGCCAGACCATCCTCTGGCACGCCGCTGCCGGCGGCGTCGGGCTGATCGCCTGCCAGTGGGCCAAGGCCATCGGCGCGCACCTGATCGGCACCGTGAGTTCGGCCGCCAAGGCGGAACTGGCGAAGGCCCACGGCGCCTGGGCAACCATCGACTACAGCCACGAGAACGTGGTCGAGCGCGTGCTGGCGCTCACCGACGGCAAGAAGTGCCCGGTGGTCTACGACTCGGTGGGCAAGGACACCTGGCTGACATCGCTGGACTGCACCGCCCAGCGCGGCCTGGTGGTGAGCTTCGGCAACGCTTCCGGGCCGGTGGATGGGGTAAACCTGGGCATCCTGTCGCAGAAGGGCTCGCTCTACGTCACCCGGCCCACGCTATTCGGCTACGCCAGCACGCCGGAGCGGCTGCAGGCCATGGCCGACGACCTGTTCGGCATGATCACCAGCGGCAAGGTGAAGGTGGAGATCAACCAGCGCTTCGCCCTGGCGGATGCCGCCAAGGCGCAGACCGAGCTGGCGGCGCGACGCACGACCGGGTCGACCATTCTGCTGCCGTAACCCTGTGGGAGCGCCCCATGGGCGCGATCGCGGGCGTGGCCCGCTCCTACAAATGCGCACGGCACAACGGTTCGCCGTGCCGGAGACAGACGCCGGGAACTGCTTTCGCAGGAGCGGAGCTTCTCCGCGATCACCGCAATACCGGTGCAACCAGCCACCGCCGGCCTGTCGGCCGGTTTCGCGGATAAGATCCGCGCCTGCAGGGTCAGGACGGACGTACGATTTCGCCGGTACGCAGATCGCGGATCAGGCTGGGATTGCGGCGCCCGCCGAGGGCGCCGCCCAGTACGCCATCCAGCTCGCCACGGAAGTACTGTTCCACCCGCAGGCGGCTGCGCGCCGGCGGACGGCCAGCGGGGTTGGCGGAGGTGGAGATCAGCGGGCCGGTGAATTGGCACAGCTCGCGCACCAGCGGGTGGTCGGTGACGCGCAGGGCCACGGTATCGTGCTCGCCGGTCACCCACTCGGGCAGGCGGCCCTGGTGCGGCACCAGCCAGGTGTTCGGGCCGGGCCAGCTGGCGGCGAGCGTGTCCTGCCAGGCGTCGGGCAGGTCGTCGAGGAGGAAGTCGAACTGGCTGATGTCGCCGGCCACCACGATCATGCCCTTTTCCACCGGGCGCGCCTTGATCGCCAGCAGGCGGTACACGGCGTCGGCGCTCCACGGGTCGCAGCCCAGGCCCCAGACGGCTTCGGTCGGGTAGGCGATCACACCGCCATCGCGCACGACCTGGGCCATGCGCTGGGTACGCCAGTTGCTGTACATCGAACACTCCTCGGATCTGCGATGCGCGGCAGTTTACGTGCTCAAGGGGCGCGATGCACCCAGACGCCGGCCTCGCAGGCCACCCGTCCGTCCAGCTCCAGTTCGGTGAGCTCCACCAGTACCTGCGGCAGCTCCAGGCCACTGCGCAGCGCCAGTTGTTCGCTGCTTTGCGGGGCGGCGCGCAGCAGATCGACCAGCGGGTGCGCCGGCAGCGCAGGCGCGGGGTGCACCGCCGGCGCGCCGTGGGTCCAGCCCCGCAGGCCTTCGAGGATGTGCTCGACGGTTTCCACCAGCGTCGCGCCCTGGCGGATCAGCTCATGGCAGCCGCGCGCGCCGGGATGATGGATCGACCCCGGGATGGCGTAGACCTCGCGACCCTGCTCGGCGGCCAGGCGCGCGGTGATCAGCGAACCACTGGAAGGGCTGGCCTCCACCACCAGCGTGCCCAGCGACAGCCCGCTGATGATGCGATTGCGCCGGGGGAAATTCGAGGCCTGCGGCGCGCAGTTCAGCGGCAGCTCGGAGATCACCGCGCCGCCCTGCTCGACGATGCGTTCGGCCAGCCCGAGATGGCGGCGCGGATAGAGGTGCTCCAGCCCCGTTCCCAGCACGGCGACTGTCTTGCCGCCAGCTTCCAGCGCCCCTTCATGGGCGGCGCCATCGATGCCCAGGGCCAACCCGCTGGTGATCACGAAGCCGCCGCCCGCCAGGCTGCGGGCGAAGGCGCGCGCGGTGTCCAGCCCCGGCCTGCTGGCCCGGCGGCTGCCGACGATGGCCAGCTGCGGCCGCTCCAGCAACTCCGGCGCGCCGGCCACGAACAGCAGCGGCGGGGCATCACCCAGCTCCGCCAGTAGGGCGGGATAGATCGCCGCGTCCCACATGAGCAGGTGGTGCTGCGGCGCCTCCAGCCAGCGCAACGCCGCGGCGGCCTGTTCGCGGATGCCGGCATAGCGGCGCGGCTCGGCACAGGCGGCGGGCAGGCCCAGGGAGCGCCAGGCCGATGCCGGCGCACTCAAGGCGGCGGACGCCGAGCCGAAGGCCTCCAGCAGGCGGCGAAAACGTCGCGGGCCCAGCTCGGGCAGGGCGTGCAGGCGCAGCCGCGCTTCCAGTTCGGCAGGGGAGACGGGGCAGGGCGACTCGGCGGACATGGCGCAATCCTTGGCGGCGGAAGACCTCCGGACTATGCCGCGCAGGCCGGCGCCCGGGCTGTCAGACCGTTCCGGATCGCGCCCATAAAAAACCCCGCCGAGGCGGGGTTTCTTCGAGTCAGACACGCATCAGGGATTGAGGACGCGGTCGTTGACTTCCAGCGAACGGGTGGCGTTGAGCACCAGGCCGTAGCTCAGGCGGTTGTAGGTGCGGAAGATCATCAGCAGGCCGGAACGCTCGTCCGGGATCTTCACCATTTCATCGGTGACGCGATCGCGTACGGTTTCACCCAGCTTGTAGATCGCCAGCACGTTGCCTTCGGCCAAGCCGTCGCGGGCGCCCTTGTCGATGGTCACCACGTCGTACTTGCCGATCTGGGTCACGCCGCGCGGCACGTCGATGATGGTGCCCTTGATCGGCGCGCTCGGCTCGCTGGGCATGAAGGTCGAGTTGATCGCGCGTTCCTCGGTGGGGAACAGGCGGTCGCCCGGGCGCACTTCCTGGGTGGTGCGGGTCAGGTTGAGGGTGGCGATGTCGCCTTCCTTCGCCGTGACGTTGGCGCCGCCGACGTCCATGGCATCGATGCCCAGGACTTCGTTGGTTTCCGGGTCGGTGTAGACCTTGGCCTGGCGGAAGATGCCGTAGCTGTTCTGCTCCGACAGCGAGTTGCCGCGGGCGTAGGCGCGGTCGCCGGCGCCGCTGATCACGCTCTCCTGGTCGCCGGCAACCACATAGGGGGCGTTGGAGAAGTCGGCGTCGGTGTCGACGATGCGGTTGGACAGCAGGAAGGCGTTGATCTTGTCCAGCGGGATGGTCGGGATCGCCTCGGCGATCGGCGTGCTGCGCACGCGCGGCGACAGCTTGATGGTCCCGCGGGACTCGCCGCGGTTGAGCACCAGGCGCGGTTGGCCATCGATATAGGTCAGGCTCAGCACGTCACCCGGATAGATCAGGTGCGGGTTCTGGATCTGCGGATTCACCTGCCAGATTTCCGGCCACTTCCACGGCTTGCTGAGGAACTTGCCGGAGATGTCCCAGAGGGTGTCGCCCTTCACTACGGTATAGCGATCCGGATGGCCTTCCTTGAGCTGCACGGCAGCCTGCGCCACCCCGCCTGCGGCGAGCAGCAGCAGGGCGAGTAGTGTTTTCCTCATGCGGTGAATCCCTTTATTATGTGTACACATGAAACGCCTGGAAGCCGCCCCTACCGCGCTTTCCAGCGTTTTTCGATGCTGCTCAGCATATTAGCAGTCGATTTTGACTTTATTCCACAAGTGCATCACAAACGTATATGGCCATTCTGAACATTCTCGAATTCCCCGATCCGCGCCTGCGGACCATCGCCAAGCCGGTCACGGTCTTCGATGATGCCCTGCGCACGCTGATCGACGACATGTTCGAGACCATGTACGAGGCGCCGGGCATTGGCCTGGCGGCGACGCAGGTCAACGTGCACAAGCGCGTCGTGGTGATGGACCTGTCCGAGGACAAGTCCGAACCCCGGGTGTACATCAACCCCGAGTTCGAATTCCTCACCGAGGAAATGGACCAGTACCAGGAAGGCTGCCTGTCGGTGCCGGGCTTCTACGAAAATGTAGACCGTCCCCAGAAAGTGCGGATCAAGGCCCAGGATCGCGACGGCAACCCGTTCGAGGAAGAGGCCGAGGGCCTGCTCGCGGTGTGCATCCAGCACGAGTGCGATCACCTGAACGGCAAGCTGTTCGTCGACTACCTGTCCAACCTCAAGCGCGACCGCATCCGCAAGAAGCTGGAAAAGCAGCACCGGCAACAGGCGTGACCCCATCCCCCAAAGGCTTGCCCCGGCAAGCCTTTTGTTTTTTGTGAGCCAGAAATGAGCCAAGCACTGCGCATCGTCTTCGCCGGTACCCCGGAATTCGCCGCCGAACACCTCAAGGCCCTGCTCGATACTCCCCACGAGATCGTCGCTGTCTACACCCAGCCGGACCGCCCGGCCGGCCGCGGCCAGAAGCTGATGCCCAGCCCGGTCAAGCAGCTCGCCATGGACAACGGCCTGGCCGTACTGCAGCCGCCGACCCTGCGCGATCCCGCCGCCCAGGCGGAGCTGGCTGCGCTGGCGCCGGACCTGATGGTGGTGGTGGCCTATGGGCTGATCCTGCCGCAGGCGGTGCTGGACATCCCGCGCCTGGGTTGCATCAACAGCCACGCCTCCCTGCTGCCGCGCTGGCGCGGCGCCGCGCCGATCCAGCGCGCGGTGGAGGCAGGCGATGCGCAGAGCGGCGTGACGGTGATGCAGATGGAAGCGGGCCTGGACACCGGGCCGATGCTGCTCAAGGTCAGCACCCCGATTTCCGCCGACGATACCGGCGGCAGCCTGCACGAACGCCTCGCCGAGCTGGGCCCGAAGGCCGTGGTCGAGGCCATTGCTGGCCTCGCCGCCGGCACGCTCAAGGGCGAGGTGCAGGACGATGCCCTGGCCACCTACGCCCACAAGCTGAACAAGGAAGAGGCGCGCATCGACTGGACGCGCCCGGCCGACGAACTGGAGCGCCGCATTCGCGCCTTCACCCCCTGGCCGGTGTGCCACACCACCCTGGGCGATGCGGCGCTGAAGGTGCTCGGCGCCAGGCCGGGGCAGGGCAAGGGCGAGCCCGGCAGGATTCTCGAGGCCAGCCGCGACGGCCTGCTGGTCGCCTGCGGTGAAGGCGCGTTGCTGCTGACCCGCCTGCAGCTGCCCGGTGGCAAGCCGCTGGCCTTCGCCGACCTGTTCAACAGCCGCCGCGAGCAGTTCGCGCCAGGGCAGGTGCTGGGCGCATGAGTACCAATCCCCGTCTGGCGGCGGCCCGCGCGCTGGCCGCCGTGCTCGCCGGCCGCGCCTCCCTGGGCAGCTCGCTGCCGACCCAGCTGGAGAACGTCGAGCCGCGCGACCGTGGCCTGGTGCAGGAGCTGGCCTTCGGCGCCGCCCGCTGGCAGCCGCGCCTGTCCACCCTGGCCGCGCGCCTGCTGCAGAAGCCGTTCAAGGCCGGCGACCGTGACGTCGAGGCGCTGCTGCTGGTCGGCCTGTACCAGCTGCTCTACACCCGTATTCCGCCGCACGCCGCCATTGGCGAGACGGTCGGCTGCGCGGACAAGCTGAAGAAGCCCTGGGCCAAGGGCCTGCTCAACGCCGTGCTGCGCCGCGCGCAGCGCGAGAGCGAAACCCTGCTGGCCGAGGTCGACAAGGACCCGGCCGCGCGCCTGGCGCACCCGCGCTGGCTGCAGAAGGCGCTGAAGAAGTCCTGGCCGGAGCAGTTCGAAGCGATCTGCGCCGCCAACAACGCGCACCCACCGATGACCCTGCGGGTGAACCGCCGCCACGGCAGCCGCGATGCCTATCTGGAGGAGTTGAACCGGGTCGGCTTCGACGCCACGGCTTGCGCGTTCAGCCGCGATGGCATCAACCTGGTGCAGCCGTGCGACGTGCGCGAGCTGCCGGGCTTCGCCGAAGGCCGCGTCAGCGTGCAGGACGAGGCCGCGCAATTGGCCGCCGACCTCCTGGAGCTGGCGCCGAACCAGCGCGTGCTGGACGCCTGCTGCGCCCCCGGCGGCAAGACCTGCCACCTGATGGAAGCCGAGCCGGCGCTGGCCGGCGTGGTCGCCGTGGACCTGGAAGAGAGCCGCCTGGTGCGCGTGCGCGAGAACCTCGCCCGCCTGCAGCTTTCGGCCGAGCTGTTCGCCGCCGACGCTCGCGACACCGCGAAGTGGTGGGACGGCAAGGCCTTCCAGCGCATCCTGCTGGACGCGCCGTGTTCCGCCACCGGGGTGATCCGCCGCCATCCGGACATCAAGCTGACCCGCACCGCCGAAGACATCGAGGCGCTGGCACAGCTGCAGAGCGAGCTGCTCGACGCGCTGTGGGCGACCCTCGAGGTCGGCGGCGTAATGGTCTACGCGACCTGCTCGGTGTTGCCGCGGGAGAACAGCGAGCAGATGGCCGCCTTCCTCGCCCGCACCCCCGGCGCCCGCGAACTGGACCTGCCCGGCCCGTGGGGCATCAAGCAGCCCCATGGGCGCCAGCTGCTGCCACAGCCCGGCGGGCATGACGGTTTCTATTATGCCAAGCTGATCAAGATCTCAGCGCGATAGGCCACACGGGCTGCGGCGCGTTGACGAGACGTCGCCCGGGCACGGTTTCGAATGCGCGGTGACATTCGTACACTCGGCATCGAAACCACGCGCTTCTCGTCTTGCTCCAGCTCGCCATCCCTCTCCCGAGGAGTCAACCAAGAGCTCTCATGAAGATCATCATCCTCGGTGCCGGCCAGGTCGGCGGCACTCTGGCCGAACACCTGGCCAGCGAAGCCAATGACATCACCGTCGTCGACACCGACGGCGAGCGCCTGCGCGACCTCAACGACCGCCTGGACATCCGCACCGTCCACGGCAAGGCCTCGTTCCCCACCGTGCTGCGCCAGGCCGGCGCCGACGACGCCGACATGCTGGTGGCGGTGACCAACAGCGACGAGGTGAACATGGTCGCCTGCCAGGTCGCCTACACCCTGTTCAACACGCCCACCCGTATCGCACGCGTGCGCGAGGCGGCGTACCTGACCCGCGCCGGGTTGTTCGACAACGAGGCGATCCCGGTCGACGTGCTGATCAGCCCCGAGCAGGTGGTGACCAACTACATCAAGCGCCTGGTGGAATACCCCGGCGCCCTGCAGGTGATCGACTTCGCCGAGGGCAAGGCGCAGCTGGTGGGCATCCGCGCCTACTACGGCGGCCCGCTGGTGGGCCAGGAGCTGCGCCAGCTGCGCGAGCACATGCCCAATGCCGATACCCGCGTGGCGGCGATCTACCGGCGCAACCGGCCGATCATCCCCCAGGGCGACACGGTGATCGAGGCCGACGACGAGGTGTTCTTCATCGCCGCCAAGGCCCACATCCGCGCGGTGATGGGCGAGATGCGCCGGCTGGAGGACAGCTACAAGCGGATCATCATCGCCGGCGGCGGCAACATCGGCGAACGCCTGGCCGAAGCCATCGAGAGCCGCTACCAGGTGAAGATCATCGAGATGAACCCGGCGCGCTGCCGGCACCTGTCCGACAGCCTGGACAGCTCCATCGTGCTGCAGGGCAGCGCGTCGGACCGTGACCTGCTGCTGGAGGAGAACATCGGCGACACCGATCTGTTCCTCGCGCTGACCAACGACGACGAGGCCAACATCATGTCCTCGCTGCTGGCCAAGCGGCTGGGCGCGCGCAAGGTGATGACCCTGATCAACAACCCCGCCTACGTCGACCTGGTGCAGGGCGGCGAGATCGACATCGCCATCAGCCCCCAGCTGGCCACCATCGGCACTCTGCTGACCCACGTGCGCCGCGGCGATATCGAGAGCGTGCACTCCCTGCGCCGTGGCGCCGCCGAGGCCATCGAGGTGGTCGCCCATGGCGACGCCAAGTCGAGCAAGGTGATCGGCCGCAAGATCAACGAGGTGCAGCTGCCACCGGGCACCACTATCGGCGCGGTGATCCGCGACGACGACGTGTTGATCGCCCACGGCGAGACGAAGATCGAGTCCGGCGACCACGTGATCCTCTTCGTGGTGGACAAGAAGCGCATCCGCGACGTCGAGCGGCTGTTCCAGGCCGGCCTGACCTTCTTCTGATCCGCCAGGGGCCGTCGTATGGCGGCCCTGTCAGCTGATTCCGAGGCAGTTTCAGACGGTTCCTACTGCGCCGGTCAGCCTGCCTTGTCACCCTGCGCGACCTGTTCCAGCCCGTCTGCCTCCGGTCATGCGCTACTCCTCCATCGGTCGAATCCTCGGCGTGCTGCTGATGCTGTTCAGCGCCACGCACCT
This sequence comes from Pseudomonas sp. NY15437, assembly GCF_048068435.1. Classification (NCBI taxonomy): domain Bacteria; kingdom Pseudomonadati; phylum Pseudomonadota; class Gammaproteobacteria; order Pseudomonadales; family Pseudomonadaceae; genus Pseudomonas; species Pseudomonas sp. NY15437. The sequence goes on from NZ_JBLUQC010000001.1 coordinate 632,216, forward strand.
GCCGCCCCTGCTCGTCGATCTTCACTATGCCGAGCGCGCCTGGCAGCCGTTCGCGCTGTCCTTCCTGGTCACGCTGCTGACCGGCTTCTGCATCTGGTGGCCGTGCCGCCGGCACAAGCAGGACCTGCGCATCCGCGATGGCTACCTGGTGACCGCGCTGTTCTGGATCGTCCTCGGCTCCTTCGGCGCCTTGCCCTTCGCCCTGTCGACGGCGCCGCACATGGGCGTGATCGACGCGCTGTTCGAATCCTTCTCCGGCCTGTCCACCACCGGCGCCACCGTGCTCACCGGCCTCGACGCGCTGCCCCACGCGATCCTCTACTACCGCCAGCAGCTGCAATGGCTCGGCGGCATGGGCATCGTGGTGCTGGCCGTGGCGGTGATGCCGATGCTCGGCATCGGCGGCATGCAGCTGTACCGCGCGGAAATGCCCGGCCCGCTGAAGGATCACAAGCTCTCCCCGCGCATCGCCGACACCGCCAAGACCCTGTGGATGATCTACTGCGGCCTGACCGTGGCCTGCGCGCTGGCCTACTGGGCGGCGGGCATGAACCTGTTCGACGCCATCGGCCACAGCTTCTCGACCATCGCCATCGGCGGCTTCTCCACCCATGACGCCAGCATCGGCTATTTCGACAGCCCACTGATCGAGCTGATCTGCATGACCTTCCTGGTGATCTCGGGGATCAACTTCAGCCTGCACTTCATCGCCTGGCGGCAACGCAGCCTGCGCCACTACCTGATGGACACCGAATGCCGCGCCTACCTGGGGCTCCTGCTGGTGCTGTTCCTGATCACGGCCACCACGCTGATCCTCAAGCACCACTACGACTCGCCGCTGCAGTCGATCCGCTATGCCGCGTTCATGGTGATCTCGGTGGCCACCACCACCGGCTTCGGCCTGGCGGACTTCAGCAGCTGGCCAACTCTGCTGCCCTACCTGCTGCTCTACAGCACCTTCGTCGGCGCCTGCGCCGGCTCCACCGGCGGCGGGATGAAGGTGATGCGCATGCTGCTGGTGTATCGCCAGGGCATGCGCGAATTCCTGCGCCTGCTGCATCCCAACGGGGTGTTCCTGGTCAAGCTGGGCCGGCGTACGGTCTCCGACCGCGTGGTGGAATCGGTGTGGGCGTTCTTCTCGATCTACCTGCTGACCTTCGTCACCCTGATGCTGGTCCTGCTGGCCCTGGGCGTGGACCAGCTCACCGCGTTCTCCACCCTTGCGTCCTGCCTGAACAACCTGGGGCCGGCGCTGGGCGAGGCGGCCGTGCACTACGGCAACCTGCCGGGCAGCGCCAAGCTGGTGCTGAGCCTGGCGATGGTCCTGGGGCGCCTGGAGGTGTTTTCCCTGCTGATCCTGCTGACGCCCGCGTTCTGGCGCACCTGAGGCGCCCTTCGTGAGGCAGAATGGCGACCTCTGACGGAGGCTCGCCATGATCGATTCGCTGGAAAAGATGCTTGCCAAGGGCGTGGACAACCCGCTGCTACGCTTCGGCCTGGGCAAGGGTTACCTGGATGCCGGGGATGCGCCGAAGGCCGCCGAACACCTGCGCCGCTGCGTGGAGCAGGACCCGAAGTACTCCGCCGCCTGGAAGCTGCTGGGCAAGGCATTGCAGGCCCAGGACGACCTCGACGGCGCGCGAAGCGCCTGGACCGATGGCCTGGCCGCCGCCCAGGCCCACGGCGACAAGCAGGCGGAAAAGGAAATGACCGTGTTCCTGCGCAAGCTGGACAAGACGAAGGGCGCCTGAGCGCCCTTCGTTCCGGTCGGCAGGTCAGTGCCGACTCTGTTCTGCCGGTCTCAGGCCGTCGCGGGCTGGCGGAGCAGGTTGCGGGTGATCGCGCTGAGCAGCATGCCGTAGAGCGGCACGAACAACATCAGCATGACCGCCAGCTTCACGCCGTAGTCGACCCAGGCGATCTCCACCCAGTGTTCGGCCATAAAGGCGTTGTCGCTGTGCCAGAAGGCGATGGAGAAGAAGGTGAAGGTGTCCAGCAGGTTGCCGAACAGGGTCGACACCACCGGGGCGATCCACCACTGGCGCATGCGCCGCAGGCGGTCGAAGACCTGAATGTCGAGGATCTGCCCGAACACGTAGGCGAGGAAGCTGGCCAGGGAAATCCGCGCCACGAAGGTGTTGAATTCGCCCAGCGAGGCAAAGCCCCTGAAGGCGCCTTCCTGGAAGATCACCGAGATGACGTAGGACGCCAACAGTGCCGGGACCATCACCCGCGCGATGACCAGCCGTGCCGGGCGCTTGCCGAGGAGACGAACGGTGAGGTCGGTGGCCAGGAAGATGAACGGGAAGCTGAAGGCGCCCCAGGTGGTGTGCCAGCCGAACAGGGTCATCGGCAGCTGCACCAGGTAGTTGCTGGCGATGATGATCAGGATGTGGAACGCGACCAGGCCGGCGAGTGCGCCGCGCCGAGCCGCCGGAAGGGATGCCGACATGCTTGGGCCTTTTTCGTCGATGGGGTGAGGGAACCCATGCCCGGCACCATGCCGAGCGGCGCGCATTGTATAAGATCCGGACCTGCAAGTCAGGTTTTATTGCGCAAATTTTGTGCAACGCAGCGGGCGGGCACGGGAGCGAGCGGGCTTTCGCCCGCGGCAGGTTCGGCGCCCCACGGCAGGGCCGCCGATCAGGCGTTGCCGACGAAGCGGAAACCCGCGCCCTCGCCGTCGGTGCGCATCACTTCCATTTCGAGGATCGGCGCATCGAAGGGCATGTCCTGCACCTGGCCGGTCACCCGGGTGCCGGCCGGCAGCGCGGCGAGCACCTCGTGACGCACGTACACGCCGCCGTCGGACAGATCGCGGGTATGGCCGAACACGTCGCCGAAGCTGGCATGGCTGATCTTGATCCGGCACTTCATCGGGGTACGCGGGTATTGCCGTTGGTTCGACATGAAATGGCATCCGTCCTGAATGTCAGCCCACTAATGGGCCTGAAACCTATGGGTCAGGTCAAGCCAGCAACTGCAGGAGCAGCCAGAGATTGGCGGCGCTGATGACGCCGAACAAGGTCCAGGCCAGCAGGCGGGTGGGCAGGGAGTTGGCGAACTCGCCCATCAGCGCGCGATCGCTGGTGAAGCGGATCAGCGGCCATAGCGCGAACGGCAGCTGCAGGCTCAGCACCACCTGGCTGAACACCAGCAGCTTGCCCACCGCCTTGTCGCCCAGCAGCACCACGCCGATCAGCGCCGGGATCAGCGCCAGGGCACGGGTGATCAGGCGGCGTTGCCAGCAGGGGATTTTCATCTGCAGGAAGCCATCCATGATCACCTGCCCGGCGATGGTGCCGGTGAAGGTGGAACTCTGCCCGGAGGCGAGCAGCGCAACGCCGAAGAGGATCGCCGCCAGGCCGGTGCCCACCAGCGGTTCGAGCAGGCGGTAAGCGTCCTGGATCTCGGTGACACCGGTGTGCCCGGTCTCGTGGAAGGCGGCGGCCGCAAGGATCAGGATCGCCGCGTTGACCAGCAGCGCGAGGCTCAGCGACACCACGGTGTCGATGCGCGTCAGGCGGATCGCCGCGGTCTTGCCGCCGCTGCCGCTGACCTGCCGCGTCTGCACGATGGAGGAGTGCAGGTAGAGGTTGTGCGGCATCACCGTGGCGCCGAGGATGCCAATCGCCAGGTACAGCGGCTCGCGCTGGGTCACCGCGTCCCAGCTGGGCAGGAAGCCGGCAGCGACGTCTGGCCAGTAGGGCTTGATGAGGATCAGCTCGACCAGGTAGCAGCCGCCGATGGTGACGATCAGGCCGAGCATGATCGCTTCCAGATGGCGGAAGCGCTGCCCCTTGAGGCCCAGCACGATGAGCGTGTCGAAGGCGGTGAGGATCACCCCGGTGACTAGGTCGACGCCCAGCAGCAGGTGGAAGGCCAGGGCGCAGCCGAGCACTTCGGCCAGGTCCGTGGCGACGATCGACAGCTCCGCCAGCAGCCATTGCAGGCGCGCGGTGCCGAGGCTGTAGCGGCTGCGCGAGAGCTGCGCCAGGTCCTGGCCGGTGACGATCCCCAGGCGCATCGCCAGGCATTGCAGGACCATCCCGGCGAGGCTGGAGAGCAGCACCACGAACAGCAGCTGGTAGCCGAAGCCGGAGCCGGCTTCGATGGCGGTGGCCCAGTTGCCCGGGTCCATGTAGCCGATGGAGACCAGCAGGCCGGGGCCGGCGAACTGCAGGATGCGCTTCCACAACGGCGCGCCGGCGGCGACCTGGATGCTGCCTTTGACTTCCGAGGGACAGAATGGCGCGGTGGCGGTGGTCGGCAGGCCGAGCATGGGGTCATTCCTGATTGATGAGCGGGCAACACCCTGTGTGGCCTGTTTCGGGAGCCGCCGGCAACAACGTTGCATGGGGCGGTTTGCGAGCAAGCTCGCTCCTACAGGTGGGAACCACGTGCTTTTCGTAGGAGCGAGCTTGCTCGCGAATCCTTGAGGCCGGCTATACCGCCCCAGACTGAATCAGTACCAACGGGCCTCTCCCTCGGGCCGCTTCTTGAAGCGCTTCATGGTCCACATGTACTGGCTGGGATAGGCGCGCACGTACTTGGCCAGCTCGCGGCTGAGCGCAGCGACCGACACGTTCATGTCCTTGTCGTACATGTCCGACGGCGCGGCCTCGAGGATCACCTTGTAGCCGCTGCCATCGGGCAGGCGCACGGCGTGGAAGAACACGCCACGGGCCTTGCCGCGTGCAAGCAGCGAGGGCACGAACTTGCTGGTCAGCGCCGTGGTGCCCAGGTACGGCACGAACAGGCCCGAACCCAGGTCCGGCTCCGGGTCGCAGGGGATGCCGACGCAGCCGCCGTTCTTCACTTCCTTGATCACGCTCTTGATGCCTTCGGGCGTCGAGGGCGCGACACGGTTGCCCAGCTGCACACGCTGCTTCTTCAGCAGCTCGTCCACGGCCTTGAGCTTGGGCGGGCGGTAGAAAATGATCGGCTTGGCGTAGGAGCAGTAGAAGTGGTTGAGCACTTCCCAGTTGCCCAGGTGGCTGGTGATGCCGACCAGGCCGTCGCCGGAAGCCAGCGCTTCTTCCAGCACTTCCATGCCTTCGACTTCACGGATGTACTGCAGCGACTTCTGCGGCGACCACATCCAGGCGCAGGCGCTCTCGGTGAGCGTGCGGCCGATGTCCATCAGGCTCTGGCCAACCAGCTTTTCCAGCTCGGCCTCGGACAGTTCGGGGAAGCAGTGCGACAGGTTGATCCGCACGATCTCGCGGGACCGATTGGGCAGCTTCCACATCAGCCAGCCGATGCCGGCGCCCAATGCGCCCACCGCGCGCCACGGCAGCATGGCGAACAAGCGCAGGAAGCCCACCACCAGCGCGCCCTTGAATTTCTCCACGGATAACTCCTTCTTGCAGGAGCGCACATTCTAACCAGTGGCGCGGAACGAAGGCGAAAGGCGTGTCTCGATCACCCCGATGAACCACGTGCATCAGCGCAGCATGCCTATCCCTGTAGGAGCGAGCTTGCTCGCGAACCGAGTTTCCCGGCGGGCAACGGCGTTGGGCTCGCGCCTACCGCTGATCAGCAGAGCTCGGCGTAGCGGTCGCAGTCGACGGTATGGTCCATCACCATGCCGGTGGCCTGCATGAAGGCGTAGCAGATGGTCGGGCCGACGAAGTTGAAGCCGGCCTTGCGCAAGGCCTTGCTCATGGCCTCGGCCTCGGGCGTGACCGCCGGCACGTCGCCGCGGCCGCTGAAGTGGTTGACCTTGGGCTGGCCGCCGACGAAGGACCAGAGGAAGGCCACCGGGTCCTCCAGCTTCAGCCAGGCCTGGGCGTTCTGCCGCGCTGCCTTGAGCTTGGCGAAGTTGCGGATGATGCCCGGGTCCTGCATGCGTTCTTCGATTTCCTCGTCGGTCATGCGCGCCAGGCGCTCGGGATCGAAGCCGAACAGCACCTCGCGGTAGCGCTCGCGCTTCTTCAGCACGGTGATCCACGACAGGCCGGCCTGGGCGCCTTCGAGGATGAGCATCTCGAACAGCGCGCGGGCGTCGCGCTGCGGCACGCCCCATTCGGCATCGTGATAGGCGATGTACAGCGGGTCGTGGTTACACCAGGAGCAGCGGGGCATGGCGGTCGTCCTTGAAAACGGGAAGGCTCTGACTATAGACAGAAGACTGTACAAAAATACAGTCTTCCAGCCGAATTTTCACGCCTGCGACAGGGCGCAAACGGTCACGCAAAAATCGCTGTGAAGCCCAAGCTGCAAGCGTCTTGGGGTATACTGCCGGGTTTTAGTCGCATATCCAGCACAGGTGAAATTCGTGAGCCAGACTACGCCCGCCGTGCCCACCTTCCAGGACCTGATCCTCGCCCTGCAAAAATACTGGGCCGATCAGGGCTGTGTGGTGCTGCAGCCCTACGACATGGAAGTAGGCGCCGGCACCTTCCACACCGCTACCTTCCTCCGTGCCGTGGGCCCGGAAACCTGGAACGCGGCGTACGTGCAACCGAGCCGCCGTCCCACCGACGGCCGCTATGGCGAGAACCCCAACCGCCTGCAGCACTACTACCAGTTCCAGGTGGTCCTGAAGCCCAACCCGGAGAACTTCCAGGAGCTGTACCTGGGCTCGCTGCAGGCCATCGGCATCGACCCGCTGGTCCATGACATCCGCTTCGTCGAGGACAACTGGGAATCGCCGACCCTCGGCGCCTGGGGCCTGGGCTGGGAAATCTGGCTGAACGGCATGGAAGTGACCCAGTTCACCTACTTCCAGCAGGTCGGCGGCATCGAGTGCTACCCGGTCACCGGCGAGATCACCTACGGCCTGGAACGCCTGGCCATGTACATCCAGGGCGTCGACTCGGTGTATGACCTGGTGTGGGCCGACGGTCCGTTCGGCAAGGTCACCTACGGCGACGTGTTCCACCAGAACGAAGTGGAACAGTCGACCTACAACTTCGAACACGCCAACGTCGAGAAGCTGTTCGAGCTGTTCGATTTCTACGAAAGCGAAGCCAACCGCCTGATCGAGCTGCAACTGCCGCTGCCGACCTACGAGATGGTCCTCAAGGCCTCGCACACCTTCAACCTGCTGGACGCCCGCCGCGCTATCTCGGTGACCGAGCGTCAGCGCTACATCCTGCGCGTGCGCACCCTGGCCCGCGCCGTGGCGCAGAGCTACCTGCAGGCCCGCGCTCGCCTCGGCTTCCCGATGGCCACCCCTGAACTGCGTGACGAAGTACTGGCCAAGCTGAAGGAGGCCGAATAATGAGCGCCAAGGATTTCCTCGTCGAACTGGGCACCGAAGAGCTGCCACCCAAGGCGCTGAAAAGCCTCGGTGAAGCCTTCCTGGCCGGCATCGAGAAGGGCCTCAAGGCCGCTGGCCTGACCTACGCCGCCGCGCGCTGCTACGCCGCGCCGCGCCGCCTGGCCGTGCAGATCGACCAGCTCGCCGTGCAGCAGCCCGACCGCACCGTGAACCTCGATGGCCCGCCGCTGCAGGCGGCCTTCGACGCCAGCGGCAACCCGACCCAGGCCGCCCTCGGCTTCGCCAAGAAATGCGGCGTGGACCTGGAACAGATCGACAAGAGCGGCCCGAAGCTCAAGTTCAGCCAGACCATCGCCGGGCAGCCGGCTGTCGGCCTGCTGCCGGGCATCGTCGAAGGCTCGCTGAACGATCTGCCGATTCCCAAGCGTATGCGCTGGGCGGCCCGCCGCGAAGAGTTCGTGCGCCCGACCCAGTGGCTGGTGATGCTGTTCGGCGATGACGTCGTCGACTGCGAGATCCTCACCCGCAAGGCCGGTCGCGAGTCCCGCGGCCATCGCTTCCACAACCCGGCCAACGTGCGCATCTCCGCACCGGCCAACTACCTGGAAGACCTGCGCAGCGCCCATGTGCTGGCCGACTTCGCCGAACGCCGCGAAATCATCTCCAGGCGCGTGGCCGAACTGGCCGCCGAGCAGAAGGGCAGTGCCATCGTTCCCGCCGACCTGCTGGACGAAGTGACTGCGCTGGTCGAGTGGCCGGTGCCGCTGGTGTGCTCCTTCGAAGAGCGTTTCCTCGCCGTGCCGCAGGAAGCCCTGATCACCACCATGCAGGACAACCAGAAGTACTTCTGCCTGCTGGACGCCAACGGCAAGCTGCTGCCGCGCTTCATCACCGTGGCCAACATCGAGAGCAAGGCGCCGGAGCACATCGTCTCCGGCAACGAGAAGGTCGTGCGCCCGCGCCTGACCGACGCCGAGTTCTTCTTCAAGCAGGACCAGAAGCAGCCGCTGGAAGCCTTCAACGCCCGCCTGAAGAACGTGGTGTTCCAGGCCCAGCTCGGCACGGTGTACGAGAAGGCCGAGCGCGTCTCCACGCTGGCCGCCTACATCGCCGAGCGCATCGGCGGTGACGCGACCAACGCCGCCCGCGCCGGCATCCTCTCCAAGTGCGACCTGGCCACCGAGATGGTCGGCGAGTTCCCGGAGATGCAGGGCATCGCCGGTTACTACTACGCCACCGCCGGTGGCGAGGCGAAGGACGTCGCCCTGGCGCTGAACGAGCAGTACATGCCCCGCGGCGCCGGTGCCGAGCTGCCGAGCACCCTGACCGGTGCTGCGGTGGCCGTGGCCGACAAGCTCGACACCCTGGTGGGCATCTTCGGCATCGGCATGCTGCCCACCGGCAGCAAGGACCCGTACGCCCTGCGCCGTGCCGCCCTCGGCGTGCTGCGCATCCTCATCGAGAAGCAGCTGGACCTGGACCTGGTCGATGCCATCGGCGTCGCCGTGGCCCAATACGGCGACAAGGTGAAGGCCGAAGGCCTGTCCGAGCAGGTGCAGGACTTCGTCTTCGACCGCCTGCGTGCCCGCTACGAGGACGAAGGCGTGGATGTGGCGGCGTACCAGGCGGTGCGGGCGCTCAAGCCGACCGCTCCGCTGGACTTCGACCAGCGCGTACAGGCCGTGCAGGCCTTCCGTCAGTTGGCCGAAGCCGGCGCCCTGGCGGCCGCCAACAAGCGTGTGTCGAACATCCTGGCCAAGGCCGAAGGCGAGGTGCCTGCCGCCGTCAATGCCAGCCTGTTCACCGAGGCCGCCGAGAAGGCCCTTGGCAGCGCCGTGGCGGCTGCCGAGAGCGAAGTGGCTCCGCTGGCCGCGGCACGCGACTATCGCGCGGCCCTGGCCCGCCTGGCGGCCCTGCGTGCGCCGGTCGATGCCTTCTTCGAGGAAGTGCTGGTCAACGCGGACGACAACGCCGTGAAGGCCAACCGCTACGCGCTGCTGGCCAAGCTGCGCGGGTTGTTCCTCGGCGTCGCCGACATCTCGCTGCTGGGTTGATGCCCAGCTGAAAGCCGGAAGTTCGCAACGGTTCGCCGTGACGGACTTCCGGCTTTTTCATTTCCGACTCTTCAAGCGCGTGACCTTCCCAGCATGAAGCTACTGATCCTCGACCGCGACGGTGTCATCAACCAGGACTCCGACGCCTACATCAAAACCCTCAACGAGTGGATCCCGATTCCCGGCGCAATCGCCGCCATCGCCCGCCTGAGCAAAGCCGGCTGGACGGTCGCCGTGGCCACCAACCAGTCGGGCATCGCCCGCGGCTACTACGACCTCGCCACCCTGGAAAGCATGCATACGCGCCTGCGTGAGCTGGTGGCGGAGCAGGGCGGTGAACTCGGGGTCGTCGTCTACTGCCCCCACGGCCCGGATGAGGGTTGCGACTGCCGCAAGCCGAAACCCGGTATGCTGCGGCAGATTGCCCAGCATTACGGTGTGGATCTGCGCGGCGTCTGGTTCGTGGGTGACAGCCGGGGTGACCTGGACGCGGCGTTGGCCGTCGATTGTCAGCCCGTGTTGGTAAAGACCGGCAAGGGCGAGCGCACCCTGACCAAGCCGCTGCCCGACGGCACGCGGGTATTCGACGATCTGGCGGCGGTTGCCGACCATCTACTTTCCTGAGGATTCAACGCCCATGTCGACCGTGCAGGCCATCAGAACCGTTCTCTTCTACCTGCTGCTGTCGTCCAGCGCTTTCGTCTGGGGCACCCTCAGCCTGCTCATCGCGCCCTTCCTGCCGTTCCGGGCGCGCTACCGTTTCGTCGCCCAGGCCTGGTGCAAGTTCGCCGTCTGGCTGGCGTCGTGGATGGTCGGCGTGCGCTACGAACTCAAGGGCGTGGAAAACATCCCGGACCAGCCCTGCGTGATCCTCTCCAAGCACCAGAGCACCTGGGAGACGTTCTTCCTCACCGGCTACTTCGAACCGCTCGCCCAGGTGCTCAAGCGCGAGCTGCTGTTCGTGCCGTTCTTCGGCTGGGCGATGGCGTTGCTCAAGCCCATCGCCATCAACCGCGACCAGCCCAAGGTCGCCCTCAAGCAGATGGCCAAGCAGGGCGACGAGCGCCTGAAGCAGGGCGCCTGGGTGCTGATCTTCCCGGAAGGCACCCGCGTGCCCACCGGCCAGATCGGCAAGTTCTCCCGCGGCGGCGCCGCCCTGGCGGTCAACGCCAACCTGCCGGTACTGCCGATCGCTCACAATGCCGGGCACTGCTGGCCGAAAAACGGCTGGGCGAAATACCCCGGCACCATCCAGGTAGTGATCGGCCCGGCCATGCATGCCGAAGGCGAGGGCGCCCGCGCCATCACCGAGCTCAACCAGCGCGCCGAGAACTGGGTCATCCAGACCCTGCGCGATATGGGCGAGCTGCCGGCCGACGCTACGCCACAGACGGTGGCCGAAGCCTCCTGAGGCTTTCCACGAAGCAAAAGAAAAGGGCCCCGAAGGGCCCTTTCTTTTTGCCTGGCGGCTGTAGGTGGGAAAAGATAATCAACTTTGACGCTTCTGAAAATCAGCGTTAGACAACAGTTCGGTCAAAGTTAATTTCAGCTTCGGCCAAAGTTATTTAACGAAAATCTACTTTCGCCAAAAGTTACTTTCCACCTCACAAATTGACAAGTTGTCAAGAACTGTAAATATCCTACTCTGACCGGCCAAATAAGCAAGTTCTAACTCCGCCGTCTTCGCGAAGATATTGCTACCGTTGACTCGTCATCCGATATCCGTGGGCGAGTCGTTCAGCTTGGCATACAGCTCCTTTGCCAGAAGTCGTGCTCGAGCATCAGAGGAAGCGCCCAAGGCAGCGATATCCACGCCCTCATCACCATCTACGTATAGCGGCCCGCCTATGTCGTCGTCGTACATCTCTCCGGCATAGGCACCACCATCGTGGTAAGCGTGCATGCTGCTCTGGCGAATGTCGTCACCCAGCTCTGCAGATAGATAGATCCAGACCCATCCCTGAAAGTGATTGTCCGGCTCCAGCTCCTCCACGAGCATCCTCATGGCTTCGGTATTTCCTTGCGCCGCCGCAACGTAATACCAGCGTCGAGCATCATCTTCGCGGCCGTGGTCATAGGCCAGTTCTGCCAGGCGCAGAGGGTCTTCTACTGAGTCAAGGTTCCAGGCTTGCTCAAGCCATCGAGGATCCTCGTCCATCTCAGCCAGTTCCAACACTGCGCCGTCATGGCCAAGCGCTGCCGCGCGCATCAGGTGAGAACAGCTAAGTGCCCTTCTCTGCTGGATCTCCTGTGCGGCGATCGCCCACTCAAGCTGAACGCCTGCCAATGCCTCACCGGACTGCAATCGCTCGAGCCAATACTCACCTCCCATCCCTGGCTGATGGTCATCGCCCGTGAGCTCACTTCTATATATGAGCCCAAGCGCGAAGTGAGCAGCCGAACTTCCTTTCTCCGCAAGCTTGCTCAGCCCGTCGATCAGCACCTGAAGCTCAGCAGCTGTCTCGACATCCAGCAGCTCGAACGGATCATCCTGCAATATGGAAACGACGCGCCCCAGGTTGTAGCACGTCAATCTCCCCTCCTTTATATATGTAGCTAGGCTTGTGCCCATCTGAATCGCGAACTCCCCGTACCCGAGCTCCGCCAGGCGGCGCTGGAGCAGTACCGGATCAACCGTTCGCCCGGAGCCATTCGCCGCAACCGCCAGCACATGGTCGGAGTTCAAGGCAGCGCTTGAGCAGAAGCCGTAGGCGGCAGCCAGCAGCTCATAGACATGACTATGCGCAATCGGTACGCCGATCACTGGTTGGAGGTGATGCTTAACGCTGAATGCGAGTGCTTTGAGTGACATGAAACCATCCTCTGTGCACAGCCGATAGGAGCGAGCAGCACACGTTTAAGCCCCGCACGGCCGTGCGGTAGGTGGTTTCAAGCTATAGAGAGGAATGCCTTTTTTAACTCGTGTGCAAGTTTGGCGGGCGCCTGCCCGCAATACTAGCGGGCAGTCCAACGCCAAGTCGAGTGTTTACGAGACCGGGGGTCGACAAAGGGCCCGGCAAGCCCAACCCCTACCTGAATCTGGCCAAGCCATCCCTCGTTATTTCAGGCCTTTTCGGCCGACCCATTTAATTATTCTTTCGACAAGCTTCGCTTCTTTGTCCGAGAAGTGAAGCTCGCCATCCCCCTGCTCTGTGGCCAATTTACGTTTCAGGTTGCGCATCCGCAGTACGGAAAAACCAATGACGCCGGCGCTGGCGACGCCAAGGCCGATTCCTACCGGCACGGCGATTGGGGTCGATGAAATGACGCCAGCGGACATAAGCGAACCGGTGATTCCGCTCGCGCCGATACTGGTTCCGAATAGGCCCGAGCTGCCAATGACCGCGCTGCCAGCGCCTGTGAGTGCGGTTCTAACGCCAGCGACTGATACGGCGGTTACTCCCGCTGCGGCAAGGAGAGAGGCGCCAGCGGTGTAGACAAGTGACGAAATCGCGGCGGTGCTCAGATAAGTACCGGCCACATAGCCGGAGGCGACCGAGGTGACGATCATGCCGCCTCCATAGTGGGGGACAAGCGAGCCACCAGCAGCCAGGGCAGTCAAAATCGGTATCAGGGGGATAGCCATTTTCAGCTCCTTTCAGCGGAGGTGCACATTCTGCCTTAGGCAGGATAGCCATCAAAGTGCCACCTCGCAGGCGTGTTCCAGTGACCTCAGATTCGCGCTCATTAAATATTCCAAATGCCATGGAATGTTCCATTGACACAGGAATATTTACGCCTTAGCCTACTCACATTCCAAGACGAGTGGAACATATGGGCCTCGAAGACAAGATCTGCCAATTCGCCAAACCTGACACCAAGGTTACCTATGAAGACCTGTGCGATGAGGTATGTGCCGCCTATGTGGGCCACTTGAAAGCAGAATCCGAAAAATACCGCTGTGACGCTGAGGCCTTGGACAAAGTGCTGGGCGGGGCCGGCCATTTCCTCGCCATTACCAAGAGCTGTTACGCGTACGCTGTTGACGGCCTTCTAAGGACTACCGGCATCGGTATCCAGGATGACCACTGGCTGGATTTCTCATCCTTTATCAACCAGGCGCGTTGGGACGCTGAATTTCATAGTGCGAACTCCCGGGCGCCAGGCCTTGAGAAGTTGTTCAAGTTGGGCGCGATCCGGGCGCGACTGGATATCGACACGTTGGGCCATGCAGCCGAACAAGCCCTGCCCACCGTTCTCCAGAACACAGACTGTGGCTACCTCAGCCTGCTTGAGGTCGCATTTCTGGCGCAGATGAACGAGAAGTCCGTCCGTAACGCCACTCAACCCACTGCGCCAGATCGCCTTCCTACCCGTAAAGAGGGCATCAGGACAGTCGTGGACTCCCATGACGCATTGCGCTGGTTAAAAGGACGTCGGAACTTCACGCCCACAGTCCTGGTTTGATGCTACGTGAACCTGATCTAGCCCCAGAAGTGTTCTCGTCAGAACCCGATCCTGATGCGCTGGGTGCTGCGCCGCACAACGCGTCCCTATCGACCGTCTCGAGATGAACCTCATGACAAAGATTGCCCAACAAGCCGAAGTCCTCTGCGCTGAAATGCTTCACCGGATCGCAGCTCCGACTAAATACATTGCCGGCTTTTCCACCCGTCTCGGCCGCCAATTAGCGTTACAGCGAACTCAACAATCGATTTACTGCTGGACTGAGGAGGTCGCACTAGCGGGCGCTCCGATCTCTCCGATCCGCCTCTATGCGGCCAACGAGCGTCGCAACTCCAACCTCAATGCGAAGAACTGCCCGAATCTCAAGGTCGGCAATTCGCTTCACTACTGGAAATTTGCGGACACCACGTCCTTTCAGGACTTCCTGAATTGGTACGACCAGCGTCCTCAATCAAGCGGCCACCGCTAGCCCATGCGGCCTCCGACAGATCGAAGGGCTAGCACTGCACGTTGTCATGTACTCGGACAGTCATACCGATGGACAGCAGTCGAACGATAGGCTCATGCGGATAAGACGGATGGCGGATCATCGACTTTGTGGATACCGGACATCCAGCTTTGCTCATGATGTGGAACAAGCGCCAGACTGGATACAAAGCTATGGGCTATAGGATTCTGGACTTGTTCAGTTCAATGCAGCTTCTTGAACAAAGCCGATGATAGGCTGCTGCGTCACTGAGCTAGCAGCCGGTCTCGCGGGAATGGCTGGTAGCTCGATAAAAGAGCCCCATTGCACGCTGTGCAGTGAAGTAGTCCTTGATGGTATCAGTCATGTCATTGCTCCCGATTTTGGCGCAACAGAAAACACCATCAGTACAGCTCATTGGTAAGTCACCACGAATATCGACTCGGTATCTCGATTACCTTGTCTAGCCATTCATCGGTAGCGTCAGTAAAGGGGTCGAGCCAATCGGCTTTTGCCCGTCCCCAGGCCAGATGCTCCAATTGCTCTGGGGCCAGTCGCCCTTGCTGACGTAAAGTCTGCTCGAACTCATCAAGGTACCGACGAAGCAAACATGCACGCTCCCATTGACGAGCCTTCCTTAACAGGCCGAGGAGCTGTTTGCGCTCAGCATCTTGCATCGCTTTCTGAGCTAGCGCTGTATCACGCTTGTGCTGACGTTCCGCCGCTGCGACAGCCTGTTGCTCACGGCTTATTAGATGCTCTACTGCTCGACGAGCGATAACGCAGATAATCTGATTAAGCTGCTCTTCGACGGTTCTCTTGGTGGAATCAACAATCTTTCCACCGTATCCATCAGCAACCAGAACTTGAAGAACCCCTGTCGGGTAGTACTGCCAATCAGGAATCCTCACCCATTGATTGCGTGCAAGCTTCTTCAATTCCTGTTCGGTCGGTTGATATTTGGAGCGCCGGGCAGCCTCAAAAAAAGTCAGCCCAGTCCGTATTCCTAAGATGTTTACGTAGGTGGTTTTCTTATCCAGCGTAACGGAATACCCCCGCAGCTCAATCGCTTTGATCAACGCGTCCGCCACGCGAAGGGCCCGGGGCAGCATCGTTTTAGAAACACGAAGATCCAAGGCTTCTCCACGTGGCCTAGGGAAGTCTCGTTGATCCAAATACGGATCAGAGAATGCCTTTTGAGTTTTTATCACCAAGGCATGGGGACTTCTCAGGCTTTCAGATACTACGATCTGATGATCGGGGAGCTTCTCGTATTCGAGGATCGGCTGCAGGCGAGGATCCTCTGGCTCAGGCGTACTGTTCTGAGGGGAATTGCCTCGTGTAGTTGCTTGCGACCCATTGGGCTTAAGCAAGTTAATCGGCAGCCCCGTGTAGTCCCTCAAAGTTGGAGTAACGGCAACTCGTTTTCCGGCCCTAAGTTTTGCCCAGTGGCCACGCGAAGGAGTTGGAATTTGCAACCTGGAGCATAATTTCTTGAGGCCTACGTCAGAGAGGCCGTATCGCGGGGCAACCACGCTCATAGGCTCCGACCAAACTTCGTTGAGTAATAGAGCTCGGTCATATTCGTTTTGCATACGCCCCTCCAACAAACGCCCCACGCCACAAAAATGGCTATTAGCCATTAACCCCCTTGGCAAACCACTAGCCCAGCACCGAGGATATACCCTCGAATCCCGCAATGGAGTGCCCACAGTGTCCCGCCGTCCCGTCCAGAAGCCCATCCACTACGTCCGAGCGACCTATAACCAAAACACCGCCCCAAACAAGCCGTTGGAGCAACTGATTCGCTCGGCCATGAGCAAACTGGGCAACATGGCGCAAACCGAGATCGCTATGGGGACACTCGGTATCGTAGGTATCCGTCACCGCGACACAACATTGACCAATCCTCTGTGTCTCGCTATCGGCGCTGGCGTACCTGGGGAGAAGATGACCACTATGGGGCTCAAGGTGACTGCGGCTGCTGATCTTGACCAGGCCACCCAAGCCCCAGCCAACCGGGCGTTCAAGTTGTCCGAAGCGTTCGTGCTCATTGATCAAAACGATGTTCTCCTCGTCACCGAGGGCAGCTTTCGAGTGCCCACCATCGCCAGCTATCTACGTGAACTAATCAGCAAGGCCACCTTGCGCTCAGGTGACGTGGCATTCGAGTTGCGTAAGGTGACCAACCAAAACAAGAAAAAGGTGCTGGAAGACGAGGGCATCAAAGAGCTGCGCCTGAACACCACCATGTACCGCGCGACACAGGAGCTGGACGGCCAAACCAACGGTACAGCAACTGTATCCTCTCGCCTGAAATCGTTCGTTGGCACACTAAAAGATCTGTTCGCCGAAGACGTCAGCGATACGCAACGAGCTCTATTGGCACAGCATTGGGGCGAAGTCCAAGTCAGCACCGTGATCAAGGCCGATGGCGGCTCCAGGGCGGAAGCGATTGTGCTCGACGCCATGCGCTCTGTCGGCGAGGACGTTCTGGACGAAGAGGATGACAGCATCGATGTCACTGTCATCACCAAGAAAGGCACCGCCATTCGTTTGGGTGAGGTCAACCCAACCAAGAGGGTTCGTTTACTGCGCCGCGACGGAGCCAACGATCTGATCAATACTGAGGTCTACAAGGAGCTGAACGACTACAGGGACGAGCTCGTCATGCAAAAGCTATGGCAGAAATAACCACATTTGAGCCCAAGGTAAGCTGGCGGAAAATCTTACTCTTCGGGCTCTATACACTGATCGCGGCGTTCTTTGCGTGGCAATTCCAGGCCAAGTACCACAACAACAGTAATGCCCTAACGGTGCTCGTCACAGTCTTCTCGATCCTGGCGGGCTTTCTGATCGCCGTCATGGCCATCGTCGGCAATGAGCGCGCCCTTCGGGGCAGGAACTGGCGGCAAGATACCTTCTACCTGATACAGATACGACGTGATTTGAAGCGGCATGCAGCGCTGTTCTATCTGTACCTGGCGATTCTGGCTCTGGCTTTCTTGGCCTCATTAAACCTAGCCTGGCCTGACCCCGTGCAGATCGGAGTTGAGGGCTTCCTACTATTCCTCGCCTGCCTGGCCATGCTCCTGTCGTTTGCCTTGCCGGGACAATTGACCCGCAGACACATCACCGACTTGGAAGCCATCATCAAGACACGCCAAGAAGAGGAACTAAAGCAACGTCCCCCTAACGATCACTAGTGCCGTTGGATCACTACTGACTGAGCTATAACCACGCCGTCACCCCGCCATTTCGACATGCTTGCGGAACCAGTCCCGATCATGGAGACGGTGAGCTTGGATGCCCGGCCTCTGGAATGAGAGTGACCATCGAAGCGATACCCTGCAGCTCTAGCGCGCCTAGCTCTGCCAAAACCATCTCACTTGCCCACAGGGGAAACACCCAATTGCGGTATTTCGGGGCATAGCGCCCGCCAAAACGCCGAGCCAGCAGCTTCAAGTACTGCGCTACCGCTGGGCTGTAAGCCACGCTGCGGAGCGCCAAGGCGCCAAAAGGCAGCAGCCAGGCGTCGATCCACATGCCCCCCACGACGAAGCGTCGCGGCAACCCTTGCCCCGCCAAGGAGTCTGGAGCCTCGGTATTGCTACTGACAGCCTCCGCCAGGATCTCTGCAGGCTCACCTGCGAGAGGAATTAGCCAATGTTTGTTCTGCACGGCATGCAGAATAAACGCGCGCAAGCTGGCCGACGGGACGCGTGCCGCCTGATGGGCGTATTCGCGCAGGTCAACTTCCACCACGCGCGTGGCCTTGGCTCGCAGCCGTGCCAGCTTTTCCTCATTCACGAAAGAGGTCACGGCGATCTCGATTAATAGATCCCCATCCGGGAGCTGTGCCACCAGATCCGGACGTACTCCGTCAAACCACACCTCTTCCTCGATCGCCTCGAAATCCCACCAGCTACTGGTGTCTTCGGAACCTGGTGCTTGCCCTGGCATCGGCGGCAACTGGAGACCCATCGCCTCGCGGATGACCTGCTTGGCATAGCGATGCAACACACTCTCAGGGACAATGGTGCAGCTGGCTTTGCGCGACTGATGGGAAAAGTGGTGCTCCCGAAACATGCCCTTACGGGCCACTACAGACTCACCACACGACACGCAAACGCAGGCACAAGCGAGTCCACGCTCAACCTCATCGATATGGACAATTTGCTTCAGCGGATTCACGGCAACAGACATGGACATGGCGACCTCCGTCCTTTACGAGCCCGCCGCCAACATCGCTGATCCATGCTGGCTAAACTGCCGCATTCAGAAGGATTCCGCTTTTCCCACTTTGCATCGGAGTGCTACAACCGGCATTTCGCTGACAACCAGGGATGGCAGGCATGCAAAACGCGCTCAGTCGCCTCAAACAGGAACTCACCGATCGTCCCTTCACCGGCCGCACCTATGAGCTGTTGCAGTTCATGGTTGACCAGAGCCTGACGCGACTCGATGAGACAAACGCACAGCCGTTGACCTTTGAGGCACTGGCCCTGCAAAGCGCCTGCGCCAACCCAACAGAGCGGGAGATGTTGCCTAAGGATTGGATGCCGAAGAAACCAGTGCTAGAGGCGACGCTGACGCGAGTTCAGCACGCGCTACCGTTACCGCATCTGCAGTTTGGCTATGCCAAAGGCGGAGGGCGCGGTAACCCCAGCCTGTATTGGCTTGAGCTGGCCGCAGCGCCTGATAACTCTGCGCTAGACACGACATCTGAGCCGGCGCCCTCCGTCGAGTACCGGCGCTCTGCCCGGGGCACAGTCAAACCCTCCCTACTGATCCGCTGGCTGATGAGAGACGGACAGATCCGTAATCGCAGCCCACGTGGACTTACGCTGCTGGTCGGTGTGCTCATCGGCACACTGCTGTGGGGCTTGAGCCTGGCAGCGGTTTTGCTGGCCTTAGGACTCACTCACCAGCCACTGACCTCGAGCAGCCTGGTGATCTTGCTCGTGTGCTTGGCAGGCTTCTGGATCGGCTGGAAACAGCTCTATGAACCTTGGTTTCGCCTGCTGGATGAGCGAGTCGTCAAAGCACCGTACTGGGTGCCCGCCGTTCTTGAAGATCCCTGCGAGCTGGAGATCTTCCGTCACGACAAGCAACGCTGGATCCGCCTGGTGCGCTATGACGCTGACTGTCCCTTGTGCGGCGGCACCATCGAATTAATGCCAGGCAAACCGGATCAGTGCTTGCCCCTGGTTGGCCGCTGCCTCGAAAGCCCCCATATCCATGTCTTCACGTTCGATCGCACGTCACTACAGGGCACCTATTTAGGCCCCGCCCTACCACCGTCGAGGCTCGCCAGCACACCGAATGACGAATCCCCCGACTGACTGGTAGCCAGGCGGCGACTCAATCGATTGACCAACGCGCCTCATCTGACTGCACCATGATCTGTTGATCCAGCAACACATCAGGCTCCTTGACAAGGCTAGCTGCCGGCGAACCGCCATTGCACCGATCACGGGTTATGCGAAGGGCGGTTCGACTCCTAAAATTTTCTTGATTTATTTTAAAATAAAGATAAATTAAGGAAAACTAAGGAGCTCATCCATGACCGTACAGTACATTCACGACGCCGATGGCACCCCGATGTTTGCCGTACTGCCGATTGACCAGTACCGCCAACTGCTCAACGGGCAAGGCGCTATACCGGCCAGCGCGACGCTGCTCTCGGCAGATGGGCGCTATGTCAGCCTGCCCCACGGCGGCTCCGACGCCAAGCTGGACGTCGTCCAACTGATTGAGTTCTGGCTCACCGGCATTAGGGACGGTGACTTGGACGAACACATGGCGATCAACTCCCGCGCCCAAGTGTTCGATCGCTTCCCTGCGGCGCAACAGACCTGCACTTTGGATCCGCTGGTGCGTGACCGGTTTCTGCAGTCCCCCAGCTATCGCAACACCATGCAGGTAACCACCGAAGTGGTCGACGCGCTCGTGGCCACCGGGGTGTTTAGCCGCTGCAGCAAGCTCTACCCGGACTTGTCGTTTACCCGCAGCGTCAAGGCCCTGGAAATCGATCAGACCAAAGCCAAGGCTTTCCTTGAACAGCATGCGCCGGCCAAACGAGCGCGCTCGTAACTCGACACGGTTGCTCGCTCACCATTTATTCACGCTCCCCCCATCCGCCACCCAGGAGGCGCTTGATGTTCGATGAACGCGTGTTGAAGCGGATCGCTGACGACCTGCAGGCCCAGGCTAATGCTGTGCGTAAGGCCAACGTTATCGCGCACCATCAGATCCGTGTGCCGCTGGCAGCGATCCACCAAGGCTATCCCGAGCAAGCCCTGCAGTCCCTGAGCCAGTGGGCCGGCCAAGGGAAATCGGCAACACCCTACCTGTATCAACTCGCGGTTGCCGATCCTGGATTGGTACCGACACTGCATGCCGCCTTTGCTGATGCCAAAAACAATGGCCAGGCCAATCGCGCCTACGCACGTCAACAGGCGCCTTCGGCGACCCTCTATGTGGGGAGCTCGCAAAAATTGCTTGAGCGGATCAAGCAGCATTTTGGATACGGCTATGCACGTACCTACGCCATGCAGCTCTGTCACTGGCTGCCGGCAGCATTGGACGGCTACCTGGAACTTCAGGCCTGGCGGTTTGCAGCGGATACGCCGACCTCGCTTATTCAGGCGATCGAGGACGGCCTGTGGCGCCAGCAGCAGCCGATGTTTGGTCGTCAAGGGGCACGCTGATCCAGTTGGCGTTATGCCTCTGCTCCAGCACGCTGGACATCGTCTTTATCTCCTACAGGGGGCAGTTAATCGTACCGTTGCTGGACATCAGCTCTGCGCCTGTCTCTGCTTACCTTCATCATCAGCGCTCTGTCGCAGAAGGATCGAGATCCACTCGACCAAAGTCCTCCACATCCGGCCAGCCCTCGTCATCGAACATTGTCGCTACACATCGGGCCCGGCGAAGCGTCGACAGGGCATAAAAGAAGCAGTTCTCACAGAGACACAGTCGATACTGTTCACCGGGGTTCATTGCACCCGCCCCCCAGTTCGCCACTAACTCACCGCACCGACAGCCATCTGCTTCGAGCGGAAGCTCCTGCCGGCATACATCGCAGTGCGCATGTGGATCCGTCGGATTTTTCGACATGTCATCCTCCTCGTGCCGTTGTAGTGCACCTCAAAAAAGACCCCACTCACGCAAACGTGCATCCAGGTTATTTAGCGGAATCGACGGAGACCTTCGCACTTCATCCGGCATCTCCTTCAGCAGCTCGGGCAACGCCCTGAACTCTTGAGCAGCCGCTCTAAGTCGGCCAAACAGTCGGTCGGGGTCGAGAATCCCTCCAAGTGATGCGCAGGCCGCCGACCAATCCGGCGCCCCCATTCGCTCCCGCGCCCATTTCGTGGTGCGCGTGATTCCTTCTGAGTCCATCACCATGGGCGCCAAATCGTAGATCGGCGCCAGTTGAAGGCGGCCGTCGTGCCGGAGGATCGAGGTGTTCCGCCCGTGGTTGTCCGAGTTGCCGAGGATTCGATTGAGCAAATCGCGGCGCAGGTACTCACACGCCAATTCCTCCATCTCGTCAGCCTGTTGGTTCGCTCGCCAGAGCAAGAGTAGGCGACGAAGCACATCCTCATGCCGCATATAGGAACCGGGAATGCTATTGCCGCAAACCGAGTAAAGCGACTCAACCGCGAGCCGTTCAATGCGACCATCGGCACGCACTTTACGATCAAACCGAGGCATCCACAGGCTGGGGCTCTCGGCGTCCTCTAGCGCTAGCCCGTCGGTAGAAACCGTGTTCATGCCCAGCGTCGCGATCGCTCGGTAATACTGGTACTCGGCTCGCAGGATGTTCTTGTCGCGCTCGCTGACGTCGTTGCGCGAGAACTTCACCAACCAATGGCGTCGCACCTGGTCATCTGGCAGCAGCGCATCCAGATGTAGCGCGCCCGTCCAATCTTCGCTCACCAGCAGCTTGGGGGCCTCGCCCTGTGCGCCAGTCCCAGCACTGATGGCAGCACCGGCTTCGGCGGCGTATTCGAGAAAGCGGTCGGAGCGCTGGATAATCTCGCTGCGAGGAAAAGCAGCGGGCGTGCACTTATCCAACCCCGCGCATGACTGCTTCACGCGCATATGGCCAATGGGGGCCGGCGTGTGGCGCTGGAGGAGGAAGAAGTCCAGCTCCATGCCCAGAGGTTCCGCTCTCTCGAAGCGCTTCTTCAATCCTCTCCGCGCCGCCCCGGCAGGAATGATGTCGAGAATGAACGCGGGATAGCCAGTTGAACGTCGGAGCGCCCAATTCAACTCCAGGTTCACGCTGACGGACGTCTCTAAGAGGGAGTCCCTCTGGTTGATAAATTGGGAGAGGTAGTCGTCGACGTAGGTCACCCAGCAGGGGCTGTTCTCAACATCAGAAGGGTTCTCAACCGTCAGTACCAGTGCGTCGTACCAGCAGCCCTTCACATAGGTCTGAATCGTCAGTTGCTCGAACATTGGCAACCCTCGGAATCTTCGCGGCGCATGCGCACCACCCCATGCCGCATTAAACGATTTCGCCGGTGGGCTTAACGAGGGGCAACGACCACTGCGATCAGCGAGACGGCAGTTCACCGCGTGGGTGAGCCAGCCTGTACAGACGAGCCTGCTGAATTTTCTCTGCCGATAACTGCGGGTAGTCATCGAGGATCTCTTCGAGGGAATAACCAGCGTCCAGGCTCCCGAGGATCATATCGATCGGAATCCTCGTCCCCCTGAATACCGGCACGCCGCCCATGATGTCCGGATTTGTCCACACCACGTCGTCATCATCGCCACTCGCCATAGCCGTCCTCCGTCATGCATCGACCCCTGGTACAAGGTCAAACGCTCATCTACTGGTGAAAGAGACCTACTCGTCCTCCGCAGACAATAAGGAGTCGAGGTCGATCGCTACTCCCTGGATCAGCGCATCGATGCGCAGCAGCAGGCTCTCGTCCACACACCGCAGATACTCCGGTTGCTCGGCGATTTGCCGGTCGATCCGTGCCAGCAATAGGCCGATTGCCGTGTCCGACCTCGCGGTCATCGACTGACCTGCGCGCAACACTCGAAATTGCGGCAATAGCTCAAAGACACGCAGGTCAACGGCCACCATTTGGGCGACGGGGCGACCGTGCTTGGTGATGATGACGCATGCGCCACTCGCGACCTGACTCACCAAGCGCGATAAGCGCCTCCTAGCTACCTGTAGGCGGTAGATCTCAACAGCAGCATCGTCCAGCATCGCGTTGTCCTCCTGCCGAGTACCAGCTCACCGCCAATTCAGCTGGACAGCCTGACCGCCTATTCCTCGTCGACATCGTCAGTTCGGCCGCCTATTCAACGATGGCGGCGCTAAAATTCCACCAACCGCCAGAAAAAACCCGGGCCACTGCGATGAACCACGACACGAGCGACCCCGTTTTTCGCCAAAAAACATGTCGGCACGTTGAGGCAACCCTGGCACTCTCTGGCTGCACTACGAGCCCTAAGGTGCAGGGCCTGCTGCAGCTGTACGAAATCGGGCTGATCAGCTCGGCTGAACTGGTCAGCACAGTCAAGGCGCTGTACTCCACGTTTCATGACGAGCAATTGGCATCACCACCGACGGCCGATGACAAATGATCAACCGGCTCGTCTGCAGTCGTTAATGAATGGCCAGCACTGCCCGGAGCGAAGCGGTTTTCTGTACGCCCGGCCCCAGCAACACATACACCGTGTGCTTGCTCTCAAAAAACCCGGCCACGTCCCAGGCCACCTCGTAAGTGCTGCGAATCCAACTGCCCGGTGGGCAGCGACTGGCGCTATCGAATACCACCTGATGGGCGAAAATCACGGCCGCTCGCAACCCCACGCTCGCCAGGTAATTCAGTGTTTCCGGCTCGCATTCCAAGTTGATGCGCGACCACTGCCGCACCAGGCAAAAAGGTTTGTTCGGATAGCGCCGCTGAGCTTCAGCTAGCGCCTCTGATTCCTCGAGCAGGCAACCCTCCAGGGGCGTCCCCTCCCCATGCAAGACATCCCAGCACTGGCCAACGAACTGTTCCACATCCATCGCGCGACCTCCCGTTGGAGTTACTCGATTGCCGCTTCTTTGCTCAGCTGAAACTCGCGCTCAACGTCACGCACTGGCGTCAGCTACTGCAGCGTGGGTGGCGACTCAAAAATCCCGCGACACAGCATTCCCAAAAACACATCCAGCGATCTCCGGCCTCCGGGCCGCTGGAATGTCACAACCAAGTACTGGCTATGCCCTCTCGTGCACAGCAACCAGTAGAGACCGTCATGCACCACTCGATGGATGTCCGACGTCCGGATCAGATGCCCGTTCCGGAATCGCCGCTTGGAATCCCAATGGACGATGCCCAATGCACAACCAGCGCAAATGCGAACGTCCGTGAGGTAGGCCGTGATCGGCTCATTGAAATCACGGCGCAAGGCCTGCAGCAGACGTTGCTCAGTCGCGCGACTAATAGGCCTGGTCATCGCGCCCTCCGACGACATGCTCAGCGTTTACGAAATCGGCGTCCTCATGCGAGGTTTCGCTCAGCACCCTCTCCGGACTACGGCGCCAATCGGCTGGCCGCTGCGATGCGACATTCACTACCGCCGACGTGCTGATGAGCAAACCCCGTTGGATGCCGACACTGGCAGAATGGCCTGGTTGCGCTGTCACCCCCTGGCTCATGAGCGGTGGGTATAGCCAGGCCGATTTGGTGTTCAGTTGCTCCGCGACATCGGCCAACACGATGTTGCGAGACAGGAATTCGATCAGTTGCGCCACGGAAATCCAGCACCGCTCCCTGCCAGCCACCATTTCCCGTCGACACGGCAACCGGCCAGTTTCTATCCAGCCTCTGATGGTCTGGTGCTTCCAACGGGTGAGTCTGGTCAGATCGGTAATACTCAGCTCAACGCCTGATACACCATTGGGCTCGACAACGGCCAGTAGCTCGCGTTGATCGAAGCGCAGCGCCGCCAACCCCTCAATGTTGGGAAGCCGAAGAGCCGGTCGAAGCCGACCCGCACCGATTTGGCGATACAACTCGGTAACCTGATCACGGGGGAAACGTCGCGCGTTTATCTCCTCCAGACTTATTGTCGTTCCAGCTTTCCGGTCAACGTAGGCAGCCATCAATCGATCTTTGAGTTGCTCGACCTCTGCACGCCAGAAATCCCCCCTACCGAACAGGGGTCGCTGCGACTCTGGAATTCGCTGCAGTACTCCGCTTTCGACCAAACGCTCGCGCAGGTGGCGAGAGATATTGAGTAACCGCTGTACGTCCCGCGCCGTGAGCACCTCATTGGCGAGACGCTGCTGCGCCTCGACCTCCGCACGAGCCACCAGGCAATACTCATTGGCGCCGCCCTGCAGCACCTGTCCGCGTAGGCGGCCGGCTTTGACATAGGCAATGATCCGATCGGGAGAGGAGCCCAGCAGGCGAGCTGCTTCGGCGGTGGTATAGCTCGACTTCTGCCCGAGCAGGTCACTGCCGATCTGCTTCATCTTCCGATTGATCGGTGCCACGGCGTGTTGCACCAGGCACTGAGCAGCACTTTGCACTACGACGGCATACTCTGGCCGATCAAACTCCCGATTGAGCTGCCGATACCAACTGCCCAAATGCGCAATGAATTTCGAGTTTTGTCGCTGATTGGCCTGCTGGATACGCTGCAGCACGAATGCTCGAAATCGCTCGGGCAGATCTTCAAGGAAATGATGGGCGGCTCGATTCAGTCCCTCTGCCTCGCGAAGAGGAATAGGACTGCCCCGGCGCCACCGCTGGGCTCGGGTCAGGTTGGCGAGGAATACGACAAACGTATCGATATCATCGGGCAACGCGGTCAACCCGCCCAGCTGCTGCTGCATTGAGTGAACAGCGTGTTCCTCGCCACCGATAAGGGCAGATACCGCCAGGTTCGCCGCATCGGCGATCGGCATGCGCTGCTGTGAGAAATCCGTTCCGCACCGGCAACGGGTCAATGGCCCCTGGCTATGGCTAATGGGCCGCTTACAGGCCGAACAGCTGTCCATCAGCGCTGTACCGTGGTGCACGCACGCCGTCAGCAACTCGTGATGCCAGGCTTGGCGTAGATAAGGTGCCTCAGCCAGGCATTGCGGGCACACCGCAGCGGCCTGCCGAAGGAATACGCCACGAGCCAAGCCGCCCAGCGACGAGGAGAATCTGGCCATCGCAATGAGCGGCTCCCGGTTGAGGGCATAGTATTCGGCGAGTTGCTGCAGTTCCTCGACGTTGAATAGCCGTTTGGTGCGCAACCCGGCAGGGCGCAACAACTGCTGAGTGCTGGGGACAAAATGGGCGACGGCCAGACGCTGCAGATAGCTGGTCAGGCTTTCATCAGCGAACGACTCAGGCGCGAAGGGCAGCATGGTTATGCCCTCCGTGCAGCACTCCAGCGTCGTGCATAACCGAAACGTAAGCCTGCGCCAGCCGCTCCGCTTCTATGGCCACACCGTCCTCGAACGGATTGAGGCGCTGACCCGACACCATGATGGCTTGATCGAACGCCCGAGCAAACTGGCGATAATCCGCCTCGTGGGGTTGATGCTCAGCATCTGAGATCGACACCACTTCCTGGAACAGGCGATGCACCACGCCATAACGGCCCGCCGAGGCCAGATACATGCGTTGGGCAAACTCATAATCGCCGGCAGAGAATGTGTTCCAGCCCATCTCCACGAGCGCCGCCAAGGCACCCGCCAACGCGGCACGAAACGCCTGAAACTCGGCACCCTGCCACTGATAGGGGTAATACTCGATCTCCCGGCGCGACCGGCCAGCCAATTGCTCATTGGCCTGGAACAGGCCCAACATGGACGGCAGACCAACCAGCAACAAACCGCAGCCCGCCTCGTCAAAGAGCCACTTGAGGAAGTCCCCAGCGGCACGCACCGTAACGGTACCTCCCCGTTCGAGCATATGCTGCGTTTCGTCGAAGACGATGAGCTTGGTGCCCGCCTGCCTCAGCCCCTGCAGCAGAGCGTGGTCTGCCACGACCTGGTTGCGATACATATCTGGCGGCATGCCCAGCGACGTCAGGCAGGCGTCTGGGAGTGCTCGACGACTCAGATGCTTGGGACTGGTGACAATGAGAATTTCGCGTGTCGCCGTACCGGGCATCGGGCTTGGCAGACTGCGTAGCAGCGTGGACTTGCCCACTCGACTGGGCCCCACGATGGGCAGAATCTGCGGGCTCCCCGCGCGTGCACGTAACAGCACATCATTCATGGCGTCCTCGGCAGCCAAGAAACGCGCATGGCAGATCAGCGGATGGAAACTAGCCATTCGAACGCTCCCGCCGGGGCGCCGGCACCACAATCTCATCGGCACTCATGTGGTGGGGCGTTTCCGGCAGCATCGGCGGTGCTACTTGTGCCTCCAGCTGCTGCTGTACCTCTGCTGTATGCTGGCGCTGTTCACGTGCCCGCGCCTCGCGATTATTCTCAGCAACCTTCCTACGATGCCCAGGCTGACTATCGCGCGTGTACCGTGCTAATGCCTCTGCACGCAGTTGCTGATAGTCAAAGCCCGTCATCACGCCGTGTCCGGTATACCGCTTCCTCAGGGCCTTCGCGACGTCGAAAGACACTGCCGGAACGGCCGGCATTTTGTTATGCAGGCGAATCAGACTGCGATCATCCGGGTGTACGGCGAACACCGCCGAGCAATCGTCCGGGTTATAAAGAATCTCCAGACTCTGGATGGTGCGCCGCCGAGCCAGCTCAGCGAGTTCTTGGCTGTGGTACTGGAACCCTTCAAAGTCCACACCGTAATGCTGCAGTCGGCGCGTGATTCGGTTGATGCTGAGGATCAGCCGCTGGATCTTCTCGAGAGGCGGCGGAGGCAACGGCATGAACTGCTGCATGGCCTTGGCCATCGCCTGGTGGATGGAAGTCTGCTCGCGATAACGAAAACCCAGCTTTTCCCTCGGCACATGGATGTAATAGTCCGCCACAAACCTCATGATCTCGCCGTAAATCTGCTCGATCGTATAGCACGCCTCGGCCTTTGCCTTTGCGTGCCGATTGCTGTTCCGCTTGTCCTGACTGCGCGTCGACCCCGGAAATTTATGAAGCAGGAGCTTGTCGAGCGCGCCGAACAGGGACTCAACGTGTCCCTTGTCATCACCGCGAGCCACTCGGGCGTATTCAAAGCTGATGCCAACCTCGCGCAGGAGATCGATGGCAAGGTTGGAGGTGTTTTCTACCGCGTTGTCATACACCACGGTGGAAAGCGCGCAGGGCGCGACCAAATCGGTCTTGATGCCAAAACGCCGCTTGAATGCCGCGTCCTTGGGAGTGAAAAAGGTCTCAAAAAGCTTCAGCAGGGTGTATTCGCTGGGTTTCCCAGCACAAACATAGATCGCGAGGGGATAGGACGCGTAAGGGCAGGTCATCGCGTAAAGCGTTAGCTGGGTATAGTGATTTCCCACCTCATCCAGGCAGTACATGTCGATCGTTTTGGCATCCAGCTCGACGCGTTCGAACGGCTGCTTTACATCGAAGCAACGAACAGCCTGACGGTTCCACAATGCAAATGTCCGTGGATCGAGCCGCCCTTCCTTAACGAGTTGTTTGGGCATCTGCTGGATCAAGCGGCTGACGGTTTTTCGATCCAGTAGCCCTGGGACGCTACCTGAAGGGCACTCGTCTTTCAGTTGGGTATTGACCAACAGCGCAACGTTGCTCAGGTTGAGCTTGTCGTCCCGCATGAAGGTTTTCGTGATGACCTTTTCAGCGAGCTTTTTGGCTGCCCGTTTACTCGACCAGCCGGAACCTCCGCGACGACTGAATCGTGGGATGAGCCCATCAAACCCTGACGCCGCGAAAGCCTGACGATATTTCGCCATCGTCTTGAGGCACGGCAGCTTACGCCCCCGCTGGCCACAGAAGATTTCCAGTCTCAGTCTGTGATCCTGCTCATCGAGCGCCAGCCTCGCTAATTGGGAGTTGAACTCCAGTAACGCCAAGCGAAACTTAGCTTCCTCCCTCTCCTTAGGCGTCGTAACTCGTGGTACCGGTTCGATCAAACTGGACAAGAGTCGGATCTCCCCTCCAGCGATAGCATTGTGGAAATCCCGCAGCGCCAGGGTCACTACCATCCCACCTTTGCCCTCCAGGTCGATATCGCCTAGCAGGGGCTTGATCGCCTTGATCTGGTAGCAGGTGCCATCCTTCTCCAGCGCCTGCCCCACTGCCAATGTGTTACTCATACCGCAGCACCTCGAACACCCCGAGCGAACCAAACGCGGGCTCTACCATGAAGTCCATGTGCTCCAGCCAGTGCTTGCACAGGTCAAAACGTAAAACCCCCAGCAGCAGACCCGCTCCTAGGTAGTAATTGGCCGGCGTGAGGCCGGCGAGTACCTGATTGAGTGGGCCACGAAGTTGCTCCGGCGCAAGTACAGAGAGCGGCTCGGCCCATCCCGCCAAATGGCTGTGAGCCTGGGTCACAAAAGGCAGCAAAAGTTTCAGGTTGCGCTGGTATGGAGCAGGAAGATCCGCTTCGCTGATCACGACAAAGCGCCGTCCAAGGGCCAGGAATTGCGTTTTCAAGTGGGCAAACCACTCGCGATGCCCCTCAACGAAGGCCTCGGGCTTCACCTCGACGACCACCTCCAAGCCATTCACATCCACGACGAAGTCCGGGGTGTAGAACATCTGCCCGTCCTGGCGATGCCTGGGGCGCTCAGGGAGCAACCGCCCCGAGGAAAGCTCAAGGGTGAACGGCTGAGCTCGGTAACTGCGTACCCGTGGATCCAGTTCCAGGGCCTGAGCCACGGACTGCTCCAAGCGTGACTCCAGGCGAATTTCCACCCGACCATTTTTCGGTGAGCACATGACAAAGGCCTTCCGCCCACGGCGGGTGCGGCGAGCCACATCACGACTGTGGGACGGAGAGAGGGCATCTGTCTTCATGGCGACCGCCTGTCCGTCGTAGCACGAGGCACGTTGTTCATTTCGAGAGTCCATTGCAAGCCATAAATATCACAACTCAACATCTATTTTTGACCCATTCAGACAACGTCTTTTTCTAGGAGTAGGTGATGTTGAAGCGCCTGTCAAGATAGATTATGGTTCAGCAACAATTAAGCATAAATTGACAGCGCTCTCCATCCCCGAGAGCGCGGGGGAGTCTTACGTGGGGCGAAAGATCAACACCGCCTGGTTCGGCCACTACCGCGTGGCGGAGCAAGCGCTGCCCGTCTGTCTGGCGGCTGGTGAACATCGTGCCGACGTCATCGCGCGTCACGCGCACGCTGCCGGGTTGAAGGACGCGTCGTTCGTCCGAGTGATGAAGGCCGGACGCTACCTAGACAGTGAGTGCCACGAACTGTCGCCCGACGCTGTACGGTGCAGCTACATGCAGGCGGATCTACTCGAGAAAATTTCGCGCATCAACAAAACGCTGGCGGCGGAACAGCTCCCGGGGGTACTGAGTAACACGGTATCCTTGGATGAGCTGAAAGCGCTGTATGCCAGTCTGCGCGAGCAGGATCTCACGGCCAAATCGATCATCAGTCGGGATGATGCTCGGCGCCTGACCACCAGCCATGAGCGTAATTGCACGCAGGCAATCGCACGCGCGGGGGCTGCGTTTTTTGGCGCGCCGAAGGGACAGATTCTTCGCCAAACCAAGGGCACCGAATTTGTTGCCCCGCACTATCTGGTGATGGACAAGGAGCGCCCCCACGCGGCCGTTATTGCGCGCGTCGGTGGCCGCTCGAAGTCAGCGACTGCGATGGCCTTTGAACTGCTGTACTTGGCCCTCGCCCTTCGCCACTGGGTACCAAATATTTGGTTCGTTTTCCCCGAAATAAACCCCGTAGCGGCCAAGCTGGCCGCCTTGTCGGTGGCGCTCAAAGCATCGCCCAAAGACCAAAACTGGCTGCATATCGCAGAGCTCGAGCCAACCTCCCTCGAGCTCAAAGTGTTGAAGCGAGGCCGCTACCTAGCCCTGGGTATGCACGAGACATTTCATCATCTTGCGCAGGATTTCGGGTGGGATGGCAAGGATCTGAAAACAGGCCAGGAGTGCAGCATTACCCTGATTAAGCCACCAGAAAAGCCGCTGGGAGGATAGGGGTAACCGGTTCCTAACCCAACACTCAGTACAGCTGCCACTGAGCTAGTGCTATGCCATTGGTAATGGGACTGAGACCGGATAACAGTTAGCACGGCGAGCATCGGGCAGCACACATCAGAAAGCAAAAAGGGGAGCCGTAGCTCCCCTTTTAAGATCATTGCGTGTGTTGTTGCTTTTCTTGATCAATTTGTTGTTGTTTTTAGCGACTGACGCGCAGCGCGCCAGGCTTAGCCGACCCACACGGGGTCGAAGGCAAACAGATTTTTTTGGCAGCCGGTCTTACCCTTGCCATGAACTGAGCTAACCAGTGCGGGGCTACCTGCAGGTAGTTTTATTCTCTTGCGCTGGTCGTCGGAGGCCCGAAACGGCACACCCTCTCCAAAAAAATCGGTTTGCTTCCACTCTGTCGTCTTGTTGTTGTTGTGCCAGAGTCGAATCGTTGTAGTTGTCGCTATTGTTTTTCTTGTACAAGAAATTAAGCACAAGCCATGCCATAAAATAAAAATACTTATATTTCAATAAGTTGACGAAATTTATCGACGAAACTGCAGACGACATCCGCCGTTTTTGTTCCCATACGCCCCAACAGCCGGAATGCTCCGTAACACCGACAGGCGGCGCCACGACGATGCTGATGAGCACGCCACTACCGTCGCACGACGGTGGGGGAGCTAACGTAGCGCATCGCGAGGATTCAGCCCGCCTGGCCGCCACTCTAGGGGGGACGACGCCGGCCCACGCAGTGGCGCGGTGACCGAATCAGCCGTGCTCCACCATGACCCGCCAGCGAGTGAGCAAGGACGCCACATGGAAATCACCTGTCCCAAGTGCAGCAAACCGACCACCTTCAACGTCACGGAGGCGATCAGTTGCAGCCACTGTCAGACCAGCTTCCACACCCTCAAACTCGCCAAGAAGACCATCGTCGCGGCCTGGGCGGCGCTCGCCATCGGTGGCTATGCCGGGCACAAGATCGACGACCTGTTAGAACCCCATCGCTATCCCGTGGCGATCGAGTACGCCTTGATTGAAAGTTGCACCACGGGGGGACGGGACATCGACTACCAGCGCGTGGCAACCACCAAGTTCCGGGTGTGTGCCTGCGCCCTAGAAAAAACCCAGAAAACCATCGACTTCAAGCGCTACCAGGGCGAGCCGATGGCCTTCTGGAACGCGATGCGGGCTGCCGCCCCCAGCTGCGTGGCCCCGTGAGCATGCGCGCGTGGCAAGCACTGGCACTTGGCACGCGCGCTCACGCTACAACCCTAAGTCAACGTCCGCGAGGCCCGTTGCCGCGTCCGCCCCCCGATGGATTTCCGGTGGTGCTGGGATAATTGCCGCCCGGGACACCCGTGGCGGGACGGCCACCTGATGGCGCACCTTTGTTCCCAGCGCCCTGTCCGGCGCCGCCCTTGCTGCCACTGCTGCCACCTTTCGCCATGTGTTTACGCTCGCATGAGTCCGCCGCCTTTTGCGGCTGCACAGCGGCTTTTTGAGCGCGCGACGAAAAGCCATCCGTCGCCACCTGGCCACCCTGCTTGAGCGCCTCGGCGCGCTGGATTCGGGCAGCGGCCGCTTGGGTCATAGGTTTTTTTTGGGTCATACCGGTCTCCTTGAGTTAGCACCACGCTTGGTGCATGGTCGACTCTAAACAGCGGCCAGGGACAAACGGGGACAGCTATGGACGAGGTCAAACAACTGCAAGCCCTCATCAAGCAAAGGTTGTTAGAGACAGGTTTGAGCCAGGCCGCGCTGGCCGAGAAAATCTTTGTCGAAGACCATGACGACGACAATGCCGCCGCCTTGGTGCGCTTCACGGCGACGCTGAAGAAACAGCTGAATCGCCCCTCGACCTCAGCGAAAAAGCTCCGCCGCTACCTGGAGATCCTGCTGTCTGATCGACGTGGCTTAGAAGGTCGCTATCCTGCGATCGCCTCAGCGCATCTGCCTAAGCCGGTGCTCGAGCAGATGCATCGACTCTCCGCAGAAATCGACATTCTGCTGCAAGGGCAATGAACTGACCCAATGCATGCAGACGACGGCGCCAAGCCCTGAACAAGGCCATTGAGCAGTAGACGTTGCTGGCATCAGTGCATTCGGCGCTGCAGAAACATTTCGCGTCCTGCACGAAGGGAGCGCCTGGCGCCTGGAGCTAGACCACAGGGTGAAGTAGCCACCGGTGCACTCGCAACGCGAGCCAATCTGCCTTTGGCCGCCGCTGACAGCAGTGGGGCAGTTTTGCACAGGGGCGTGGATCAACGCTGGCAGTGGGGCATTGCCCGTTCAGGGCATCGGGTTAATAGGCCGCCGTCATGTTGCGCCGTGCAGACTCAGCAACCCAGCTCATTCGACTGACGATAACGTCATCATTGCCATCTCTTGCTAGCGTGCCTGATCGCTCGAACGGCAGTCATTTCTTGAAAATGGACGCAATGTAGGAGCTGACCCCCCCTAGAGCGATCCCGGAAAGCGCGCCTAGACCGACGAGCGAGAGCTTGGAAATCTGGCTACTGCCTACCACCCAGTGCTCCTGATTGGCCTTGAGCTCTTCTTCCGTCGGCAACTCATACACCACCTGAATCCCCTGATTCTCCAGGCCGGCGACCCTGTCGTCGACCACCTTCATCAGCTCCCACAGCTTGATGTTCAAGGCTACCGACGCCTTTCCTAAATTTTCCAAGGTACAGGCTCGGCCGAGCTCCATTCTTCCCCACGTCGACTGCGTCAGGCCGGCAATGGCGGCAACCGACGCCTGGGTCATTACCCGCCGCTCGCGTTCTTCACTCAGTACCGCCCCAATGACCGACGCGTAGGTCGCGCTCCTAGTTGGAAGGCTCATAGCCGTCTCCTCGTCGTTCTAATCGCCGCAGCATACCACGCAGTGGTTGTAACTCAAATTCGGTGTGCTTACCTCAAAAAGATATCTAAACCCACTTGACGGGTTAATAATCCATGAACAACTATTATCTCACCACGCGCAGATACGGCCGTGGCGCCAACGACCTCATAGGAGAAAGAACATGACCACCTTCGAATCCAACGCAGACGATTTCAGTGAAGGCAACTTTTGGGCAAAGGTAGCCACGTACGCTAAGAAGGCCGGGAGCAAAGTCATCCTGAAGGCACTTGAGGTGTACTACATCTCAAGCGATGAGAAGACCCCGACCCCGGTCAGGGCCTTAGGCTTCGGCGCATTGACCTATTTTGTGTGCCCGATTGATCTGATTCCTGATCTCGGCCCACTCGGGTACGTCGATGACATGGCGATGCTGATGAGCGCAGCGACGGCCTTGGCCCCCTATTTCACCGATGAAATTCGCCAGAAGGCCCGGCAGACATTTGCGGCGATCTTCGATTGATCCACGCCGGGGCTACGCGCCAGCCCCTTGGCTGGCCCCGTGGCGATGCGCTGTAGCCCGCGCGTTGTCCAGCCGCTATTCACGACAACGGTATTCAAGGCCTGAAAAGGAGCTCGATGATGAGGCTCTACGTTAGAGCTGTTCCGCTCATGCTGCTGTTATCCACCGCAATGCTCGCCGTGGCCGGTAGCTATGAGGATGACCAACAACGCGCCGAAGCCTTGATGGCGCAGTGTGTCCCGGGCAAGGCATTGCAGTCGGATGAATGCCTGGAGGGCGGCCGGCTCTGGGACGCAACGTCAGCGCGCCTCCACCGGGACATCGCCGCCAGCCTGCAACAGCAAGAGCAGGCCCGCGAACGCGCCCAGCAAGATGAGCAATGGCGAGAACAGGTCAGAAGGTCGCAATAAGCGCTGCGCAGAATAGGACGTTATGGTGAATCGCCCCCCACACCTGAACCAGAGCTGGTAACCGCTCGCCCGATGGCGGTATCCGGCTTGCAGCCCTGCGCTATACCAGAACCCTGGGGACTGGTTTGACGCGAGGGTAGGGGGCCATGAAAAGAGCCATCGAGCAGGAAACGTTGCAGGCGCTGGTCGAGGCCGGGGCGGCGCGGGAGTTTCGCGTGCTGCGCGAAGGCGAGGCCTGGCGCCTGGAGCTGCGCCTCGGGGTGAAATGGCTACCGGTGTGGCTGTGGCGCTCACTGACGGCAGTGGGGCGTTTCTGCGCATGAGTGGGGATCAAGGCGCTGATGGTGGAACTCTAACCCGCCTACGCCTCCGGTTCGACCCCCTGCGCCGCATAGCGCTCTAGGAGCGGCACCTGGCAACGCGCTTTCAAGGCCTTGAGCCGCAACTTGTAGCGCTCCCCATCGGGGTGGCCACAGGCAATCAATCGTCCGACATGCCCCATCACTCGGCGAATCGTTGGCTCTAACTCGGCCCAGCTAGCCCCTTGGCTTGCTTGATCTTCAGCCTGTTTGACCGCTGCCCGGATGGCTTTGCGTTCTGCCTTCGGCAGGCCGGGTGATTCATTGAAGATCGAAAGGCCAGTAACCGTCAGGGGCTCAAACTCTGCTTTCGCCAGGATGGTTTGGCCGCGTTTACGCACATGCAACTTGGAGCGTTTTTGCTGACAGCCTTTCTTCGCCAGCATGTCAGTCACTGCTGCCACCAACTCCGTCAGCACTGGACGCTCCAGATGAGTCATGGCGGAAATCGTAATGTCATCGGCAAAGCGGGAATACTGGAAGCCACGTGCACGCAGGCGTGCTACCAGGGCCGGTTCGTCATCCCAGAACACCAGGTTGGCCAGATAGCCGCTGGTACTCGCCCCCTGCGGGACGACACCCTCGCGGGTGGTGAGCAATGCCAGCAGCTGTGCCACCTCGTCGGAAAAACCGAAGAGCCCGGAAAAAATCTGCTGCACATGCTCCACGCCGATGGAAGGGAAGAAGTCCTTGATATCCTGAAGCAGGATAGTTTTCGCCTTCCCGTGTATCCGGGCATTGGAGTAGATGCTACGGGGCGCATTGGGATCTTTGATCCCACCATGGAGGTAATCGGGGTAACGAACCCGAACCAAAAAACGGTCAACGATTTTGCGCTGGATCGCTTTCAGCGGCTCGTAGGCATCGTAAGTGTCACGCGCGCTGCCATCTTTCTTAGTTTGCGGGACATGGCGGTACAGATTGGAGCTGCGTTTGGCCAGGCTCTGAAGCAGCTCGACAGACTCTCCTAGCGCTAGCGAGAGGGCCTTCAGGCTGTGAATGGGTTTAAAGGGGTAACGCGGGGGCATCCATGTCCTATCCCAGAATGACGTGAGGCCGATCATCTGGATCGGCCTCACTGGAATTCGAATGATGTGGTTTGTTGCGTCATGAGGTGATTACCTCAAGGATTTCCTCCACCTTCAGGAGGAAGTCATCCCAAGCGGATTCCGGGTCTTCCAGGATCCATACCGCAAGGCGCTGAAGGCCAATTTTGGCAGCAAATTTTGCCACCTTCTTCAGCCATTTGACTCCTTTACGTTCCGGCTCTTGGCGAGGCTCGGTTCCACCTTTGACGCGGGCATCTTCAATGTTGTGCATGCGCTGATCGGTGCGACCGACAGCATTCTTCAAACGTTTCATGGTTACTGCTCCAGACGGGCGAAATTGCCCCGCCGCCAAGCACTTCGGGCCGAATGGAACTTTGAAGATGCCGCTACAAACCACAGTTCTGCTTATCAAGAATTGATAAGCCGTCCGCCGCCTTACTGTCGCTTAGCCGATGAGACCTCGCTGATAACCACGTGACGTTTGCCACGTGACCCTCAGCGCTACGTACATCGGGGCGACGACAGGTGTGGGGCGAAGGTAGCCCTGGAGAACACCAGAGCTGGCCAGTTTCCTGACCACCAACTGCAAGCCCGATTCATAACCATGTTTAAAGAGCACCTGGGCGGTAACACCCAGCCAACCTAGTTTCACAGAGCCAAGGGGCAGGTTCAACCTCACATTGACCCGATGATTCAAGCGGCATTGGCCATTACTGCATCGCAACAGATACCTGTACCAATCGTTTACGCACGAAAAGTCGACAGGTCGATCACTCCAACACATACCGGTAGGGTCATCATCAACACGACCTGGAGGTGTTCAATGTGGATGCTCAGCTCAATTGATGCAGGATTGCTCGCAACAACTTTAGGCGGCGTCTTTTGGCTGCTCGCCCGGATTGCCTACGGCCCAGCGGAATAACTCCCTCCCTAGGAATACAACCAAACGCCCAGTTCATCGAGGTTGCTGACCACAATCTGTTGGGCGCTGGCCTTGGACTGCACCTTGTGCGGGTCAATCTGATAGCGCTGGAGCACGTACTGCACCAGTGCCCCACGAGTCGCGACTCTAAGCTGCCCAGTCTGCATCCCAAAGTCCGCCTCAATGATGCTGCGTTGGTCAGGTTTCAACCGAGGGTCGGGCTCTATCACCACTTCGACCGCACTGTTCCAACCGTCATCCGCATCGCGGCCTTGGCCTGACTCGCCCAGCACGTCCAGCTCCCCCCTGAAGCGACTCAAGACAAAGTCCCGATAGTCGCGGTTCTTTTCGCAGTAAGCCCGAACGTGCCAGCGCATTCCCGTGTAGACCAGGGTGTGCGGAGCAATCAAGCGTGTTTCGGCTACGGGATTAGCCAAAGAAACGTAGTCACACTCAAGTCGCAACCCCTCACGACAGGCACGCAACAGTGGGCGAAGAACTTCGGGCTTAACCGAGCGATCCGGCACATTCAGAACTTCGGTATGCGCATAAGCCAGCGCTAAGCCCTCGATGTGGGGTGCTCTCTCGCTGTTCTGGTTCAGCAAATGCAAATAGGCACTGGCGCTGTCATCAATGAATAGCGGACTGAATCGGCGACTGGGTACGTACCCTTTGATGTGCTTGTCGTAATCCAGGTTATCGGGCGCGTAGTCCGCCAGGTAGCTATTGATGTCTTTCGAGGCCTGTTGCCGACTGATGCCGAAGCTCTGCATCAAATGGCCCGTAGTTAGACGCCCTTCCCACAAGGCGATGGTCTCAATCAATCGGTAACGTAGCGCCAGATCCCAACGAACACTGGCTATGGATTGCTTGCGCTTCATAGGGGGCATCCTGCTCAGAAAGTTTACCTGTTCATGTAACCAATATTTCTATGTCGCCAAACCTTACATAAGGTGTCCCTGGCAGTTCAATCCGGTCGGCAACCTTCACGGGAGACCACATGGATCAGTGGGTTTATGGAGAGCTAGCGGTGCTTTCCCTCATGGTTTTTGGCTTATTTGGCATTGCGATGGTGCAAAAGAACCGGGCAAATCAGGTGCTACTTGCCGGGCAAACCCAGATCAGCGAGCTACGTCGCCACACGATCATTCGATTGGAACACGAGAATGCCGAGCTGAAATCCATGCTCAGAGCACATAAGGGCCAGGTAGCCCATCTCTCAAGGCTCCTTGAGTCCAGCTGGTAGGTGTTGGCTGATCGGACAATTAATTGGTGCTCAGCTGGCTTTTTGCCTTTACCCACAAAGCCGGTCTGGATAATGTGATGAACGACACAGGATTAAGCAGCGGGGGAGCGGTCAAGGCGCTACCGCTCCAAGACCATAAAAAGCTGAACTGTGTCGTCACGGAGTCGGAGTGGAAATGGATTGGGAATCGCTGTTAGACGAGCTTTGGCGCCATGCGGCATCAGATCCTAACGAGCTGGAAGCTAAAATTCGTGCGTGCCTGAAAGGTCATTCCTCGGATGGCCTTCTTCAAGCCATTGCGCTTCTGATCACCCAAGGCCAGCACGCCACAGCTCGAACGCTTCTCAGCGAATTCCTTAAAAATCATCAGGCAGCGGACGACATAAGACGCCGCCTTGAGCTCATTCTGCATTTCAAAAAAAGTCGAGCGCCCCAACCGCCTTCGCTCAAAAGCAAGCAACGTAGCAAAGAAACCCTACTCCACGAGGTCAATGACCTCGTTACCTCGGGCAAGCTTCAAGCAGCAGAGTCGCTCCTGCTAGAAGCCAATGAGTCTGCTGAGGAACCTGACTATCTAAATCTGCTTGGCCGCATATATATGCTGCAACATCGCCCGCTTGATGCGGCCAAGGCAAAGCAGCGGGAACTGCTGCTTAAGCGCCAACAGCAGGCCTTTGTTGAAACAGCTCCAGTAGAGTCAGAAGACGACGACCTACCAACAGCTAGCGACCTAGCATTTCTAAACGACTCAGCCACTTCATTGGCCACACTGGAACTCCCATCGGTGCCCAGTGCCCAGACCTCGACGGTGGCAGTCGACAACGAGCTCAGTTTCATTCAACAGGCTGCTGCCCAGCTCCCGCCCTTAAACCAGGACGGTTGGTGGGAAAACCATGTTGAACCCACCTCTATTGAAACGACTGACACGAGTGAGCTCACAGTTGCTGGCGAGGAGACCGGCGCTCTTGATGCATCCTCGGCGATTACAGAGGATGTGGAGGAGCAGGTAGGTGAAGACGAGGCCTTTTCGCCCCCCCCTAAAAAGCCCCTTCTCAAACTTGGCTTGCCAAGAAAACCCACTGAGCCCGGCGAATCGAAGGCCAGCGTCAAAGTATTCAATAAATCGGGACGACCTCTAAGAATCATCCCTACATCACCGTTGAGCCCACCGGGGCCAGACACTGATGAGCTACCCGAGCCGCCGGATACTGCTCCAGTTCCCGAAGAACCTGTCATCCCCTCCGAGGTTCATGACGAGATCCTCGACGAGTACGATGATGATCTTCCTCAAGATGTACTTGAGCTGGACGTACCTAGTCCGGTGCAAATGGGCCTGGGGCTTGAAGACCCTGAAGATGACATCGACTTCGATCATGACCTGCATGATCTGACCATCATCGAGCTGGGCAAAGAACACGACGGGGACACCAACGCAGCTCTGGATGACTTCCGTGATCTAGACGATGACTACGCTGCCTATGCCTTTGACCCGGATGAAGTCTTCGACAATGAGGAGCCGGCAGCAGCCGAATCCACTGATTGGCTGGCAGACAAGCTTTCCCGTGAAGATCGCGCACTTCAGAAAGCTGCGGAACTGATTGGAAAAGCCAACTGGCCACTCAGCACACTGCCCTTGGTTCAGCAGATTTTTGTCATGAGCGGCTGGGGGGCAACTCGTCTTGCATTGGAGAGAGAGATCGAAAAGGGGCTCACTCCTGAGGAGCTGATCCTTGCTGCGCACATCAAAGTGATCTGGGCCGAAAACGATATCTACTGGATCGCCTTCGATAAAACCGGCAGTAGTCGCCTGTCCTACTACGTTCTGTCCTGGCCGACAGCGCTGCTGATCGTGCGCTCCTTTGAGTCGCTTCCCCAAGTAGAAGAGATCGAGGTCTTCCTCGAAAACCTATTTGCGTCCTGGTACGAAAACAGCACATTGCGCCGCGCGTTTAAAGCCTTTGCACGCTACCTATGGTTCAGGTTTGCCAACCTGGAAGGTTGCTTGCCCGCCAGCCAGCACTTTGATTTCCATGATCCTCGCGAGCTACCAGCTGAGGAATACAGTGATCTGGGACTTTGCGACACGCTAGAAATCGAGAAGACCGAGCGCCTGCGGGAATTTGGTGTTTTCCAGACAAAGCATCCCCAGGAGCCCAGTTGCTACTTCAGTGACAAGCCCTATGTCAGAGAAGAAGAGCCAAGCCTTAATGCCTCAGGGAAAAGAAAGCAGGTGAAGGCTGATCCCGCAGACACAGAGCCTCTTTCAGATATCGCGGATGACACCGCAGGTATCGACGGTGTTGAAGAGGATTCGGCTGTGCCTCAATGGTCAGCTGCACCGCTCGCATCTGCCTTGCACACACAGAATATCGACCAACCTTCGCCAAGCATTGAGCCGTAAGGATAAAGGACTAGCCCATGAAGCCCCTCAAACTCTGCCACGTTCCTGGTTGCTGGGTCAGCCAGACTCTACCCAGCGGCCAGGGCGAACGCCGGGGCATCGTCAAAATGGCCATTGCTAAAGAAGCCGAAGATCAGCTTCAGGTTCACTGGTTCAGTCCGGAGAAGAAACTGGCCTATGTCGATGCATCTGCCGTGCGCTCAGGCTTTCAAAATGGCATGGACGTAGTCGACGAAACACCTGGTAGCGGTGTTCGCTCACTAGGGCAGGGCGTGATCATGCAGCAACGCACCTTGGCGGGGAGCGAGCAAGTCCTTGTCGACTTTCCTGAGCGAGGCGAACGCCATTGGCTGCCCTATCAGTACCTGCGTCAGGTGAAGGGCGTTAAGCATCGGTTTGTCACTGCCAGTAAAGGCGAAGCGGTCGATGCGGAACGCATGCGACTGCGCATGCTCGCCCATGCCATCAAGGTATGGAATGAAAACACGGGGGCCCTTTCTCACCTAGAGATTGAACCGCTACCTCATCAGATTCACTTGGTGCACCACATTATCGCCTCCGGCAACTACAACTGGTTGATCGCTGACGATGTGGGCCTTGGGAAAACCATTGAGACCGGAATGCTCCTGCATGCGCTACGGCAACGAGACCTGATCAAACGCATCTTGCTGGTTACCCCCGCCGGCCTGACCAAGCAGTGGCAGGAAGAGCTGTACCACAAGTTCAAGATCGAAGACTTTGAAATCTATGGTGAGGACTTTTTCATCAACGAGCCTCGCCAATGGAAGATGCACGACTGTGTCATTGGCTCCATGGATCGACTCAAGCAGGAGGGTCACTTGGAGAGCCTGCTCCAGGCTGAGCCCTGGGATCTGGTGATATTTGACGAAGGCCATCGACTCAGCCGTCGCCAGTACGGCCAGAAGCTGGACAGCTCTGAGCGCTATGACCTGGCGAAAAGCCTACGTAGTCAAACCGAGCACATGCTTTTGCTAAGTGCGACCCCTCACCAGGGCATGCAAGACAAGTTTGTCGCGCTGCTGGAACTGCTTCGCCCCGAGCGACGCACCGACCTCATGGCTCTCAACATCAAGCCAGAAATCCTGCATGACATGGTGTTCCGCAATCACAAGGCGGATGTAACGGATGCAGAAGGGAACTTCATCTTCCAAGGCAAAATTACCAGTGCCTTGCAGGTGCCCAGCAGTAAGGAATCCATCGAATTCGATAAAACCCTTCAGGACTATCTGCGCAAAGGCTATGACGCGGGTGAAGCACTGGGGCGAACCGGTAACGCCATTGGTTTCGTGATGACCGTCTACCGCAAGCTGGCAGCCTCCAGCGCGGCGGCTATTCACCGGGCGTTGTGCAACCGCCTTCAGCGCCTGCTCGACGATGAGGCCAACGGACTCTCGGATGAAGAGCCCAGAGACCAACGTTATCTGGGTGAATGGGAAGAACAGTTCACCAGTGATGCCCGCGAGTTCTTCGCTGGTGAAGTGCAGCTGCTTAAAGACTTGATTGCCGAAGCAGCAGCACTGAAAGCAAACGACCTCAAACTAAAGCTGTTTATCGAGGACATCATCGGCAAGATCCACGCTGCCAATGCCGATGAGAAGGTGCTGATCTTTACCGAATACCGCACCACTCAAAACTATCTGCGCGAAGCACTGGCTGACCACTATGGCAGCGACCAGGTCGAGCTCATCAATGGCTCCATGCAACATGCTGAGCGACGCGAGGCCATCAAGCGCTTCGAGGAGCAAGGCCGCTTTCTGATTTCGACCGAAGCAGGTGGGGAAGGCATCAACCTCCAGAGCAAATGCCACGTCATGGTCAACTATGACCTGCCCTGGAACCCAATGCGCCTTGTACAGCGCATCGGCCGCCTGTATCGCTATGGGCAGCAGAAGAAGGTTGTCGTGTTCAACATCCAGCAAACCGACAGCCTGGATCAGAACATTGTCGATCTGATGTATGCGCGAATCGACAGCGTGGTGACTGACTTGGCCGAGGTTCAGCGGCATGAGTTCAACGAAGGCCTGAAGGATGAAATCCTTGGCGAGCTGGCCGAGCTAATCGACGTAGAAGACATCCTGCAACAGGCGACAAAACTCGGCATAGACCGTACCCGTGAACGCATCGACGAAGCGCTAAAGCAGGCACGCACGGCTGCCGCTATACAGCGAGAGTTGTTTGCCCATGCCGCCACCAGCGACCCCAATGAGCTGCGCGATGAGCTCGAAATCACCGTCGAGCACCTCTACAGCTTTGTTCTGGGAATGTTCTATCAGCTAGGTATCGAGGTCGCAGAGCGCAGCCACAAAGAGCGGTTGCTGCGTATCCGATTGTCCGAGCAGGTGATGCGCGATATGGGGCTGTCCCCGAAGGCCTCACAACGCATGGACGTGACTTTGGATCGCATGCTGGCGGCCAATCGCCCAGACACCCACATGCTCGACCTCAACTCCAAGCTGATGCAGTACCTGCTGAGTAAGGCCTGCGAGTACGACTTTGGTGGTTTAGCGGCGATGCTCCAAGCACCAGAGCTTGAAGAGGGTGCTCTGCTTGGGGCCATGCTGCGCTGGCAAGGCCCACAGGGCAAACGCATGCGACAGGAGTTTGTGGCCATTCAGGTTAACGATGGCCAAGCCAAATTGAACCCCGCGAAAGTGAGCCAATGGTTACTGACACCAGCCAAGCACAGCAGCCTAAGCCCTGATGCGGAGGCCTCGAAGCTGCTTTTCAAAACCGCAGAAGAAATGGCTAGCCAGCGATTGGCTGATGCCAGTAACCGCTATCTGATACCCGAGAATTTGGACTGGGCTGCCGCAGGCTGGACGCAGCAGCACTGAGTTCGCACACTTCTGGCCGAAGCGCCGCCCCGTTTTAGTTAAGGAAGAACACCATGAGTCAACACGACGCCAACCTACACGAGCTGATCCTTCAATTGATCCCTAAGGACGGCAGTAGCATTGGCAATATCAAGCTTCAGCAGCAGCTGAGCGAAGTAGCAGCGTTCAGCTTCACCGAAGAGGACTACTGGCGGGTTCGCGATGCCTTGATTGCCGATGGTGTGCTGGGTAAAGGCCAAGGTCGTGGTGGCTCGGTTTTTCTGGCTCAGCCCCCTGCTAGCAAGCCTTCATCACTATCAGACCAGGCAGTCACCAAGCATCTTCCGCAGCCTGAAGCCCCTCAGACGCCTGCGAATGCTGCTCTAGG
Organism: Pseudomonas sp. NY15437; assembly: GCF_048068435.1. Taxonomy (NCBI): domain Bacteria; kingdom Pseudomonadati; phylum Pseudomonadota; class Gammaproteobacteria; order Pseudomonadales; family Pseudomonadaceae; genus Pseudomonas; species Pseudomonas sp. NY15437. The sequence continues at coordinate 676,444 of NZ_JBLUQC010000001.1, forward strand.
TGCAGACCATTACGGCACCTATCAGTACGACACCAAAGCCACCAGTCGCCCAGATGTCGGCGTGCAAGAGCAATTCAATGCCAGAAAGCCGCCTAAGCAGTATCGCTATGACTCAAGCCTGGCGCCCGAACTGTGCTGGGATGAAAACGCTGAGCGTGACTTTGCTGAATGGCTGCTCAACCTGGTGGCTGAAGCCGCAGAAAAAGGCGAGGCCAGCGTCTTTACCGAAGAGCAAGTCTGGAAAGGCAATGGCGAACGCTTTAACAGCCTGAGTCAGTGCGTGGCACGCCTCAAGAGCCTGACCCAGCCCTTCCTCAACTGGGCAGGAAAAGCTGAGCGCCAGCAGATTAGCGTCCCGGCTGTGCCTCTGTTTGTCCATGAACGGCATTCGACGCAAAACATCCTGAAGACGCTTGAATCCCACCGGGCTACTTTCACCACATTGGATTTATTTGGCGACAACGCTGCCAAAGATATTGCCGACCAACTCGATGCTTACACCCATAAGGAACAGTGGGCCAACCGCCTGATCCTCGGCGACTCCCTGCAAGTGATGAACTCCTTGCTGGAGTATGAAGGGATGGGAGGGCAAGTACAGATGCTATTTTTCGACCCGCCTTACGGAGTTAAATTTGGATCAAATTTTCAGCCATTTGTTCGCAAGAGAGAAGTTAAGCACGGCAAAGACGAAGAAATGATTCGCGAACCAGAAATGGTTAAGGCGTATAGAGATACTTGGGAACTGGGGCTTCACTCATATCTGAGCTATATGAGAGATAGGCTTTATTTGGCGCATAGCTTGATGGCTCCTAGCGGGAGTGTTTTTGTTCAGATTTCTGACGACAACCTCCACCATGTAAGAGAAGTTTTAAGCGAAATTTTCGGCGAACATAATTTCTGCGGATTAATAGCGTTCAGAACGACTGGTGGCCAGAGTACATCTTTGCTTTCAACATCTACTGACTTTTTAGTCTGGTACGCAAAAGATAAGAACCAAGCAAAATCTAAATTTAATAACCCAGCGATATCTAAGTACCCAGAATCTGGAGCTATTGGCCAGTATGTCTTTCTAGAACCGGGGGATAAATCTCAAGAGCCCCGAAGGATGACAAAAGAGGAGCAGGAAGGTCTTGAACCATTTCCAGAGGGTTGGAAGGTATTAGCACACGATACGCTTTACTCTCAGGGAGCGCCGTCTGACCCGGCAGATCAGTATTTTGAGTGGAATGGGAATACATACAAATGCCCTGCAAATACCCACTGGAAACCTGGTGTTAAGTCCGGTGGTATGCAGCGCCTAGCCGAAGCAAATAGGCTAATGCTGGTTGGAAACACTTTGCGCTATAAAAGATATATTGATGACTTTCCCGTGTACTATCTAGATAACGTCTGGGATGATACTGCCCGCAGCGGTTTTTCACGGAAGAAAGAATATGTTGTTGAAACTAGCGAGAAAGTCATTGAACGCTGTATTCTGATGGTTACAGAGCCAGGCGACCTAGTTCTAGATATAACATGCGGGTCTGGAACATCTGCTGTTTGCGCAGAGAAATGGGGCCGCCGTTGGATTACCTGTGATACATCAAGAGTTCCACTTTCCTTAGCCCGCCAACGGCTACTGACAGCAACCTTCCCATGGTTTGACTTAAAAGCACCTGATAGAGGCCCTGCCGGTGGATTTATTTATAAAAGGAAGCAAAACCGAAAAGGCGAAGAAGTTGGTGGTCTAATTCCAAGGGTTACACTTAGCTCTATCGCAAATAACAAAGATCCTGAAACAGTTACTCTGCCTGATCGACCCGAGAAGATCGACAACATTACCCGCGTCTGCGGCCCCTTCACCGTCGAAGCCACCATCCAAGCCGCTCACTCCCTGGAAGTAGAGGGAGCCACCCAGGCAGCAGAGCAAGCCGCTGGCTACAACGCACGCAGTTATCTGGATCGCATGATCGATATTCTGCGGCGCAGTCATAATCTGCGCTTGCCGGGTAACCGCAGCCTCAAACTTGAACAGGTTCGCGTACTGGACAATGACTTCCTGCACGCCGAAGCAGTGGACGAGCAGGAACAACGTATCGCTATCGTCTTTGGCCCTGAGGACGGTGCGATTAGCTCCGACCAGGTGTTCGAAGCTGCTAGCGAGGCGTACTTCCTCAAATACAGTCAGCTGTTCTTCTTTGGTTTTGCCATCCAGGCCAAGGCGCGTGAGCTGGTGGATGACCGCAAGCGCCTGCGTTTGCCCTGCACCTACATCAGTGTGACACCGGACGTGGCCATGGACGATCTGCTGAAGACCAGCCACACCGACCAGCTGTTCTCCATAACCGGCCTGCCGGATGCGCGCATTGTGTCTGCCGGGCTGCGTGATGATGGCCGTGCGATGTACCAGGCAGAACTCCTGGGGCTCGATACCTTCCGCCCTGACACGATGGACACAGAATCCGTGGAACCCGAGAACCTGCCGTGCTGGATGCTCGATACCAGCTACAACGGCATGGCCTTCTGTGCCAGCCAGGTGTTTTTCCCGCGTACCGGTGCCTGGGACAACCTGCAAAAGTCACTCAAGGGCCAGTTTAATGTCAGCGTATGGGAGCATTTGGCTGGTACCACCAGTGAACCCTTCGTTGCAGACAGCAAAGGCCAGATTGCCATCAAGGTTATCGACGAGCGCGGTAATGAGTTGATGCGCGTATTGAACGTGGCGGAGGCGGAGCAATGACCGGACGTACCGCCGTACCGGTCAGCGAAGTACCGGAACCCATTATCAACTCACCTTACGTCGAGCCGACTCACCACTGGCAAGTGGCTGTCGGTAAATCACCCGTCAAGGCAGAGGGCCGCCGCCCAGCTTACTACTTCTACCGGGTGCCAGAAGGCGCCGGTACTGGCCGCAAGAACAAGCGGCAGGCCGAACTGCTCGGTGAAACTGATGTTGGCTCGCAGGAAGAGTTAGGACAGGTCAACCTGATCCGACAGCGCCTTAATGAGTGGCGAGCGGGTAAGTTGACGGGCACACCTTATGACGGCGCCTCTCGGGTCACCAAGGAGCTAATTGAGCTGTGGCGCTCCAAAGATCGCGGGCAACGTCTGTTCTTTGCCCAGATTGAAGCAGCAGAAACCATCATTTTTCTGGTGGAGGCCGCAGACGTTTATAAGAAGGGCCTCGTCGGCATTCCGAAGGACGAACCAGGCCCTGAAGGTAAAGCCAAGGGACTGCGCGCTTTCACGCGTTACGCCAACAAGATGGCAACCGGTTCCGGTAAGACCACTGTGATGGGGATGCTGGCTGCCTGGTCGATTCTCAATAGAGTTGCAGCGCCGACCGATGACCGATTCTCCGATACGGTGCTGATCGCCTGCCCAAACGTCACCATCCGCGAACGCCTCAAAGAACTCGATCCACTGCTGGGCGACTTATCGCTCTACCGCACCCGCCAGTTGGTGCCCGTACAGCGCATGGAAGAGCTACGCCGAGGCGAGGTGATGATCGCCAACTGGCACAAACTCGCCAAACTGGAGAGCAACACCGTCAATGGTGACTCGGCCAAGGTCGTGAAGACGGGCGAACCGGTTGAGATCACCAAACAGTCGGGGAAGGACAAAGGCAAAGTCGAAGTTAAATACTTTGAGTCCGATGCTGCCTGGTTCAGGCGCATACGCCAGGAGTTGGGCACAGGTCGCGGTCGTAGCCCACATTGGCTGGTATTCAATGACGAAGCACATCATGCCTATCGTCGTGGCGATAACATCGATGACGAGAGTGAAGCCTCACTCGAAGACGACAAAGACACTGCCAAGAAAAACGCCAAAGAAGCGACCATATGGATCGAAGGCCTCGACCGTATCAACAAGCTGGCCAATGGTCGTAGGAACGGCATCAACCTCTGCATCGACCTCTCCGCCACGCCGTTCTATATCCAGGGATCAGGTAATGAGGTCGGTAAGCCTTTCCCCTGGATCGTTTCCGACTTCGGCTTGCTCGACGCTATTGAGTCCGGCCTGGTGAAGATTCCGGAACTGCCGACGGCGGACGTGGGTGGCACTGAAGAGGCTGCCTATTTCAACGTCTGGCGCTGGGTGGAGGCCAAAGCCGAAGAGGACGGTCACGGCAAGAAGCTCACTCCTCAGCTGGTCATGAACTACGCCAGCACACCGATTACCTTGCTTGCCACTGACTGGCACAAGAAATTCCAAGAATGGGAGCTACTCCATAAAGAGAAGCAACGTTACCCCATTCCTCCCGTTTTCATCGTGGTCTGCCGTGATACCAAGGTGGCGAAGGAAGTCCATAGTTGGCTAGCCGTTAACGAAGGCGGCTATGGCGAAGCACCTGAATGGTTCCGCAATGAGCCGGGCCGAGAGGTCACAGTACGAGTCGATTCCAAGATCGCCGAGGAGATGGAGGCTGGTAGTGGTAGCGATGAGGTAAGGCGTATGCGTTTTATCCTCGACACTATCGGTAAAGCCAAATGGCCGGGCGATAAAGTGCCTGAAGAGTGGTCAGAGCTGGTGCGCAAGCACAATGACAAGCTCAACAGCGATGACGAAGAGGAAGAGGAAGAGGGCGATACCCACGGCTTGCAATGGATCGACGAGCGTATTCCGCCTGGTCGGGACATTCGCTGCATCGTATCCGTAGCTATGCTGGCGGAGGGCTGGGATGCCAACACGGTGACCCACATCGTTGGGTTACGTCCGTTTGGCTCACAGCTGCTCTGCGAGCAGGTTGTAGGGCGGGCATTGCGGCGTGCGAGCTACGTTGTTGATGAAGAGACAGGGCTCTTCACAGAGGAAACGGCCAAGGTCTTTGGTGTTCCATTTGAGCTCGTTCCCTTCAAAACACGGTCTGTTGGCCCTGCGCCTGTACAACGAGAGCAGCACCATATTTTCTCAATGCCAGAGCGCGAGCAGTACCGCATCGACTTCCCCATCGTCATGGGTTACCAAGAGGTCAACCAATTCGACGTCGTGGTCGATTGGACTCAGGTAGCTCAGGTCACCATCGACCCGATGACGCTGCCGACAACCGTTCAGGTTGGACAGATGGTCGCACCGGATGGACACCTGACGGCTTTTGGTGCCGGTAAGAAGTCATCCGTAACGCTGGCTGAATGGCGCGCGCTGTTCCGCGATCAGCAGGTGGCCTTCATTCTGGCTAAAGAAATCTGTAAGCAGTGGCGCATGGAGCGCGGCGACAGTGTGCCAATAGGAACCTTGTTTCCAAAGGTGCTGAATGCCTGTGCGCGGTTCTTACGAGAGAAACTCGTTCTTAAGGGCGACTCTTGCGCCTGTGATGTACTGGCCAGCGGTAACTATACCCAGTCAGTAATCGGCAGCCTCTACAATGCGTTGCAGAGTGGTACCGAGGAGAAGCACGGGTTCTTACCGGTCATTCCACAAGGATCTGCCGGTCTCGGAAGCACGCTATACGTGGACTTTCATACGACCAAGCCTGTACGCACGGTCACTAAGTGCCACCTGAACCTGATGGTGGCAGACACGAGTAAGTGGGAGCAAAGCGCAGGCTTCCTGCTCGATATCCATCCTGGCGTATTGAAGTGGGTGAAGAATGACCGTTTAGGCTTTGCCATCAGCTACCGCAAACAGAATATCAAGCACAGCTACGTGCCTGACTTTATTGCCGAGCTGGATATCGGGCTGCAGGTCATTATCGAGATCAAGGGTCAATATAACGACGACGCGGATCTCAAGGCCAAGGCAGCTCAGCGCTGGGTTGATGCAGTAAACCGCAGCGGCGAGCACGGACTATGGCATTACCTAGTGGTTCAGGATCCCGCCAAGCTAGGGATCGAGCTCAATCAGTTGAGTCTGGAAAAGCTTCAAGGAAACGCGGCTTAACCTCTCACAGCCAGTGAGAAGGAATCTCCAGGGAGTAGTTCTTGGCCACTGTACTCAGAGTGGCCAGGATCTCTTGGTGGCGCTTGGCATCTTCAGGCTTCCAAGATGTTTTCCGATCCAGCAGCCCCTTCAACTCGACCAGGTTGTACATCCCCAGCCGGTGAAAATTCCCCCAGCTGGCAATTCCAAACAGGTTGTAAATCACCACGGTGGAATCTCGCTCGCTGGCCAGGCGCTTTTCGCCAACCAGCTTTTCAACGGCTTCCTTGGCATCGTCATGGTCGTCGTAGGTATTCAGCAGCTTCACAGTCTTTATCTCATAGAACTCATCCTCCATTTTACCGGATGGGTTTGATGGCAGGACAAGGAGAAAGTCATGGCTAAGCACGTCCCCTTCGCCAAAGCAGTCAACGCCGCAGAGGAGTGGGCATTTTCTCTGCTGGAAAACTCTCTCCCGGATCACTATTGGCTGCTGACCAACATCGAGCTGCTTACAGAAACCGGTCAGGCAATGGAAATTGATGCGGTCGTCGTCGGTGACTGGGGCGTGTATTTGATCGACGTAAAGGGCTACAGCGGGACGCTAGAGGCAGGGAAGGACGTTTGGCTACTGGATGGTCGCCCTGTTGATAACGCCTTGCGCAAGGCCAACCAGAACTCTCGTGTGCTTGCGGGCCGTATCCGTAACCGTGCAGGAATTGGTTTGTATGCGCCATGGTGTCAGGGCGTGGTGCTTGTGACCGGAGACAAAGGGCATAGCATCTCGCTCATCAAAGATGAGCCCTCCCTACAAGTGTGGACGCCAGACAGGATCATCAAGGCGTTGACCAGTGCAGAGGGGCTTACAGCCACCAAAGCGTATGAGTTGATCGATGCTCAGCGTGAACTTGTCCTCGCCACTCTTGGGCAATTGCGTCAGCAGATAGCTGAAAGCAATAGATTCCAGCAGTACCAAAAAACACAGTGCCTGTTGGATCAGAATGGCCTTGAGCTATGGATGGCTGAGTATCGCCTGGAGAACTGGAACTCCAAGTGGATGCTGAAAATCGTAAACCGCCCCAATTGCGCAAGCCAGGAGCGGCGCGAACAGCTACAAACGCAATTGCGTGACGAGTTTCGGTTACTCCAAGAGCTGGCTGGGTTAACCGGTGTGACCTATAGCGCACCGCTGATTGATGACGGTGAGCTGATGGTTCTGCCAATCAGCATGCCCAAGGGAAAACCACTTTCGCTGGTTGATCTCCCGGAGTATTCCAAGGAGTCAGCCAGGTCGACGCTGATTTCTGCCTTAACAGCGATCCAGGGCATCCATCGCCGTGGCGCCACACTGGGTAGGGTTTCCGCAAACTCGATCTATCTCACAGATGCGAGTGAGGTTTGCTTCATCGATGTCCTGAACAACCATAGCGCTGGCGACGACATCAACCTCATCACCTCGCTGTTTAAACCCTTGGTCGACACTCTTCAGTGGGAAATCTCCGAAAGCAACGATGCAGATAGGCAGGTAACCTCAGAGCGCTTATCACACTTGATAGCAAGCCTTATGAGCGAGGGCGCTTCAACTGCACTTGCCTCATCAGACGCTCCTTTTGAGGCTGAACCAGGAGCAGTTCTCGACAATCGTTATGAATTGGTCGAGCAGGTCGATGAAGATGCTTTCTCAAGCATCTGGCGGTCTCGTCACGTCGCTGGACGCTTCGATTGTGCGGTTCAGATCTATGATGATGCAGATGAAGCTTGGGAGCTTGTGGCTGATCAATATCATCGGCTCGCTCAGATCTACCATCCCGCACTGGAGCGGGTTTTCGATCTTGCTCGAATTCCCAACACCAATGCGTACTTCATCAGTCGCGCATGGACGAGTGGCGAGGCGCTCTTCGATCAAGCATCTATCGGTACAGAAGAGTTCCGGCAGTGGCTGGAGCAATTACTCGCGGGCCTCGGCTACCTACACAGGCTTGGATTCACCCACAGGAACATAACCCCGCTGAATATCCTTGTGGATGGCTTTAGAGCTACCTTGGTTGGCATGAGCTCCCTGCCAGCCGAAGATCGTCGAGTGGGTGATCTTCGTTACAAATTTCCAGGCGTTATCGAGCGGGGTTGGTCTGCTTTTGCAGATTTGTATGCGCTTTGGGCTTCATTGCTAGATGGCTTACAGCCCGGCGTATTGAAGCAATCAGGGGGCGACCTTGAGCGAGCAATACAGCAAATCACTCACCCTGCGCTTAATGATGAGCTGAAAGCCAAAGTAGCGAAGCTACTGCACGAAGGCACAGCGTTCCATGCTGATGACTACGTTGCATGGTTCGGTTTGGACATCGCTACCCAGCAGGCTAAAGATCTACCTGAGGCATTCGCAAAAAGATGGAGCATCAGCAAGGGCTACATGACGTTCTTGGTTGTGGACATGTTGAACGATCAACGCCCCCGTATCCGTAGCCAATGGGTTATCGATGCGTTGAGAACCAGGTGTATACCGGGAAACAGAACCAACAAAGCCTCAATGAATGCGACCTTCAGCAGAATGAAATCAGCCGGGATCGTTGAGGAGTACAAGACTAAGCATCGCCTGACTGAAGCCTTCTTGGCCGACTGGAACGCAGTCCTATAGCTCCTTCAGCTAAGCAAAAAGCCCCTGCTGACGTAACCCAGCAGGGGCTTTTTCGTAGGTGGCCACAGGTAAATTACTTTGGCCGAACCATTTAACTTTGACCGAAACGGCAAATAACTTTGCCCACCTACAGCGGCGGTCAGACGTCCAGGTTGGACACCGCCAGGGCGTTGCTTTCGATGAAGTCGCGGCGCGGCTCCACGGCATCGCCCATCAGGGTATTGAACAGCTGGTCGGCCGCGATGGCGTCCTCGATGGTGACCTTCAGCATGCGGCGCACGTTCGGGTCCATGGTGGTTTCCCACAGCTGATCCGGGTTCATCTCACCCAGACCTTTGTATCGCTGGATGCTGTGGCGCTTGGTGCCTTCGGTCATCAGCCAGTCCAGGGCTTCCTTGAAGCTGCTGACGTTCTTCTTGCGCTCGCCCTTCTGCACGTAGGCGCCTTCTTCCAGCAGGCTGTTCAGCTTGCTGCCCAGCTCGGTTACCGCGCGGTAATCGTTGCTGGCGAAGAAGTCGCGGTTGAAGGTGACGTAGTTCGACAGGCCGTGGGCGACCATCTCGACTTCCGGCAGCCACAGGTGACGCTCGCGGTCTTCGCGCAGGCTGACCTTGTAGGTCAGGCCGGACTTCTCGACGGCCTTCAGGCGCGCCTGGAACTGTTCGATCCACGCCTGCATGGTGGCTTCGTCACCCAGCTTGTCGGCTTCGATGCGCGGCAGGTAGATGAAGTGCTCGGTGAGGTCCTGCGGGTACAGACGGGACAGGCGGGCGAGGGTACGCATGACGCCACGGTACTCGTTGACCAGCTTCTCCAGCGCTTCGCCGGACAGGCCCGGGGCGCTTTCGTTGACGTGTACGCTGGCCTCTTCGAGGGCCGACTGGGTCATGTACTCTTCCATGGCCACGTCGTCCTTGATGTACTGCTCCTGCTTGCCACGCTTGACCTTGTACAGCGGCGGCTGGGCAATGTAGATGTAGCCGCGCTCGACCAGCTCCGGCAGCTGGCGGAAGAAGAAGGTCAGCAGCAGAGTACGGATGTGCGAACCGTCGACGTCAGCATCGGTCATGATGATGATGTTGTGGTAGCGCAGCTTGTCGATGTTGTACTCCTCGCGACCGATACCGCAGCCCAGCGCGGTGATCAGCGTGCCGACCTCCTGGGAGGACAGCATCTTGTCGAAGCGAGCCTTCTCGACGTTGAGGATCTTGCCCTTGAGCGGCAGGATCGCCTGGGTCTTGCGGTTACGGCCCTGCTTGGCAGAACCGCCCGCGGAGTCACCCTCCACGATGTACAGTTCGGAGAGGGCGGGGTCCTTCTCCTGGCAGTCGGCAAGCTTGCCCGGCAGGCCGGCGATATCCAGCGCGCCCTTGCGACGGGTCATCTCACGAGCCTTGCGCGCGGCCTCACGGGCGCGGGCGGCGTCGATCATCTTTCCGACCACGGCCTTGGCTTCGTTCGGGTTTTCCAGCAGGAAGTCGGCGAAGTACTTGCCCATCTCCTGTTCCACGGCGGTCTTCACCTCCGAGGAAACCAGCTTGTCCTTGGTCTGCGAGCTGAACTTCGGATCCGGCACCTTCACCGAAATGATCGCGGTCAGACCTTCGCGGGCATCGTCGCCGGTGGTGGCGATCTTGAACTTCTTCGCCAGGCCTTCCTGCTCGATATAGTTGTTCAGGTGGCGGGTGAGGGCAGAGCGGAAGCCTGCCAGGTGGGTGCCACCGTCACGCTGGGGAATGTTGTTGGTGAAGCAGAGGATGTTTTCGTTGAAGCTGTCGTTCCACTGCAGGGCAACTTCGACGCCGACGCCGTCCTCTTCGCGCTGGCAGTTGAAGTGGAAGACCTGGTTCACCGCAGTCTTGTTGGTGTTCAGGTACTCGACGAACGCACGCAGGCCACCCTCGTACTTGAACAGCTCTTCCTTGCCGGCACGCTCGTCGCGCAGGACGATGCCCACGCCGGAGTTCAGGAAAGACAGCTCGCGGATCCGCTTGGCCAGGATGTCCCAGCTGAAGTGGATGTTGTGGAAGGTTTCCGGGGACGGCTTGAAGTGCACCTCGGTGCCGGAGCCATCGGTGTCGCCCACCGGGCGCAGCGGGAACTGCGGCACGCCATGGTGGTAGACCTGCTCCCAGACCTTGCCTTCACGGCGGATGGTCAGGCGCAGCTCGTGGGAGAGGGCGTTCACCACCGACACGCCGACGCCGTGCAGACCACCGGAGACCTTGTAGCTGTTGTCGTCGAACTTACCGCCGGCGTGAAGGACGGTCATGATGACCTCGGCCGCGGAGACCCCTTCTTCCTTGTGGATATCCACCGGAATGCCGCGACCGTTGTCGCGCACGGTGATGGATTCATCGGTGTGAATGGTGATGCTGATTTCGCTGCAGTAGCCCGCCAGCGCTTCGTCGATCGAGTTGTCCACGACCTCGAAAACCATGTGGTGCAGGCCAGTGCCGTCGTCGGTATCACCGATGTACATGCCCGGACGCTTACGTACGGCATCCAGCCCCTTCAGTACCTTGATACTGGAAGAGTCGTAGGTGTTCTCGCTCATTCTTCACTCCCGATGGTAGTGTCCTGAGAGACGCGCCCATGTTCCACGTGGAACATCGACACCGGCGTTTCCGTTTGCCAGCCGTCTTTCAATAAGTGCGGGTCGACGCAGGTGATGAATACCTGGCAACCCAGATCTTCGAGAAGCCGGCACAACGACAACCGGTGCTTCTCATCCAATTCGGAGGGGAGGTCGTCCACCAGGTAGACGCATTGCCCGCGCTTGGCCTGGTTGATCAAATGCCCCTGGGCGATCCGCAACGCGCAGACCACCAGTTTCTGTTGGCCACGGGATAAAATCTCCGCGGCATTGTGTCCCCCCAGACGAATTCTCAAATCCGCCCGTTGCGGCCCGGCCTGGGTGTGCCCCATCTGCTGATCGCGCAGCAGGCTGGAGGAGAGGACATCGCTCAGGTCGCGTTCCTTATCCCACCCTCGGTAATAGCTGAGCGTCAGATCGTCGAGCTGGATAAGCTCGGCCAAGGTGCGCTCGAACTGGGGTTTGAGAGCCTGGATATAGGACCGCCGATACGCGTCGATTTCGTCGCTCGCCGCGCATAATTCGCGGTCCCACGCAGCCTGCGAAGCATCGTCCAGTTTACCATGTCGGAGCCACGAGTTCCGCTGCCGTAGGGCCTTCTGCAGGCGTTGCCAGGCCACCATGAAGCGTTGTTCCACGTGGAACACTCCCCAGTCGAGGAACTGCCGGCGGATCTTCGGCGCGCCCTCGAGCAGGCGGAAACTGTCCGGGTTGATCAACTGCAGTGGCAAAGTCTCAGCCAGCTGCGCAGCGCTGCGGGCGTTCTGCCCGTCGATGCGAATCTGGAACTCGCCGTGGCGATCCCGTGAAACACCCAGGCTACTGTCGAACCCATTGGCCAGACGCACCTGCCCGAACACCGTGCACGCCGGTTCTTCGTACTGGATGACGGGTTGCAGGCGCATGCTGCGGAACGAGCGGGCGAGGCCCAGCAGGTAGATGGCTTCCAGCACGCTGGTTTTGCCGCTGCCGTTTTCGCCGTAGAGGATGTTGATGCGGGGGGAGGGGGAGAAGGTCACCGGGTGCAGGTTGCGCACCGCGGTGACCGAAAGGCGGGTAAGGGACATCGATACGCGTCAGAGGCGCATCGGCATGACGACGTAGGCGGAATCGTCGTTGTCCGCTTCCTGCAGCAACGCACTGCTGTTGGAGTCGGAGAGAATCATGCGGACCTGCTCGGTACCCATGACGCCCAGGACGTCCAGCAGATAGCTGACATTGAAGCCGATTTCCAGGCTGCCGCCGTTGTAGTCGACCTGCACTTCTTCTTCCGCTTCTTCCTGCTCCGGGTTGTTTGCCTGGATCTTCAGGAGGCCGCTGGTCAGTTGCAGGCGAATGCCGCGGTACTTTTCGTTCGACAGAATCGCGGTACGGCTGAAGGCTTCGCGCAGCACCTGGCGATCGCCCAGCACCAGTTTGTCACCGCCCTTGGGCAGCACGCGCTCGTAATCCGGGAACTTGCCGTCCACCAGCTTGGAGGTGAAGGTGAACTCGCCCGTGGTGGCGCGAATGTGATGCTGGCCAAGTACGATGGACACCTCGCCGTCCTGCTCGGTCAGCAGGCGCGCCAGTTCGAGGATGCCTTTGCGCGGCACGATCACTTGGTGGCGATCCTGTGCTTCCGGCACGCCGTTGCTCAGCGAGCACATGGCCAGGCGGTGGCCGTCGGTAGCCACGGCGCGCAGCGTGCCGCCGCCCACTTCGAGCAACATGCCGTTCAGGTAGTAGCGGACATCCTGCTGCGCCATGGCGAAGCTGGTGCGGTCGATCAGGCGACGCAGCTTGCTCTGCACCAGGCTGAAGGTCAGCGAGCCCGGGCCTTCTTCCACAGTGGGGAAGTCGTTGGCCGGCAGGGTGGACAGGGTGAAGCGGCTACGGCCGGCTTTCACCAGGAGCTTCTGCTCGTCGACGCGGATATCGATCACGGCATCGCTGGGCAGGCTCTTGCAGATGTCCATCAGCTTGCGCGCGGGTACGGTGATTTCGCCCGGCTCGGCAGCATCTTCCAGCGTGACGCGTCCCACCAGCTCGACTTCGAGGTCGGTGCCGGTCAGCGACAGCTGCTGACCTTCGACGACCAGCAGGACGTTGGAAAGAACCGGCAGCGTCTGGCGGCGCTCGACGACGCCAGCGACCAGCTGCAGGGGTTTCAACAGAGCTTCGCGTTGAATAGTGAAATGCATGGTCTAGTCCCTTGCCTCGTGAGGCTGCGTCAGGTGGTCAGAGTACGCAGCAGGTTCTTGTAGTCCTCGCGGATATCCGCGTCGGATTCCTTGAGTTGAGCGATCTTACGACAGGCGTGCAGCACCGTGGTGTGATCCCGACCGCCGAAGGCCACGCCGATTTCCGGCAGGCTGTGGTTGGTCAGTTCCTTGGACAGTGCCATGGCGACCTGACGCGGACGAGCCACCGAGCGCGAACGGCGCTTGGACAGCAGGTCGGCGATCTTGATCTTGTAGTACTCGGCGACGGTGCGCTGGATGTTGTCGATGCTGACCAGCTTGTCCTGCAGGGCCAGCAGATCCTTCAGCGACTCGCGGATCAGCTCGATGGTGATCGGCCGTCCCATGAAGTGCGAGTGGGCGATCACGCGCTTGAGCGCACCTTCCAGTTCACGCACGTTGGAGCGGATGCGCTGGGCAATGAAGAACGCAGCATCGTGCGGCAGTTCGACCTTGGCCTGCTCGGCCTTCTTCATCAGGATCGCCACGCGGGTTTCCAGTTCCGGCGGCTCCACGGCCACCGTCAGGCCCCAGCCGAAGCGCGACTTCAGGCGCTCTTCCAGTCCTTCGATTTCCTTCGGGTAGCGGTCACTGGTCAGGATGACCTGCTGGCCGCCTTCGAGAAGGGCGTTGAAGGTATGGAAGAATTCTTCCTGCGAGCGCTCCTTGCGGGCGAAGAACTGGATGTCGTCGATCAGCAGCGCGTCCACCGAGCGGTAGAAACGCTTGAATTCGTTGATGGCATTCAGCTGCAGGGCCTTCACCATGTCCGCGACGAAACGCTCCGAATGCAGGTACACGACCTTGGCGTTCGGGTTCTTCTTCAGCAGATGGTTACCCACAGCATGCATCAGGTGGGTCTTACCCAGGCCGACACCACCATAAAGGAAGAGCGGGTTGTAGCCGTGCTTGAGGTTGTCAGCCACCTGCCAGGCGGCCGCGCGGGCCAACTGGTTGGACTTACCCTCGACGAAGTTCTCGAAGGTGAAGGTGCGGTTGAGGTAGCTGGTGTGCTTGAGCGCACCTTCCACCTGCACGTTACGCTCGGTGCGCACTGCTGCCGCGGGCATCGCCGCGGCCAGCGGGTCGATGCCCGGGCTGGACTCATCGAGATCGGCAAGGGTCTGCACGGGCGCCGCCTGGATCGGCTGCGGCTCGGGCAGGGCCTGCGCGACAGGCGCCGGCGCGGCGATCGGTGCCGGCGCGGCGGCAACCGGAGCCGCCTGGACGGTGACCTGCGGCGTCGGTACCAGGGCCGGGCGCGGCGTACGGCTGCGGCGGCTGCCGATCAGCAGCGAGATCGCCGGAATCTGACCACTGCCACGCTCGCCCAACAGCTCGAGCAGGCGCCCCATGTACTTCTCGTTGACCCAGTCGAGTACGAAGCGGTTGGGTGCGTAGACGCGCAGCTCTTCACCCTCGGACTCCACCTGCAACGGTCGGATCCAGGTATTGAATTGCTGGGACGGCAGCTCGTCGCGCAGAAGCTCCACGCACTGCTGCCAAAGTTCCACGGACACGGATATCCCCCAAAAGAAGTCGCAAAGCGAAACAGGCGGCTATTGTAGCTTCGCCGGACCAACTTATCCACAGTTAAGCGTGCCGGGATGCAAGGAAAATCAAGGTGTTAATGATTTTACCGGCGGTCGGGTAGGAGCGCCGTGAACCTTGTGGATAACCACTTTATGGGGCAGGGGATGGGCCGGTTGATCGTTCTGTGGAAAAAATCCCTGTGGAAAAAACCGCTTTCCATACCCAGCTTTCCAACCGCCTCCGCACAAGACACTCACGCCTTCCGGACAGGGTTATCATTTCCCCCGCGCCTGTTGCCCCTAGCCCTGGGGCAACTTATGCACAGGCAACCGCCTGGATAAACATAATCATCGCTTCAATCTTTAGAAAAAGAGATTTCCTTCCTTTCTATAGATTTTGTATCCGCGGTTGGTTGGAAATTGACCTGACCGGCTGATTTCACTAGAATCGCCGGTCTCTTTAAACGGGGTCACTGCGACCTCATGTCGTCAACCCAGGTACCGAATCATGAAACGTACTTTCCAACCCAGCACCCTCAAGCGCGCTCGCGTTCACGGCTTCCGCGCTCGCATGGCCACCAAGAACGGTCGTCAGGTTCTGTCGCGTCGCCGCGCCAAGGGCCGCAAGCGTCTGACCGTCTGATTTGTCTGACACAGGTGGTGAGTCGAGATTTCAGCCGGGATAAACGTCTTCTGACAGCCCGGCAATTCACCGCAGTCTTCGACTCCCCCACCTCCAAGGTTCCCGGCAAGCACATCCTGCTGCTGGCGCGCGAAAACGGTCTCGATCACCCCCGCCTGGGCCTGGTGATCGGCAAGAAGAACGTCAAGCTCGCCGTCGAGCGCAACCGCCTCAAACGCCTTCTCCGCGAATCCTTCCGCCATCACCAGCAGAAGCTGGCCGGCCTGGATATCGTGGTGATTGCGCGAAAAGGTCTTGGCGATCTGGAGAATGAAGAACTGCACCAGCAGTTCGGCAAGCTCTGGAAGCGTCTGTTGCGCAATCGGCCCAGCCCGGAACCTTCGACAGAATCTCCGGGAGTGGCCGACAGTTCCCATGCGTAGACTGGCCCTGCTACTGATCCAGTTTTACCGCTACGCCATCAGTCCCATGATGGGCAGGCACTGTCGTTTCTACCCCAGCTGTTCCTGCTACGCGCAGGAAGCCATCGAAACCCATGGCTTCCTGCGTGGTGGCTGGCTGGCCGCTCGTCGCCTCGGCCGCTGCCACCCCTGGCATCCCGGTGGCTACGACCCGGTACCGCCAGATCCTTCCAAGCCCGCCCCTTCCCCGACGGCCGAGTAACCATGGACATCAAACGTTCAATCCTATTCGTCGCCCTGGCAATCGTGTCCTATGCGCTGGTCCTCCAGTGGAACAAGGACTACGGCCAGCCCGAACTGCCGGCGCAGACCGCGACCTTCAACCAGACTGAAGGCCTGCCGGACACTTCCGTGCCTGCCGGCAACGCGGCCAATGCCGACGTACCCACCACGCAGAACGCCCAGGCCAGCCTGCCCACCGAGCAGAAGCCGGCGGCAGCCAGCGAACAGCTGATCCGCGTGAAGACCGATGTCCTTGACCTGACCATCGACCCGCGCGGCGGCGACGTGATCAAGCTCGGCCTGACCCAGTACCCGCTGCGCCAGGACCGCCCGGACGTACCGTTCCCGCTGTTCGAGCGCGACAACCAGCGCACCTATCTGGCCCAGAGCGGCCTGACCGGCGCCAATGGCCCGGACGCCGCTGCCAGCGGTCGCCCGCTGTACGCATCGGCCAAGCCGGTGTACGAACTGGCCGACGGCCAGGACCAGATGACCGTCGACCTGACTTATGCACAGGACGGCGTCAGCTACATCAAGCGTTTCACCTTCCACCGCGGTCTGAAAAACGATTGCACCGAGAAGGAAAAGGCGCAGAAGAAGCTCGAGTGCATCAACCCCAATGCCTATCAGGTTGGCGTGACCTACCTGATCGACAACCAGAGCGACAAACCGTGGAACGCCTCGCTGTTCGCCCAGCTCAAGCGTGACGCGAGCGTCGACCCGTCCTCCACCACCGCCACCGGCGTATCAACCTACCTCGGCGCCGCGGTCTGGACCCCTGAAAAGCCCTACGTGAAAGTGTCCATGAAGGACATGGACAAGGAGCAGTTCAAGGAAACCGTCCAGGGTGGCTGGGTAGCCTGGCTGCAGCACTACTTCGTCACCGCCTGGGTTCCCGCCAAGGGCGATACCCACAGCGTGATGACCCGCAAGGACGCCCAGGGCAACTACATCGTCGGCTACACCGGCCCGAACCTGAGCGTTGCGCCGGGCGCCAAGGGCGAAACCAGCATGACCCTCTACGCCGGCCCGAAACTGCAGGCGTACCTGAAGGAACTGTCCCCGGGTCTGGAACTGACCGTGGACTACGGCCCGCTGTGGTTCATCGCCCAGCCGATCTTCTGGCTGCTGCAACATATCCACAACCTGGTTGGTAACTGGGGCTGGTCGATCATCTTCCTGACCATCGTCATCAAACTGGCCTTCTTCCCGCTGTCCGCCGCCAGCTACCGCTCCATGGCCCGCATGCGCGCCGTGTCGCCGAAACTGGCAGCCCTGAAGGAACAGCATGGCGACGATCGCCAGAAGATGTCCCAGGCGATGATGGAGCTGTACAAGAAGGAGAAGATCAATCCGCTGGGCGGCTGCCTGCCAATCCTGGTGCAGATGCCGGTCTTCCTCTCCCTCTACTGGGTGCTGCTGGAAAGCGTCGAGATGCGCCAGGCCCCGTGGCTGGGCTGGATCGTCGACCTGTCAGTGAAGGATCCGTTCTTCATCCTGCCGATCATCATGGGCGCCACCATGCTGGTCCAGCAGATGCTCAACCCGACGCCGCCGGACCCCATGCAGGCCAAGGTGATGAAGCTGATGCCGATCATCTTCACCTTCTTCTTCCTGTGGTTCCCGGCCGGTCTGGTCCTGTACTGGGTGGTGAACAACTGCCTGTCCATTGCCCAGCAGTGGTACATTACCCGTCGGATCGAAGGTGCAGCGAAGAAGGCTTCCGCCTGACATCGCAGCCCGACACCGATCGACAAGACGCCCCCTCGTGGGGCGTTTTGCTATGTGGATAACCTTGCCCTGCGCACGCCACGACACCCAACCGCGAGACCGCCGACATGAATGCAGCCCGTGAAACCATCGCCGCCGTCGCTACCGCCCAGGGCCGTGGCGGTGTGGGCATTGTCCGCGTCTCCGGTCCACGTGCCCGTGCCATGGCCATCACCCTGAGCGGCCGCGAGCCACAACCACGCTACGCCCACTACGGGCCGTTCCACGCCGATGACGGCGATGTCATCGATGAAGGCCTGCTGCTGTACTTCCCCGGCCCGAACTCCTTTACCGGCGAAGACGTGCTCGAGCTGCAGGGCCACGGCGGCCCGGTGGTGATGGACATGCTGCTGCAACGCTGCCTGGAGCTGGGCGCCCGCCAGGCCCGCCCCGGCGAGTTCAGCGAGCGCGCGTTCCTCAATGACAAGCTCGACCTGGCCCAGGCCGAAGCCATCGCCGACCTGATCGAGGCCAGCTCGGCACAGGCGGCACGTAACGCCGTGCGCTCGCTGCAAGGCGAATTCTCCCGCCGCGTCCACCGTCTCACCGACCAGTTGATCGGGCTACGCATGTACGTCGAAGCGGCGATCGACTTTCCTGAGGAGGAAATCGACTTCCTCGCCGATGGCCATGTCCTGTCGCAACTGGACGCGGTGCGCGCCGAGCTCGCGTCGGTACTGCGCGAAGCGGGCCAGGGCGCGCTGCTGCGCGACGGCATGACGGTAGTCATCGCCGGGCGCCCCAACGCCGGCAAATCCAGCCTGCTGAACGCCCTGGCGGGCCGGGAAGCCGCCATCGTCACCGATATCGCCGGCACCACGCGCGACGTGCTGCGCGAACATATCCACATCGACGGCATGCCGCTGCACATCACCGACACCGCCGGCCTGCGCAGCACCGATGACCATGTGGAAAAGATCGGCGTGGAACGCGCCCTGAAAGCGATCAGCGAAGCCGACCGGGTGCTCCTGGTGGTGGATTCCACCGCGCCGGAGGCCAGCGATCCCTTTGCGCTGTGGCCGGAATTTCTCGACAGCCGCCCTGACCCGGCGCACGTCACGCTGATCCGCAACAAGGCGGATTTATCCACAGAGAGTATCGCGCTCGAAGAGAGCAGCGACGGCCACGTCACCATTACCCTGTCCGCGCGTTCCGGCAAGGGGCTGGACCTGCTGCGCGAGCACCTCAAGGCCTGCATGGGCTTCGAACAGACCGCCGAGAGCAGCTTCAGCGCGCGACGGCGTCATCTGGAAGCGCTCCGTCAGGCGGGCGACAGCCTCGAGCACGGCCGCGCGCAGCTCACCCTGAGCGGCGCAGGCGAGCTGCTGGCCGAAGACCTGCGTCAGGCCCAGCAAGCGTTGGGCGAGATCACCGGCGCCTTCACGCCGGATGATCTGCTGGGCCGTATCTTCTCCAGCTTCTGCATCGGCAAGTAATCCACAGCGCTGTTTTTTCCCACCGGTGACGGCGTCGCTCCGTCACCGCGCTCGCGGCTGCCCGGCTTTCCCATGATTCCCATCTGTCCACAGCCGTAGATTACCCAGAAGCCCCGATATCCGGCGGATACAGCGCATCGGAGCGGCATTCCACAGGCCTCCCTGAACCCTGTGGAAAACTCACGTACAGATGGGTTAGCAAACCTTGTCCCAGCCGGTAGATAAATACGCCTGTTGATAACATAGGCTTTCATCCACAAGCTGAACACGGGCGATCCCCCGTCACCGTACAGCATCGACACAGGGTTGTTAGGCGCTGAAACGCAGCCTGCATCAGGCCTGTAGATGGTTATCCACAGAAAACGGCTTCACCATACATAAACACAAGCTCTAAAAAGATTTAAAAAATTCCTCTCTTTTTATTTTCTATAGAGGCCCACCACGCCCACTGGCTATTTTTTGTTCAGGTGCCTTCAATCGAAAGCCCTTAACCCCTATACTGTCCGGCTCTCTTCTTTCTTCTTGATCAACAGGCACGAGGTGCGTGGTGGATTTCCCTTCCCGTTTTGACGTGATCGTGATCGGCGGCGGCCATGCCGGCACAGAGGCCGCGCTAGCGGCTGCACGCATGGGCGTGAAGACGCTGCTGCTCACCCACAATGTGGAAACCCTTGGCCAGATGAGCTGCAACCCCGCCATCGGTGGGATCGGCAAAAGCCATCTGGTAAAGGAAATCGATGCGCTGGGCGGTGCCATGGCACTGGCCACCGATAAAGGCGGCATCCAGTTCCGCGTGTTGAACAGCCGCAAGGGCCCGGCAGTGCGCGCAACGCGCGCTCAGGCAGACCGCGTTCTCTACAAGGCCGCCGTGCGCGAGATCCTGGAGAACCAGGCGAATCTGTGGATATTCCAGCAAGCCTGCGATGACCTGATCGTCGAACAGGATCAGGTGCGCGGCGTAGTGACCCAGATGGGCCTGAAATTCCACGCCGATAACGTCGTACTGACCGCCGGCACCTTCCTCGGCGGACTTATCCACATCGGCCTGGAGAACTACTCCGGCGGCCGTGCCGGTGATCCGCCCTCGATCGCCCTGGCTCGCCGCCTGCGTGAACTGCCGCTGCGTGTCGGCCGCCTGAAGACCGGCACACCGCCACGGATCGACGGCCGCAGTGTCGATTTCAGCGTGATGACCGAGCAGCCCGGCGACACGCCGATCCCGGTAATGTCCTTCCTGGGCAACAAGGACATGCATCCGCGCCAGGTCAGTTGCTGGATCACCCACACCAATGCGCGGACGCACGAGATCATCGCGTCCAACCTCGATCGCTCGCCCATGTATTCGGGTGTGATCGAAGGGGTCGGCCCGCGCTACTGCCCGTCCATCGAAGACAAGATCCATCGCTTCGCCGACAAGGACAGCCATCAGGTCTTCCTGGAACCCGAAGGCCTGACCACCCATGAGCTGTACCCGAACGGCATCTCCACCTCGCTGCCCTTCGATGTGCAGTTGGACATCGTCCGCTCGATCCGCGGCATGGAGAACGCCCACATCGTTCGCCCCGGCTACGCCATCGAGTACGACTACTTCGACCCGCGTGACCTGAAGTACAGCCTGGAGACCAAGGTCATCGGCGGCCTGTTCTTCGCCGGCCAGATCAACGGCACCACCGGCTACGAAGAAGCCGGCGCCCAGGGCCTGCTCGCCGGCACCAACGCCGCGCTGCGTTCGCAGGGTCGCGACAGCTGGTGCCCGCGCCGCGACGAGGCGTACATCGGTGTGCTGGTCGACGACCTGATCACCCTCGGCACCCAGGAGCCGTACCGCATGTTCACTTCGCGCGCCGAATACCGGCTGATCCTGCGCGAGGACAACGCCGACCTGCGCCTGACCGAGAAGGGCCGCGAGCTCGGCCTGATCGACGACGAGCGCTGGGCCGTGTTCGAAGCCAAGCGCGAAGGCATCGAACGGGAAGAACAGCGCCTGAAAAGCACCTGGGTTCGTCCCAACACCCCGCAGGGCGATGCCATCGCCGCGCGCTTCGGCACGCCGCTGGCCCACGAGTACAACCTGCTCAACCTGCTGGCCCGCCCGGAAATCGACTACGTCAGCCTGGCCGAAGTGACCGGCGCTGGCGCTGAAGATCCGCAGGTCGCCGAGCAGGTGGAGATCCGTACCAAGTACGCCGGCTACATCGACCGCCAGCAGGAGGAGATCGCTCGCCTGCGGGCCAGCGAAGACACCCGCCTGCCTGTGGATATCGACTACCAGTCCATCTCCGGGCTGTCCAAGGAGATCCAGCTCAAGCTGGGCAACGCCCGGCCGGAAACCCTCGGTCAGGCCGGCCGCATCCCGGGCGTGACGCCGGCGGCCATCTCCCTGTTGCTGATCCATCTGAAAAAACGCTCCTCCGGTCGACAGTTGGAGCAGAGCGCCTGATGTCCCTGGTCACCGCCCGCCACGCCGAAGAACTCGCGCGTGGCATCCAGACGCTCGGCCTGGATATCGACGCCGCCACCCAGCAGCGGCTGCTGGATTACCTGGCCCTGCTGGCCAAGTGGAACAAGGCCTACAACCTCACCGCGGTGCGCGATGTGGATGAAATGGTCTCGCGCCACCTGCTCGACAGCCTGAGCATCGTCCCGCAGTTCGTCGACGCCGGCGGCGATCGCTGGCTGGACGTCGGCAGCGGCGGCGGCATGCCCGGTATCCCGCTGGCCATCCTGTTTCCCGGCAAGTCCCTGACCCTGCTGGACAGCAACGGCAAGAAGACCCGCTTCCTCACCCAGGTGAAGCTGGAACTCAAGCTCGACAACCTGCAGGTTATCCACAGCCGGGTGGAGGCCTTCCAGCCGGAGCAAGCGTTCAACGGCATCGTCTCCCGGGCCTTCAGCAGCCTCGAAGACTTCACGAATTGGACACGTCACCTGGGCGACACCCAGACCAACTGGCTGGCCATGAAAGGCGTCCACCCCAGCGACGAGCTCGCGGCACTTCCGGAAGATTTCCGCGTCGAAGCCGAACGTGCTCTGGCGGTGCCGGGTTGCCAAGGCCAGCGCCATCTGCTGATACTGCGCCGCACTGCATGACGGGGAGTGGGGAAAACCATGGCTAAGGTATTCGCGATCGCCAACCAGAAGGGCGGCGTCGGCAAGACCACGACCTGTATTAACCTCGCGGCATCGCTGGTCGCCACCAAGCGACGCGTGCTGCTGATCGATCTCGATCCACAGGGCAACGCCACCACCGGCAGCGGTGTGGATAAGTTGTCCCTGGACCATTCCATCTACGACGTGCTCACCGGCGAATGCGACCTGGCCCAGGCCATGCAGTTCTCCGAGCACGGCGGCTACCAGCTGCTGCCCGCCAACCGCGACCTCACCGCGGCGGAAGTGGTGCTGCTGGAAATGGACATGAAGGAACACCGCCTGCGTCATGCGCTGGCGCCGATCCGCGAAAACTACGACTTCATCCTCATCGACTGCCCGCCGTCGCTGTCGATGCTGACGGTCAACGCCTTGTCCGCCTCGGACGGGGTGATCATCCCGATGCAGTGCGAGTACTACGCGCTCGAGGGCCTGACCGACCTGATGAACAGCATCCAGCGCATCGCCGAGCGGCTGAACCCGGCGCTGAAGATCGAAGGCCTGCTGCGCACCATGTACGACCCGCGCATCAGCCTGACCAACGACGTCAGCGCACAGCTGCAGGAACACTTCGGCGACAAGCTCTACACCACCGTGATCCCGCGCAACGTGCGATTGGCCGAGGCACCCAGCTTCGGCATGCCGGCGCTGGTCTATGACAAGCAATCCCGCGGTGCCCTCGCCTACCTGGCGCTGGCCGGCGAGCTGGTGCGCCGACAGCGCACCGCCCGCACCACCGCCCCCGCCTAAGAGATTAAGGAACCCGCATGGCCGCCAAGAAACGAGGTCTCGGACGCGGGCTGGACGCCCTGCTCAGTGGCTCCAGCGCCGCTACGCTGCAGGAAGAAGCCGTTCAGGTGGACAGCAAGGAGCTGCAACACCTGCCGCTGGACCTGATCCAGCGCGGCAAGTACCAGCCCCGCCGTGACATGGATCCGCAGGCCCTGGAAGAGCTCGCCCAGTCGATCAAGGCCCAGGGCGTGATGCAGCCGATCGTCGTGCGCCCGATCGGCAAGGGCCGCTACGAGATCATCGCCGGTGAGCGCCGCTGGCGCGCCAGCCAGCAGGCCGGCCTGGACAAGATCCCGGCCATGGTCCGCGAAGTGCCCGACGAAGCCGCCATCGCCATGGCGCTGATCGAGAACATCCAGCGCGAAGACCTCAACCCCATCGAGGAAGCTGCCGCGCTGCAGCGTCTGCAGCAGGAATTCCAGCTGACCCAGCAACAGGTCGCCGACGCCGTGGGCAAATCCCGCGTCACCGTGGCCAACCTGCTGCGCCTGATCGCCCTGCCGGACGAGATCAAGACCCTGCTGTCCCACGGCGACCTGGAAATGGGCCATGCCCGCGCTCTGCTCGGTTTGCCCGAGAATCGGCAGGTGGAAGGTGCGCGACATGTTGTCGCACGCGGTTTCACCGTGCGTCAGACCGAAGCACTAGTGCGCCAGTGGCTCAACGCGCCCGAGGAACCTGTCAAAGCAGTCAGGACCGACCCGGACATCAGCCGTCTCGAACAGCGCCTGGCCGAGCGCCTGGGCGCTCCGGTGCAGATTCGCCACGGTCAGAAAGGCAAGGGCCAGTTGGTGATCCGCTACAACTCCCTCGATGAGCTGCAGGGCGTCCTCGCTCACATACGCTGATACGAAAGGCTATGTAGGGGGTCGTCGGAAATCACTACCTGACGGTTGAACGGGTATGCGGCGCCCCCTATACTCTGCGCGCAATTTTGTCGGCACAAAGTATGCCAAGTTGTTGATTTACTGAGCCGACACCAGAGGACTGTGAGCTAGAGATGGAACCCAGCAAGCCCAATCGTTTGCCCTTCCATCGTCAACCGGCGTTTCGCCTGTTGCTCGTCCAGCTGGTGGTGCTGCTTATCGGTGCAGCAGTCCTGTGGTTTGCACGGGGATCGGTCGCAGGCTATTCCGGATTGCTCGGGGGCCTGATTGCGTGGTTGCCGAATCTGTACTTTGCTCGCAAGGCGTTCCGCTACAGCGGCGCGCGTTCTGCCCAGCTGATAGTCCGGTCCTTTTATGCCGGTGAGGCGGGAAAACTGATTTTGACGGCAGTGCTCTTCGCACTGGCGTTTGCAGGTGTGAAGCCCCTGGCGCCGCTGGCGCTGTTCGGCCTCTACCTGCTGACCCTCGCGGTCAGCTGGTTTGCACCCCTGCTGATGCGAAACACATTTACAAGACCTTAGAGCGATTGAGGCAAACATGGCAGCAGAAAGCGCTTCGGGTTACATCCAGCACCACTTGCAGAACCTGACTCTGGGTCGTCTGCCTGATGGTACCTGGGGGTTCGCCCACACCGCCGAACAAGCCAAGGAAATGGGCTTCTGGGCATTCCACGTCGATACCCTGGGCTGGTCCGTATTCCTCGGCCTGGTGTTCATCCTGATCTTCCGCATGGCAGCCAAGAAGGCCACCAGCGGTCAACCTGGCGGCCTGCAGAACTTCGTCGAAGTTCTCGTGGAGTTCGTCGACGGCAGCGTGAAGGACACCTTCCACGGCCGTAATCCGCTCATCGCACCGCTGGCGCTGACCGTGTTCGTCTGGATCTTCCTGATGAACCTGATCGACCTGGTGCCCGTGGACTTCCTGCCGCTGGCGGCCCAGGCGGTCACCGGCAACGAGCACCTGTTCTTCCGCGCCGTGGCCACCACCGATCCGAACGCCACCTTCGGCATGTCGATCGCGGTCTTCGCGCTGATCATCTTCTACAGCATCAAGGTCAAGGGCATCGGCGGCTTCCTCGGCGAACTGACCCTGCACCCGTTCCACAGCAGCAACATGGTGGTTCAGATCATCCTGATCCCCGTGAACTTCCTGCTGGAGTTCGTGACCCTGATCGCCAAGCCGGTATCCCTGGCACTGCGTCTGTTCGGCAACATGTACGCCGGCGAGCTGATCTTCATCCTGATCGCCGTGATGTTCGGTTCCGGCATCCTCTGGCTGGGCGGCATGGGCGTCGTGCTGAACTGGGCGTGGGCCGTGTTCCACATCCTGATCATCACCCTGCAGGCCTTCATCTTCATGATGCTGACCATCGTCTACCTGTCGATGGCCCACGAAGACAGCCACTGATCCACAGATTCTGTACGCCCCTTCCCTCACGGGAGGGGGTGAAAGAAGAGCTTCACCACCTTAACTTGCTTCACCTTTAACCAACACGACAAAAAAGTCGGGAGGAAAAATGGAAACTGTAGTTGGACTCACTGCTATCGCCGTTGCTCTGCTGATCGGTCTGGGCGCTCTGGGTACCGCCATCGGCTTCGGCCTGCTGGGCGGCAAGTTCCTGGAAGGCGCTGCTCGCCAGCCGGAAATGGTTCCGATGCTGCAGGTCAAGATGTTCATCGTCGCTGGTCTGCTCGACGCCGTGACCATGATCGGTGTTGGTATCGCTCTGTTCTTCACCTTCGCTAACCCGTTCATTGCTCAGGTTGCCCACTAATTTCCCGACAGCGGAAATCTGTGACTGAACAACGAACGAGCGAGGTATTGGCGTGAACATTAATGCAACTCTGATTGGCCAGGCCATCGCGTTCGCCATCTTCGTCCTCTTCTGCATGAAGTTCGTGTGGCCGCCGGTCATCGCGGCACTGCACGAGCGTCAGAAGAAGATCGCCGACGGCCTGGACGCTGCCAACCGCGCAGCTCGTGACCTGGAACTGGCCCACGAGAAAGCCGGCGCGCAACTGCGCGAAGCCAAGGCTCAGGCAGCCGAAATCATCGAGCAGGCGAAGAAGAGCGCTAACCAGATCGTTGACGAAGCCCGTGATCAGGCCCGTGCCGAAGGTGATCGCATGATCGCTCAGGCCAAAGCCCAGATCGAACAGGAACTCAACAGCGTCAAAGACGCCCTGCGTGCCCAAGTGGGTGCCCTGGCTGTCTCCGGCGCCGAGAAGATCCTGGGTGCTTCGATCGATGCCAACGCGCAAAAGCAGCTGGTTGATCAACTGGCCGCCGAGATCTAAGCAGAGGGCGATATGGCAGAACTGACCACATTGGCTCGTCCATACGCGAAGGCGGCTTTCGAGTACGCCCAGGCTCATCAGCAACTGGCCGATTGGTCCGCTGCTCTGGGTGTGCTGGCTGCAGTGTCGCAGGACGACACCGTGCGCCAGCTGCTCAAAGAGCCCCAGCTGACCGCGGCAGCCAAGGCTGACGCGCTGATCGACGTGTGTGGCGACAAGCTCAATGCTCCGGCCCAGAACTTCGTCCGGACTGTGGCTGAAAACAAGCGGCTCGACCTGCTGCCGACCATCTTCGTGATGTTCGAGCAACTCAAGGCCGAGCAGGAAAAGCTGGTCGAGGTCGAGGTCACCAGTGCCTTCGCCCTGGACCAGGAACAGCAGGACAAACTCGCCAAGGCTCTCAGCGCCCGGCTCAGTCGCGAAGTGCGACTTCATGCGTCGGAAGACGCGAGCCTGATCGGCGGCGTGGTGATCCGCGCCGGTGACTTGGTAATCGATGGCTCGGTGCGCGGCAAAATCGCGAAACTGGCCGAAGCGTTGAAATCTTGAGTTTGAAGGGGCAGCGGCATGCAGCAACTCAATCCTTCCGAAATTAGTGAAATCATCAAGGGGCGCATCGAGAAACTCGACGTCGCCTCGCAAGCGCGCAACGAAGGCACCATCGTCAGTGTTTCCGATGGCATCGTGCGCATCTTCGGTCTGGCCGACGTCATGTACGGCGAGATGATCGAATTCCCGGGCGGCGTCTACGGTATGGCGCTGAACCTGGAGCAAGACTCCGTCGGTGCTGTGGTACTGGGTGAATACCAGGACCTCAAAGAAGGCATGAACGCCAAGTGCACCGGCCGCATCCTGGAAGTCCCGGTTGGTCCGGAACTGCTGGGTCGCGTTGTCGACGCTCTGGGTAACCCGATCGATGGCAAAGGCCCGATCGATGCCAAACTGACCGACGCTGTCGAGAAAGTGGCACCGGGCGTGATCTGGCGTAAGTCGGTAGACCAGCCGGTTCAGACCGGTTACAAGTCGGTCGACGCCATGATCCCGGTTGGCCGTGGCCAGCGCGAGCTGATCATCGGTGACCGTCAGATCGGTAAAACCGCTCTGGCCATCGACGCCATCATCAACCAGAAGAACAGCGGCATCCGCTGCGTCTACGTTGCCATCGGTCAGAAGCAATCGACCATCGCCAACGTCGTTCGCAAGCTGGAAGAAAACGGCGCCCTGGCCAACACCATCGTGGTGGTTGCCAGCGCTTCGGAATCCGCCGCTCTGCAATACCTGGCTCCGTACTCCGGTTGCACCATGGGCGAATACTTCCGCGACCGCGGTGAAGACGCCCTGATCGTGTACGACGACCTGTCCAAGCAGGCCGTAGCCTACCGCCAGATCTCCCTGCTGCTGCGCCGTCCGCCGGGCCGCGAAGCTTACCCGGGCGACGTGTTCTATCTCCACAGCCGTCTGCTGGAGCGCGCTTCCCGCGTTTCCGAAGAGTATGTCGAGAAGTTCACCAACGGCGAAGTGAAAGGCAAGACCGGTTCCCTGACCGCCCTGCCGATCATCGAAACCCAGGCTGGCGACGTTTCCGCGTTCGTTCCGACCAACGTGATCTCCATCACCGACGGTCAGATCTTCCTGGAATCGGCCATGTTCAACTCGGGTATCCGTCCGGCCGTCAACGCCGGTATCTCGGTATCCCGTGTGGGTGGCGCGGCTCAGACCAAGATCATCAAGAAGCTGTCCGGCGGCATCCGTACCGCGCTGGCCCAGTACCGTGAACTGGCGGCCTTCGCCCAGTTCGCCTCGGACCTGGACGACGCGACCCGCAAGCAGCTGGAACATGGTCAGCGCGTTACCGAGCTGATGAAGCAGAAGCAATACGCGCCGATGTCCATCGCCGAGATGTCGCTGTCCCTGTATGCCGCCGAGCGTGGCTTCCTGCAGGACGTCGAGATCGCCAAGGTGGGCGCCTTCGAACAAGCGCTGATCGCCTACTTCCAACGTGAGAACGCCGCTCTGCTGGCGAAGATCAACGAGAAGGGTGACTTCAACGACGAAATCGACGCAGGCATCAAGGCCGGCATCGAGAAGTTCAAGGCCACCCAAACCTGGTAAGCCGCAGCGGGGGTCGTTAATGGCCCCCGCCTGCTAAACCGATAGGTGTGAAATGGCAGGCGCAAAAGAGATTCGCAGCAAGATTGCGAGCATCAAAAGCACGCAAAAAATCACCAATGCCATGGAAAAGGTGGCGGTGAGCAAGATGCGCAAGGCACAAATGCGCATGGCGGCCGGCCGTCCCTACGCGGAGCGCATTCGCCAGGTGATCGGCCATCTGGCCAACGCCAACCCGGAATACCGTCACCCGTTCATGGTCGAGCGTGAAGTAAAGCGCGTCGGCTACATCGTGGTGAGCTCCGACCGTGGCCTGGCCGGCGGCCTGAACATCAACCTGTTCAAGGCGCTCGTCAAGGACATGAGCGGGCAGCGCGATCGTGGCGCGGAGATCGACCTCTGCGTGATCGGCTCCAAGGGTGCATCCTTCTTCAAGAGCTATGGCGGCAACGTGGTTGCAGCTATCAGCCACCTGGGCGAAGAGCCGTCGATCAATGATCTGATCGGCAGCGTCAAGGTCATGCTGGATGCCTACCTGGAAGGTCGTATCGATCGCCTGTACGTGGTTTCCAACAAGTTCGTCAACACCATGACCCAGAAGCCGACCGTGGAACAGCTGATTCCGCTGGTGGCCGAGGACAATGCCGAGCTGAAGCACCACTGGGACTACCTCTACGAACCCGACGCCAAGGCCCTCCTCGACGGTCTGCTGGTGCGCTACGTGGAATCCCAGGTGTACCAGGCCGTGGTTGAGAACAACGCCTGTGAGCAGGCGGCCCGGATGATTGCAATGAAGAACGCTACCGACAACGCCGGTGATCTGATCAGTGGTCTGCAACTGATCTACAACAAGGCACGTCAGGCGGCGATCACCCAGGAAATCTCGGAAATCGTCGGCGGCGCTGCCGCGGTGTAAGAACAGGTTCAAAATTCAGAGGAACCAGACATGAGTAGCGGACGTATCGTTCAAATCATCGGCGCCGTGATCGACGTGGAATTCCCGCGCGATGCCGTGCCGAGCATCTACGAGGCCCTGAAAGTTCAGGGCGTCGAAACCACCCTGGAAGTTCAGCAGCAGTTGGGCGACGGCGTGGTTCGTTCCATTGCGATGGGTTCCACCGAAGGCCTCAAGCGTGGCCTGAACGTGGAAAGCACCGGCGCAGCCATCTCCGTCCCGGTCGGCACCAAGACCCTGGGCCGTATCATGGACGTGCTGGGCAACCCGATCGACGAAGCCGGCCCCATCGGCGAAGAAGAGCGCTGGGGTATTCACCGCGACGCTCCGTCCTACGCTGACCAGGCGGGCGGCAACGACCTGCTGGAAACCGGCATCAAGGTAATCGACCTGGTCTGCCCGTTCGCCAAGGGCGGTAAAGTCGGTCTGTTCGGTGGTGCCGGTGTCGGCAAGACCGTGAACATGATGGAACTGATCCGTAACATCGCCATGGAGCACAGCGGTTACTCTGTGTTCGCAGGCGTGGGTGAGCGTACTCGTGAGGGTAACGACTTCTACCACGAGATGAAGGATTCCGGCGTACTGGACAAGGTAGCCCTGGTTTACGGCCAGATGAACGAGCCGCCGGGCAACCGTCTGCGCGTTGCACTGACCGGCCTGACCATGGCCGAGAAGTTCCGTGACGAAGGCCGTGACGTACTGCTGTTCATCGACAACATCTACCGTTACACCCTCGCCGGTACCGAAGTATCCGCACTGCTGGGCCGTATGCCTTCGGCAGTAGGTTACCAGCCGACCCTGGCCGAAGAGATGGGCGTTCTGCAAGAGCGCATCACCTCCACCAAGAAAGGCTCGATCACCTCGATCCAGGCCGTCTACGTTCCCGCGGACGACCTGACCGACCCGAGCCCGGCGACCACCTTCGCCCACCTGGACGCCACCGTCGTACTGTCCCGTGACATCGCCTCGCTGGGTATCTACCCGGCCGTCGACCCGCTGGACTCGACTTCCCGTCAGCTGGACCCGCTGGTCATCGGCCAGGATCACTACGACACCGCTCGTGGCGTGCAGTACGTTCTGCAGCGCTACAAGGAGCTGAAGGACATCATCGCGATCCTCGGCATGGACGAACTGTCCGAAGCCGACAAGCTGCTGGTGGCCCGTGCTCGTAAGATCCAGCGCTTCCTGTCCCAGCCGTTCTTCGTGGCTGAAGTATTCACCGGCTCGCCGGGCAAATACGTCTCCCTGAAGGACACCATCGCTGGCTTCAAAGGCATCCTCAACGGCGACTACGATCACCTGCCCGAGCAGGCGTTCTACATGGTCGGCGGCATCGAAGAAGCCATCGAGAAAGCGAAGAAGCTGTAATCCGTGCGCCCGGCAACGGGCGCTTACGTGAGGCAAGGGTATGGCTATTACAGTCCACTGCGACATCGTCAGCGCCGAAGCGGAGATCTTCTCCGGTCTGGTCGAGCTGGTCGTAGCGCACGGCTCCCTGGGCGATCTGGGTATCGCTCCGGGCCACGCGCCGCTGATCACCGAGCTCAAGCCGGGTCCGATCCGCCTGGTGAAGCAGGGTGGCGAGCAGGAGGTGTACTACATCTCCGGTGGCTTCCTCGAAGTACAGCCGAACATGGTCAAGGTTCTCGCCGACACCGTGATTCGCGCAGGTGACCTCGACGAAGCGGCTGCCCAGACCGCACTGAAGGAAGCTGAGAAGGCTCTGCAAGGTAAAGGTGCAGAGTTCGACTACAGCTCCGCCGCAGCCCGCCTGGCCGAAGCCGCAGCGCAACTGCGCACGGTCCAGCAGGTTCGCAAGAAGTACGGCGGCTAAGCTGGCGCGAAGCCCCTCGGGCTTTAGCGACAAATGGGAAAAGGGTAGCCTTGGCTACCCTTTTTCTTTTTATACACTTGGTCTTTTTCCGCTCACCAGGACGGTCCCTCACTCATGTCCCTCGAAATCGTCATCCTCGCCGCAGGCCAGGGCACCCGTATGCGCTCGGCCCTGCCGAAAGTCCTGCATCCGGTCGCTGGCAAACCGATGCTCGCCCATGTGATCGATACCGCCCGCGGCCTCGGCCCGTCGCGCATCCATGTGGTGATTGGCCATGGCGCCGACCGGGTGCGTGAGCGCCTGCAGGCGGATGACCTGAATTTCGTGATCCAGGAACAGCAACTGGGCACCGGCCACGCCGTGGCGCAGGCCGCGCCGTTCCTGAGTGCAGACAACGTGCTGATCCTCTACGGCGACGTGCCGCTGATCGAGCAACCGACCCTCGAGCGCCTGATGGCGCAGGCCACTCCGGAACAGTTGGCGCTGCTGACCGTCGAACTGGACGATCCCACTGGCTACGGCCGCATCATCCGGGACGGCGCGGGCGAGGTTCAGGCCATCGTCGAGCAGAAGGATGCCACTGCCGAGCAGCGTGCCATCCGCGAGGGCAACACCGGCATCCTCGCCGCACCGCGTGAGCGCCTGCTGGGCTGGCTGTCGCGCCTGTCCAATTCCAATGCCCAGGGCGAGTACTACCTCACCGATGTGATCGCCATGGCCGTGGGCGATGGCCTGCGCGTGGCCACCGCACAACCGCAGGTGGCGATGGAGACCCAGGGCGCCAACGACCGCCTGCAGCTTTCCGAGCTGGAGCGCTTCTTCCAGCTGCGCGTGGCGCGTCGGCTGATGGCCCAGGGCGTCACCCTGATCGATCCGGCGCGCTTCGACGTGCGCGGCGAGGTCAGCGTCGGCCGCGACGTGACCATCGACGTCAACGTCATCCTCGAAGGCCAGGTGGAAATCGAGGACGACGTGCAGATCGGTCCGAACTGCTACATCAAGGACAGCACCCTGCGCCGCGGCGCCATCATCAAGGCCAACTCGCACCTGGAAGGCGCCCATGTCGGCCCGGACAGCGACGTCGGCCCCTTCGCCCGCCTGCGTCCGGGCAGCGTGCTGGAGCGCAAGGTGCATGTGGGTAACTTCGTCGAGCTGAAGAACGCCCACCTGCAGGACGGCGTGAAGGTCGGCCACCTGACCTACCTGGGCGACAGCGAAGTCGGTGCGCGCACCAACATCGGCGCCGGTACCATCACCTGCAACTACGATGGCGCGAACAAGTGGCGCACCACCATCGGCGAAGACGTCTTCATCGGCTCCAACAACTCCCTGGTGGCCCCTGTGGATATCGGAGCCGGCGCCACGACTGGCGCGGGTTCGACCATCACCGCCGAGGTGCCGGCCGGCACCCTGGGCGTCGGGCGCGCTAAGCAGCGGGTGATCGAAGGCTGGAAGCGTCCGGAGAAAATCAAGAAATCCTGATGGCTGCGCCCGAGTCCTGTGGGTAAGTTGTTATCCACAGGGCAGTGTACGTTCCCCGTTATTCACAGGCCGCCGCGCGACACGTGTGGCGCCTCGTTCTCGCTGGAGTTTTCCCGGTCATGCTTGGCGTCGCCATCCTGATCTTTCTGATCACCGACCCGTTCGGCAACATCGCGGTATTCCTGGCCGCCCTCAAGTCCGTCCCCGCCGAACGCCGTCTGAAAGTGGCACTGCGTGAGCTGCTGTTCGCCCTGGGCCTGTTGCTGCTGTTCCTCACCCTGGGTGAGCACATCCTCACCGGCCTGGGCCTGTCCAAGGAAGCCACCGGGATCGCCGGCGGCATCATCCTGTTCGTCGTCGCCATGCGCCTGATCTTCCCCACGCCCCAAGGCGTGCTCGGCGACATGCCGGACAACGAGCCGCTGTTCGTGCCGTTGGCCACCCCGGCGGTGGCGGGGCCGTCGGCGCTGGCGATGCTGATCACCCTGCGCAGCACCTACACTGGTCCCTTGTGGGAGCTGTACCTGGCGGTGATCCTGGCCTGGGCGGCCACTGCCTTCATCCTCATGCAGGCGGCGTTCCTCCAGCGCTTCCTCGGCCCGCGCGGGCTGATGGCGGTGGAGCGGCTGGCCGGCATGCTGCTGATCATGCTCAGCGTGAACATGCTCCTGCAGAACGTGCGCAGCTTCCTGCACATCGCCGCCTGATCCGAGAATTGCCATGATGTTGCGCGTCCTGACCTTCGCCTCCCTCGCCACCTTGCTCGCCGGCTGCGCCGACCAGGGCCTGCAGATCGATCGCGAGTACGTGTCGAGGAACCAGGACAGCCGTATCCAGTACGTCATCGTCCACTACACCTCGGCCAACCTGCCGCGCTCGCTGGCGCTCCTGACCCACGGCGAAGTGAGTGCGCACTACCTGATCGGCGACAACCCGGCGACCATCTACCAGCTGGTGGACGAAAACCGCCGCGCCTGGCACGCCGGCTCCAGCGAATGGCAGGGGCGCACCTGGCTGAATTCCACGTCGATCGGCATCGAGCTGGTGAACCCTGGCTACCGGGATACCCCGAGCGGGAAGATCTGGTACCCCTACCCGGATGCGCAGATCGACGCATTGATCGCCTTGCTCAAGGACATCACCCGCCGCCAGGGCATCACCCCGGAGCATATCCTCGGCCACAGCGACATCGCCCCGCAGCGCAAGGTCGACCCGGGGCCCTTGTTTCCATGGAAGAAGTTGGCGGATGCCGGCCTGATTCCCTGGCCCAAGCCGGGCGAATTGGCGCGTCGCCTGGCTGAACTGAACGGCCAGTTGCCGCCGCCGAGCTGGTTCCAGCAGCAGCTCGCGCGCCATGGCTACGCGGTGCCGCTCAATGGCGCGATGGATGAGGAAACCCGCAACGTGATCGCGGCCTTCCAGATGCGCTTCCGCCCGGAACGCTTCGATGGCGAGCCGGACCTGGAAACCGCCGCGCTGCTGCTGGCCGTACCGACCTCTTAAACCGGCAGCAGCAGATAGAAGCGCGAGCCCTTGCCCTGCTGCGAACGCAGGGCGATACGGCCGCCATGCAGCTGGACGATTTCGCGGCACAGTGCCAGGCCAAGCCCGACCCCGCCCTTCTTGCGGCCGACCTGCACGAAGGGCTCGAAGATGCGCCCCTGCTGGCTGAGCGGGATACCGTCGCCGCTGTCTTCCACGGCAATCGCCACGCGCTCCTCCTGGCAGCGCGCCTGCAGCCGAATGGTGCCGCCCTCGGGGGTATGGCGCAGCGCGTTGCCGATCAGGTTATCCAGCACCCGCTCGATCTGCGTGCGGTCGATGTTGATCGGCGGCAGGTCGTCGGCGATCTCCAGATCCAGCTCGATGCGCTTTTCCGCGGCAGCGCTGGCGTAGCGCGCGTGTGCCTGGCGCAACAGGTCGCCGACGTCGCGCAACTGCAGATCCAGCTTTTGGGTGCCGCTCTGGTAGCGGGAGAAATTCAACAGGTCGTTGATCAGCCTTACCAGCCGGTGCATCTCCTCGTCGACGGTGCGCACCAGGTCGCGCTCACGGGATTCCTCGGGGAATTTCAGGCGCTCGGCGAGCAGCCCGAAGGCCATGTGCATGCCGGTCATCGGGGTGCGCAGCTCATGGGAGGCGCGCAGCACGAAGTCGTTGCGCACCCGCTCGAAGGCGCGCTGCTCGGTGACGTCGCGCACCACCATCACCGCGCCGATATTGCGCCCGTCGTCATGGCTCACCGGCGACATGCCCCAGGTCAGCAAGCGGCTTTCGCCGCCCACTTCCACCACCAGGTCCTGCGGGGTTTCATCCAGCAGGTTGCCGCTGAGCACGCGCTGGACCGCCTGGGTCAGCGCCGGATTGCTCAGCATGGCGCCCAACTCCTGGCCCTGCGGATCACCGTGGGCGAACAGCTGGCGGGTAGCGACCGGGTTGGCGTGTTCGATGCGGCCGTGGCGGTCGAGGATCACCAGGCCGTCATCGATGCTGTCGAGCACCGCCAGCAGGCGCTTGCGCCCGGAACCCAGCGCCTCGGTATTACTGGCGCGGTAAAGGCGCAAGGCTTCCGCCATCAGGCCGAAGCGACGGCTCAGGGAGGACATCTCGGCCACGGAGGAGACCGGCAGGGTCACGTCGAATTCGCCCTGGCCGATCTTGTCCGCAGCCTTGGCCAGCGTCTCGATGGGCGCCCCGAAGCGCCGCGCGATGCTGTGTGCGGTGAAGAAGCCGACCAGCAGGATGGCGATGCCGATCAGCCCGAGCAGCCCACTGATCCACAGCGAGCGATCCCGCGTGGAGCGTTCGGCCACGCTGATGTTGTTGATGGCGGCCTGGTGCATCGCCATCAGGCGGTTGCGCAGGACGTCGAGGGTGCGGCTGAGGTCGCTGTCGGCGAGCAATTCCGGACGGCCCGGGCCGGGCGTGTCGGTGGCCTCGATGAACAGGCGATGCGCATCGGCGATTTCCGTCAGCGCCTGGCGGTCGCTGGTGTTGCGGGCCAGCGTGCGCCCGCGCTCCAGCGCCTGGGCGAAGTGCGTCCGCGCCAGCTCGAGGTGTTCCGGGCTCGGCCGTGCGCTGAGTACTTGTACCAGCTCGTCGCCCAGCGCCTGGCGCAGGCGCTGGCTGACTTCGATGGCGTCGAAGTTGCGCTGGATCAGCTGGGCCTGCTCGCGGCCGTTCAGTATCACGCTGAACAAGCCGAGCAGCAGCCCCAGCAACGCTACCGTGATGAGCGCCGAGATGCTCAGGAACAACCTCGTGCGCAGCGTCATGGGAACGGGCAGCTTCACAGACTGTACTGCTTGCGCTTGCGATAGAGCGTGGACGCGTCGATGCCCAGCGTCTTCGCCGCCTGGTCCAGGGTGGCGCTGGAGGCCATGACTGCGGCGATGTGGGCCTTCTCCAGTTCCTCCAGGCTCATGGCCTCGCCGATACGGGGCGCGGAATTGGTGGTCTGTTCACCGATGGCGAGCTGTTCGACGCCGATCAGCTCGAAATTGCAGATGATGCTTGCGCGTTCGATTACGTTACGCAGCTCGCGAACGTTCCCCGGCCAGTTGTAGCGGCGCAGCAGCGCGCGGGCCTCGTCGGTGAAGCCGCGGGCGGGGCGGCCGTAATCCTTTACGAACCGGGCCAGGAAGCGTTCGGCCAGGCCGATGATGTCCTCGGCGCGTTCGCGCAGCGGCGGCAGGTTCAGCACGATGACGTTCAGGCGGTAGAGCAGGTCTTCGCGGAAGGTGCCCTGGGCGACCATGCTGGCGAGGTCGCGGTTGGTTGCCGCCAGGATGCGCACATCGGCATTGCGGGTCACCGGGTCGCCGATGCGCTCGTATTCCTTGTCCTGGATGAAGCGCAGCAATTTAGGTTGCAACGTGAGGGGAAAGTCGCCGATTTCGTCGAGGAACAGCGTGCCGCCATCCGCTTGGCTGATACGCCCCAGGGTGTTTTCGGTGGCGCCGGTGAAGGCGCCGCGGCTGTGGCCGAACAGCTCGCTTTCCATCAGTTCGGCGGACAGCGACGGGCAGTTGA
Organism: Pseudomonas sp. NY15437; assembly: GCF_048068435.1. Lineage (NCBI taxonomy): Bacteria > Pseudomonadati > Pseudomonadota > Gammaproteobacteria > Pseudomonadales > Pseudomonadaceae > Pseudomonas > Pseudomonas sp. NY15437. The sequence goes on from NZ_JBLUQC010000001.1 coordinate 713,334, forward strand.
TGGTCACGCAGGATTTCTTCGCCCGTTTGCTCCAGCCGTGGATGGCTCGCGCCAGCTCGCCCTTGCCGGAGCCGGACTCGCCGAGGATGAGAATATTGGCGTCGGTGGCGGCGACCTGGCGGGCCGTCTCCAGTACGGCGGCCATGGCCGGGCTGTGGGATTCCAGCACGTCGCCCTGTTTGCGCATCTCGCCTTCCAGCGCCTCGATGCGCGCGGTCAGCTGGCGCACTTCCAGTTGCTTGGCGGCGGCCAGGCGCAGCTGGTCGGGGCTGCAGGGCTTCACCAGGTAATCGGCGGCGCCGGCCTGCATGGCATCCACCGCGGTATCCACCGCCGAGTGCGCGGTGACGATCACCACGCGCATCCACGGTGCCTGCACGCGCATCTGCGTCAGCACATCCAGGCCGTTGTCATCGCCCAGGCGCAGGTCCAGGAAGCACAGGTCGAACACCTGGCGCTGCAGCAGGTTCTCCGCCTGCTGGGCGCTGCTGGCGGTGGCCACGCTGTAGCCCTCGTCCTCCAGGCAGTAGCGGAACGAGCGCAGGATGGCGGACTCGTCATCGACCAGCAGGATCCGGCCTTGCTGTTCAGGCGTTGCGTCCATTCAGCGTTTTCCTCGTTGTTGAGATTCGTTGTTGTAAAGGGTGCGATTTTTCTTAGTCCAGGGTTTTTCGTGCAAGTTGCAAGAATCTTTTTTCCCTGTCGGGCAGGGTGCACAGTCCGGGCCTTTGGTAGGACCCTCCAACACACTGAATTACAAGAATTTTATCCACAAAAATGCACTGGCACGGCGCTTGCGGATCCAATGTCGCACCATCGTTTGACGGAGAACGCCATGCCCAATCCGAAGATCCTTGTCCTGGCCCTGAGTTCCACCCTTCTTGCGTGGCAGCCCCTGGTGGGCCATGCGGCCGAGTCCGGGCTCAGTGCGCAGTTGGCCGAAGCGCGCCAGGAGGGTTCGATCTGGACGGCCCTGAACCTCAACCGCGAACTCAAGCCCTACGCGATCAAGGTGGATGTGGAAAACGGCCGTGCGCAGCTGAGCGGCGCGGTGGCCAGCGAAGAACAGAAGGCGCTGGCCGGGCAGATCGCCGCCAGCGTCGAAGGCATCACCGCTGTGGATAACCAGCTGGGAGTGGACGCCTCCCTGGCTGATGGGCGCAAAGCGGACGCTGCCCAGGAACCGGGCGTGGTGCAGCAATGGGACGACGCCACGCTGGCGGCAAAGGTGAAATCCAAGCTCCTGCTGGAAAAGCGCGGCGAAGGGCTGGATATCAAGGTCACCAGCAAGGCTGGCGCCGTCACGCTCGACGGCACCGTGGGCAGTCAGCAGGCCAGCGAACAGGCCGAGCACCTGGCGGCGCAAACAGAGGGCGTCACGGCGGTGAACAACCGCCTGAAGGTCGACCCCGACGCCGCCACCACCCAGCAATTCCAGAAGTCGGTCGGCGATGCCCAGGCTGCCGTCAGCGATGCCTGGATCACCAGCCAGATCAAGGCCGGAATTCTGTCCGCCCATGCGCTGCAGGGCCTGTCCATCGGGGTTTCCACCCGCGATGGGGTGGTCACGCTCAGCGGGCAGGTACCCAGCGCCGACGAGCGCCAGCAATTGATCGACTCCGCTCGCAACACCCGTGGTGTGCGTGAGGTAGACGCCACCGCGCTGAAGGTGGCCGGCCAGGCTGCCTGATTCCTCCGCCCTTCCTCAGGAGTACTCCCCATGACCCGCACGACCAGTCAGCTCAACGAACTCATCGAGATCACCCGCGACGGCCAGCGTTTCTATCAGCACGCCATCCAGGAAGTGAAGGATGCCCGGCTGCAGCGGCTGTTCCAGTCCATGGCACAGGCCAAGACCGATGTGATCAACGCCCTCGCCGGCAAGGTCGCCGCCAACCACGAGGAGCCCGCCAGCGGCGGCACCTTGCTGGGCAAGCTGCGCCAGGTCTACGCCGACACCCGTGCGACGCTGGCCAGCGACGAAGGCGCCACCTATGTCGCCCAACTGGAAGAAACCGAGGACCGCCTCCTCCACGCCTTCGAGGAGGCGCTGCAGAACGGCACGCCGGAAACCCAGGCCCTGCTGCGCGCCGAGTTGCCCAAGGTACGTGCGTGCCACGACCAGATGAGTGAGCTGAAGCATTCCCTCAAGTGACGCAGTTCACACCGGCGCAGGGAGGCGCCGACAGTGGGTATTGCAAAACGCACGACGCATCCTGAGCCATCGTGCAGGATGCTGGGTAGAGGGGCCTTGTTAATAGATTTAACGTGTTGATTTATAAGGGAAAAATTGATCTGGAAAGACTGGCATGCGGCGTGCAATTCCTACTGCAGACAGTCACTCAAACCACCCGCGACGACGCGAACCGAAAGACCCGAGGAAACGGCCTCACGGTTCTGCAAACCCATCGATGACGGGCAGGAGAAGCAGGATGAACAGCGGAACCAACAGCCAAGTGCAAGTCGCGCGTCACGATGTGTGGAGCCGGATCTTTTTCGCTGGTGCCCTGCTGCTGTTGCTGATCAACCAGGTGCAACTGCAGATGCAGGTGTCCGAGGCCAAGGCGGCTTCCAGCGCCCCGGTCGCCTATGTGCCGACCGCTTCCAGCGCACCTGGCCTGTACCGCGAAGCCTCGCGTTATCCACAGGCTGCTCCCGCTCGTAACTCCGCACCGGTGCTGCAGGCACCGCAGGCGCAAACCCAGGCCCAGGTCGAGGCACAGCCCCTGGCACGGACCCAGCGCGGCTGGGTGTTCTGAACGTTTTCATGAATCGCTGGCAGGCCATTGGCATGCCCGATACGTCCGCAGTGCCCGGAAGCGCCCGGGCGGACATTTCTTCCGGAAACGCCACGTGATGGCGCCGGAGCAGGTACCCGAAGCGGTGCCGAACCGACAACGAAAAGAGGAGAGACCCCATGCTTAGCTGGGCACTGACATTCCTGATCATCGCCATCATCGCCGCGGTCCTGGGCTTCGGTGGCATCGCCGGCGCCGCCACCAGCATCGCCAAGATCCTGTTCGTGATCTTCCTGGTGCTGTTCATCGTGTCCTTCGTCATGGGCCGCCGCCGGGGGTGACGCCCATCGAACCGGTCGAGGTTGAACAAGGAGCGTAGCGATGAGTTTTACCCGCACTCTGCTGCTGTCGGCCGTTCTGCTCGGCGCCGGGGCCCAGGCCCTGGCCGCCGAGGCGGACAAGGACGCGCAGTACCGCCTGAACGAACTGGTCGCCAGTGATCCGCAGTACCGCGATACCTGGCAATCAGTGATCAAGGACGAGAGCCGCCTGCCGGACTGGGTGATGAACCTCAGCGGCACCGCAACGCCGATGCAGGCGGTGGACGAGCAGGGCGACAAGTATCTGGTCGGCCAGTTGTGCGAAGCGCACAACTGTGCGGCCCAACGGTTGTACGTGGCCTTTACCTGGGACAAGGACAAGGCCTACGCGCTGTACGTGAAGGTTCCGCAGAACCTTCCGGCGGACAAGTCGCCGAGCAAGCACGCCAGTTTCCGCTGGCTGGGCGAGCCGGACGATTCGGTGAAACGGATCCTCGACGATCAGCTCAAGAGTGATCCGAACTGGTATTGAGCGGCACAAGGTTCAGAGATTCGCGTAGCCAGAAGGCTCACGCACGGCCAGGGGGCCGGGATGTTCGGGATGCGTCAGGTCCTGAATGACCCAGGGGTACAGGGGGTACCTCCGCATACAGCGGGCCGGGCCAGGCAAAGCCTCCGGAACCGGCGCGGGATGTCCGCGCCGGCTCCGGAGCGCTTCATCTCCTGCGGCGTTTCACTGCGCCGCGCCGTGGATCACGGCTTGAAGTTGGCCGCGTCGCGCGCCCAGCCATCGAGCACCGGTTTCAGATCGGCCAGGCTCAGGTGGGTGCTGGTGTTCTCCAGCGTCTGGCCCGCGCCCTTGCGCACCACCTTGGCGACCGGCTTGCTGGTCGCGCCATCCAGCGCTTCCATCTCCACGTAGACCTCGGTGTCCTGGTCCCGGGTGCCCATGGCCGTGGTGGTGGCCGCGACCACCAGCGCAATCGGGATCACCTCGTAGGCTTTCAGACCCTCGGTGGAAATGTTCACCCCGGTGATGGCGGTGCGCAGCACCAGCGTGTCGCGATCCGCCTGCTGGACGATGCGGTAGCGGCTGCCCAGTTGCTGTTCGACCTGCTTCTTCAGGTAGTCGGGGATTTCGCTGAGGGTCTTCTGATCGATGTTCTCGTTCGGCTTGGGCGGCGGATAGTAGACCGGCCGTTCGACCAGCACCGAACTGTAGTTCTGCAGTTTCAGGTTCGGGTCGACCCAGCGCAGCACCGGCTGGCCACTGGGGGACGTGGCAGGCTGGAGTTGCGAGTAGTCGCCGAGGAAGCCCGAGTATTGCGAGGCGTCCGGTTTCTGGCTGGAGCAGCCGGCCAGCGCCAGGGCGCCGGCGAAGAGCAGGGTGGGTACTACGTAGCGTCGCGTCATGGAGCGTCCTTATTCAGAGTGTCACCGCGTTGTGCTTTCACCACATTGAACAACCCATTGCTTACCCGGCTGTCGCGGCGGCCGCAGGGTATCCGCACGCTCGCTCGAAGCCGGTCGAACTTCATTGCTGTCAGTCAATTCGGAGTGTTGTGGAAACGTCTTACAATCATCTGCCGATTCTCGTCGGCCCAAAGACGGGGCCCACGGGAAGCAGCTACTGCCACAATGAAGAGCGCAATCCGGCGACTTATCCACAAGCGCGCCCGCATTGCCGCCAGCCTTTGACGTCGAAGGGCCCTTCGCTCGCCCCCGGCCATCCCCCACGGTCCCCCGTGCGACCGTACATCCGGTAATACAAAGCCGAGACCCTCGCGTACCCGGCTTGCCGACCGATTCATTCGCGCCAGTGATGGCCGTTTTGCATCAAGCCTAGCCGGCTTTGCAGAGCCCTGCGTGACAGGCGTCGAGGAACCTGTGGCATGCAGAAAATCAAGGGTCTTCGGACCTGGAACCAAGGTTTCAGATGCCTTTTCCTATGCCGATTGTGCATGGGGTAGGCGTTTCCGGCATTAGACGGAGGAGGGGTGGGTCGGAATCATGCGCCCCTTTTTTCGCCGGCCGTCGGCATCCCGATGGCTCGGCGACCCCGACTTCCACAAGAATCAAGGGTGACTCACTATGGGCAAAGCCAAGCTCAGCCTCGCCTGGCAGATCCTCATCGGCCTGGTACTCGGAATTGCACTGGGCGCCGCGCTCAACCATTTCAGCGCGGAAAAGGCCTGGTGGATCAGCAACATCCTCCAGCCGGCGGGCGATATCTTCATCCGCCTGATCAAGATGATCGTCGTACCGATCGTGATTTCCTCGCTCATCGTCGGCATCGCCGGCATGGGTGACGCGAAGAAGCTCGGCCGCATCGGCCTGAAGACCATCATCTACTTCGAAATCATCACCACCGTCGCCATCGTCGTCGGCCTGCTGCTGGCGAACGTCTTCCAGCCCGGCGCCGGCATCGACATGAGCACCCTGGGCACTGTGGATATCTCCCAGTACGCGCAGACCGCCAAGGAAGTCGAGCACCACCACGCGTTCATCGAGACTATCCTCAACCTGATCCCGTCGAACATATTCGCGGCCATGGCCCGCGGCGAGATGCTGCCGATCATCTTCTTCTCGGTGATGTTCGGCCTGGGCCTGTCCTCGCTGCCGGCGCCGACCCGCGAGCCGCTGGTGAAAATGTTCCAGGGCGTGGCCGAAGCCATGTTCCGCGTCACCCACATGATCATGCGCTACGCCCCCATCGGCGTCTTCGCGCTGATCGCGGTGACCGTCGCCAACTTCGGCTTCGCCTCGCTGCTGCCCCTGGCCAAGCTGGTGGTGCTGGTGTACTTCGCCATCGCCTTCTTCGCCTTCATGGTGCTGGGCCTGGCCGCGCGCCTGTTCGGCTTCTCCATCATCAAGCTGATGCGCATCTTCAAGGACGAGCTGGTCCTGGCTTACTCCACCGCCAGTTCCGAGACCGTGCTGCCGCGCATCATCGAGAAGATGGAAGCCTATGGCGCGCCCAAGGCGGTGAGCAGCTTCGTGGTGCCCACCGGCTACTCGTTCAACCTCGATGGCTCGACCCTGTACCAGAGCATCGCGGCGATCTTCATCGCCCAGCTCTATGGCATTGACCTGTCCATCGGCCAGCAGCTGATGCTGGTGCTGACCCTGATGGTCACTTCCAAGGGCATCGCCGGCGTACCGGGCGTTTCCTTCGTGGTGCTGCTGGCGACCCTGGGCAGCGTCGGCATTCCGCTGGAAGGCCTGGCCTTCATCGCCGGCGTCGACCGCATCATGGACATGGCGCGCACCGCGCTGAACGTGATCGGCAATGCCCTCGCGGTGCTGGTCATCGCCAAGTGGGAAGGCGTGTACGACGCGCAGAAGGGCGCCCGTTACTGGGACGCCATGCGCAACGGCAGCGTCGAGGAACTGCTGGAAGGGGAAAGCGTGGACGGCAAGCACAGCCCTGCCGCCCACTGACCCGACAGGGTTATCAACAAGGCCCCGGCAGTGTCCGGGGCCTTGTCGTTTCTGGCGCCCAAGGTGCCCGTGCCGCTATCATCGCGGCCATTCCAAGGGGGACATCGCATGCTCAACGGCCTGTGGCTGGGCTTTTTCATCGTCGCGGCGGTCACCGCGCTTTCCCGCTGGCTGCTGGGTGGCGAGGCCAGCGTCTTCGCCGCCATGGTGGAGAGCCTGTTCGCCATGGCCAAGCTGTCGGTGGAGGTCATGGTGCTGCTGTTCGGCACCCTGACCCTGTGGCTGGGCTTTCTGCGCATCGCCGAAAAAGCCGGCCTGGTGGAAAAACTCGCGGTGCTGCTCGGCCCGCTGTTCCGCCGCCTGATGCCGGAAGTGCCACCCGGCCATCCGGCCATCGGCCTGATCACCCTGAACTTCGCCGCCAACGGCCTGGGCCTGGACAACGCCGCTACTCCAATCGGGCTGAAGGCGATGAAGGCGCTGCAGGAGCTCAACCCCAACAGCACCACCGCGAGCAACGCACAGATCCTCTTCCTGGTGCTCAACGCCTCTTCGCTGACCCTGCTGCCGGTCACCATCTTCATGTACCGCGCGCAGCAGGGCGCGGTGGACCCGACCCTGGTGTTCCTGCCGATCCTGCTGGCCACCAGCGCCTCCACGCTGGTCGGCCTGCTCAGCGTCGCGGTGATGCAGCGCCTGCGCCTGTGGGACCCGGTGGTACTGGCCTATCTGGTTCCCGGCGCGCTGGCGCTGGGCGCCTTCATGGCGCTGCTGGCCGGTCTCTCCGCCACGGCGCTGGCGCAACTGTCGTCGTTGCTGGGCAACCTGACGCTGTTCGGCATCATCCTGCTGTTCCTCGTCGTCGGCTGGCTGAAGAAGGTGCCGGTTTACGAAACCTTCGTCGAGGGCGCCAAGGAAGGTTTCGATGTTGCCAAGAGCCTGCTGCCGTACCTGGTGGCGATGCTCTGCGCGGTCGGCGTGCTGCGTGCCTCCGGGGCGCTGGAAATGGCTCTGGACGGCATTCGCTGGGTGGTCGAAGGTGCCGGCTGGGATACCCGTTTCGTCGATGCGCTGCCCACCGCGCTGGTCAAACCGTTCTCCGGCAGCGCCGCCCGCGCGATGCTGCTGGAGACCATGCAATCCCACGGGGTGGACAGCTTCCCCGCGCTGGTCGCGGCGACGGTGCAGGGCAGCACCGAGACCACCTTCTACGTGCTGGCCGTCTACTTCGGCGCCGTCGGCATCCAGCGCGCGCGCCACGCCGTGGGCTGCGCGCTGTTGGCGGACCTGGCCGGTGTCCTGGCGTCCATCGGCGTGTGCTACTGGTTCTTCGCCTGAAGATTCGCGCCATCGCTGGCCTGGGCGGCCTTGCGCGCCGCCTGTGCCTGGAACAGCAGCCACTCGCGCTGGATCACGCTATAGGGCACGAACACGCTCAGGCGTGACATGCCCGCCAACTCCGGGCGGTTGCTCGGTGGGCGAAACCCCGCCTGGAAGCCGATGTTGATGCCCAGCACGCTGCCGTCGCTGCCGATCAGCGGGCCGCCGGACATGCCCTTGGCCATCGCCGCATCGTGCACGCCATAGCGCTCGCCACTGGCCGAGCCGCCATCGACGAAGGGTACCGGCCAGATCCTGCCCGTCGCGCTCATGGGAATCAGCAAGGTACTGCTGCCCAGCGCGGTCACCGTTTCGCCGGGGCGGAAGTGCCGCCACTGCGGCAGCGCCCCGTCGGCCTTGTGCGCGATGAACAGCAGGTCGCAACCGGTACTGCAGCGGTACGCCTGGTTGCGCAGGAAGGGAGTATGGGCGGCTGTCACGGCGTAATCGGCGTTCCATTGCACGGCCGAGGCCACGATAAAGCCCGGGATCGGCGGACCGGACAACACCGTGAAGTACCGGTCTGTCAGACGCCCATCGGTTTCGGGGGATACCCAGCCGTTGCATCCGGTAAGGAAAATCAGAAGTAAAAACAGGAACGAAATTCCCTGCAGATTTTTCATAAGAAAGCTCTCCCTTTTGCGTCGGAAAAGCTAACGATTAATCTGGGAAAATTCTTATATAAAATTAAGATTATTAATTAAGTAATTTCTGAGGAAGTTATCTTTAAATAAGAAAGTTTCCTACAAATAAATCTGCAGGAAGTTATTTAAAGAGAGAGTCAATACATTGATATAAACAAGCGGATTAATTTGGAGAAATGCGAGGTACTTCGCCAAACCACCATTTCCGATGAACGGTCGCGAAGCTTTCACCAAGCTTTCAATGCCCATGAAATTGGGCCTTTCAGCCATTTTCCGATTGTCGCGGCGCAGCTTTTACACATAGTGTTACAAATCATCCCCTCTCCAGGGCCTGCCTGCTCGTGGAGAGGGGATCAGCGATTTCCCGCCGGGAAATCCCCGTGTATCAGCCCTGAGTGATGTTCTTATGGCCTCGAACAACTCCAAAGCCAAAGCCGTCTTCCGTGTGGTAAGTGGCAACTTCCTCGAGATGTATGACTTCATGGTGTATGGCTTCTATGCCACCGCCATCGCCAAGACCTTCTTCCCCGGCGATGACCCCTTCGCCTCGCTCATGCTGTCGCTGGCGACCTTCGGCGCCGGCTTCCTGATGCGTCCGCTGGGCGCCATCTTCCTCGGCGCCTACATCGACCGCCACGGCCGCCGCCAGGGCCTGATCATCACCCTCGGCCTGATGGCCATGGGCACGCTGCTGATCGCCTTCGTGCCCGGCTACGGGACGCTGGGCGTCGCCGCGCCGCTGCTGGTGCTGCTGGGTCGCCTGTTGCAGGGCTTTTCCGCCGGCGTGGAGCTGGGCGGCGTGTCGGTGTACCTGGCGGAAATCGCCACCCCCGGCAAGCGCGGCTTCTTCGTCAGCTGGCAGTCGGCCAGCCAACAGGTCGCGGTGGTCTTCGCCGGTCTGCTGGGGGTTATCCTCAACCACTGGCTGAGCCCGCAGGACATGGGCGAGTGGGGCTGGCGCGTGCCCTTCTTCGTCGGCTGCCTGATCGTCCCGGCGCTGTTCATCATCCGCCGCTCGCTGGAGGAAACCCCCGAGTTCCAGAAGCGCAAGCATCGCCCCAGCCTGGGCCAGGTGCTGCGCTCCATCGGCGAAAACTTCGGCCTGGTGCTGGCCGGCACCGCCATGGTGGTGATGACCACCGTGTCCTTCTACCTGATCACCGCCTACACCCCGACCTTCGGCAAGAACGAGCTGCACCTGTCGGACTTCGACAGCCTGCTGGTGACCATGTGCGTGGGCCTTTCCAATTTCGTCTGGCTGCCGGTGATGGGCGCCGTGTCCGACCGCATCGGCCGCAAGCCGCTGCTGCTGGCTGCCACCGTGCTGGCGCTGGTCACCGCCTATCCGATGCTGTCCTGGCTGGTGGCCGAGCCCAGCTTCGCCCGCCTGCTGGAAGTGGAACTGTGGCTGTCCTTCCTTTACGGCAGCTACAACGGCGCCATGGTCGTCGCGCTCACCGAGGTCATGCCGGCGGATGTGCGCACCACCGGCTTCTCCCTGGCATACAGCCTGGCGACTGCCACCTTCGGCGGCTTTACCCCGGCGGTGTGCACCTGGCTCATCCACGTCCTCGACAACAAGGCCGCGCCGGGCATCTGGCTCAGCGGCGCGGCGCTGCTCGGCCTGCTGGCCACGCTGGTGCTGTTCCGCAAGGGCGCGCGCATCCGCGCCGGCGCGCTGGTCGGCAGCGCCTGAGGACGGCTGCGACGTTCTGCCCCAGCACGGTTCCGGGTGGCATTGACTTATGTCAGGCCTGCCCGGGGCCGGCAGGAGAAGGATAGGGTCAACCCAATCCCTCTTCGCCAGCGGAGAACGCGTCATGATCACCCACACCACAGCCGAGCTCGCAGCCCTCGGGGCTGTCGGCGCCGATCACTGGATAGAAACCCTCGAAGACGGCAGCCACGTGCTGATCCGCCCGTTGCGCGCGGAAGACCGCGAGCGCGAGCGCCTGTTCCTCGAACGCCTGTCCCCCATGACCCGCAAGTTCCGCTTCCACGGCGAAGTGAAGATCGACGACAAGCTGCTCGATCGCCTGATGGACGTCGACTACCAGACCACCATGGCCTTCATCGCCCTGACCCACGTGGACGGCGAACTGCGCGAAGTCGGCATCAGCCGTTACGCGGCGGTGGACAAACAGCAGTGCGAATGCGCGGTGACCATTGCCGACGAGTTCAAGCAACTGGGCCTGGACGTCGCGCTGATGCGCCACCTGATCGACGTGGCCAAGCGCAATGGCTTCCACCAGATGTATTCGATCGACTCGTCGATGGACCGCGACATGCGCGACATGGCCCGTGAACTGGGCTTCCGCGCCCAGATCGACCCGGACGATTCCTGCCAGGTCATTCGCCGTCTCGCACTCTGACGCCTGAACGGCGGCGGCGGGGTTCAGCCCCGCCGGCGCCGCAGCGCCAGCCCCAGCAGCACCGCCAGCATCAACGCCCCCAGCGCCGCCAGTGGATAGACCATGTCGTCATCCAGCAGCGGCTTCTCGATGCGCAGATACCCCTCATCCTTGAACAGCAGCTTCGCCACCTCGTTGGCGTGGGCCAGGCTGACCTTCGCCAGGCGCTTGTCTTCGTCCGGGAACTTGCCATCGTCGAAATCGGCCAGCGAACCCCAGTAATAATCCGCCAGTGACGAGCTACCCGGCGTGCTCCAAGCCAACTGCGCGCGCGCCACGCGCTGGATGCGGGCGAAACGCTGGGCATCGAGGCCCTCGTGGCGGATCTTCTCCATCAGCTCGCGCAGGGCTTTTTGCGTGACGTCCTGTGCGTCTCGTTCGACATCCGCGTTGAGGCTGATGAAGCCCTGGTTGGCCCAGGCGGTTCGTTCGCTCCAGGGCCCGTACGACAGTTCGCGCCGTACGCGCAGCTCGGTATAGAGCGCATCGTTGAGGTAGGCCTGCAGCAGGTCGAGCGTGGCGCCGTCGGCGTCCGCCGGCTCCGGGAAGATCCAGTGCAGCACCGCGCTCTCGCCGAACAATCCGGTGGTCAGGTTGCGCTGGCGCGCGGCACCGCTCTTCATTTCCGGAAGCTCGCGACGTTCTGGCGTGTCGTGGTCCACCAGGGCGCCATAGGTGCGGTTCAGGTAGATCGGCAGGCGCGGGTCGAGATCGCCGACGATGATCAACGTCATGTTGCTGGGGACGTACCAGTCCTTGCGCAGCTGCTCCAGCTGGGCCTGGGTGAGGTTATCCACAGGCGCGCGCTCGGCGCAGGCCAGGCCCAGTTCCACGGCCAACTGCTCCTGCCCGGCGCGGCTGACGTTCTGGTGGTCCAGCCAGCGCTGCAGGTGCGAATAGTGGCCGCCGTCCTCGCGTACCAGCACCTGCTTGGCGGAGTCGATCTTGCGGGCATCGAGCTGGGTGCGCGTGATGATTTCCAGCAGCAGGTCCAGCACCTGGCGTTGGGTGGCGGCGGGGGCTTCGACGACGAAGGCGGTGTCGCCCTCGCTGGTGTAGGCGTTCCACTGGCCGCCGAGGGACTGCATGCGTGCTTCGAGGTCCGCCTCGTCGCCACCGTCCAGGCCGCTGAAGAATAGATGCTCCATCAGGTGCGGCAGCTGGCGCTCGCGGCAGCTGAAATCGGCGAAGCCGACCCCGACGATCAGCCGGATCGCCACGTGACCCTTTTCGCGGGTGGGCTTGAACAGTACGCCCATGCCGTTCTCCAGCTGGTAGGCCTCGACCGTCTGTCGCTGGTCGGCATGGGACCAGGCGCTGAGCAGAAGGGACAACAGGGGGACGAACAACCAACGCATGAGCGGTGTGCCTGGACGCAAAGCCGTGAGGATAGCGGATTGACCGGCGCGAACCCACCGCGTTCAACCTTTGTCGGGTGGCATCATCGGTCACGGCGGCTGGCTTGCGCGGTCACTGTCGCTGCCCGAGCGCGCCACTACGCTCAGATCATCTACCCTCAGTGGTGGACCCCGTCGTTCGTTCCACGCGGAACGCTCTGGAGGCTGCATGCGTGTCCTGATTACCGGCGCCGCGGGATTTCTCGGGCAGAGCCTGCTCAATGAACTGGCCGTCCAGCACCTGGACTGGACGCTCATTGCCGCCGACATGCAGCGCATCAAGTCGCAGGGCCTGCGGCCGAACATCGAGCCGGTCACCCTCGACCTGAGCGTGGCCGCGCATACGCGGGCCTGCGTGGAGCACTGGAAGCCCGATGCCATCGTCCACCTCGCGGCGGTGGTCAACCCGCCGCGGGAGATGACCCCGCACAAACGCCACCTCATCGAAGTGGGTGGCACCCGGGCGCTGATCGAGGCGGCGCGCGACACCGGCGTCCAGCAACTGATCGTCACCAGTTCGGCGGCGGCCTACGGCTTCCACCGCGACAACGCCGAGTGGATCGACGAATCGCACCCGCTGCGCGGTCATCCACACCTGGTACACGCCCGGTGCAAGCAGGAGATCGAGCAACTGCTGGCCAACGCGCGGGAACGTTATCCACAGCTCAAGCAATTGATACTGCGCCCCGGCACCATCTTGGGCCGGCGTGTGCATAACCCGTTGGCCGAGCTCTTCGCCCGACCCACGCTGGTGGGGGTGCTGGGGCATCGCAGCCGCTTCGTGTTCATCTGGGACCAGGACGTGGTCAACGTGATTCGCCAGGGGCTCGAGCGCGGCAGCGAGGGCATCTACAACCTCGCCGGCGATGGTGCGTTGTCGCTGCGGGAGATCGCCGCGCTGCTCAACAAACCCTATCGTCCCCTGCCGGCAAGCCTGATGCGCGTAGGGCTGGGCCTGCTCAAGCCGCTGGGGCTGTCGCGCTTCGGTCCCGAACAGGTGGATTACCTGCGCTACCGACCCGTGCTGGATAACCGCCGGTTGAAGGAAGAGTTCGGCTACGAGCCGCGCTATTCCAGCCGTGAAGCCTTCCTGGCTTATCTGGCGGCGCGGGGGCCGAACGGCTGACCCCGCCGGTCTGTTGATAACCTGTAGACAAGTCTGTTGAAAAGCCTGTGACCAGCGCTCTGCATTCGCCTTCGGGCGAGCGGCGCTACCGCGCGGTCTGCCGCCGCCGCTGGCGGTACTCGCCGGGTGTCAGCCCCGTCCAGTGGCGGAAGGCGCGGAAGAACACGCTGGGCTCGGAGTACCCGAGCAGGGCGGCGATGTCCGTGGCCGGCAGGTTGCCTTCGCCCAGGTAACGCTCGGCCAATTGCCGGCGCGTATCGGCCAGCAGCTGTTGATAACTGCTGCCTTCCTCCGCCAGCCGGCGTTGCAAGGTGCGTTCGCTCAGGCCCAGCTCGCTGGCCACGGCGGCGCGTCCCGGCTCGCCGCGGGTGAGTTGTTCACCGAGCAGGGCCACGACGCGTCCGCTAATGCTGGCGCTGGGCAGGCGCGCGAGCAGGCCTTCGGCATGCTGGCGCAACAGGTCGCGCAACGGCGGGTTGGCCTGCGGCAGCGGCGCATCGATCAGGGCCCTGGGCAATCCCAGGGCGTAGTCCGGTGCATCGAAGTGCAGCGGGCAACCGAACGCTTTCTCATAGTCCGCGAGGCTGTCCGGCTGGCTGTGGATAAACCGGCATCCCGCCAGTTCAAGACCGTTGAGCAAGGCGCGCAGCTGGCGCGCCCAGAACCCCAGCAGCGCGAGAGCGCGGGCGCGAGTGGCGGGTGGGTCGGGGTTCAGCGGGCGGTAGGTCACCCAGATGATCTCGGCCTGCGCCTCGATGGCCACCTGGCCGCCTTCGCCCACCAGGCGCTGGTAGCGCATGGCCGATTCGAGGGCATCGCCCAGCGTCATGCTCGACTGCAGCAAGAAGCCCAGCGCGCTGAACGAGGCGGGCGATAACGCGCGGCCCATCGCGAGGCCCGGTTCGTCATGCGGCAGGTCGGTCTGGATCGACTGCCACATGCGCTCCTGCAGCGCGAAATCGATGCGCGCGTCCGGGTCGCCGAGCTGGGATTCCTGGATGCCGCTGGCAGCCAGCAGCGCATCACGGTTCAGGCCGAGACGCACAGCCGCCAGCAGGATGGCCTGGGTCAGGCTGGCGCTGACCGAAGGCGGGCGTTGGGGATGAGTGCTTGCTTCCATGGCGGCGGATTCTGCCCGAACCCTGGGCGTCGTGATATCAGGACTTCGCAGGGGCTGACGAGCGCGCCGAGAGAACGCTCTACCAGGCCCTGCGGCCATCAACCCGTCGCGCTGGAGCCGGGCGAAGCCGGCCGCTGGTGATCCTGTACCGCCTCGACCTCGCGCGGGGCGACGTCGTCGTCTTCCACAGGCTCGCCGATTGCCGACGTGCTGGCATCGGGGTTGTCCAGAACAGCATAGGCGATGGCGCAGAACAACGAGTTCAAGCGTTTCATGTCGCTGATCAGGTCCAGGTGCAGCGAGCTGGTCTCGATGCTCTGTACCACCTGCTGGCGCAGGCGGTCGACGTGGGAGTGGGCGAAGCGCCGTTCCTGCAGGCGGAAGCGCTGCTTGGCGCGGCGCAGGCGCCTGGCGCCCTCCTGGTCGCCATTGAGGAACACCGACAGCGACAGGCGCAGGTTCGCCACCAGTTGGCCGTGCAGTACGGTGATTTCCTCCAGGCCGTTGTCGGAGAACGAGCGGCTGCGCGAGGTCTTCTTGTCCTGCACGGCGCCGAGCATGTGCTCGATGATGTCGCCGGCCTGCTCGAGGTTGATCGCCAGCTCGATGATTTCCGCCCAGCGCCGGCTATCCGCCTCGCTCAGGTCCTCGCGCGGCATGCGCGCCAGGTACAGCTTGATCGCGGTGTAGAGGGCGTCGACATCGTCGTCCTGCTTGCGGATCTGCTTGCCCAGCAACGGGTCGCCGCTGTGGATAACCTCCATGAGGTTGTTCAGCATGTGCTCGACGATATCGCCCATGCGCAGGGTTTCGCGCACCGCGTTGACCAGCGCCAGGCTCGGCGTATCCAGCGCGGCCGGGTCCAGGTGGCGCGGGCGCACGGTGTCTTCCGGCGAATGCCGGTCGGGCATGATGCGTGTGCAGAACGCTGCCATCTGTCCGGTCAGCGGCAGGCAGGCGAGGCAGCGGGTGGTGTTGTAGAGCACGTGGAAGGCGATCACCAGCTCGGCGGTGCTGAACTGCCAATGGTCTATCCATGCGGCCAGCGGGCCCACCAGCGGCAGCACCAGGGCGCAGCCGGCCACCTTGAACAGCAGGCTGCCCAGCGCCACGCGGCGGCCGGCGGCGTTCTGCGAGGACGCGCTGATCATCGCCAGGATGCCGCTGCCCAGGTTGGCGCCGACGACCAGGCACAGCGCCACCTTCAGCGAGATCACCTTGGACGCCGCCAGCGTCGCGGTGAGCAGCACGGCGGCCAGGCTGGAATAGGAAATCATCGCGAAGAGGGCGCCGGTCAGGGCGTCCAGCATCACGTCGCCGGTGAGGCTGGAGAACAGCACCTTCACGCCCTTGGCCTGGGTCATCGGCTCGGCCGCGGCGACGATCAGCTGCAGGGCGAGGATGATCAGCCCCAGGCCGATGAACACCCGGCCCAACTGGCCCAGGCGCGATTTCTGCCGACCGAGGAAGAAAATCACCCCGAAGAAGATCAGCAACGGCGACAGCCACGACAGGTCCAGGGTCAGCACCCGCGCCATCAATGCCGTGCCGACATCCGCGCCGAGCATGATCGCCAGCGCGGGCGCCAGGGCCATCAGGCCGGTGGCGACGAAGGAGGTGGCCAGCAGCGCCGTGGCGTTGCTGCTTTGCACCAGGGCGGTGACGCCGATGCCGGCAGCGAAGGCCAGCGGGCGCTTTTCCACGCTGCGGCTGAGGATTTTTCGCAGGTTGCTGCCATACACCCTGAGGATGCCGGTGCGGACGATGTGTGTGCCCCACACCAACAGGGCGACGGCAGAGAGCAGATCGAGCAGTTTGAGCATGTCGGGCCCCCTCGCACTCAAGCGGGCCCGTGGGCGGTGCGTCCGTCGACGGACCCTGTAACGACCTCGCCCGCGGCTCCGTACAGACAGCGCGGAGGGCCGAGAAGGACACGGCAACGCTCAGGCGATTGTCACAAGACTGTCATGGTAGACCCTCGTTCTTCCTTGAGGGTTCGCCAAATCGCTGATTTGCCGGGAATCCTGTCTGTCAGTAAAGCCGATCAGACGTGGACGCGAGAGCCTTTGCGTCGGTTATTTCGCACGGACTCAAGGGAAGGGATGTCTAGACTGCCGTCCGTTTCCTGAAAGAAACTCACTACAGGCCGAGGAGTAGTCCCATGCGATGGTCATCCCCCCTGCTGATCGCACTGGCCCTGGTCGGTTGCGGCGACAAGTCCGCCCTGCCGTTCACCGCCGGCACCGGACCGCAACCGCAGCTGCCGGAACCGCAAAGCAGCCTGCTGCCCACCGTGAATGTCGCGACCGCCACCGGCTGGCCCGTCGACCGGAAGCCGCGCGCCGCGCAAGGGCTGGAGGTGCAGCGCTTCGCCGACAAGCTCGATCACCCGCGCTGGCTGTACGTGCTGCCCAACGGCGACGTGCTGGTGGCGGAGAGCTCGGCACCGCCCAAGGAAAAGTCGGAAGGCCTGAAGGATTGGGTTGCGGGCAAGTTCATGGCCAAGGCTGGCTCCCAGGTGCCCAGCGCCAATCGCATCACCCTGCTGCGCGACGCCGATGGCGACGGGGTACCGGAACAGCGCAGCGTGCTGCTGCAGGGTTTGTTCTCGCCGTTCGGCATGGCCCTTGTGGATAACTGGCTGTACGTGGCCAATGCCGACGCGGTGGTGCGTTTCCCCTACAGGACCGGCGACACTACGATCAGCGCCCCGGCCGAAAAGGTGGTCGACCTGCCGGGCGGGCCGATCAACCATCACTGGACCAAGAACATCCTCGCCAGCCCCGACGGCCGCTACCTCTACGCCACCGTCGGCTCCAACAGCAACGTCGGCGAGAACGGCCTGGACGCCGAGAAGAACCGCGCGGCGATCCTGCAGATCGACCTGTCCAACCGCCACGTGCGCCTGTTCGCCTCCGGCCTGCGCAACCCCAATGGGCTGGGCTGGGAACCCAACAGCGGCGCCCTGTGGACAGCCGTGAACGAGCGCGACGAATTGGGCAACGACCTGGTGCCCGACTACATGACGTCAGTGAAGGACGGCGGTTTCTATGGCTGGCCCTGGAGCTATTACGGCCAGCATGTGGATAAGCGCGTCGACCCGCCCCGCCCGGACCAGGTGGAAAAGGCGCTGGTCCCCGATTACGCCCTGGGCGCGCACACCGCCTCCCTCGGCCTTGCCTTCTATCAGGGCAGCCTGCTGCCGGAGCGTTATCGTGGCGGGGTGTTCATCGGCCAGCACGGCTCGTGGAACCGCAAGCCGCGCAGCGGCTACCAGGTGATCTTCGTGCCCTTCGGCGATGGCAAGCCCAATGGCCAGCCGATCACGGTGCTGGATGGCTTCGTCAACGAGAATGACGAGGCGATGGGGCGACCGGTCGGGGTGGCTGTGGATAAGTTCGGCGGTCTGCTGGTGGCCGACGATGTGGGTAATACGGTGTGGCGGCTGCGGCCCGCCACCGTCAAATGAATGGATAAGGAGAGAGCATGGCGATTGCCCGCCGTATTGCCCTGATGACCCTGCTGCTGGCGCTGGGCGCCTGCAGCAGCCTGTTCGGTACACGCGACCCGCTGCGCATCGATCTGGTCGGCCTGGAGCCGGCCACGGGCCAGGGCATGGAGGCGCGCTTCACGGTGAAGCTGCGGGTGCAGAACCCCAACGACCAGGCCATCGACTACAACGGCATCGCCCTGGACCTGTCGGTCAATGGCCAGCCGCTGGCCAGCGGGGTGAGCGACGCCAGCGGGCAGGTGCCGCGCTTTGGCGAGAAAGTGATCAGCGTGCCGGTGAGCATTTCGGCGTTCTCCGCCTTCCGCCAGGCCTGGGGGCTGTCCGGCGGCGCGCCGCGGCAGGGCATGCCCTACGAGATCAATGGCAAGCTGGCCGGCGGGCTGTTCGGCACCGTGCGCTTCAACGACAAGGGCGTGCTGAACTGGCCGGAGCCGGTCGCCCGCCCTGACGGCGCTGCGGGAAAAAGCCGCCTGTGAATAAACTGGGCTGTGGATAGCCCGGTTTTTCCACGGCCCTGTGGATCACTCCTGTGGACAGCGTGCGCGGCCTATTGGCCCGGGATGTCCTTGCGCAGCTTCACCGGGTCTTCCTTTTTGCCGCGCGCGGTGCGCATGCGGATGTTCAGCGCTTCCACCGCCAGCGAGAAGGCCATGGCGAAGTAGACGTAGCCCTTGGGCACGTGGACTTCGAAGGCCTCGGCGATCAGCACCGTGCCGACCACGATGAGGAACGACAGCGCCAGCATCTTCAGCGACGGGTGCTTGTCGATGAAGTCGCTGATGGCGCCGGCCGCCAGCATCATCACCAGCACCGCGACGACGATGGCCGCGACCATCACCGGCACGTTGGACACCATGCCCACGGCAGTGATCACCGAGTCCAGGGAGAACACGATGTCGATGATGGCGATCTGGATGATGGTGCCGATGAAACCGCCCATCACGCTCTTCGGCTCGCCCTCGGCTTCGTCCTCGCCTTCCAGGCCGTGGTAGATCTCGGTGCTGCTTTTCCACAGGAGGAACAGGCCGCCGAAGAACAGGATCAGGTCGCGGCCGGAAATGCCCTGCTCGAACACGTGGAACAGGTCCGCGGTCAGGCGCATCACCCAGGTGATCGAGAGCAGCAGCAGGATGCGCGTGACCATCGCCAGCGCCAGCCCGAAGAAGCGCGTGCGCGGCTGCATGTGCTTGGGCATGCGGCCGACCAGGATGGAAATCATGATGATGTTGTCGATGCCCAGGACGATCTCCAGGGCAGTCAGGGTGAAGAACGCAATCCAGATTTCAGGGCTGGTCAGCCAATCCATGTGAGCGGTACTCGAAGTCAGTCGTTAAAGAGAGGGAACAGGCCCAGCAGCAGGGCCGCGGCGAGGATCGCCAGGCACACCAGCACGGCCCACTTGAGGGTGAAGCGCTGGTGGTCGCCGAAGTCCACCTTGGCCAGCCCCACCAGCAGGTAGGTGGACGGCACCAGTGGGCTGAGCAGGTGCACCGGCTGGCCGACGATGGAGGCGCGGGCCATTTCCACCGGGGTGATGCCGTACTGCGCGGCGGCCTGGGAGAGTACCGGGAGCACGCCGTAGTAGAAAGCGTCGTTCGACATGAAGAAGGTGAACGGCATGCTCACCAGCGCCGTGATGGACGCCAGGTAGGGCCCCAGTGCTGGCGGAATCACCGCCAACAGGCTTTTCGACATGGCTTCGACCATCCCCGTTCCGGAAAGAATGCCGGTGAAGACGCCGGCGGCGAAGATCAGCGAGACCACCGCCAGGACGTTCTCGGCATGGGCACCGACACGCTTCTTCTGCTCGATGATGCAGGGATAGTTCACGATCATCGCGATACCGAAGGCGATCATGAAGAGAACCGGCATCGGCAGCAGGCCGCCGATCAGGGTGCCCATGAGGATCACCGTGAGCACGGCGTTGAACCACAGCAGCTTCGGCCGGCGGGCGTCGGGATATTGCGACACGCTGACCTCCGCCATGGCTTCGTGGTCGGTGGGCAGGTGCAGCTCGCCCAGGCGCGCGCGCTCGCGTTTGCCGTAGACCCAGGCGAGGGCGAAGATCGCCGCGATGCCGGCGAGCATGGCCGGGATCATCGGCACGAAGATGTCCGCCGGGTCCACGTGCAATGCGCTGGCCGCGCGGGCGGTGGGGCCGCCCCAGGGGGTCATGTTCAGTACGCCGCTGGAGAGCATGATCAGGCACGCCATCAGCAGCGGGCTCATGCCCAGGCGGCTGTACAGCGGCAGCACGGCGGCGACGCAGATCATGTAGGTGGTCGAGCCGTCGCCATCCAGCGAGACGATCATCGCCAGCGCGGCGGTGCCCATCGACACCTTCAGCGGGTCGCCCTTCACCAGGCGCAGGATGCGCCGAACCGCCGGGTCGAACAGCCCGGAGTCGATCATGATGGCGAAGTAGAGAATGGCGAACATCAGCATCACGCCGGTGGGCGCCAGGGTGCGGATGCCGTCCAGCATCATCGGCCCCAGGCCCTTGGCGAAGCCGCCGAGCAGGGCGAAGGCGATCGGGACCAGGATCAGCGCGATCAGCGCCGAGAGCCGCTTGGTCATGATCAGGAACATGAAGGTCGCCACCATGGCGAAGGCGAGGAAAGTCAGCATGGGGATAACTCCGGGTCGGCGCGGGTTCAGCAGCGGCTGTGGATAAGTACGCGCGGTGCGGACGGAGTCGGGGCGGACAGGGACAGGAAGCGGGGCATAGGCGATCACCGATTGTTGTTTTTGTACGCTGCGCGAAGGCAGGTCCGGCCGGGAGGACCGAGGCGGCGATGCTAGGGGGTCAAGCTTTCAACAGGCTTTCGCAGGAATTCCCGCTGATCCGACGGTTTTTGTAGGAGCGGGCCATGCCCGCGATCCGGATGCAGGCCAGCGGCATGACCGGCGTTCGCGGGCGCGGCCCGCTCCTACAGGTCCGTGCGATTCCGGCAGCTTGTGTAGGAGCGGACTCCGTCCGCGATGGCTTCCGGCGCGTTGCGGACCTGTGGCGGACAAAGTCCGCTCCTGCGAGATATCTCTGCGCTCGGGCTGGCCCTCACCCTAACCCTCTCCCGGGGGGAGAGGGGACCGTTCGCGCAGGATGAAACCTCGGCGTCAGGCGGCTCGGGCCGCTACCTCTCCCTGAGGGTGAGGGGGATGCATCGGCACGGACTCCCGGAAGAAGGCCGTTGCTCCTACGCGCCGTCTTTCTTCAGGCGGAGGCCTGAATCAGCCCCATCACCAGCAGCAGGCTGGCGCCGGCCAGCAGCGTCTGCAGGGTGATGATCCCCGCCATCAGGCCGCTTTCGCCGCCCAGCTGGCGGGTCAGCACGTAGGCGGTCGGGGCGGTGGGCAGGGCGAAGAACATCACCAGCAACGCGCTCTCCAGCGTCGGCAGGGCCAGCAGACGGGCGATGGCGAAGGCCAGTAATGGCATGGCCAGCAGGCGGATCGCGCAGTTCCAGCCCAGCGCCGAGGCTTCCGCGCGCAGCTCCTGCGGCTGCAGCGCTGCGCCCACGCACAGCAGGCCCAGCGGCAGGCTGGCCACGGCGAGCAGGTTGAACAGCCGGTCGCTGCCGCCGGGCAGGCCGATGCCCGTGACGTTGAGCAGCGCGCCCGCCACGCAGGCGAGGATCAGCGGGTTCTTCACGATGGGAAGCAGCAGCGAGTGCAGGCTGATGCCCCGTTCGGCGGTCAGCGCCCACACCGACATCACGTTCACCGTCGGCACCATCAGCGCCAGCATCAGCGCCGCCAGGGTCAGCCCCGGCTTGCCGTACAGGCTGCCAACGGCGGCGAGCCCCAGGTACGTATTGAAACGCAGCACGCCCTGGGCGATCGCACCGAAGCGCGCGGCATTCCAGCCGCGCAGGCGCTTGACCAGCAGCAGGGCGACCCAGGCGATGCCCAGGCCCAGCACCACCGCCAGCGCCTGCCGGGCCAGGCCGGGATCGTTCAGCGGGGCGCTGGCCAGGCTGCTGGCGAGCAGCGCGGGGAACAGGATGAAGTAGTTGAGCCGCTCCGCCGCCGGCCAGAAGGCCTCGCCGGGGAAACCTTTGCGGCGCAGCACGAAGCCGCCGACGATCAGCGCGAACAACGGCCAGAGGGCCTGGAACAGAGCGGTCACGGCGACCCCGCGATAGTGGTTGATCGGGGCATCTTGCCGAGGGCGCGCGGGGAAGGGCAAGGCGTGTGGATAAGTTTCTCAACCGACCAGCGGAGGTTTTCCACAGCCGCAGGAGTTGTGGAAAACCTTGCCCACAGGGTCAGCGCCGCAAGCCGCCGCCAAAATGACCACCGCCGAAATGCCCGCCACCGAAGCCGCCGCCGCCCCATTGCCGCTGGGTCTGGTGGAAGCGCTGCTGGCCGAGCTGGCGGGACTGGTACTGCTGCTCCAGCTGGTTACGGACGTTGCTCTGGTTGGGCTGCACCGGTTGCCAGCCGTTGTCGGTGTGCTGTTGCCAGCCGCTGTCGGTGTGCTGGTAGACGTTGCCGTCATGCCCGGCGTAGACGTCGCCGTTCTTCCAGGCCACGGCGTTGCCGGTGCGGCGGTTGTAGGAGACACCGCGGCTGTCGTGGTCGTAGCTGCCGCGGCCGTCGTCCACGTCGCCGGACACGCCGCGTTCGGCCACGGTGGTGCGGCCGGTCTGGGCGTTGTGGGTGGCGACCTGGCGGCCGGCGACGAAGTCACCGCTGTCGGTGTGGGCCGCCACGCCGCTGCGGCCGGCCCCGGAAATGCCGGTGGAGGCATTGGCGAACGAGCCGCGCCGGCCGGCGGCGGCGTTCTCGCTGTAGGGGTTGAACGCCGCGCCCTGCGCGCCCTGGAAGTGCGTGCCGGTGCGGGGGTTGTAGCCTACCGCCGAGCTGCCCTGCCATTGGGTGCCGGTCCAGCCGTTGTAGCCATAGGCGTGGCTGACCGTGCCCTGGCCCCAGCGGCCGTAGAAGTTCGCCTGGTTGATGTTGGCGTAGCTCCAGCCGCCGTGCGGATAGGGGCCCCAGTACGGCCCCCAGTAGGGTTCCGGCGAGCCCCACCAGGCCCCCGCCGCGTAGCCGAAGGCGAAGCCGGTCAGCGCGCCCACGGCGAAGCCCGCGCCGTAGCCGTAGGTGGGCGGATAACCGTAGTAGACGGTCTGGCTGACGTAGGCGGGGTAGGTATAGCCGGTGCCGTAGACCACCGTGCCGCTGCTGTTGACCACCACGCCGAGATAGCCGGGCGTGTAGCCCACCACCACGGTCTGCGGGGTGACCGAGTAGATGTGCACGTAGGTCACGTAGTACACCGGCGAGCTGGGCGGAATGCCGTAGATCGCCGCCGGCACTTCGGTCGCCACCTGCCACGGCCCGGTGGGGCTGGGCGCAACGAACCAGACGCCGTTGGTGACGGCGTAGAACTGGTTGGCCGCCACCTCGATCACCGGCGTCGGGGTGTTCACCGCGTACTGCAGGCTGGTGCCGCTGATGGGCTGGAAGCTCGGCGCGCCGTCGTAGCTGACGCTCATGGTCGCCTTGCTGCGCGAGACCGCCGCCGTCTGCGGGATGCTCGCGGCGATGGCCGCTTCCTTGGCCTGCGGCGTGCCGGGCACCGACACCAGTACGTTGGCTTTCGGGTCCTTGGGCGAGATCTTCGCAAAATCGGCGGGCAGGTCCTTGCCGTCGACGTACTGCCACGGGCCCTGCTCGCCGGGGCCGCTGAACCAGCGGCCGGACACCAGCACGTACCAGGTGTTGTGGGTCGGGTCGACGAACACCGCATGGTCGGCGTTCTGCATCGTCAGCAGGGCGACGCCGTCCACCGGCTGCATCTGCGCGGTGCCGTCGCTGACGATCAGCTCGGTGGGCCGGGTCGCCACCAGGATGGCCGGAGCCTTGCCCGGCGCCTTGCCGCTCTTGGGCAGCAGGGCGTCCACCGGGCCGGCCTTTTCCGCCACCTGCTCGGCGTGCAGCAGCGCCTTGGGCGGCTTGCTCAGCACCAGCCAGCTGCCATCCAGGGCTTGCGCCGTGTACCAGTTGCCGGCGGCGTTGAGGTAGTGGTTGCCCTGGGCGTCACGCAGGATCAGTACGCGGCTGTTGAGCACGCGCTGGAAGTCGCTGCTGGGCAGCGCCTGCCAGTTCGGCTGGCCGTCGATCATCACCAGCACGGTCGGCGTCGCGGCGAAGACGATCTGCGGTGGGTCGTTCTTCACCTCCACGTGGCGCAGCTGGTCCAGTTGCTGGTTCACCGCGTAGCTGGCCTGCAGTTCATCGAGGGAGACGGTCAGGCCGTCCTTGGGCAGCCGTGCCACCAGGGCATCGCGTACCGTACTGGCACTGTCCGGAGCGGTCGGCACGTCCACCTTGTCGATGCGCAGGTCGGTGAGCTGCACCAGCCCGGTGGCCTTGTCGATGGCGGCGGCGGCGGAGAACTGCGCCACGCCGTAGGTGGGCGCGCCGTTCGCCGGGCCCACGGCGATGGCCGCGCGGCCGCTCATGCGCGTGCCGTCCCAGCCCTCGATCTGCGGCTGGAAGATCTGCACGTGTTGCTCGCCCAGGGCGAAGTCCCGCGGCCACTTCAGTTCGGTGGGGGCGGGGCCCTGCGGATCAGCGGCAAAAGCGGGAGCGGGGTGCAGCGACAGCCCGACGGCAAGCGCCAGGGCGGTAAGAATCGGGCGTAGGACCATGCTGGAAAACTTCCTTGAGAAGAGCTGCGATCAACGATAGTGCAGCGCGGACCAACCCGCGCGGGCGCGCGCTATTCCCTGCGCCAGACTGGTGCAATTTCGCCCGCAAGGCAGCTTTTTCTTATGGCGCAACGACATATTTAATAATTTTCCGAGCCTCCCGCTTCGGCCACCATCGGTCCGTCAGACATGGTGCGAGACAAAGCCTTCAGACGCTGGGCCATAGAGCCCGATGCCGCCCCTGTCCCGGTTTTACCGGCCTCCTGGCCACTGCCGCAGTACATCAACAAAAAAGCCAAACGGCTGTGGGAGTGCTTCATGATCAAGTCCTTGCTCGTGCGTTCCATCGCGTGTCCCGCCCTGGCTCTCGCCGCCGTCTCTGGCGCCCAGGCCGGCACCCTGTCCATCGGCCACACCACCTGGGTCGGCTACGGCACCCTGTACCTCGCCCGTGACCTGGGCTACTTCAAGGAGCAGGGCCTGGACCTGCAGCTGACCACCATCGAGGAAGCCTCGATGTACATGGCGGCCCAGGCGTCCGGCCAGCTCTCCGGCTCCGCCTCCACCATCGACGAAATCCTCAAGTACCGGCCCAAGTTCTGCTTCAAGGCCGTGGCCGCGCTGGACGACAGCCATGGCGGAGACGGCGTGCTGGTGGGCAAGGACGTCACCTCCCTGGCCCAGCTCAAGGGCCAGGAAGTGGCGGTGAACGAGGGCTCCGTCTCGCAGTTCTGGCTGTCCTACCTGCTCAAGCACGCCGGCATGAGCATGGCCGACATCAAGGTGCAGAACATGACCGCCGATGACGCCGCCAGCGCCTTCATCGCCGGCCGCGTGCCCGCCGCCGTGACCTGGGAGCCGCACCTCTCGCTGGTGCGCGAGAAGCAGCAGGGCAAGGTGCTGGTGGACAGCTCCACCACCCCCGGCGTGATCGTCGACGTGGTCGCCCTCAACTGCGACGTGATCGAGAAGCAGCCCGAGGACGTGAAGGCCCTGGTCAACGGCCTGTACAAGGCCGTGCAGTACACCCAGGAACACCCGGACGAGGCCTACGCGATCATGGCCAAGGGCGTCGGTGGCTACCTCGCCGATCCCAAGGCCCTGGCCGACGCCGCCAAGGGCGTGCGCTTCTACGACAAGGCGATGAGCGAGCAACTGGTGGGCACGCCAGGCAAGCCCGGCGACATCAAGGGCCTGATCCGCCTCGCCAACGAGACCTGGAGCGGCCTGCAGGGCAAGCGCCTGGAGGTCAGCTACGACGACCTGGTCGACCCGCGCTTCGTCTCCCAGTAACCATCTCTCTTGTCCCCGCGGGCGGCCCGGCGCCGCTCGCCTGGAGGAATTCGCGATGCCTCGTCGTTCGCAATCCTGGCTCAGCCGTTGCCTGACGCCCAAGGTCGACCTGCCATTGAAGCTGGTCTGGTCCGCCGGCACCTTGTGCTGGCTCCTCGTGTTCGGCCTGTGGGCCGGGCTTTCCTATGGCGGCGTGGTGCCGGCGATGTTCCTGCCCACCCCCGACGCGGTGCTGGCCGCCGGCCTGCGCCTGGCCAGCGACGGCACCCTCGCCACCCACGTGATGGCCAGCGTCAAGGTGGTGATGATCGGCTTCCTCGTCTCCTCGCTGGTGGCGGTGCCGCTGGGCCTGCTGATGGGCAGCTTCCGCATCGTCCAGGCCTTCCTCGAGCCGCTGGTGAACTTCATCCGCTACCTGCCGGTGACCTCCTTCGTGCCGCTGTTCATCCTGTGGATCGGCATCGGCCTGGAACAGCGCGTCACCGTGATCATCTTCGGCGTGTTCTTCCAGCAGCTGGTGATGATCGCCGACGTCTCCCGCGGCGTCGCCAAGGACCTGGTGAACGCCTCCTACACCCTGGGCTGCAACCGCCGCGACGTGGTTCTCCACGTGCTCGGCCCGGCCTCGCTGCCCGGCGTGCTCGACACCCTGCGCGTGACCATGGGCTGGGCCTGGACGTACCTGGTGGTCGCCGAACTGGTCGCCGCCTCCAGCGGCCTGGGCTACATCAGCCTCAAGGCCATGCGCGGCTTCCAGGTCGACGTGATCTTCCTGGCGATCGCCATCATCGGTCTGCTGGGCTTGATCACCGACCAACTCTTCCGATTCATCCGACTGAAGGTGGCGTCATGGGCGCAGTAGCGATCAAGCAGGAAGAACCCGCCGTGACCGGCCAGCAACCTGCCAACCCGGCCCGCCTGCGGGTGGAGAATGTCAGCCTGCGCTACCGCACGCCGGACGGCGGCACCTTCAGCGCGCTGGAGAATGTCTCCTTCGAGGTGCCGGACCAGCAGTTCGCGGTGATCGTCGGGCCCTCGGGCTGCGGCAAGTCGAGCCTGCTGTACCTCACTGCCGGGCTGTCCGAACCCACCGAGGGCGACATCTACGTCGGCGGCCAGCTGGTGGACGGCCCCGGCGCCGACCGCGGCATGGTGTTCCAGAGCTACACCCTGTTCCCCTGGCTCACCGTGCGCCAGAACGTCGAGTTCGGCTTGAAACGCCGCGGCATGCCGGCGGCCGAGCGCCGCGAGATCGTCGATCACTACCTCGACGAAGTCGGCCTGCGTCGCTTCGAGAACAACTATCCCAAGCAGCTCTCCGGCGGAATGATGCAGCGCGTGGCGATTGCCCGCGCACTGGCCAACGACCCGCAGATCCTGCTGATGGACGAGCCCTTCGGCGCGCTCGACAGCCAGACCCGCATGCAGATGCAGCAACTGCTGCTGCGCGTGTGGGACCACAGCAAGAAGACCGTGGTTTTCGTCACCCACGACATCGACGAGGCCATCCTGCTGGGCGACCGCGTCTACGTCATGGGCGCACGCCCGGGGCGCATCAAGCGCATCCTCGACGTGCCCATCGAGCGCCCGCGCTCGCTGGACATGGTCATGGACCGCCCGTTCATCGAGATGAAGCGCGAGATCCTCGGGCTGCTGCACGACGATCTGGAAGAGGCTCATTGAGCCCCCCTACGGAGCCCGGTTATTGCTGTAGTTAGCCGGCGAGCGCGGTGCTTTTCGTAGGAGCGAGCTTGCTCGCGAACCGCCCAACGCCCGACCTGCGGGTGAGTTTGTTCGCGAGCAAGCTCGCTCCTACAGGTTGGGTGTTGTGGCGGTGTGTGAGCTTGCCCCTCAACCCATTCACGCCACACTCCAAAGGGAGCCCCCATGTCCCCCTCCAACGACTCCACCTACGACTACCTCATCGTCGGTGCCGGTTCCGCCGGCTGCGTGCTGGCCAACCGGCTGAGCGCTGACCCCTCCGTGCGCGTCTGCCTGCTGGAGGCCGGCGGCAGCGACGCCAGCCCCCGCGTGCAGACCCCGGCCGGCACCATCACGCTGTACAAGAGCAAGGTGTTCAGCTGGAACTTCTACTCCGCACCGCAGAAGCGCCTGAACAACCGCTCGCTGCATTGCCCGCGGGGCAAGGCCCTGGGCGGCTCCAGCTCGATGAACAGCATGATCTACATCCGCGGCCATGCGTCCGACTACGACCGCTGGGAAGCCGAGGGCTGCACCGGCTGGGGCTGGAAGGACGTGCTGCCGTACTTCAAGAAATCCGAACGCAACCTGCTCGGCCAGGACCCGGCGCTGCACGGCACCCTGGGCGAACTGGTGGTGGACAAGCCGCGCGACCCCAACCCGCTGTCGCAGCTGTTCATCCAGGCCGCCGCGCACCTGGGCCTGCGCCGCAACGATGACTTCAATGGCCGCGAGTTCGAGGGCGTCGGCATCTACAACGTGACCCAGAAGGACGCCAGGCGCCTGAGCAGCTACCGCGCCTTCGTCGCCCCGCTGCAGCGTCCCAACCTCAGTGTGCTGACCGATCGCCAGGTGGGCCGCCTGTTGCTCGACGGCGATCGCGTGACGGGCATCGAGCTGCGCAATGGCGAACGCCTGCTGGCGCGCCGCGAGGTGATCCTCAGCGCAGGCGCCCTCGGCTCGCCGCAGATCCTGCTGGCCTCCGGCATCGGCCCGGCGGCCGAGCTGGAGGCCGCCGGCATCCCGGTGCGACACGACCTGCCCGGCGTGGGCAAGAACCTCCAGGACCACCTCGACGGCCTGGTCACCGTGCGCTCGCCGAGCCCGCTGAGCCTGGGCTTCTCCCTCGGCTCGCTACCGCAGATCCTGCTCTCGCCGTTCAAGTACCTGCTGGCGAAGAAGGGCTGGCTGACCACCAACTACGTCGAGGCCGGCGGCTTTGCCCGCACGCCCCTGGCGGACGGGCTGGCCGACGTGCAGTTCCACTTCGTGCCCGGCTACCGCAGCCACCGGGGCCGCCTGTTCGAATGGGGCCATGGCTACGCCGTGCACACCTGCGTGCTGCGGCCCAAAAGCATCGGCGAGCTGCGGGTGAAGCCCGGTGGCGACATCGAGATCGACTACAACTTCCTCGCCAACGAGGAAGACGGCCGCGTGCTGGTGGAGGGCGTGAAGCTGGCCCGCAAGATCCTCGCCCAGCCGGAGTTCGACCGCATCAGGGGGGCCGAAATGCTCCCCGGCCCGCAGGTGCAGACCGACGAGCAACTGCTGGAGCACCTGCGCGACTATGCCGCCACGGTGTTCCACCCCGTGGGCACCTGCAAGATGGGCGAAGACCCGCAGGCAGTGGTCGATTTGCGCCTGCGCGTGCACGGCCTGAAGGGCCTTCGGGTGGTGGATGCGTCGATCATGCCGACGCTGATCAGCGGCAACACCAACGCGCCCTGCATCATGCTCGGCGAGCGCGCGGCGGCGATGATCCTCGAAGAGCGCCACACGGCGACTGCCGCGCCCGCCCAGGCGGTGCCGGCCTGACCCCGAGGGCGCCCTGCGGGCGCCTTTCGCGGACAAGGTCCGCTCCTACGGGAGCGCCGTGCGAGCCGGCTCAATGCGGCGGATAACGCTGGCGCCCTACGGGGTGGGCGCCGCGGTTGCCCGTCGCGTAGGAGCGGACTTTGTCCGCGATGTGCAACAGGCCAGTTCCGAGCTGCCGGTAATCTATCGCGGACGAAGTCCGCTCCTACGACAGCTCATCTGTGGATAAACCTCTACAGCCCCAGCTCGCTCAGCGACGGGTGATCGTCCGGTCGGCGGCCTTGCGGCCAGTGGAACAGGCGCTCGTCCTCGCTGATTGGGAGGTCGTTGATGCAGGCGTGGCGCTCGAACATAAGGCCGTTCTCATCGAAGGCCCAGTTCTCGTTGCCGTAGGAGCGGAACCAGTTGCCCGAGTCGTCGTGCCACTCGTAGGCGAAGCGCACGGCGATGCGATTGTCGGTAAAGGCCCAGAGTTCCTTGATCAGCCGGTACTGCTGTTCGCGCACCCACTTGCCGGTGAGGAACTGGACGATCCGCTCGCGACCCTGGACGAAGGTCGCGCGGTTGCGCCAGCGGCTGTCCGGCGTGTAGGCCAGCGACACGCGGTGCGGATCGCGGCTGTTCCAGCCATCCTCGGCGAGGCGGACTTTCTGGATCGCGGTTTCGCGGGTGAACGGCGGCAGGGGGGGACGGGCTTCGCTCATGGTGGTCTCCAAAGGCGGTGAGGGGTGGGGTGCCTGGCGTCCATACTCCATCCGGCAGCCGGTAGGGTAAATGACGGCAATCCCACAGATATCGCCAATCGCTTTTGCTTTTCGTAGGAGCAACTGTCTTTATTTGAAACTTGGTACCGCCGATCTCCCTCTCCCTAACCCTCTCCCTGAAGGGAGAGGGGCTGACCGGCATCAAGCGGAACTCCGAGCTCGCCGGCGGCACTGGAAGGCTCCCTGTCCCTTCGGAGCGGGGCGCGCAGCCAGGGCGGGGGAGAGGGCTGACGTCCACGCAGGATTTTCCGGGTAGCAGCGGCCATTCAGACACGTAGGGCGCATCACCCGGAACGGGTTACCCGCCAGGGCGGCGGATAACGCCGTAGGCGTTATGCGCCCTACAGGGCTGATCGGCATCCAGCGAAACCCCGAGCTGGCCGGCGGCACCGGACGGCCCCCTCTCCCTTCAGGGGGGGACGCCTAGTTAGAGGGCTGGGGAGAGGGGCTTCTGGCCGCAGCGCCATGGCTGCCCGCCACCTTGCGCAACCCCACCCGGTCCTGGCTCGGGCACACCCCGAATTTCGCCCGGTAGCTGCGCGACAGGTAGGAGGGCGTCTCGAAGCCGCAGGCCACGCCGATCTCCAGCACGCTCATGTCGGTCTGGCGCAGCAGCTGGCGCGCCTTGTCCAGGCGCAGGCCGAGGTAGAAGTTCGACGGCGTATCGTTCAGGTGCAGGCGGAACAGGCGCTCCAGCTGGCGCCGGGTCACCTGGATGCGCTCGGCCAGCTCCAGCGTGGTCAGCGGCGGCTCGGTGTGGCGCTCCATCTCGCCGATCACCTGCACCAACTTGCGGTTGCTCACCCCGTAGCGGCTGGCGATCTGCAGACGCTGGTGGTCCTGGCGGGTGCGGATGCGCCCAACCACGAACTGCTCCGACACCTGCACCGCCAGCTCCGGCCCGTGGGCCTGGGCGATCAGGTCGAGCATCAGGTCGATGGAGGCCGTGCCGCCGGCGGAGGTGATGCGCGGGCCGTCGATCTCGAACAGCTCCTGGGTTGCCTGCACCTGTGGATAAGTCTCCCGGAAGGCGTCCAGCGCCTCCCAGTGCACCGTGCAGCGCTGGCGCTGCAGCAGCCCGGCCTCGGCCAGCACGAAGCTGCCGGTGTCGATGCCGCCCAGGGTCACGCCCTCGCGGTCCAGGCGCCTGAGCCAGTGCAGCAGCGCCGGCGTGCAGACGCGCAGCGGCTCGAAGCCGGCCACCACCAGCAGCGTGTCGCCCTCGCGCAGCGCTTCCAGGCCGCCGTCGGCGTTCATCGACATGCCATTGCTGGCCAGCACCGGGCCGCCGTCCAGGCTCATCAGGTGCCAGCGGTACAGCTCGCCGCGAAAGCGGTTGGCCACCCGCAGCGGTTCCACGGCGGAAACGAACCCCATCACGGAAAATCCGGGCAACAGCAGGAACCAGAAGTCTTGGGACATGGCGGGTACCGTGCGTTCGAGGGCGGCTTGATGGCAGCCTGCCCACACTTATGAACCAGGGACGTCGCCCTGGCAATCGGGGAGGTCGCTGCTGTGCAAGAGCTGGTCGCCGCAGTGCGATTCACCACCCCCGCAGCTGCGTAATTTGATCACCACGGCTCCCCGCGAAGGGCCGCATGACACAACAACGATAACCAACGCCGCAAAGGCCTTGAGGGAGAAGTCATGAAGCTAACGATCCAAGCGCTCGGCTGCGCCGCGCTCATGCTCGCCGCTACCACCAGTTGGGCCGCCGAGCCCGCCCAGTGCCAGAACGTGCGCATGGGCACCGTGAACTGGACCGACGTGGTGGCCAGCAGCGCCGTGGCCGAAGCCGTGCTCGGCGGCCTGGGCTACCAGGTCAAGCAGACCAGCGCCTCGCAACAGATCATCCTCGCCGGCATGGCCGACAAGCAGCTCGACGTCTTCCTCGGCTACTGGCAACCGACCATGCAGCCGGTGGCCAAGCCCTACCTCGACAAGCAGCAGATCGACGTCATCACCCCGCCGACCCTGCCCGATGCGCAATCCACCTACGCGGTGCCCACCTACGTCTACGACGGCGGCCTGAAGACCTTCGCCGACATCGCCAAGTTCAAGGACAAGCTGGACAACAAGATCTACCTGATCGAGCCCGGCAGCGGTTCCAACCGCATCACCGCGGACATGATCGCCAAGGACAAGTTCGGCCTGAAGGGCTTCCAGATCGTCGAGTCCAGCGAGGCCGGCATGCTCACCGCGGTCAAGCGCGCCATCAAGCGCAAGCAGTGGGTGGTGTTCTTCGGCTGGAAGCCGCACCCGATGAACCTGCAGATCGACATGAAATACCTCACCGGCAGCGACGACGTGTTCGGCCCCAACGAAGGCTCCGCCACCGTCTCGATCATGACCGCCGGGGGCTACCAGGCGCAGTGCGGCAACGTCGCCAAGCTGCTGCACAACCTCAAGTTCACCAGCGAGCAGGTGAGCCAGGTGATGGTGCCGATCCTCGACCGCAGCCAGCCGGTGGATGCCGCCAAGGCCTGGCTGAAACAGAACCCCGAGCCGCTCAAGGCCTGGCTCGAGGGCGTGACCACCTTCGATGGCAAGGACGGCCTCGCCGCCGTCCAGGCGTCGCTGAAGTAACCCACTACCCGCCACTCCCTGCGCGTTGCCCGCGCGCAGTGGAGGCGTTCGACCCGAAGAAGGACTGCCACCGTGAACTATGAAGTGATCGTCACCTGCGCGGTGACCGGCGCCGGCGACACCGTCGGCAAGCACCCGGCGATTCCCGTCACCCCGAAGGAAATCGCCGCCGCCGCCATCGAGGCCGCCAAGGCCGGCGCCACTGTCGCCCACTGCCACGTCCGCGACCCGCTGACCGGCAAGCCCAGCCGCGACGTGAACCTCTACCGCGAAGTGGTCGAGCGCATCCGCGAGAGCGACACCGACGTCATCATCAACCTCACCGCCGGCATGGGTGGCGACCTGCAGATCGGCCAGGGCGAGCAGCCGCTGGAGTTCGGCGCCGGCACCGACCTGGTCGGCCCGCTGGAGCGCCTCAAGCACGTCGAGGAACTGCTGCCGGAAATCTGCACCCTGGATTGCGGCACCCTGAACTTCGGCGACGGCGACTTCATCTACGTCTCCACCCCGGCCCAACTGCGCGCCGGCGCCAAGCGCATCACCGAGCTGGGGGTGAAGGCCGAGCTGGAAATCTTCGACACCGGCCACCTCTGGTTCGCCAAGCAGATGCTCAAGGAAGGCCTGCTGGAAGACCCGCTGATCCAGATCTGCCTGGGCATCCCGTGGGGCGCCCCGGCCGACACCACCACCATGAAGGCCATGGCCGACAACATCCCCGACGGCCTGACCTGGGCCGGCTTCGGCATCGGCCGCGCGCAGATGCCCATGGTTGCCCAGGCCATGCTGCTGGGCGGCAACGTGCGGGTCGGCCTGGAAGACAACATCTGGCTGGACCGCGGCGTGCACGCCAGCAACGGCCAGCTGGTCGAGCGCGCCATCGAGATCATCCAGCGCCTGGGCGGCCGCGCCCTGACCCCGGCCGAAGGGCGCAAGAAGATGAACCTCAAGCCGCGCTGATCCGCCGCGCCGAACTGCTCCCGTAGGAGCGGACCTTGTCCGCGAATGCCCCCGCAGGGGGCCCGTTCGCCCACCGGCCCGCTCCCGCCCAACGCCCCTATCCGCTGGAGTCGCCATGTCCTTCATCACCCACATCAAAACCTTCGCCGCCCTCGGCAGCGGCGTCATCGGCAGCGGCTGGGTCGCCCGCGCCCTGGCCCACGGCCTCGACGTCATCGCCTGGGACCCGGCGCCCGGCGCCGAAGCCGCGTTGCGTGCGCGCGTCGCCAATGCCTGGCCGGCGCTGGAAAAGGCCGGCC
This sequence comes from Pseudomonas sp. NY15437, assembly GCF_048068435.1. NCBI lineage: Bacteria > Pseudomonadati > Pseudomonadota > Gammaproteobacteria > Pseudomonadales > Pseudomonadaceae > Pseudomonas > Pseudomonas sp. NY15437. The sequence goes on from NZ_JBLUQC010000001.1 coordinate 747,496, forward strand.
TCGCCCCCGGCGCCGCGCAGGATCGCCTGCGCTTCGTCGCCACCATCGAAGAGTGCGTGCGCGATGCCGACTTCATCCAGGAAAGCGCCCCCGAACGCCTCGACCTGAAATGCGAGCTGCACGCCAAGATCAGCGCCGCCGCCAAGCCCAATGCGCTGATCGGCTCCAGCACCTCGGGCCTGCTGCCCAGCGAGTTCTATGCCGATGCCACGCACCCCGAACGCTGCGTGGTCGGCCACCCGTTCAACCCGGTGTACCTGCTGCCGCTGGTGGAAGTGGTGGGCGGCGCGAAGACCTCGCCCGACGCCGTGCAGGCCGCCATCCAGGTCTACGAATCCCTCGGCATGCGGCCGCTGCATGTGCGCAAGGAAGTCCCCGGCTTCATTGCCGACCGCCTGCTCGAAGCCCTCTGGCGCGAAGCGCTGCACCTGGTCAACGACGGCGTCGCCAGCACCGGCGAGATCGATGACGCCATCCGCTTCGGCGCCGGCCTGCGCTGGTCCTTCATGGGCACCTTCCTCACCTACACCCTGGCCGGCGGCAACGCCGGGATGCGCCACTTCATGGCCCAGTTCGGTCCGGCACTGCAACTGCCCTGGACCTACCTGCCGGCCCCGGAGCTGACCGAGACGCTGATCGACCGCGTCGTCGAAGGCACCGCCGAACAGCAGGGCAGCCGCAGCATCGCCGAGCTGGAACGCTACCGCGACGACTGCCTGCTGGCGGTGCTCGGCGCGATCAAGGACACCAAGACCAAACACGGCTTCGCCTTCGCCGACTAAGAACCTGCCAGGATTGGCTGCGCGTCGGCATGACGGCGTTGAGGAACAGGCGGTGACTGCTCCTCGTCGTGTCCTGCTCTAGCTCGCGAAATCCTGATCAGGTTCTACCCTCGTTACTTCAACATGCTCCGAACCGCCCCCTCTCCCTCTGGGAGAGGGCTGGGGTGAGGGCCTGACGGACGCGAAACCATGCACGCCCTGAAAACCTACGAAACCCCCATCCTCGCCGAGTGGACCGACTACAACGGCCACCTGCGCGATGCCTTCTACCTGCTGCTGTTCAGCTACGCCACCGACGCCCTGATGGACCACCTGGGCCTCGACGCCGACCACCGCGCAGCGACGAACGACTCGCTGTTCACCCTGGAAGTGCACCTGAACTACCTGCACGAGGTGAAGGAGGGCGAGCAGGTCGAGGTGCGCACCCAGCTGATCGCCCACGACCGCAAGCGCCTGCAGGTTTTCCACAGCCTGCACCGCGCCAACGAAGACCTCGCCCTGGCCGCCAGCGAGCAGATGCTGCTGCACGTCAACCTCGACGGCGGCGCGCGCTCGGCGCCCTTCGAAGGCGTGGTGCTGGAGCGTGTGCTGGCGCTGGCCGAAGCCCATCGCCCATTGCCGCGCCCGGACTACGTCGGCCGCGTCATCGGCCTGCCGGGCTGAGCGGCCATGAGCCGGCGCTATCCGCTGTCCGATGCCATGCAGGCCTTCGTCGCGGAGACGCAGGCGCACCCGCTGGAAGGCCCCACGCTGGCCGCCCAGCGCGACAACTACGAGTGCATGGCGGCCGCCTTCGCCCCGCCGGTCCCGCCCGGGCTGCTGGTCCGCGACGCGCACCCCGAAGGCCTGGTCGAACTGCGCCTCTACCGGCCCGAAGGCACGCCGCCGGCCGATGGCTGGCCCACCGTGTTCTACATCCACGGCGGCGGCTGGGTCCTGGGCAACGCCCGCACCCACGACATGATCTGCATTCCCCTGGCCGCCGAACTCGGCGCGCTGGTGATTGCCCTCAGCTACCGGCTGGCGCCGGAGCACCCTTATCCCGCGGCACTGAACGACTGCCTGGACGTGTGGCACCGCCTGCTCGCGGACGGCCTCGGCGAGGCTGTGGATAAAACCCGTGTCGCGGTGGCGGGCGACAGCGGCGGCGCCAACCTCGCTGCCGCGCTGTGCCTCGCGTTGCGCGGCCGCGGCGAACCGCTGCCGCTGGCCCAGGCGCTGATCTACCCGGCGCTGGGCAACCTCGACACACCCTCGCGCACCACCTGCGCCGACGCGCCGCTGATGACCAGCGCCGCGGTGGACGGCTACCTCGCCGCCTACCTCTCGCGCCCCGCCGACTGGCGCGACCCGCTGGCGCTGCCGCTGCTGGCCGAAGACCTCGGCGGCCTGCCGCCGGCCTTCATCGCCGTCGCCCAGTTCGACCCGTTGCGCGACGACGGCGCGCTGTACCGCGACCGCCTGCGCGAAGCCGGCGTAGCGGTGGATTACTTCCCCGGTGCCGGGCTGGTCCACGGCTGCCTGCGCGCTCGCCGCGTGGCCGAAGTGGATGCCCTGCGCGGCGCCCTGATCGCGGCCTTGCGCCGCAGCCTGAGTCGATGAGGAGCAACGCATGCAGACCACGCAGGACAACCCCGCCGTCGCCGACTGGCGCACCTACCGGCTGACCGCCGAGCTGGCCAGCCTGCGCCCGCTCGACAATCGTCTGGAAGTGCTCTGGGCCGACGGCCGCGTCAGCCCCTTCCACCATCAGTGGCTGCGCGACAACTGCCCGTGCGGCGAGTGCGTCTACAGCGTCACCCGCGAGCAGGTGCTGGAGATCATCGACGTGCCGGCGAGCCTCGCCCCGGCCCGCGCCAGCCTCGACCAGGGCCAGCTGTGTGTCGACTGGCAGGACGGCCACCGCAGCCGTTTCGACCCCGGCTGGCTGCGCGCCCACGCCTATGACGACGAGTCCCGCGCGGAGCGCCTGGCCGCGCACCAGACCACCCGCGTCTGGCGCCGCGATGTCGACATCCCGGTGTTCCAGCACGACCAGCTGATGGAGGACGACACGGCGCTGCTGGAGTGGATGCTCGCCCTGCGCGACCTCGGCCTCAGCCGCGTGGACGGCGTGCCCACCGCGCCCGGCTCCCTGCACCGCATCGCCCAGCGCATCGCCTTCATCCGCGAGACCAATTTCGGCGTGCTGTTCGATGTTAAGTCCAAGGCCCAGGCCGCCGACAGCAACGCCTACACCGCCTTTAACCTGCCGCTGCACACCGACCTGCCGACCCGCGAGCTGCAACCGGGGCTGCAGTTTTTGCACTGCCTGGTCAACGACGCCGATGGCGGCGACAGCCTCTTCGTCGACGGCTTCGCCATCGCCCAGGCACTGCGCGACGAAGCGCCGGACGACTTCCGCACGCTGTGCGAGATGCCCATCGAATTCCGCAACAAGGACCGCCGCAGCGACTACCGCTGCCTGGCGCCGGTGATCGCGCTGGACGCGCGCGGCGAGATCAGCGAAATCCGCATCGCCAACTTCCTGCGCGGCCCCTTCGATGCGCCGGCCGAGCGCATGGACGCGCTGTACCACGCCTGGCGCGCGTTCCTCACGCTCACCCGCGACCCGCGCTTTGGCGTGCAACAGAAGCTGCGCGCCGGGCAGATGTGGTGCTTCGACAACCGCCGCACCCTGCACGCCCGCACCGCCTTCGACCCGGCCAGCGGCGAGCGGCACCTGCAGGGCTGCTACATCGACCGCGACGAACTGCTCTCGCGCATCCTGGTGCTGCAGCGCGAGCGCTGAGTTTGGCGAAGCAACTGTGTGCTTCTTCTGAAAGTTCGTGCCTGGATTATCCCTCTCCCTAACCCTCTCCCTGAAGGAAGAGGGGACGGTTCCGTGCCCGATGACGCCGTGGCATCACCCGGCACTGGCAGCTCCCTCTCCCTTCAGGGAGAGGGCGGGGGAGAGGGCTGACGCGTGCGCTGTACCTCCCCGTGTAGGAGCGAGCTTGCTCGCGAACCGCCCCGCTCTGAAGCCACCGGACAGCCCATAGGCGAGCAAGTCCCCCTCGCTCCTACGAAAATCCAGACAAAAAAAATCCCCTGCGGCGCCCGACGCGCGGCAGGGGACAAATCGAGCCGGATCAGGCTCTCAGTGTGCGAGGCCCCGCCACTGGCGCCGGTGCCGGCTGCGGGGTATGGAATCCAGTCTGCGCGCCGCGCCGCTTCCCCGGTTAGCCGAAAACGACCTGCGCGTGCCCGCCGCGGACATTCCGTCGGCGGGGTGCTTGCCGTGCCCCGTCTGGCTTACCAGAATCGAGGCAGACCCCACCGCCGCCAAGGAGACCCGCGATGATGCACGCCGACCTGATCGACCAGGACGATTTCCGCGAACGCCTGCAGGCGTTGGGCTTCGCCGTGCCGCCGGCCGTCACCGCCGAGCAGGCCTGCGAATACGCCGTGCGCGGCCTGACCCCCGAGCGCTCCCTGGCGCTGCGCCGCCTGGTGGAAGAAATGCTTGCCGGCAATGCCACCCTGCTGCCGGCCGTGCGCGAGGCGATTTCCCGGCAATTGCTGCCGGCGCTGGTGCCCAAAGTGTGACAATCACCTGCGCAGCCACCTGATTTTTGTGCGCCACTTCTCCCAAAAATTGGGAAATGGATTACAGTTCGTCGGGATGGTGGCCTAAGGGCATCATGTATCAAATATGATCCAATCCGTTTTTTCGGATGAACTGGCCGCCAGGCCAGATGACAGGGATCGTAAGGATGCATGCTCTACACCGTGGCTGGATGCCCGTCCTGGCATTCTGCTGTGCCTCGGCAAGCTTTGCCGCGCCACTCCCCTCGCCGGGTGACAACGACCTTCAGCGCCAGCGCCAGGAACAATTGCTGCGCGAACAGCGCCAGCGCCTCGAAGAGCTCCAGCAGCTCCCCGGCAAGGCGCCGGCCGAGGCGCCGTCCACCACCGCGCCGGATACCCGTTGCTTCACCATCCGCGCCATCACCCTCGAAGGCGCCGAGCACCTCGACGCGCGCGCGCGGGAGGCGTTGCTGGCGCCCTATCGCGATCAGTGCCTGGGCGTGAACCAGCTCAACGAGCTGCTCAAGCGCATCACCGACAACTACCTGAGCCGCGGCTTCGTCACCACGCGCGCCTACCTGCCGCAGCAGGACCTCTCCAGCGGCGAGCTGAAGATCATCGTGGTCGAGGGCCGCTTCGAGGGCTTCGACCAGTCGGAGCTGGCCAGCGAGCGCGAACTGGCGATGACCTTCCCCGGCGCCACCGGCGAGGTCCTGAACCTGCGCGACCTGGAGCAACTGGTGGACCAGATCAACCGCCTGCCCTCGCGCCAGGCGCAGATGGAACTGGTGCCGGGCAAGGACGTGGGCGGCAGCCGCGTGCAGCTCAAGGGCGAGCGCAGCAAGCCCTGGCGCGTCTCCGCCAGCCGCGACAACAACGGCGACTCCACCTCCGGCGAACAGCAGGCCGGCGTCGGCCTCGACTGGGACAGCCCGCTGGGCCTGGCCGACCAGTTCGGCCTGCGCTACGGCCAGGACGTGGTCAGCGACCACTGGAGGCACTCCGACAACCAGAGCCTGTGGTACAGCGTCCCCTACGGCTGGTGGACCTTCAACTACAGCTACAGCCGCAACTACTACCGCACGCGCAATGAGGACGCCGGCTTCGCCTTCAAGTACGACGGCGACAACGAGACCCACCAGCTGGGCGCCCAGCGCGTGCTGTTTCGCGACGACGTGAGCAAGACCGGGGTCAGCTTCGGCCTCAGCCACCAGCGCACGCGCAACTACATCGACGACACCCTGCTCGACGTCTCCAGCACCCACCTCAGCGAATTCAACCTGGGCTTCAACCATGGCCGGCGCGTCGGCAGCGCCTTCGTCAACGCCGACATCGGCTGGCAGCGCGGCGTCGGCGCTTTCGGCGCGCAGAACGACGACCCCGATGCCGTCCACGGCAGCCCCACCGCCCGCTACAACAAATACAGCCTGACCCTGAGCTACCTGCAGCCCTTCACGCTGTGGGACCAAGCCTTCAGCTTCGAGAGCCTCGCCACCGGCCAGCACAGCGAGGACGTGCTCTACAGCCCGCAACGCATCAGCCTGGGCGGCCTGAGTTCGATCCGCGGTTTCAAGGACCAGACGCTCTCCGGCGACTCCGGCTACTACTGGCGCAACCAGCTGCGCTGGCGCCGCGCCGTGACCTGGGAGCCGCTGCTGCCCTGGGTGCAGGAGTACGGCGTGGCCTACGCCTACGACGTCGGCGCCATCGAGCACGGCCGCTACAACCCCGGCCTTTCCGGACGCATGAGCGGCCACGGCGTGGAATTCAGCGCCCGCGGGCAATACGCCGCCGCCTCCGTGACCCTGGCGCGCTCGCTGGAGCGCCCGGACATCATCGAGCGCCGCGAGCACCCGGTGTATTTCCGCGTCGACCTGTTCTTCTGAGCCAAGGAAGAGGCGCCCAGGCGCCCCTTGGCCAGCCTGATTTTTCAAGGAGAGTGACATGAAACACAGCGTAAGAGATGCAGTCCTGCCGATCCTGGCGGCTGTCGCGGTGGCCGGGTTGTCGGGCTGTGCCACCGAGACGTCCACTGCATTGCCGGTACAGCAGGTCGAAAGCGTCAGCCGCCCCTATAGCGGTGTGCGTTCGCCCATCGCCGTCGGCAAGTTCGACAACCGCTCCAGCTACATGCGCGGCATCTTCTCGGACGGCGTCGACCGGCTCGGCGGCCAGGCCAAGACCATCCTCATCACCCACCTGCAGCAGACCAACCGGTTCACCGTGCTGGACCGCGACAACATGGGTGAGATCCAGCAGGAAGCGGCCATCAAGGGCCAGGCGCAGCGCCTGAAAGGTGCGGACTACGTGGTGACCGGCGACGTCACCGAGTTCGGCCGCAAGGAAGTCGGCGACCGCCAGCTCTTCGGGATTCTCGGGCGCGGCAAGACCCAGGTGGCCTACGCCAAGGTGGCGCTGAACATCGTCAACATCTCCACCTCCGAGGTCGTCTATTCGTCCCAGGGCGCCGGCGAGTACGCCTTGTCCAACCGCGAGATCATCGGCTTCGGCGGTACCGCCAGCTACGACTCCACGCTCAATGGCAAGGTCCTCGACCTGGCGATGCGCGAGGCGGTGAACAAGCTGGTCAACGCTGTCGACAGCGGTGCGTGGAAGCCGCAGAACTGAATCAGGGAAGGTAGGAAATGACCATGGACATGGTACGCAAGACAGTCGCCTGCGCAGCTGCGTTGGCGGGGACCCTGGCGCTGGGCGGCTGCGCGGGGAAGAAGACGATGTATCAGTGGGAAGGCTATCAGGAGCAGGTCCACGAGTACTTCACCGGCGACTCGAAGGAGTCCCAGCTGGAGGCGCTGGAAGCGGACCTGCAGAAGATCAAGGCCAAGAACGGCGCCGTGCCGCCGGGCTATCACGCGCAGCTCGGGTTGCTCTACTCCAGCCTCGGCAAGCAGGACCAGACGGTTCGCGAATTCGAGACCGAGAAGGCGTTGTTCCCGGAGTCCGCCACCTACATGGACTTCCTCCTGAAGAACGCCCGCGGAGGTGCCCAATGATGCGCGCCAGCCTTGCCCGGCTCGTCATGGGCCTCTCGCTGCTGACCCTGCTCGCGGGGTGTGCGCCGACCAAGACCGTCGATTACTCGGCATACAAGCAGGCCAAGCCGCGCTCGATCCTGGTGCTGCCGCCGCTGAACGAATCGCCCGATGTGAAGGCGACCTACAGCATGCTCTCGCAGGTGACCTACCCCTTGGCCGAGGCTGGCTACTACGTGGTGCCCGTGGCGCTGGCGGACGAGACCTTCCGCCAGAACGGCCTGAGCAATGCCGGGGATATCCACCAGGTGTCCCCGGCCAAGCTGCGGGAAATCTACGGCGCCGACGCCGGGCTCTACGTCACGGTCAGCGAGTACGGCACGCAATACCGGGTGATCAGCAGCGCCACCATCGTGACGGCCACCGCCAAGCTGGTCGATCTCAAGAGCGGCACCACGCTGTGGACCGGCTCCGCCACGGCCTCCAGCGAGGAAGGCAACAACGGCAACAACGGTGGCCTGGTCGGCATGCTGATCACCGCCGCGGCGAAGCAGATCATCAGCAGCTCGGTGGACGACGCGGGTTATCCCATCGCCGGGATGACCAGCGCGCGCTTGCTTTCGGCCGGGCGGCCGGCGGGCCTGCTGTACGGTCCGCGCTCACCGAAATATGGCAGCGACTGACCCGCGTGCCGGCGCTCGCTCCTGAGCGCCGGCACCCTGCCTGTGCAATGCGGCCGGCGGTAGCCGGCCGGTCAAGTTTCGATCTGAACAACCTTGCCGCTGCAGGGTCGTGAAGGAGTCATACATGGACGTACGCCACCCGCTGTATCAAGCCATCGCCAGTGTCCTGGCCGGCATCCTGATCCTCAATCCCATCGTCGCGGCAGCGGCCGAGCTGGCGGTGGACGCGGCAGCCGGTGGCAATTCGCACCTGGGCGCGGCGGGCAATGGCGTACCCGTGGTGAACATCGCCACGCCCAACGGCGCGGGCCTCTCGCACAACAAGTTCACCGACTACAACGTCGGGCAGAACGGCCTGATCCTCAACAACGCCACCGGCAAGACGCAGTCCACGCAGCTGGGCGGGATCATCGTCGGCAACCCCAACCTCAAGGGCGGCGCGGCGCAGAAGATCCTCAACGAAGTCACCGGGGCCAACCCCTCGCAGCTGCGCGGTTACACCGAAGTGGCCGGCCAGTCCGCCCATGTCATCGTCGCCAACCCCCACGGCATCACCTGCAACGGCTGCGGCTTCATCAACACCCCGCGCGCCACGCTGACCACCGGCAAGCCGATGATGGACGGCGAGCGCCTGCGCGGCTACGACGTCGACGGCGGCGAGATCGCCATCGAAGGCGCCGGCCTCAACGCCAGCAACCTCGACCAGTTCGAACTGATCACCCGCAGCGCCAAGCTCAACGCCGACCTTTACGCCAAGCAGCTCACGGTGGTGGCCGGGCGCAACCAGGTGGACGCCGAAACCCTCGCCGCCAGCGCCAAGGCCGATGACGGCAGCGCCAAGCCGCAACTGGCCATCGACAGCTCGGCGCTGGGCGGCATGTACGCCGGCGCCATCCGCCTGGTGGGCACCGAGCAGGGCGTGGGCGTGAAGCTGGCCGGCAACATGGCCGCCAGCGGCGGCGACATCCAGATCGATGCCAATGGCCAACTGAGCCTGGCGCAGACCAGCACCGCCGGCAGCCTGCGCGCCAAGGCCAGCGACATCGCGCTCACCGGCCCGACTTACGCGACGGGCAGCGCCGAACTGAGCGCCAACGGCCAGCTCAGCAACAGCCAGAGCCTCGCTGCCGGCCAGCGTGTTGCGCTGACCGCCGCGCAGGTCAGCAACAGCGGTGTGGTCGAAGCCGGCGTCAACCCGGACAACAGCCGCAACGCCCAGGGCGACGTGGCCATCACCGCGCAGAACCTGCGCAACAGCGGCAGCGTGGTCGCCAGCCGCAACCTCGATGCCACCGCCAGCGGCACCCTGGACAACCAGGGCGGCGCGCTCAAGGGCGCCGACACCCGCGTCAGCGCCGCCAGCCTGGACAACCGCCAGGGGCGCCTGCTGGCGAGCAACCAGCTGAACCTGAACGCCGCGCGCCTGGACAACCGCAACGGTCAGGCCGTCGCCAACCGCCTTCAGGTCACCGGTGGCGCGCTGGACAACCGTCTCGGACTGTTCTCTGCCGAGCAGTCGCTGGACTTCACCCTCGACAGCCTCGACAACAGCGGCAAGGGCAACCTGCTCAGCAATGGCACCCTGCAGGCCCGCGTCCAGCAGACGCTCGACAACCAGGGCGATGGCCTGGTCTCGGCCAAGGCCGCGCTCGGCGTGCAGGCTGGCAGCCTCGACAACCGGGGCGGGCTGGTGGTCGGTGATGCGGGCGTCACCCTCTCCGGCGCCAGCCTGAACAACAGCGCGCTGGGCGTGATCAGCAGCCTGGGCGAGCTGAAGATCGACGTCGGCCAGCTGGACAACAGCCAGCGCGGCGCTCTCGACAGCGGCGCGGCACTGCGCCTGAATGCCGGTCAGGTGAACAATACCCAGGGCAGCGTGAGCGCCAAGGGCGACCTGCAGGCCAAGGCGGACAGCTTCAGCCAGCAGGGCGGCGAACTGCTTGCCCAGGGCGCGCTGAACCTCGAAGCCGGGCAGCTGGACAACCGCAACGGCGGCCTCGTCGCCGCCAACAACGGCGTCACGGTAAAAGGCACCGGCCTGCTCAACCAGGGCGGTGAAATGTCCAGCCGCAACAAGGTCGCGGTGCAGGCTGCCAGCCTGGACAACGGCGCCGGCAAGGTCATCGGCGACGCCGGCCTGGATGTGCAGGTGCAGCGCATCGCCAACCGTGCCGGCACCCTGGCCGGCCGCGACGGCCTGAGCGTGACCGGGCAGAGCCTGGACAACAGCCAGGGCGGCCGGGTGAGCAGCCAGACGAGCGTCTGGCTGCAACTAGCCGGCGCCCTCGACAACAGCGGCAATGGCTCCGTGCTGAGCCAGGGCGGCCTGACCCTCCATGCCGGCAGCCTCGATAACCGCGGCGGCGCGGTCTCCAGCGCCGGCCTGCTGTTCTCCCGCCTGGCCGGCGCCCTCGACAACCGTGGCGGCAAGCTGCTCAGCGACGGCAGCATCGACCTCGCCGGTGCCGACCTGAACAACGCCGGCGGCGTACTCAGCGCCGCTGGCGACATCAGCGTGCAGGGCGCCAGGCTCGACAACAGCCAGCAGGGGCGCATCGTCACCGACGCCGCCATCCACCTCGCCACCGCCCAGCTGGATAACAGCCAGGGCGGCAGCCTGTCCGCCCGCGGCGTCATCGATGGGCGGGTCACTGGCCTCGACCAGCACGGCGGCGGCCAGTTGATCGGCCAGGGCGGTGTCGACCTCGACCTGCAGGGCGGCGCCCTGAACAACGCCGGCGGTCTGCTCGGCAGCCCCGGCCAACTGTTGCTGCGCAACGTCGCCAGCCTCGACAACCGCGGCGGAGAAATCTCCAGCGAGCGTGCCTTCGCCATCTCCACCGGGGCGCTGCTCAACCAGGGCGGCAAGATTCTCTCCGGCGACCGTCTGACTCTTACCAGCGGCGCGCTGAACAACAGCAACGCCGGGGTGCTCTCCGGCAACAACGGCCTCAGCGTCACTGCCGCCAGCCTGGACAACAGCCAGGGCGGCACCCTCGCCAGCCGAGCCGACCTGCTGCTGCGCAGCCAGGGCGCGCTGGACAACCACGGCGACGGCGCGCTGGTCGCCGGCGGCAAGCTCGATGTCGGCAGCGCCAGCCTGAACAACCAGGGCGGGCTGCTTTCCGCCAGCGGCGACCTGCTGCTGGCCACCGGCGCCACCGACAACCGCGACGGCCGCCTGCTCGCCCAGGGCCGTCTCGACGCCAGTACCGCCGACCTCGACAACCGCGACGGCGTGATCAGCGGCGCGCAAGGGCTCGACCTTGGCTCCGGCAACCTCCTCAACGGCGCCAGCGCCGCCGGCAAACCTGGCGGGCTGATCACCAGCCAGGGCGCGCTGACCCTGCGCGGGGGCAAGCTCGAATCCACCCTCGGCGGGGAAATCTCCGCCAAAGGCGACCTGCACCTGATCGTCGCCCAACTGATCCAGCGCCAGGCCGCACTGATCGGCGAAGGCAAGGTCACCCTCGACCTGAGCGACGGTGCCCAGCGCGGCGACTTCGACAACCGCGGCGGCCTGCTCAGCGCAGCCGGCGCCCTGCAGATCAACGGCCTGGGCAACCTGGACAACCGGGGCGGGGAAATCTCCGCCAGCCAGGGCTTCGTCCTCACTGCCAGTGGCACCCTCGACAACGGCGACAGCGGGCGGATCATCAGCGCCGGCCAGCTCGTGCTGAACGCAAACGCACTGCGCAACGCCAACCAGGGCCTGCTCTCCGGCTGGCAAGGCCTGGCGGTCAACGCCGCCAGCCTGGACAACAGCGCCAGCGGCACACTCTCCAGCCGCGATGGCGCGCTGGCCCTGACGGTCAGCGGCGCGCTCGACAACCACGGCGCTGGCGCGCTGGTCAGCAAAGGCAACCTCACTCTCGACGCCGGTAGTTTGAACAACGCCGGCGGCATCGTTTCCACCCAGGGCGGGCTCGGCCTGACCGTGGGCGGCGACGTGGACAACAGCAACGGCGGCCTGCTCAGCGCCCAGGGCGGCCTGACCGGCAGCGCCAAGGCTGTGGATAACCGTGGCGGGCAGATCAGCGCCGCCAGCATCGACTACGACGCCGCCAGCCTGAACAACGGCGGCGGCAGCCTGGTCAGCCAGGGCGCTCTGCGCCTGGGTCTGCTCGGCGCGCTGCTGAACAACGGCGCCGGCTCGAAGATCGCCAGCGGCGGCCCGCTCAACCTGAGCGTCGGCAGCCTGGAAAACCGTGGCGGCCAGCTCGCCAGCCAGGGGCTGCTCAAGGTTCTTGCCGGGCGCTTCGACAACAGCGCCGGCGGTACCGTGGCGGCGCAGAACGACCTGACCCTGCAGCTCACCGCCGAGTTGCTCAACGGCCAGGACGGCCTGGTGTTCAGCAAGTCCGGCCAGCTCGACGTCACTGCCGCCAGCCTCGACAACGCCGGCGGCACCCTGCAGGGCCAGGGCGATACCACCCTCCGCGCCGCGGGCGCCGTCGGCAACCAGAAAGGTCGCATCATCAGCCAGACCGGCCAGCTCGACCTGGGCAGCGCCAGCCTCGACAACAGCGGCGGTGGCGTCATCAACGCCGCCAACGGCAACCTCAAGCTGGTCACCGGCCAGTTCAGCAACAACGCCGGCACCACCCAGGCCAACGCCATCGATATCACCGCCACGGCCGGCATCGACAACCGCGCCGGCCACCTCTCGGCGGTCAGCGGTGACAACCGCATCAGCACCACCGATTTCAACAACCAGGGCGGCGGCCTCTATGCCGGCAACCTGCTCTACCTGCGCGGCAACCAGCTGCTCAACGGCGGCGCCGCCCTCGACCAGGGCGGCAAGATCGGCGCCGGCACTCTCGATGCCAGTCTGAATGGCGCGTTGAACAACCAGTTCGGCCTGATCGAAAGCAGCGGTAACCTGACCCTCGGCGCGGCCAGCATCCACAACGTGCTGGGCGCCATTCGCGCGCTCGGCCAGGCGCCCGGCAGCCTCTTGCGCGCGGCCAGCCCGAGCCAGATGACGATCGTCAGTGGCGGTCTGCTCAACAACAACCTCGGCCGTATCGAAAGCGCCACCCAGGACCTGACCCTGCAGACCGGCGCCCTGCAGAATGGCGGCGGCAACGTGCTCCACGTCGGCACCGGCACCTTTGGCATCGACCTCGCCCAGGCCGGCCAGGCCGGCGGCAACTTCACCTCCAACGGCAGCCTCACCTACCAGGCCGCCAGCTGGACCAACAACGCCATCATCCAGGCGCGCAACCTGGAGCTGGATATCGGCCAGCTCAACCAGGGCGTAACCGGCCAGCTGCTGGCTGCGCAGAGCTTCGTCGGCCGCGGCGGCAACTGGGTCAACGATGGGCTGATTGCCAGTGATGGCACGCTCGACCTCAACCTGAGCGGCAACTACACCGCCGATGGCCGCCTGAGCAGCCTGGGCACACTGACCCTCGGCGCGGGCTACATCGGTATCGGCCAGAGCGGCAGCATTGGAGGCGGTGGCGCGACGACCCTGATCAGCAGCGGCACCCTCGACAACGGCGGTCGCCTGACCGCCACCCAGGACCTGCGCGTCAGCGCCGCCAGCCTCAACAACCGCGGCACCCTCGGCAGCGCCAACAGCCTGTACCTGGGAGCCGGTAACCTGCTTAACGAAAACGGCCTGATCTTCAGCGGTGGCAACCTGCAGCTGCGCACGCAGAATTTCACCAACCGCAATGCCGATCTCTACAGCCTTGGCACCTTGCATATAGCGGGCAACGACCAGGACGGCTGGGCCAGCAGCGTGCAGAACATCTCCGGCAGCTTCGAAAGCGCTGGTGCCATGACCCTGCTGGTGCAGGACTTCGACAACCGCCGTGCCGACGATTTCCAGATTGGTGAGCGCATCGTTTCCGGCAGTATCCAGTTCAAGTACGACGACGTCTGCGACGGCAAGGGTTGCGAGGTTCACTTCCTCTCCCAGGAGCGTTCCGAGGATGTGATCCTCAAGGATGCGCCCCAGGCGTCGATCACCGCCGGCGGGGATTTCCGCTTCCGCGGCGGTTCCTTTGACAACCTCTACAGCAGCATCGGCTCGGGTGGAAACATCGACATCCAGACGGCCACCTTCCGCAACCAGGGTGCCGCCGGTGGGGTCGAGCGCCACTACAACGCCGAGTTCTACACCCGCAACGACAATGAGTACTGGGCCTTCCGCGCCAACAAGGACCTCTACAACCGTTACAACGACCCGAACTCCCCGGACTACGACCCCGGCCGCCTGACCCGCCAGCAGGTCTTCGAATCCGCCGGCTACCCGGGCGGCTTCTTCAACATCACTACCTCCGAAGTGGCCGTCTCCGGTACGCCCGCCGCCTCCGCGGTGATCCAGGCCGCCGGCGACGTGACGATCAACGCCAGCCAGAGCTTCGACAACAGCGTGGTGAAGCGCGACGCCGGTGCGCAGACCATCAGCCCGCGGGACGTTGGCGTCGCCAATGGTGCCGCCACCGTCCAACTGGCGATCACCTCGCAGTTGCCGCCGGACCTCGCACAGAAGCAGGTCAATCCAGTCACTCTGCCGGGCTTCAGCCTGCCGCAGGGCGAAAACGGCCTGTTCCGTCTCAGCGGCCAGGGCGGCGCCGGCGGCAGTACCGGCGCAGTGCAGGGCGCTGGCGATCTCAGCTTCAGCGGACAGACCATCAGCGCCGCGCAGCGCGAGCGGAGCCTCGACGGTGCTGCGCCTGGTACGAACAGTATTGCCGTGGGCGGCAATGTCGCCGCCGCTGACGCCCAGCCGGGCGCGGCCCTCAACGTTCCTCGTGTACAGGGCCTGCCCAGCAACGCTACGCCGGACAACAGCCACAAGTACCTGATCGAGACCAACCCGGAACTGACCAACCTGAAGAGCTTCCTCGGCTCCGACTACCTGCTCGGCCAGTTGGGTTACGACCCGGACAAGGCCCAGAAGCGCCTCGGCGATGGCCTCTACGAACAGCGTCTGATCCAGCAGGCGGTGGTCGCCCGCACCGGCCAGCGCTACATCGACGGTATGGCCAGCGACGAAGCCCTGTTCAAGTACCTGATGGACAATGCCATCGCCTACAAGGACAGCCTCCAGCTGCAACTGGGAGTCGGCCTTTCTGCCGCCCAGGTCGCTGCACTGACCCATGACATCGTCTGGCTTGAAGAGGCGACCATCAACGGTGAAAAGGTCTTGGTGCCGGTGCTCTACCTGGCCCAGGCCGAGGGCCGCCTGGCTGCCAATGGTGCCCTGATCATGGGCAACGACCTATCCCTGATCAGTGGCGGCAACCTGACCAACCAGGGCACCCTGCGCGCCAGCGGCGACCTCGCCGCCAGCGCCGCCAACATCAACAACAGCGGCCTGATTGAAGCCGGCAACCGCCTCGACCTGCTTGCCGTCGGCAACATCCGCAATGCCGCCGGCGGCATCATCAGCGGTCGCGACGTCAGCCTCACCGCGCTGACTGGCGACGTCATCAACGAGCGCAGCATCACCTCGGTCGATGCCAGCAACGACGCCCATCGCATCCACAAGGAAATCGCCAACAACGCCGCCCGTATCGAAGCCCGCGGCGACCTGGAGATCACCGCCGGCCGCGACCTGATCAGCGCCGGCAGTGTCATCCAGGCTGGCGGCAATGCCGACCTTACCGCCGGGCGCGACCTGCGCCTGGAGGCTGCACAGGAAACCGACAGCTTCGACTTCCGCAGTCGCCGCGTCACCGGCAACGTCACCAGTGTTACCCAGCACGCCAGCGAGGTGCAGGTTGGCGGCAACCTCGAACTCAACGCCGGCCGTGACCTCAGCGCTGTTGCCAGCCGCATCGATGCTGCTCGCGATATCGCCATGAGCGCCGGCCGCGACGTGGTCCTCGCCTCCGCCGCCAACGAAGAGCACAGCGACGCCAAGTACAAGGGCGGCGGCAAGAAGGTCACCACCCAGGAAGACCATGTCGGCCAGCACGCCACCGAGGTCAAGGCCGGTGGCGACGTCCTGATCAGCGCAGGCGAAAACCTCACCCTCGTCAGCAGCAAGATCGGCGCCGGCAACGAAGCCTACCTGGTCGCCGGCGACAAGATCGAACTGCTCGCCGCCAACGACAGCGACTACTCGCTCTACGACATGGAGGAAAAGGGCAGCTGGGGCAAGAAGAAGACCCAGCGCGACGAAGTCACCGACGTTCGCGCCGTGGGCAGCGAAATCAGCGCCGGCTCCGACATCACCCTGCTCAGCGGCGGCGACCAGAAGTACCAGGCCGCCAAGCTGGAGAGCGGCAACGACATCGCCATGGTCAGCGGCGGAGCGGTGACCTTCGAAGCGGTCAAGGACCTGCACCAGGAAAGCCACGCCAAGAGTGACAGCGACCTGGCCTGGAGCAGCTCCAAGGGCGAGGGCAAGACCGACGAGACGCTGCGCCAGACCCAGATGATCGCCCAGGGCAACATCGCCATCAAAGCGGTCGACGGCCTGAAGATCGACTACAAGCACATCGACCAGAAGACCGTCAGCCAGGCCATCGATGCGATGGTGCAGGCCGATCCTAGCCTGGCCTGGATCAAGGATGCCGAGGCGCGCGGAGATGTGGATTGGCGGGCGGTGAAGGAGATCCACGACTCGTACAAGTACAGCAATTCGGGGATGGGGCAGGGCACCATGCTGGTGGTGGCCATCGTCGTTGCAGTTGCGACTTATGGAGCGGCTAGTGCGGCGATCGGTACTGCAGCGGCGGGGTCCAGTGCGGGAGCGGCGGGGGGCGCGTTGTCAGCCGGTACGGCTGCGACGGCCACGAGCGCAGCTACTTCTGCCGGTTGGGCCAACGTCGCCCTCGCCGCTGGTGCGGCCTCGCTGGCGTCCACTGGCGCGGTCAGCACCATCAACAACAAGGGCAATATTGGCCAGGGTCTGAAGGACACCCTGAGCAGCGACAGCCTCAAGCAAGCCATGATCGCCGCCGGTGTCGCGGGCTTCATGAGCGCGTACGGCAACAGTTGGTTCGGCACCAAAACCGATCCGATCAACAATACGACGACCTCCCCCGGCGTATCGACTGGTACAGGATCCAGCGCAGGTGGGGCAGCCGGTGCGGCCAACGGTGCCAAGATCGTCAAAGACCTGGGCACCTGGGCCCGTTTCGTTGGCTCACAAGCCACTCAGGGCGCGCTCACCGGTGCCGCCAACGAGGCGCTGGGGCAAGGTAACTTCGGTGATGCCATGCAGGGCGCGTTGTACAACGTCCTGCAAGCCAGTGCCTTCGATTTCGTGGGCGCCAGGGGCTATAAGGGTGGTGAAGCCCAGAACATCGCCGCGCACGCCCTGGCTGGTGGCCTGCTGGCCGAAGCCATGGGCGGCGACTTCAAGACCGGAGCATTTGCCGCCGGTGCCAGCGAAGCCATGGTCAATGAGCTGCAGAGCGGCTTCCTGAGCGGTGACACCGAACAGGCCAAGCGCCTGCAACAAGCCGCCGCGCAGATCGTCGGCATCGTTGCCGCGGCGGGCGTGAATGGCGATGTGCAGATGGGTGGGGACATCGCCAAGAGCGGCATGGCGTACAACCGGCAGTTGCATCCGGAGGAGGTACGGAAAGCCAAGGAACTGGCCAAGGAGTTTGCAGAAGAGCTCGGCATTTCAGAGCAAGATGCGGAAGCGCGCCTGTTAGTCCAGGGCCAGCGCAATACCGATCAGCAGTTCGCCCAGAACCACGCTGGCTTTGACGAAGCCGCCAACAACTTCTTGAGACAGAACTCCAGTGTATTCGTTGATGAAGGGGGTCGGCAGACGCTGATGTTTGCGCCGGGTAGCCCGGAGGCATACCGGGATCCGACGATGTATGCCGAAACCTGGACCAAATACACCAATGAATACGCTGCCATGCAGGGAGCCGCGCCTCAGCAAACTCAGAATGAGCGTCTATGGGCTGCCTGGAAAGAGTCCCTCGCGACTGGCGCGGCAGGTATGGGTAAAGGAACAGCCAACCTGCCCGGTGACATGGCCAACGGCGCCACGGGCTGGGTTGAAGACTTCCTGCATCTGAATCCCAGCAGCATTCCGAAATTCCAGCAATGGATGAGCTACGATAACGAAACCGAGCAGGAAGTCGGGGCAGCAACTCAGCAGTTCATCAGTAATGCCATGGCTGTAGGTGGTTCTGTTGCGGGATCGCTTGCGAAGGGGAGCGGGGCCGCTGCCGCTGCAAACGGGGCGGCTGAGGTGCCTGCCACTTCTGCAATAGCACGGGAGGGCTTGTATAACGATTTGCGAGCCGCCCAAGCGCAAGACAAGCTTATTGGCACGACTTTGCCTGGTGCGATAGCTCCGGTTACGGTTACAGCGGAAGGTAGTGTAGGTGGAAAAGTGCTGGTTGATACTAACCAGACGGCGCGCCCAGCCATTGCTGCCGACCCAAATAAGCCAACTCTTATTGCGGACCTGATTCCACCGGGAAAACCAAACTCTACGATGGCTAACGCTCACGCGGAGCTTGCAGTGATTCAAAGGGCGTACGACTCTGGGTTAACGCAAGGGAAGAATATGTCCATTGTTGTTCGTGGTGAGGAAGTATGCTCATTCTGCCAGTCCTCTACTAATATACTGGCTGCCGCCGAGCGCTCAGGCCTGAATAGCCTGAAGTTGATCGAGGCCAAAACAGGAAATATCTTCACATGGACACGTGGTGTTGAAGGATGGCAATGATGAGCGATTGCGAAAAAGTCTCAGGGGCCAATCTTGAGCTGTGTTGGGGCGATAATTTATCGACCTCGCTGGCAATTACAGTTGAGCAGCCAGTCTGGGAAAGTATCGAGAGGGGAATTTTTGAATCTTTCAACTCTGGCGGATTTGTCAGGTTACGAGTCTTAAGTCCTAAGACTTCTTTTGTTAGCCAGCTGTCTATGAAGTCATGGCGCGGAATGTTTAGGGTGGAAGTTCTAACTCGCTCATCCAACCCCAAGGATGAATATCTTGAGTGGTGGGAGGCGGGAAATACTTCTTTTAGAGGGACGGTTCGATTCGGTGACGAGGAGTTCGACTCTCGAATGATTTGTACTGATATTTCGGTAGCTAACGATATTTTCAAAGAGCTTTATGAGAAAGGCGACTTGGAGATGGGGTTGGCTCAAATGCGGTCCCCATGGAATCCAAAACCATAAACTGCAAAATGGAATTCTAATAACCGAAAAGAGGGCAGATTTATTTTTCTAATCTAAAAATGGCTGGCGAGTCAGGGTTAGAGTAGAAAAAATCTGTCCCCTTTTTCCATATGACGCTACTGCGGGAGGAGTTAGCTTTAGGGAATACCTTGATAAGGCTACAGGGATGGTTACTAACTTTCATCCACAATGAGATTTGGTATGAAAGAGCTAATTGGGCAACCATATTCTGATTCGGATCCTTATTGGGCGGTAAAAGGGTACTTTGATCGAATTTTTCATGATGGAAATTTTATTACATCTCTTGAGCTGCTAGTGAGAAAATGGGGCTTCAGTACGGACGGTGCATGCTGTAATTTTCCCGAACTTGATAGTTTATTTGAGGAAGAGCATTTTGATGGCGTAGAGTTCGCCTATGGCTATCCCACTAGGGCCGAAGATACAGTCGTTGTAAGTGAGGCAGACTGTTCTAAATATATACGGCTGGCATGTAAGAAGTACGTAAATCTTCATCCTCAAGATGCTATTAGAGCGAATGGGCTCTTAAATCAACTCTCTTTCTAGCTTCGTTATAAAATCCCCAGCCACCGAGCTGGGGCAGTTATTGCCTACGATTTACCGTCTCCGTCCTCGCTGATTCTGGTAAGTCTGGTTTAACGACTGGGCATCGGAAATCAGCAGCAACAGCGCGCGGCTGATCCGGAAAGTTTCTGATGGGGATTTCTTCCACATCGACCTTTTTCAGTATAAGAAAAGGGGGTAGATTTATTTTTCTGCTATAAAACTGTCTGATGAGCCTGAGCGAAAGTGCAATCGATAAAGTCGCTCCATTTTTCGGCTATAAAATAATTTGGATTTAAATTATGTATAGTGATTTTGAATATTGCATATCCGACTTTACGCTGGAGCGAGATCCCGGTGATTATTGGTATGATTGTGCTATTTTAGAAGCTTCTGATATTTTAAGAAAATTCGATAAGGGCGACTGGTCGCGGCTCTTAATTGATTTAGGGGGTAAGAATGATTTATGGAAAAAAAGGCTGGTAGAATGCTTGGGAGATTTACATGTTGCATATGAGGTTGAGGTTATCTTGTGCATTATAAATACAAGTGATGAGGATTTGCTTATTTCTTGTTTTGATGCGCTGAGGCTGGTGGATCTATCAAAGTTGGCGAGGTGGGAACAAGAGTATTTATTGCTCAGGGTTTATTCCTTGCTGGATGAAGCATCTTCTCCGGTGAGAGCGATATTGGATAATTTCTGTGAAAAGCTAAATAGTTAATTAGATAAAATACCTAAAACTGAAAAGGGAGCAGATTTATTTTCTGCTATAAAGCTGTCTGGTGAGTCCGAGTGCAGAAAATAAATCTGTCCCCTTTTTTTCCATTTTTTCTGGCGACCGGGCAACTCGAAAAGTTTATGATCGAGTACGACCAGTATGGCCGACAGGTTAAGAGAGTGGATTACACGAATCATGGATATGGGGACGAAGAAAAGCCTGCGGAATATCATTCCGATCCGCACACGCATACCTACGGATATGGTCGGGATAAGGTTCCAATGGGAAGGAGACGAGGATAAACAATGATGAAAGTTCCGGAGCTGAATGAGCTGCTTGTAGCTCACAACTGTTTGAACGCCATTGCCATTAGCTGATGATGGGGTGGCTTATGATTTATATCTATCGATATCGACCTCTGAAAAGGCAGGGGGTAATGTCGTGCGTATCAGATTCACTGATGTCAGCCAATTTACGGCTCGTGATTTTGGTGGGGGATTGACTCAGTTGATGCATATGAGCGTGAGTAAGCTGGATTCCGGCCTTGATAGGATGCGTTATCAATTGAGCGATCTTGAGGATAAAAAGCTATCATTTTACTTCTCATCATTCTCGGTTGGTTAGATGCTGAAAAGACGAAAAGACGAAAAGACGAAAAGACGAAAAGACGAAAAGACGAAAAGACGAAAAGACGAAAAGGAGACAGATTTATTTTTCTACTCTAAAACTGTCTGGCGAGTCAGGGTTAGAGTACGGAAAATAAATCTGTCCCCTTTTTTATAGGACTGCGCAGATTAAGATTGGAAATAAGTTATTGTGTCAGGATGGGGTTTTGTATAGAAAACCATCCAATTTGACACATATCCCGGTGGATTTTTGAGAAATGAAACCTTCTAGTTACTATCAAGATCTGCCAGAGTCCATGCCCGCGGAAGATATGAAGGTTGAGTTTTTAGACGTGCTGAAACGTTTAAATTCTGGAAGTTTATCCAAAGAGAATGCACTTAAGGCTTTTTTGGAATTGAGTGATAGGCAATGGAATACTTATTGTGCTCTGAATGATGATATAAATTCTTCAGTGGCAGATACCTTAATTGCACTGTGGGATGGCCGATGTATCGAGTCAGCAGAGACGACGGTTGCTATAGTTTCGAGACTGGGGCTTGGGCGGGTTCTTAGATTCTTAAGTGAAATTGACCCCAGCCAGACATCTCCTGAAGTATATGCAGAAATTCATGAGGCAGTAGAAGAGTTGAGGGATACTGTAGAAGATCCTTATAGTGGGATGCAAACCTAAAAAAGTTTAAGGCGAAAAAGGGAGAAGATATTTTCTACTCTAAAACTGCCTGGTGAGTCAGGGTTAGAGTACAGAAAATAATTCTGTCCCCTTTTTCCGGTCCCCTTTTTCCGTCCCAATGCGTTGTGATCGCCCCTGGTACCGCTCTGCCTTCAAGGCAGGTCGGCGGCCACTTCCAGTGGTGTGAGCGGGAAGGTGTCGCCGGTTGGTTCTCCCAGCAAGGCCATGTAGGGGCGGCCTTGATCTTCCACGGTCACCTTTCGGCCCGCGTCCAGCGGGAGGGTCGGGCAGAACAGGCGGAGTGGGTTCGCGTCGGGGAGCAGCAGGGCGTGGTGGGGAGCGCTTTCCTGGAATTTGCTGCGCAGGCGGAGTCGGCACGGGCGCGGCTGTGCGGACAGCCAGGTGCCACGCAGTTCATAGCGGTCGCCGCCGAGCAGGCGGAGGCTTTCCACCTGTGCCAGTTGCCAGGCGCCGCCGCGAGACAGTAGGACGCCCAGCAGTTCGCCAACGCCCGGTGGCGGAGCCTCTTCCCAATGGCCACTGAAATGCTGCCCGCTCGTGTGGGGCCGGACCAGCGATAGGGTGGGCGGAAGGTCGGGATGGGGCACGGGCAGGCTGAATTCGATGT
Source organism: Pseudomonas sp. NY15437 (assembly GCF_048068435.1). Classification (NCBI taxonomy): domain Bacteria; kingdom Pseudomonadati; phylum Pseudomonadota; class Gammaproteobacteria; order Pseudomonadales; family Pseudomonadaceae; genus Pseudomonas; species Pseudomonas sp. NY15437. The sequence goes on from NZ_JBLUQC010000001.1 coordinate 769,847, forward strand.
TGTCCTGGTGCGCGACCAGTTCGTCCAGCCCGCCGCGGCCGCTGGTGTGCTGGGACCAGACGTCGCTGTCGTGTCGCTGGCGCTCGAAGTGGCGGGCATCGAGGCGGGTGTCCTCGGTGGCGCCGAGGTGGGCCAGCAGCGCCGGGATGCCTCGGCAGACCTGCCAGGGGCCCGCCTCTGTCGTGCCCCAGCAGGCGAGCAGATGGAGGTTGAGATCGAAACCCGCGTCGCCGTGGCTGGCGGCAACGAAGCGCTTGAGCATGTCCAGCAGCTCGTCGAGCTTCAGGGAGAGGCCGCTGCTGCTCGCGGCGCCCGGATCGTGGAAGGGACGGTCGCTGTCGCGGTCGAGCCGCCAGGCGTCGCCCGGCTGTTCCGGCCGGATGTGCACGATCGAGGCGAATACCTGGGTGGATTCGATCAGCGCCGGCAGACTCTGTGCGGGCATCTCCAAAGGCCGTGAGCCGGCGACGAGCAGGCAATGCAGGTAGCCACCCGCGATGGTCTGGCTGCGCGGCTCGAAGGCTTCGCCGTCGCTGATGGGCAGGTGCTGGACTTCCAGCCGCAGGGCGCGCCCGTACAGCTGGTGCAGCAGGTGCCACAGGCCGGGCGGTGCCGGATGCTGGTTCTGCAGGCAGTTGAAGTGGATTTCCTGGAGGCTGCGCACCATGCGTTGCATCAGCAGGGCGGCGGTCTTGCGTTCGGCGCGGCGGGTGCGCAGCAAGTGCCAGTAGCCGCTGAGCAGTCGGCGGTGCAGGGCGAGGATGAGCCTTTGCGCCTTGTCGGCCCGGGCCTGGGCGAGCGCGTCGGTCTGTTCGCCAAGGAGGTCGGCGAGCTGCCGGCTGACGTCGAAGATTTCCGGTCGCAGGCGTTCGAGTTGGCGCAGCAACTGGATGCCGGTCAGTGCCGAGCGGTTCAGTTCGATGGCCGTGCGGTACAGATCCCGCGTGCGCCGCGCCAGGTATTCGAGGGCGGTATCCATGTGTCTCGTGGCTCCGAAGCTTGCCGGCTTGGGCCGACCGTTCGGAGACTGCGAGATTCAGGGCGCTTTGCGATTCAGACGAATCTGAATGATGGGGAGTCATGCGTCACAGGAATGAAAAAGGGGAGGCCTGTGGCCTCCCCTTCGTATTGCTCCGGGGCGTCGTCAGAGCACCCGCACGCTGGCGAAGGTGGACTCGCCCTGGGCCTGGCTGAGGGCGGAGATGGCCGAGGAGTTGGGCATGAGGGCCAAGTCCTGCGGGATCGGCATGACCATGACCGGCTGGCCGATGGGCTGGCCCTGGCGTTCGTCGCGCGGCGGGATGCCGAAGTATTCGCGGTAGCACTTGGAGAAGTGCGGGGTGGAGACGAAGCCGCACACCGACGCGACTTCGATGATGGACATCGAGGTCTGCTTGAGCAGCTGGCGCGCGCGGATCAGGCGCAGCTTGAGGTAGTAGCGCGACGGCGAGCAGTGCAGGTACTTCTGGAACAGGCGCTCGAGCTGACGGCGCGAGACGTTGACGTAGACGGCCAGTTCGTCGAGGTCGATGGGCTCTTCGAGGTTGGCTTCCATCAGCGCGACGATTTCCTGCAGCTTGGGCTGGTTGGTGCCGAGCATGTGCTTGAGCGGCACGCGCTGGTGGTCCTGCTCGTTGCGGATGCGCTCGTAGATGAACATCTCGGAGATCGCCGCGGAGAGTTCGCGGCCGTGCTCGCGGCCGATCAGGTGCAGCATCATGTCCATCGGCGCGGTGCCGCCGGAGGAGGTGAAGCGGTTACGGTCAATGGAGAACAGGCGGGTGCTCATGGCCACGCGGGGGAAGGCTTCCTGCATGGCTGCCAGGCACTCCCAGTGCACCGAGCAGTCGTAGCCGTCGAGCAGGCCGGCGCGGGCCAGGGCCCAGCTGCCGGTGCACACGGCACCGAGCTTGCGACCCAGGCGCGCCTGGGCCTGGAGGAAGGTGGTGTGCTCGCGGGTGACGCTGCGCTGGATGCCGACGCCGCCGACCACGATCAGGGTGTCCATCTGCGGGGCGCTGTCGCAGGCTGCGTCCGGGGTGATCTGCAGGCCGTCGCTGGCCCAGACCTGGCGGCCGTCGAGGCTGAGGGTGTGCCAGCGGTAGAGCTCGCGACCGGATAGCTGGTTGGCCATGCGCAGCGGTTCCACCGCGGAGGCCAGGGAGATCAGGGTGAAGTTGTCCAGCAGCAGGAAGCCGATGGACTGCGGAGCTCGGTTTTGCGGGGGAACTCCGGGATTGAACGCATTCATTGGATCACCTCACGCTAGTCACAGTCGCCTCGCTGGAGGCGTTTCTTATGCTTGTTGTTCTGTTCGGGAGTCGGCCTCGGGGGTGGCCCGGGCGGCTCCTCTGTTCTCTCTGCCTATTAACAAGGCAAATGCCGTGCCTAGGTTGAATGGCTGTTCAATTAAAAAAGAAAACGGCATGGGAATGCCGTTTTTGCAGGTCCGGATTGCGACCCCTCGAAGGTCGCAAATACGCATGGATCGTGGCCTGGGGTTTTTGGTAGCACTCACCGGTCACGCGACGGGCGGTACTGTGCCCGGAACGGTAACGCCTCACAGGGTGTCGGGACGGGCGTACCGCTTGCGCCATCGGGGGGCGCGCCGGGTCGGGCGTGGTCGATTGCGGGTCAGCATTCGATGATGCTGACGGCCAATCCGCCGCGCGAGGTTTCCTTGTATTTGTCGTGCATGTCGGCGCCGGTGTTGCGCATGGTGCGGATCACCTGGTCGAGGCTGATGAAGTGCTGGCCGTCGCCGCGCAGTGCCATCTGCGCGGCGTTGATGGCCTTCACCGCGGCGATGGCGTTGCGCTCGATGCAGGGCACCTGGACGAGGCCGCCGACCGGGTCGCAGGTGAGGCCCAGGTTGTGCTCCAGGCCGATCTCGGCGGCGTTCTCCACCTGTTCGGGCGTGGCGCCTAGCACTTCGGCCAGGCCCGCCGCGGCCATGGCGCAGGCGGAGCCGACCTCGCCCTGGCAGCCGACCTCGGCGCCGGAGATGGAGGCGTTCTTCTTGCACAGGATGCCGACGGCGGCGGCGGCGAGGAAGTAGTTGGTGACGTCGTCGTCGCTGGCGTCGGGGTTGAAGCGCATGTAGTAGTGCAGCACCGCCGGGATGATGCCGGCCGCGCCGTTGGTGGGCGCGGTGACCATGCGCCCGCCGGCGGCGTTTTCCTCGTTCACCGCCAGGGCGAAGAGGTTGACCCATTCCATGGCGGAGAGGGTCGAGCCGATGACGTTGGGCTTGCCGATTTGCTGCAGGTTGCGGTGCAGGCGCGCGGCGCGGCGCTGCACGTTGAGGCCGCCGGGGAGGATGCCTTCCTGGCTGAGGCCGTTGTTCACGCAGTCGCGCATGGCTTGCCAGATGACCTTGAGGCCTTCGCGGATGTCGGTTTCGCTGCGCCACATGCGCTCGTTGGCCATCATCAGCTCGGAAATCCGCAGGTTGTGGCGGCGGCAGAGCATGAGCAGTTCGGCGGCGCTGGCGAAATCGTAGGGCAGCACGGTGTTGTCGGTGTCGAGGCTGCCGGAGGCGGCCTGTTCCTCGTCGACCACGAAGCCGCCGCCGATGGAGTAGTAGGTGTCGCTGTGCAGCACGTGGTCGCCTTCGATGGCGGTCAGGCGCATGGCATTGGGGTGGTAGGGCAGGTTCTCTTCGAGCAGGCGCATGTCGCGCACCCAGTCGAAGGGGATCGCCCGGCTGCCGGCCAGCAGCAGTTGGCCGGAGCTGCGCAGTTGCGCCATGCGCGGTTCGATCTCGCGCGGGTCGATGCGGTCCGGCCATTCGCCCATCAGGCCCATGATCACCGCACGGTCGGTGCCGTGGCCGACGCCGGTGGCGGACAGCGAGCCATACAGGCGCACTTCCACGCGGCTGGTGCGTTCGAGCATCTGCCGCTCGCGCAGGGCGCCGACGAACAGCGCGGCGGCGCGCATGGGGCCGACCGTGTGCGAACTGGAGGGGCCGATACCGATCTTGAACAGGTCGAACACACTGATTGCCATGCCGAACTCCGGGCGAGCTGCGCATCCATGAAGGGGAGGAGTAGGCACGTCCCTGTGCCCGCGATGCCCGGCCATGATCGACCCAAGTCCGGCGCCGGCTGCGTCCATCGGCGACGCGGCCGTATCCAATAACGCCGCTCGCGCGCCCCGACGGGGCAGGGCGCGGGGCTGCCTGTTCCGGGGCCGACGAAAGCTTGCCTCTTTACGACGCCAGGGCCGCGAACCACGACCGGTCGATAGGCGCGGGCGGCTGCGCTGTTCCATGATCCGCCACCGACGAACGGCAGCGTTCGCCCGTATCCACCCCCGTTCTCCGCAGTCAGAGGCTGGTCTCATGAAGAGTCTTGTGTCGTCGCTGTTGGTGTTATCCGTGGTACTACCGGGCGCCGCGCGCGCCGCCGAACCCGAATCCTGCGCCGTGGTGCGCTTCGCCGACGTCGGCTGGACCGACATCACCGTGACCACCGCGGTGACCCGCCTGGTGCTCAGCCACCAGGGCTACCGCACGCAGGTGGTGCGGTTGTCCGTGCCGGACACCTACCGGGCGATGTCGGAGAAGAAGATCGACGTGTTCCTGGGCAACTGGATGCCGAGCATGGCGAACGACATCAAGCCGTTCTCCGACAAGGGCCAGGTGGAAACCGTGGGCGCCAACCTCGAAGGCGCCAAGTACACCCTGGCGGTGCCGCGCTACGCCTACGAGGCGGGCCTGAAGACCTTTGTCGATATCGCCAGATTCAAGGAGCAGCTGGGCGGGCGCCTCTACGGCATCGAGCCGGGCAACGACGGCAACCAGCTGATCCAGAAGATGATCAACGACAAGGCCTTCGGCCTGGGCGATTTCAAGCTGGTCGAGTCCAGCGAGGCCGACATGCTGGCCTACGTCAAGCGCGCCGGGGCGCTGAAGCAGCCCATCGTGTTCCTGGGCTGGGAGCCGCACCCGATGAATACCCGCATCCAGATGAACTATCTGGAAGGAGGGGATTCCTACTTTGGCCCCAACTTTGGCGGCGCGACAGTCTTCACCAACGTCAGAGCAGGCTATCTTCAGGAGTGCCCGAATGTGGCGCGGCTGCTGAAGAACCTGAAATTCGACCTGGCGATGGAGAACCAGCTGATGGATGCGGTGCTCAACGAGCGACGCAATCCGCGCCAGGCCGCCAAGAGTTGGCTCAAAGCCAACCCGCAGGTCCTCGACGGCTGGCTGCAGGGTGTCGCTCCCAGCTCATCGGCGGCGTCGCCAGGGGGCCAGAAAACCGCCGCCATGGATTGATCCGGGCCGCTGCAAGTCGCTGGAACCGGGCCTTTCCACTGGATGCGACATGCCTGGTGCTGAATACGACTTCGCCTGCACTGGATGCGACCCACCCGGTATGCGACGAAATTTTCCTGCTCCATGATCGTTTACGAAATGACAACAAAAGGGCCCGTGATTAAGGTCCCACCCATAATTCAGACCGCCGCGCCCCTAACCCCAGTGGGCAGCGCCGGCGCCCCAACCCCGCAGAGGAGTACGCTCATGAAAGGTTGCAAGTCTTTGCTGCTGGCTGTGTCCCTAGGTGCGCCGCTGGTGGTTCAGGCCGCTGAACCTGAGTCGTGCGGCACGGTTCGCTTCTCCGACGTCGGCTGGACCGACATCACCGTGACCACCGCTACTACCCGTCAGGTGCTTGAGTCGCTTGGCTACACCACCAAGGTAACCATGTTGTCCGTGCCGGTGACCTACAAGTCGCTGGCGAACAAGGACCTCGATGTCTTCCTCGGCAACTGGATGCCGAGCATGGCCAACGACATCAAGCCCTACGCCGACAATGGCTCGGTCGAGACGGTGAAAGCCAACCTCGAGGGCGCCAAGTACACCCTGGCCGTTACCCAGGCCGCGTACGACGGCGGGCTGAAGTCCTTCGCCGACATCGCCAAGTACGCCGACAAGCTGGGCGGCAAGATCTATGGCATCGAGCCTGGCAACGACGGCAACCGCCTGGTCCAGGGCATGCTCGACAAGAACCAGTTCGACCTGGGCAAGTTCAAGCTGGTGGAGTCCAGCGAGGCCGGCATGCTCTCGCAGGTCGGGCGCGCCGACCGCCGCAACCAGTGGATCGTGTTCCTGGGCTGGGAACCGCACCCGATGAACACCCGCTTCAAGATGAAGTACCTCGAAGGCGGGGACGACGTATTCGGGCCCAACTACGGCGGCGCGACCATCTACACCAACGTCCGCAAGGGTTACGTCCAGGAATGCTCCAACGTCGGCAAGCTGCTGACCAACCTGACCTTCACCCTGGACATGGAAAACAAACTCATGGACGCCGTGCTCAACGGGGGCAAGAAGCCCGAAGAGGCGGCCAAAGCCTGGTTGAAGGACCATCCGGAACTGCTCGACGCCTGGCTCGCCGGCGTGACCACCCGTGACGGCAAACCGGCCTTGGCGGCAGCCAAGGTGGCATTCGCTAAATAAGTGCCGAAGTCATTGCCGTTGGCCGATTCCTAAAGCTTCTGATGGGCCCGCATTATGTTTCTGACTGACCACAAGCTACCGCTGGGCGAGCATATCGCCGCCTTCGTCGACTGGCTTACGCAACATGGCGCGTCGGTGTTCGACAAGATTTCCGACACCCTCGAGTTCCTCATCCACGGCGTCACCAACAGCCTGCTCTGGTTCAACCCGTTGGCGCTGATCGCGCTGATGGTCTTCCTGGTGTTCTACATCCAGCGCAGCTGGGGCCTGGCGGCCTTCGCCCTGGCCTCGCTGCTGCTGATCCTGAACCTGGGGTACTGGCAGGAAACCATGGAGACCCTGGCGCAGGTGATCTTCGCCACGGTGGTGTGTATCGCCATCGGGGTGCCGCTGGGCATCCTGGCGGCGCACAAGCCCTGGTTCTACACCGCGCTCAGGCCGCTGCTGGACCTGATGCAGACAGTGCCCACCTTCGTCTACCTGATCCCCACCCTGACCCTGTTCGGCCTGGGTGTGGTTCCGGGTCTGATCTCCACGGTGATCTTCGCCATCGCCGCGCCCATCCGCCTGACCTGCCTGGGTATCCAGGACGTGCCGGCGGAACTGATGGACGCCGGCAAGGCCTTCGGCTGCTCGCGCTGGCAACTGCTGACGCGCATCGAGCTGCCGCATGCCATGCCCAGCATCGGCGCCGGGATCACCCAATGCATCATGTTGTCGCTGTCGATGGTCGTCATCGCCGCGCTGGTGGGTGCGGACGGCCTCGGCAAACCCGTGGTCAACGCGCTCAACACGGCGGACATTTCCCTCGGCTTCGAGGCCGGTCTGGCCATCGTCCTGCTCGCCATCCTGCTCGACCGGGTGTGCAAGCAACGTTCGCTGCGGGGGAGGTAAGCACTATGTCGGCGATTCGATTCGAACATGTGGATGTGATTTTCGGCACCCACACCAAGGAAGCGCTCAAGCTGCTCGACAAGGGCCTGGGCCGCGAGGAAATCCTCAAGCGTACCGGTCAGGTACTGGGTGTGGAGGATGCCTGCCTGGACGTCAACCGCGGCGAGATCTGCGTGATGATGGGCCTGTCGGGCTCGGGCAAGTCCAGCCTGCTGCGCTGCATCAACGGCCTCAACCGGGTCAGCCGCGGCAAGCTGCTGATCGAGCACGAAGGCCAGCAGGTGGACATCGCCAGCTGCTCGCCGGCGACGCTCAAGACCATGCGCACCAAGCGCATCGCCATGGTGTTCCAGAAGTTCGCGCTGATGCCCTGGCTGACCGTGGCCGAGAACATCGGCTTCGGCCTGGAGATGCAGGGCCGCCCGGCCAACGAGCGCAAGAAGGTGATCGACGAGAAGCTGGAGCTGGTCGGCCTGTCGCAATGGCGCGACAAGCGCCCGGATTCCCTCTCCGGCGGCATGCAGCAGCGCGTCGGCCTGGCCCGCGCCCTGGCGATGGATGGCGACATCCTGCTGATGGACGAACCCTTCTCCGCGCTGGACCCGCTGATCCGCCAGCAACTGCAGGATGAACTGCTGGTGCTGCAACGCCAGCTGCACAAGACCATCGTCTTCGTCAGCCACGACCTGGACGAGGCGCTGAAGATCGGCACGCGCATCGCGATCATGAAGGACGGCCGCATCATCCAGCACGGCAAGCCCGAGGAAATCGTGCTCAGCCCGGCGGACGACTACGTGCGCACCTTCGTTGCCCACACCAACCCGCTCAACGTGCTGTGCGGCTCCAGCCTGATGCGTGGCCTGGACCAGTGCCGCCGCCAGGCCGACGAAGTGTGCTTCGACCAGGGCCGCGATTGCTGGCTGGGCCTGACCGAGACGAACCAGATCAAGACCGCGCGCCAGGGCAGCAACATCATCGACCTGCAGCAATGGCGCCCGGGCGACCCGGTGGAAAAGCTCAAGCACGAGCCGACCCTGGTGGACGTCAACATCCGCATGCGCGATGCACTGCAGATCCGCTACCAGACCGGCCACAAGCTGGTGCTGCAGGAGCAGAGCCGCGTCGTCGGCGTGCTCGGCGACAGCGAGCTGTACCACGCGCTGCTGGGCAAGAACCTGGGCTGATCGCCCACCCGAATGAAAAGCGCCGGCTCCCTGCGAGGGGAGCCGGCGTTTTTGTTGTGGCTGCCGCCTTGGCTTTTGTAGGAGCGAGCTTGCTCGCGAATGGACTTCCCGGTAGTTCGGGTTGCTGGGCGGTTCGCGAGCAAGCTCGCTCCTACAGGTTTTGCTCGGTGCTGCGGCTGCCCTCACCCTAGCCCTCTCCCAGAGGGAGAGGGGATCGTTCGGGGGAGGATGAAACCGCAGCTTCAGCCGGCACAATCGGCTCCCTCTCCCTCCGCGATAGCCCGGCGCAGGAGCGGGTCGCGGGCATGGCCCGCTCCTACAGGTTCAGCCGGGGGCGCGGCTGGCCCTCTCCCAGAGGGAGAGGGGATCGTTCGGTGGAGGATGAAACGGCAGCGTCAGCCGGCACAATCGGCTCCCTCTCCCTCCGGGAGAGGGCTGGGGAGGGGAGCCCCCTGCGCCGATAGTCGAGGACGCGTAGGAGCGGACTCCGTCCGCGATAGCCCGGCGCGGGATCGGGTCGCGGGCATGGCCCGCTCCTGCAAGGGCCTCTACCCCCCCGTCGACATCAGTGCTTGAAGTCCGCCAGGCCCTTGAGCAGTGCTTCGTGGAAGCGCTTCGGGTCCTGGATCTGCGGCGCATGGCCCAGGTCGTCGAATTCCACCAGGGTCGCGTTGGGGATGGCCTTGGCGGTCGCCTTGCCCAGCTCGGAGTAGTTGCCCAGCTTGGCCTTCAGCGCGTCCGGGGCGAGGTCCTTGCCGATCGCGGTGTTGTCCTTGGTGCCGATCAGCAGCAGGGTCGGCATCTTCAGCTGACCGAATTCGTAGACCACCGGCTGGGTAAAGATCATGTCGTAGAGCAGCGCCGAGTTCCACGCCACGCGCTCGTGGCCGGCGCCGTTGAACAGGCCGGCGAGCATGTTCACCCACTTGTCGTACTCGGGCTTCCACTGGCCGGCGTAATAGGTCGCCTGCTCGTACTGGCGGATGCTCTCGGCGCTGGTCTTCAGCTCGCGCTCGTACCACTGGTCCGGGGTGCGGTAGGGCACGCCCAGGGCCTTCCAGTCCTCCAGGCCGATGGGGTTGACCATGGCCAGCTGCTCCACCTGCTGCGGGTACATCAGCGCGTAGCGGGTGGCGAGCATGCCGCCGGTGGAGTGGCCCAGCAGGGTGATCTTGCCGACCTTGAGGTGCTCCAGCAGCGCGTGGGTGTTGGTCGCCAGTTGCTGGAAGCTGTACTGGTAGCGCTCGGGCTTGGTCGACTTGCAGAAGCCGATCTGGTCCGGCGCCACCACGCGGTAGCCGGCCTCGCTCAGGGCGGCGATGGTGGATTCCCAGGTGCCGGCGCAGAAGTTCTTGCCGTGCAGCAGCACCACGGTGCGGCCGTTGGGCTGCTTCTTGGGCTTCACGTCCAGGTAGGCCATGTGCATGTGATGGCCCTGGGACGCGAAGCTGTAATGGCCGACCGGATAGGCGTAGTTGAAACGCTCCAGTTCCGGGCCGTAGGTGGGTTTGGTTTCGGCGGCGTGCAGCGGCAGGGCGGCGGCCAACAGCAAGGCGGGTAGCCAGCGTCGGGACATCGGGAAGCTCTCCTGGTGATGGGGCACGGATCAGACAGCGGGGAATGCCATAGGTTGGCAGATTTTCCGAGCCCGCGCCGCATCGGTGCTTTTGCTTTTCGTAGGAGCGAGCTTGCTCGCGAATGCTTCACACCGTGCCTGCCCGGTTCGCGAGCAAGCTCGCTCCTACAGGCTTGGGATCAGGCGGCGGCGTCGCCGGTCAACCAGTCGATGAACAGCGAGAACAGCTCCGCCTGGGAGTTGATTGCCAGCTTGGTGTAGAGGTGCTTGCGGTGCATGCGCACGGTTTCCGGCGAGATATCCAGCACCCGCGCGCTGGACTTCACCGAGTGGCCGCGCAGCAGCAGGTGGGCGATTTCCCGCTCGCGCTCGGTGAGGCGGTCGGCGCCGAAGTTCATGAAGGCCGCGCGGATGTGGCGGTTCAGCGGCGCCTGGGCGTCCGCCGCGCCGCTGCTCACGCCGCGCCCGGCCAGCAGCAGGTCCAGCCCGCCGTTGCGCTCGAACTGGCGAACCAGCTCGCGCACCAGCGGCAGGGCGGTGGCCAGCAGGTCCAGCTGGGTTTCGCTGAAGCGCGCGCCGCTGCTGCCCTGGAACAGGCACAGCGAGACCTTGCGCGCCTCGCCCAGGTCGATGATGAAGTGGCAGTCCTCGGTGCAGCCGAACTTGAGGTAGTAGGTCTTGTAGTACTCGCTGGCGAAGAAATCGTCCGGGGCGATGTTGGCCAGCGGGTAGAAGCCTTCGGTGAGGCCGTCTTCCATGGCCAGGCAGAAGGGGTCGAGCAGGTAGCCGCGGGCGTAGTAGCGGTCGATCAGCGCTTCGTGATGCTCCGGGTCGATGCCGCGCTGGTACAGCGGCTGCGGCGGCTGGCCGCGCTGTTCCAGGCCGAGCATCACCGACTCCGCTGGCACCAGGCAGCCCAGGGCGTCGGCCAGGCGTTCGACGAAGACGACGTCGCCGACGCTGGCCATGGCGCGCGCCAGCCCCGCATGCCAGGCATGCAGGGCCGGTGCGTCGGACGTTTCGCTCAGCGCCTGGGATTCGCTCATGTCCGGCAGACTACAGGGCTGCCGGGGTGTAGGCAAAATCCTCGGATCGATCATCAATGCCCCGCGTAATCACCGCTGCGCTGAAGGTCTTCGGCGGCCTCGAGGATCGACTCGCGCAGGGTGTCGACGATCTCGTCGACCTGCTCGCGGGTGATGGTCAGCGGCGGCGACATCACGTTCAGGTGCACGATCGGCCGCACCAGCAGGCCCTTGGCCTGGGCGCGCAGGTGGATCTTCTCGCCGATGTTCAGCGCCTCGGGGAAGAGCACCTTGCTGCGCTTGTCGGCGACGAACTCGACGCAGGCCATGAGCTTCTGGCAGCGCACGCTGCCCACCAGCGGCAGGTCGGCCAGTTCCTGCAGACGCTGCTCCAGGTAGCCGCCGACGTCCTTCACGTGCTCCAGCAGGTTCTCACGCTCGATGATCTCGATGTTCTTCAGCGCCGAAACGCAGCTCACCGGGTGCCCGCTGTAGGTGAAGCCGTGGGCGAAGCAGCGGCCCTGATCGGCCTCGCCGATCACCTTCCAGATGCGGTCGGAGAAGATGCACGCGCCCAGCGGCAGGTAGCCGGAGGTCAGGCCCTTGGCGGTGGTGATGATGTCCGGCTGCATGCCGAACACCTCTTCGGAGGCGAAGAAGGCGCCGAGGCGGCCGAAGGAGGTCACCACCTCGTCGGCGACGTAGAGCACATCGTACCGCTGGCACACCTGCCACATGCGCTGATGGTAGCCCTGGGGCGGGATGATCACGCCGCCCGAGCCCATGATCGGCTCGGCGAAAAAGGCGGCGACCTTGTCCGGGCCCAGTTCGAGGATCTTGTCTTCGAATTCCTTGACCAGGAATTCGAGGAAGTCGCCCTCGGTCATCCCTTCCGGTGCACGGTAGGGGTTGGGGCAGGAGATGTGGTGGATGACGTCCTTGAGGAAATCGAACTCGGCCGGGTGGTCGGCGACCTTGCCGCCCAGCGACATGGTGAGGAAGGTCGAGCCGTGGTAGGCGTTGACGCGGCTGATGATGTGCTTCTTTTCATGCTTGCCGCGGCAGTTCTGGTAGTACTGGATCAGGCGGTAGGCGGTGTCCACGGCGGTGGAGCCGCCAGTGGTGAGGAACACGTGGTCGAGGTCGCCCGGCGCCAGTTCGGCGAGCTTCTCGCAGAGCTGGATGGCGCTCACGTTGGCCATGTCGCAGAAGGGGTTGGAGTAGGCCAGCTGGCGCACCTGCTCGGCGATGGCGTCGGCCATTTCCGCACGGCCCAGGCCGATGTTGGTGCACCACATGCCGCCCACGGCATCCAGGTAGCGGTTGCCCTTGGTGTCGTAGATGTAGGCGCCCTCGCCGGCAGCGATGTTCAGCGCACCGTTGACCCGGTGATCGTCGAACACGTGGTAGCCGTGCATGTAGTGAGCCTTGTCGGCGGCGACCAGCTGCTCGTCGTTGAACTGGGCGAAGAAGGCTGGAGTTGGGGTGGTCATCGGCTTTACCTCGAAATTACGGTTCGTCGTGCGAGTCCTTGCCCTCTCCCTAACCCTCTCCCGCAAGCGGGAGAGGGGACCGTTCGGAGCGCTCGGCGACTACGACGGTCATTGCGGGCCCGCTGCCTGCGAATCATCAGGAGGATGACTTCCCAGGATTCTGCTGCGGGCTGCCCCCTCTCCCTTCAGGGAGAGGGCTGGGGAGAGGGGGCTCTTGAACGAGTGGAACTCAGGTCCCGGTCTTCACCGCATTCCAGGTGCGGGTGATCAGGCGGGTCGCCTTGGGGTTCTGCACCTTCTGGGTGAACAGCCGGGCGCGGGTCTCGGCGTCGGGGTAGATCGCCGGGTCGTTGCGCACCTCGGCGGCCAGCAGCGGGGTGGCGGCGGCATTGCTGGAGGCGTAGCGGATGTAGTCGGCGACGCCGGCGGCCACCTTGGGCTGCAGCATGTACTCGATGAACCGGTGGGCGTTTTCCACGTGCGGCGCGTCGGCCGGGATGTAGAAGTCGTCGAACCAGATCAGCGAGCCTTCCTTGGGCACGAAGTAGCCCAGCTTGACCTTGGCGCCGGCTTCGTCGGCGCGGGCCTGGGCGGTGGCGTAGTCGCCGGACCAAGTCATCGCCATGCACTGGTCGCCGTTGGCCAGGCCGTTGAGGTAGCTGGTGGAGTCGAACTTGCGGATGTACGGGCGGATCGATTGCAGCAGGTCCTGGGCGGCCTTGAGGTCCTCGGGCAGCGCGCTGTTGGGGTCGCGCTTGAGGTAGGCCAGTGCCAGCGGGATCACGTCGGTGGGGGAATCGATGATGGTCACCCCGCAATCGGCGAATTTCGACACGATCTTCGGATCGAACAGCATCGCCAGCGAGCCGATGGGCGCGTCGGGCATGCGCTGCTTGATCTTGTCGATGTTGTAGGTGATGCCGTTGCTGCCCCAGGTGTAGGGCGCCGAGTACTTCACGCCCGGATCGTAGTGGTCCAGGTGCTTGAGCACCTCCGCGTCGAGGTTGTTCCAGCTGGGCAACTTCGACTTGTCCAGCGGCTGGAATACCCCCGCTTTGAGCAGCGGCGGCACCAGGGCGGCGTTGAGCACCACCAGGTCGTAGCCGGAGCGGCCGGGCAGCAACTTGCCCTGCACTGTCTCGTAGGAATCGAAGGTGTCGTAGACCACCTTGATGCCGGTCTGCTTCTCGAAATCGGCAAGGGTGTGTTCGCCGATGTAGTCGGACCAGTTGTACAGCCGCAGCGTCTTCGCGCTGTCGGCGTCCTCCCCGTGCCCCAGTGCCGGCAAGGTCGCCAGCGCCGCGCTGAGTACTGCTGCGAGCGTTTTCTGCATGTCAGTCCCACCTGTGATCTTGTTATGGAGTGGCAAATTCGCGGATAGCGCCACTCTCGACCAGGGGCGCCGCCCGGACCATTCCCCGAACGGGTAGGTAAGGAGCTGCTGGCGTTTCGATGCGAGCCGCGTCGCCGCGAAACATCCCGCAACCCGAAGGGGCGACTGACGGCCCATGCCGCCCCGGTGAGTGCGCATTGTCGCGGCCGTGGTGATGCGTCAACGGCCCCTGGCGCTGGCATCCTGTCGAACAATCGTTCAGATTGGCCACCTGAAACCTTAGGAGCCAGGCATGAACGAGGAAGTCCGCTTTACCCGACTGGAGCCGGAGCAGCGCAAGGCATTGCTGATCGAGGCCACCCTCGCGTGCCTGAAGCGCCACGGCTTCCAGGGCGCCTCCATTCGCAAGATCTGCGCCGAGGCCGGGGTCTCGGTGGGGCTGATCAACCACCACTATTCGGGCAAGGACGAGCTGGTGGCCGAGGCCTACCTGACCGTCACCGGACGCGTCATGCAGCTGCTGCGCGAAGCCATCGCCGAGGCGGCGCCGGATGCCCGCGCACGGCTGTCGGCGTTCTTCCGCGCCTCGTTCAGCGCCGAACTGCTCGACCCGCAACTGCTGGATGCCTGGCTGGCGTTCTGGGGCGCGGTGAAGACGGCTGAGGAAATCAACAAGGCCCACGACCATTCCTACGGCGAGTACCGCGCCTTGCTGGCGCAGGCGCTGAACGAGCTGGCGCAGGAGCAGGAATGGGCCGATTTCGATGCGGAGCTGGCGGCGATTGCCCTCAGCGCGCTACTCGACGGGCTGTGGTTGGAGTCAGGCCTGAATCCCAATACCTTTACCCCGGAGCAGGGCGTGCAGATCTGCGAAGCCTGGGTGGATGGCCTCCAGCACGGCGGCCGGCAGCGCTTTTGTCGGGCGTCGGGAGTCTGTTGATCGAATGTTCAGCGGACGGTAACCTGCCGCCATCTGCAGGACAGTTCCTACAGCTCTACCTCCACGCATAACAAGAATGGCCCCGCCACGAGCGGCGGCTTCAGCAGGGTATTGCGATGACTTCCCGTGTACTGATCGTCGACGACGATCCGGTGATTCGCGAGCTCCTCCAGGCCTACCTCGGCGAGGAAGGCTATGACGTGCTGTGCGCCGGCACCGCCGAGCAGGCCGAGGCGACGCTGGCCGAAGCCGCGCAGGCCGAACAGCCCATCGACCTGGTGATGCTCGATATCCGCCTGCCCGGCAAGGACGGCCTCACCCTGACCCGCGAGCTGCGCGTGCGTTCGGAGGTCGGCATCATCCTGATCACCGGGCGCAACGACGACATTGACCGCATCGTCGGCCTGGAATGCGGCGCCGACGACTACGTCATCAAGCCGCTCAACCCCCGCGAACTGGTGTCCCGCGCGAAGAACCTGATCCGCCGCGTGCGCCACGCCCGCCAACCCGCCGCCGTGTCCACCCCGCCCAGCCGGCAGAACCACAAGCGCTTCGCCCACTGGACGCTGGACCCGGACCGCCGCCGCCTGATCGACGCCGGCGGCAGCGAAACCCCGCTGACCCACGGCGAGTTCCAGCTGCTCTGCGTGTTCCTGCGCAACACCGGCCATACCCTGAGCCGCGACCAGCTGATGGACCAGATCCGCAACCGCGAGTGGCTGCCCAACGACCGCTCCATCGACGTCCTGGTCGGCCGCCTGCGCCGCAAGCTGCGCGACGACCCTGCCGAGCCCGAGCTGATCATCACCATCCACGGCGCCGGCTACCTGTTCACCGCCACGCCTGCCGACGCCTGAGGTTCTGCCGATGCCCCGTTTCTTCGGGCGTAACGTGAAGCTATCGGTGACTCCAGTGCATACCGTAAGCACAGGACAGCTCCCTCTCCCTTCGGAGCGGGGCGCGCAGCCAGGGTTGGGGAGAGGGCGGCCGCCGCTCCGATCTTTCCAGCATCTCGTGGCCCTCCTGCTCCTGCTCTTCTGCACGTTTGCCCACGCCGCCCAACCCCTGCGCTACTGCGACTACCCCGTCTACCCGCCCATCTCCTGGAGTGACGGCCACGACGTGCGCGGCCTGGCGCCGCAGACCGTGCGCAGCGTGCTCGGCCAGCTGGGCTACGACGTGCAGACCGTGGTGCTGGGCAACTGGAAGCGTTGCCTGCTGGACGCCGCCGAGGGCCGCGTCGACGTGGCGCTCGCCTACCAGACCCCGCAGCGCGACGACGGCCTGCTCTTCTCCCGCGTCCCGGTGCTGCGCGAGGAAGTGGCGATCTTCTACAACCGCCGCAAGCCGGTGCGCTTCGATCAGCTCGGCGACCTCGCCCGGTACCGCGGCGGGCTGCTGTTCGGCGAAAGCTACGGGCCGGCGTTCGACCGCCTCGTTGCCGAGCACGGCAACGTCGAATGGGTCTCCGACAGCCGACAGAACTTCGGCAAGCTGATCCGCCAGCGCATCGACTTCATCGCCTACGAGCGCCGCACCGGTACGCTGTTTGTCGAGCAACTCGCCGGCGGCCAGGACATCGCCGCGCTGCCGCGGCCGCTGACGGTGGACTACCTGCGCATCGCCGTCTCCCGCCATTCGCCGCTGGCCGCGCGGATGGACGAGATCGACGCGGTGCTCCAGCAGCGCGTGGACGACGGCAGCATCGCCCGCTGGCTGCAGCAGAGCGAGCAGGACTACCGCGCCCTGCTCGCCGGCGACGGGGTGCCGCGTTGAGGCTGCCCGGCGGCCTGGCGCGGCGCCTGCTGCTGCGCGTGCTGCTGTTCAGCTTGTGCTTCACCGTGCTGGCCAGCGCGGTGCAGTTGTACTTCGAATACCGCCGGGAGATGCGCGACATCGACACGCGCCTGGAGCTGATCCGCGTCGGCTACCTCGCCAGCTTCGAGCGCAGCCTGTGGGACCTCAACCAGGAGCAGCTCAACGTGCAGCTGCACGGCCTGGCCGACTTCCCCGACATCGCCCAGGTGCGCCTGCGCAGCGCCGACTTCAACCTGGTGCAGGACGCCGACGAGCAGCGCGGGCCGTTCCGTGTCGAGCACTACGCCCTGGCCTTCCAGCCGCCGGACGGCGAGCGCCGCGAGCTGGGCGAGCTGGAAGTCAGCATCGACCTGGGCGCCGTCTACCGGCGCCTGCTCCACGGCGGGCTGGCCAGCCTGCTGTGGATGGGCGTGTTCCTCTGTGGCCTGGCGGTGGCGCTGAGCTGGTTGTTCCACAGCCTGGTGACGCGCCACCTGCGCGCCATGGCCGACTTCGTGCGTGGCCTGACCGGCGGCGACCTGGGCACCGAGCTGGCGCTGGACAAGCAACGCTCAGGCGAAGAGGACGAAATCGACACCGTCGCCGATGCCCTCGATGGCCTGCGCCGCGCCCTGCGTGCCGAGCTGCGCCGCCGCGAGGCCGACCGCGCGGCCCTGCAGAGCAAGCGCGACGAGCTGCAGCGGCGGGTCGAACGGCGCACCGCCAGCCTGCGCCGCGCCAAGGAGGAAGCCGAGGCTGCCAACCGCGCCAAGAGCCGCTTCCTCGCCACCATGAGCCATGAGATCCGCACCCCGCTAAACGGCATCCTCGGCATGGCCGAGCTGCTGCGCGCCGCGCCCCTGGGCGAGCAGGACCGGCGCCGCCTGCAGGCACTGTCCACCGCCGGCGAAGGGCTGCTGGCGATCCTCAACGAGGTGCTGCACTTCGCCAAGCTGGAGGACGGCGCCAGCCAGCCGGAGCCGGTGGACTTCTCCCTGCGCCGCCTGCTCGACGACGTGGTGACGCTGCTGGAGCCGCGCGCCGAGGACAACGGTACCTGCCTGCGCCTGCGCATCGACCCGCAGGTGCAGGACGCCTGCCGTGGCGCCGAGCAGTTCCTGCGCCAGGTGCTGAGCAACCTGCTGGCCAACGCGGTGAAGTTCACCGAGGAAGGCGAGGTGCTGCTGGAGGTCGCCGTGCTGCACGGCAGCGAGGCCGGGCAGCGCCTGCGTTTCAGCGTCACCGACGACGGCATTGGCATCTCCGCCGAGCAGCAGGAGAAGATTTTCCAGCGCTTCACCCAGGCCAGCGACGAGGTCGCGCGGCGCTACGGCGGCACCGGGCTGGGGCTGGCGATCAGCAAGCGGCTGGTGGAAGCCATGGGTGGCGAGATCGGCGTCGAGAGCCTGGAAGGCGAGGGCAGCACCTTCTGGTTCGAGATCACGCTGGCGCCGGGCGTGGTGCCGCGCGCCAGCGTGGCCGTGGAACAGGCGCCGGCGCTGGACGTGCTGGTGGTGGAAGACGTTGCCCTCAACCGCGAGGTCGCCCAGGCCCTGCTGGAGCGTGACGGCCACCGCGTGCAGCTGGCCGACGACGCCGAGCCTGCGCTGGCGCTCACCGCCGCGCGGCGCTTCGATTTGATCCTGCTGGACATGCACCTGCCGGGCATGAACGGCCTGGACCTGTGCCGGGCGATTCGCACCCAGGCTGGCGGGCGCAACGCCACCACGCCGATCCATGCCTTCACCGCCAGCGTGCAGCCGGGGATGGTCCGCCGCTATTTCGAGGCCGGCATGCAGGGCGTGCTGGGCAAGCCCCTGCGCCTGGACGACCTGCGCCGCGCGCTGTCTGGCGTGGCCTGGGAGCTGCTGCCCGAGGCGGCGGATGACGGCCCGCTGGATCGCCAGGTGCTGGAGACCCACCGTCGCCTGCTGGGCGAGCACAAGCTCAACGAACTGCTCGCCAGCCTGTGGGCGCTGCTCGACGCGCAATGGCCGCTGCTGCTGGAGGCGTTGCGCCAGGAGGACGCGGTGGAGGTGGCCAGCCTGGCGCATCGACTGGCGGGCAGTTGCCGGTCGATGGGCTTGCGTGGGCTGGGAGATCGCCTGGGCGAGCTGGAGCAGGCGGCGCTGGCGGGCTCGCTGACCGGCGATTGGGCGGCGCGACTGGAACAGGAACGAACCCTGGCCGGCGAGTTGCTGAACACCCTGTAGGAGCGGTCCATGCCCGCGATCGCGCGCATGGCGCGCTCCTACAGTTGATCGCTCGGCCAGGCGGTGTTCGCGAGACTGCGGCGAATAACCCTGGCGCGTCAGGCGCCCTACGAATTGAAGAGCGCGCAGGCGCAGCGACGGCACGGATAGGCTTGCCCTCTCCCGGAGGGAGAGGGGGCCGATCGGCGCTTAGGGTCGTAATGGATCTAGCCGGCCAACTCTGAAAGAGCCCTCCGCTCAGGACAGTCCCCTCTCCCTCCGGGAGAAGGTTAGGGTGAGGGGAGAGCCCGAGCGCTGAAATAGCCCGGAGCGCCACCCCTTGTAGGAGCGGGCCATGCCCGCGATCGCGCGCATGGCGCGCTCCTACAGTTGATGCCGCTGCCATAAGCTGTTCGCGAGGCTGCTGCGGATAACCCTGGCGCGTCAGGCGCCCTACGAGTTGAAGCGCGCGCAGGCGCAGCGACGGCACGGGTCGGCTTGCCCTCACCCCAGCCCTCTCCCGGAGGGAGAGGGGGCCGATCGGCGCAGGGGGTTGTCACGAATTCCGCCGGTGAGCACCGTTATTCAAGCGCGCACGGACCAGTCCCCTCTCCCTTGGGAGAGGGTTAGGGTGAGGGGAGAGCCCGAGCGCTGAAATAGCCCGGAGCGCCACACCCTGTAGGAGCGGGCCATGCCCGCGATCGCGCGCATGGCGCGCTCCTACAGTTGATTCCCCTGCCATAAGCTGTTCGTGAGGCTGCGGCGGATAACCCTGGCACGTCATGCGCCCTACGAACTCCAGTAGCAGGGAGCGCCAAATGTTGTAGGAGCGAGCTTGCTCGCGAACAGATTTCCCGGCGACTCCAACGCTGGGCGGGTTCGCGAGCAAGCTCGCTCCTACGAAGATCAGTTGCCCTGAAACCCCCGCCCCGCGCGCCTTGCACAAAATCCTTACATCTTTCTACAACTTCGATCCTGGCGAACAACCGCGCCTTACATCGCCTTCCAATAATCCGGTGGCATCCGTGCCCGAGCCACGGCCTCTGATTGATTGGAGATAACAATAATGATCCAACGTAGAGTTCCGCTCCGCCGCGCCCGCCGTTCCCTGGAGGTGCGCCATGTCTGAGTCCCATCACGCCGGCAGCGGCGAAAAGATCCAGCTGACCCGCGCGCTCAAGAGCCGCCACATCTTCATGCTGTCCCTGGGCGGGGTGATCGGCACCGGCCTGTTCATGGGCTCGGGCGTCACCATCGGCTCCGGCGGCCCGATGGGCGCCATCCTCGCCTACCTCGTCGCGGGCCTGCTGATGTACCTGGTGATGGTCTGCCTGGGCGAGCTGTCCGTGCAGATGCCCGTTTCCGGCTCGTTCCAGGCCCACGCCACGCGCTTCATCGGCCCGGCCACCGGGTTCATGATCGGCTGGGTCTACTGGATGAGCTGGGCCTCCACCGTGGGCCTCGAGTTCACCGCCGCCGGCATGCTGATGACCCGCTGGTTCCCCGAGGTGCCGATCTGGCTCTGGTCGGGCTTCTTCGTGGTCGTCCTGTTCTCCCTCAACGCCCTGGCCACCCGCGCCTTCGGCGAGGCCGAGTATTGGTTCTCCGGGATCAAGGTCGCGGCCATCCTGGCCTTCATCGTGGTCGGCCTGCTGGTGATCTTCGGCGCCATTCCCCTCAACAGCGGGGCGGCCGCGCCGGGCCTGTCCAACCTGGTCAGCGACGGCCTGTTCCCCAACGGCCTGTCCGCCGTGTTCGCGGTGATGATGACGGTGGTCTACGCCTTCCAGGGCTGCGAGATCATGGGCGTCGCCGCCGGCGAGACCGACCAGCCGGAGAAGAGCATCCCGCGCGCCGTGCGCAACGTGGTGTTCCGCGTGCTGATCTTCTACGTGTTGGCGATCGTGGTGCTGTCCGCCATCGTGCCGTGGAAGCAGGCCGGGCTGATGGAAAGCCCCTTCGTGCAGGTGTTCGACATGGTCGGCATCCCCTATGCCGCCGACCTCATGAACTTCGTGATCCTCACCGCGATCCTTTCGGTGGGCAACTCCGGCCTGTACGCCTCCACGCGCATCCTCTGGGCCATGTCCAAGACCGGCATGGCGCCGCGCAAGCTGTCGAAACTCAGCGCCCGCGGCGTGCCGCTCTACGCGTTGCTGATCAGCCTGGCCTTCGCCCTGCTGTCGCTGCTGACCAGCATCGTCGCCGCCGACACCCTGTTCATGGTGCTGATGGCGGTGAGCGGCATGGCCGGCACCGTCACCTGGATCGTCATCGCCTACGCCCAGTACCGCTTCCGCCGCGAGCACATGGCCAAGGGCGGCAGCGTGGCCGACCTGAAGTACGCCGCGCCGCTGTTCCCGCTGGTGCCGCTGGCGTGCATCGCGATCTGCTGCTCGCTGTTCGTGTTCCTCGCCCTGGACCCGACCCAGCGACCGTCGCTGTACTGGGGCTTCGGCTTCATGGCGGCCTGCTACGTCGCCTACTACGTGCTCAAGCGCAAGCGTGGGCAGGTGCTGACCGACGAGGCGGTACCGAGCCTGGGCTGAGCCTTTGCGCTCTACAGAAGCCCCGCATCGCGGGGCTTTTTCTTTTGCTTTGCGGCTCTTCGTAGGAGCGAGCTTGCTCGCGAACCCGCCCAGCTCCAGAGCGGCCGGATAATCCGTTCGCGAGCAAGCTCGCTCCTACAGGTGCACCACCGGCCCCCTCTCTTGCTGAACGTTTGTTCGAAGTTGTAACAAGCTCACGGCGAAAGCCCTGGGAAAACCCCTCAGCCCCCGCGCCGCGCGGCCTTCCCATCGATGGGAAGGGCGTTACAAGCCACCCATTCGGGTGGATTGCCGGCTTGCTGAACAAGTGTTTAGTATTGGCTCCAACGCTTCATCGCCTCAGCAAACGACTACAAGAACGAGGGCAGCATGACTCAGCCATCCCCGCTCAGCCGGGTCCAGGACGGTATCGCCTGGATCACCCTGAACCGCCCCCAGCAGCGCAACGCGCTGGATGTCCCCACGCTCAAGAACCTGCTGGCCCTGCTCGATGCCCATGAGGCCGACGAAGCCGTGCGCGTCATCGTGCTCGGCGGCGAAGGCCGCAGCTTCTGCGCCGGCGCCGACCTCGCCGAATGGGCCGAGGCTGAAGCCCGTGGCGAACTGGAAACCTACGGCTGGACCGAAACCGCCCACGCGCTGATGCGCCGCCTGCACGGCCTGGACAAGCCGACCATCGCCGCCGTCAACGGCACCGCCGTCGGCGCCGGGATGGACCTCACCCTGTGCTGCGACTTCCGCATCGCCGCCGCCTCCGCCCGCTTCAAGGCCGGCTACACCGGCATGGCCTACTGCCCGGACGCCGGCGCCAGCTGGCACCTGCCGCGCCTGATCGGCAGCGAAGCGGCCAAGCGCCTGCTGTTCCTCGACGAGTTGTGGAACGCCGAGCGCGCCCTGGCCGCCGGCCTGGTGGGCGAGGTGGTCGCGGACGATCAGTTGCAGGCCCAGGTCGGTGAATTCGCCGCGCGCCTGGCCGCCGGCCCGACCTTCGCCTTCGCCCAGACCAAGCGCCTGATGCGCGACGGCGCCGCCCGCACCCTGGCCCAGCAACTGGAGGCCGAACAGGCCGCCGGGCTGCTCTGCGGCCGCAGTGACGATGCCGCCGAGGCGCTGCGCGCCGTGGCCGAAAAACGCTCCCCCCAATTCAAAGGCCGCTGACGGCTGCAGGTGATGTGATGGATTTCCAACTGACCCAGGAACAGGAAATGCTCGTCGAGGCGGTCAAGGCTTTCGTCGAGAAAGAGCTGCTGCCCTACGAGGAAGAAGTGGACCGCGCCGACGCGGTGTCCCCGGAGCTGGCCGCGCAGATTCGCGGCAAGGCCCTGGCGGCCGGCTTCTATGCCTTCAACATGCCCGAGGAAGTGGGCGGCGGCGGCCTGGACTACCTGTCCCAGGCGCTGGTCGAGCGCGAGCTGTCCAAGGTTTCCTGGGCGCTGCACGTGTTCGTCGCGCGCCCCTCGAAGATCCTCATGGCCTGCAAGGGCCAGCAGGTCCAGGACTACCTGCTGCCGGTGGTGCAGGGCGAGAAGATCGACTGCTTCGCCCTCACCGAGCCGGGCGCCGGCTCCGACGCCAACTCGATCAAGACCCGCGCCGTGCGTGACGGCGACGACTTCGTGATCAACGGCTCCAAGCACTTCATCAGCCACGCCGGCCACGCCGACTTCGCCATCGTCTTCGCGGTGACCGATACCTTCGAGCGCAACGGCAAGAAGCGCAACGCCGTGACCGCCTTCCTGGTGGACAAGGGCACCGCCGGCATGACCGTGCGCCGCGGCCCCAAATGCGTGAGCAACAAGGGCTACCACACCTACGAGATCTTCTTCGACGACTGCCGCGTGCCGGCCTCCAAGGTCCTGGGCGAAGTCGACAAGGGCTGGGAAGTGGCCAACGCCTGGCTCACCGCCGGCCGCGTGATGGTCGCCGCCAACTGCGTCGGCCAGGCCCAGCGCGCGCTGGACCTGGCGCTGCAATGGTCGGCCGACCGCAAGCAGTTCGGTGCGGCCATCGGCAGCTACCAGGGCATCTCTTTCAAGCTCGCCGACATGGCCACGCAGATCCGCGCCGCCGAGCTGATGACCCTGCACACCGCCTGGAAGATGGACCGCGGCAGCATGACCGACGGCGAGGCCGGCATGGCCAAGCTGTTCGCCAGCGAAGTGCTGGGCAAGGTGGCCGACGAGACGGTGCAGATCTTCGGCGGCATGGGCCTGATGGACGAAGGCCCTGTCGAGCGCATCTGGCGTAACGCCCGTATCGAGCGCATCTGGGAAGGCACCTCGGAAATCCAGCGCCACATCATTTCCCGCGAACTCCTGCGGCCGTTGTTGCGCTGATTGCGCGGGGCTTCGGGGAGCGGACGGCGTTGCCGGATAGACCCTCTCCCCAGCCCTGGCTGTGCGCCCCGCTCCGAACGCAGAGGGGGCAAGAGCGATTCGGCGCCTGGGCTGGCACCTCGCGTTGAAGGATGAACCCGAAAGCTCCCCTCGCCCTTCAGGCAGAGGGGCTGGGGGAGAGGGCAAAGGCCCCGTACCGAGACACGACATGAAAAGAGAAAACCTACAGCGCCTATTGGCGCCCCGGCACCTGGCCTTCATCGGCGGCCGCAGCATGGCGCGCGCACTCAAGCGCTGCGCCGAGGGCGGCTTCGCGGGTGCGATGTGGCTGGTCAACCCGCAGTACGACGAACTCGAAGGCGTGCCCTGCGTGCGCAGCATCGCCGAGCTGCCCGAAGGGCCGGACGCGGTGTTCGTCGCCACCAACCGCGACCTGACCGTTCAGGCCGTCGCCGAACTGGCCGCCAGGGATGCCGGCGGCGCCATCTGCTACGCCTCCGGCTTCGCCGAAACCGGCGAAGAGGGCGAGGCCCTGCAGCGTCGCCTGCTGGCCAGCGCTGGCGACATGGCCCTGCTCGGCCCCAACTGCTACGGCCTGCTCGACTACCTGCACGGCGCCGCGCTGTGGCCGGTGGCCCACGGCGGGCACCTGGTGGAGAAGGGCGTGGCGGTGCTGACCCAGAGCGGCAACTTCGCCTACAACCTGTCCATGAGCGACCGCTCGCTGCCGATTGCCTACATGGCCTCGGTGGGCAACCAGGCGCAGCTGGGCGTGGCCGAGCTGATGGACGTGCTGCTCGACGAGCCGCGCGTCACCGCCATCGGCCCGCACCTGGAAGGCCTGAAGAACGTCCCCGGCTTTGCCCGCGCCGCCTTCAAGGCGCTGCAGAAAGGCATCCCGGTGATTGCTCTGAAGACCGGCGTGTCGCAGATCGGCGCTGAGCTTGCGCTCAGCCACACCAGCTCGCTGGCCGGTTCGGATGCGCTGTACGACGCGCTGTTCGACCGCCTCGGGGTGATCCGTGTCAGCGGCCCGGTCAGCTTCATCGAGACCCTCAAGGCTGCCGCCTGCGGCAACCTGCCGGCCGGTCCCAGCCTGGCCGCGCTGGCCTGCTCCGGTGGCGACGCCGGGCTGATCGCCGACTACGCCGAGCGCAATGGCCTGGGCCTGCCCAAGCTCCTCGACGCCCAGCGCGCCCAGCTGGCCCAGGTGCTGCCGGACTACGCCAACATCGCCAATCCGCTGGACTTCACCACCGCCATCTGGGGCGACGGTCCGGCGCTCGAGCGCATGCTCGACAGCGCCCTGCAGACCGACGCGGATGCCGCCCTGCTGGTGCTGGACTACCCCGGCGAGGAAACCGGCGAACGCCCGCAGTGCGACCTGCTGCTGGAACTGTACTGCGCCGCGCTGGAGCGCCACGGCAAGGTCGGTTTCATCGCCTCCGCGCTGCCCGAGCTGCTGCCTAAACATGCCCGCGAACTGCTGCATGCCCGTGGCGTCGCCGCGCTGCAGGGGGTGGAAGACGGCCTCGCCGCCTGGGGCCGCATCGCCCACTACCGCCAGCGCCGCGATGCGCTGCTGGCCCGTGGCGAAGCCGCGCTGGTGCCGCTCTGCCCGCAGGCGCTGGACAGCGACGGCCGGCTGCTGGACGAGTGGCAGTCCAAGCAGGCGTTGAAACCCTTCGGCCTGCCGCTACCGCGCGCCGCCCTGAGCACCCCGACGCAAGCCCGCGAGGCGGCAGCCGACGTCGGCTTCCCGCTGGCGCTGAAAGTGGTCAGCGCGCAATTGCCGCACAAGACCGAGGCCGGCGGCGTGGCGCTCCACCTGCGCAACGAGGCGGCGCTGGAAGCGGCGCTGTTCGACATGCGCGAGAACATCGCCCGCCACGCCCCCGGCGTGTCCTTCGACCAGGTGCTGCTCGAGCGCATGGCCAACCCGCCGCTGGCCGAGCTGATCGTCGGCATCAAGCGCGAGAACGGCTTCGGCCTGGCGCTGGTGCTGGGCGCCGGCGGCATCCTCGTCGAGCTGCTCAAGGACAGCCGCAGCCTGCTGCTGCCGACCACCGACGCGGCGATCCGCGATGCCCTGCTGAGCCTGCGCAGCGCGCCGCTGCTCACCGGCTTCCGCGGTCGCCCGGCGGTGAACCTGGACGCGCTGGTGGAAGCCATCCGCGCCGTCGCCGACTATGCCTGCGAGCACGTGGACACCTTGCTGGAACTGGACGTGAACCCGCTGCTGGCGGACGCCGACGGCGCCGTGGCGGTGGATGCGCTGATCCGTACCGCCGAATGAACGCACCTGTGGGAGCGAGCTTGCTCGCGAACACCCCCCGCTTTGGGGCTCGGTTCGCGAGCAAGCTCGCTCCTACGAAAAGCAAAAGCGGCGCACGCCGGGTAGTCGGCGTGGGCCCCAACGAGTAGGGCGAATAACCGCTCGCGGTTATCCGCCGAAGAACACTTCGGGAGATCGTTCATGCACAACGAGAAAACCCTCACCGGCGGCCAGGCCCTGGTGCGCCTGCTGGCCAACTACGGCGTCGACACCGTGTTCGGCATTCCCGGCGTGCACACCCTGGAGCTGTACCGCGGCCTGCCCGGCAGCGGCATCCGCCACGTGCTGACCCGCCACGAGCAGGGCGCCGGCTTCATGGCCGACGGCTATGCGCGGGTCAGCGGCAAGCCCGGCGTGGCCTTCATCATCACCGGCCCGGGGGTGACCAACGCCGCCACCGCCATCGGCCAGGCCTACGCCGACTCCATCCCGATGCTGGTGATCTCCAGCGTCAACCACACCGCCAGCCTGGGCAAGGGCTGGGGCTGCCTGCACGAGACCCAGGACCAGCGCGCCATGACCGCGCCGATCACCGCGTTCTCGGCCGTCGCTCTGAGCGCCGAGGACCTGCCCGAGCTGATCGCCCGCGCCTACGCCGTGTTCGACAGCGAGCGCCCGCGCCCGGTGCACATCTCCGTGCCGCTGGACGTGCTGGCCAACCCCGTCGCCCGCGACTGGACCCACGACGTGGTGCGTCGCGCCGGCCGTGGCCAGCCCAGCGCCGATGCGCTCAAGCAGGCTGTGGATAAACTCCAGGCCGCCCAGCGCCCGATGATCATCGCCGGCGGCGGCGCGCTGCATGCCGCCGACGCCCTGGCCGCGCTCAGCGAACGCCTGGCCGCGCCGCTGTTCACCAGCGTCGCCGGCAAGGGCCTGCTGGCGCCGGAAGCGCCGCTGTCCGCGGGCGCCACGCTGTGCACCCAGGCTGGGTGGGACATGATCGCCGAGGCCGACGTGGTGCTCGCCATCGGCACCGAAATGGCCGATACCGACTACTGGCGCGACCGCCTGCCGTTGACCGGCGAGGTGATCCGCGTCGACGTCGATTCGCGCAAGTTCAACGACTTCTACCCCAGCGCCGTGGCGCTGCTGGGCGATTCCAGGGCCACCGCCGAAGCGCTGCTCGCCGCATTGCCAAGCGCGACCCGCGACGCCGCGAAAGCCCAGTCGCGCATCGCCGAACTGCGCGCGCAGATCGACGCCGGCCACGCGCCGCTGCAACGGATCCACCAGTCGATCCTCGAGCGCATCGCCAAGGTGCTGCCGGACAACGCCTTCATCGCCAGCGACATGACCCAGCTGGCCTACACCGGCAACTACCTGTACCCGAGCCAGGCGCCGCGCGGCTGGCTGCACCCCACCGGCTACGGCACCCTGGGCTACGGCGTGCCCGCCGGCATCGGCGCCAAGTTCGGCGCGCCGGAGCGTCCGGGCCTCGTGCTGGTCGGCGACGGCGGCTTCCTCTACACCGCCCAGGAACTGGCCACCGCCACCGAAGAGCTGGACAGCCCGCTGGTGGTGCTGCTGTGGAACAACGATGCGCTGGGGCAGATCCGCGACGACATGATCGGCCTGGACATCGAGCCCATTGGCGTCCTGCCGCGCAACCCGGACTTCGCCCTGCTCGGCCGCGCCTACGGCTGCGAGATGCGCCAGCCGCAGAGCCTGGACGAACTGGAGCGCGACCTGCGCGCCGGCTTCGCCCATCCGGGCGTGACCTTGATCGAGTTGAAACACGCCTGCGCCCGCTGAGCCAGTCCAATACCTGCCTGCGCTTACTCATGCTGCGTTGAAAGCAGGCTCAAAATGCTCATTTGGCGCGCCAAACTGCGCTTTTTCGCCTGCTTTCGCCTTGCCTGAGCGGCGCTCAGACAGGCCTTGAACAGGCTCAGGAGAATGGAATGCGATATTCACACTTCACCCAACGCATCGCCGGCGACGGCGCGGCCGCCTGGGACATCCACTACCGCGCCCTGGCGCGCATGGAGCAGGGCGACGACATCCTCCTGCTGTCGGTGGGCGACCCGGACTTCGACACCCCGGTGCCCATCGTGCAGTCGGCCATCGACAGCCTGCTGGCGGGCAACACCCACTACGCCGACGTGCGCGGCAAGCGTTCGCTGCGCGAGGCCATCGCCCGCCGCCACACACAGCGCAGCGGCCAGGCCGTCACCGCCGACGACGTCGTCGTGCTGGCCGGCGCCCAGTGCGCGCTGTACGCCGTGGCGCAGTGCGTGCTCAACCCGGGCGACGAGGTGATCGTCGCCGAGCCGATGTATGTCACCTACGAAGCGGTGTTCGGTGCCTGCGGCGCCAAGGTCATCCCGGTGTCGGTGCGTTCCGAGCACGGCTTCCGCGTGCAGGCCGAGGACGTTGCCGCGCTGATCACCCCGCGCACCCGCGCCCTGGCCATCAACAGCCCGCACAACCCTTCCGGCGCCAGCCTGCCGCGCGCCACCTGGGAAAAGCTGGCCGACCTGTGCGTGAACAATGACCTGTGGATGATTTCCGATGAGGTCTACAGCGAGCTGCTGTTCGACGGCGAGCACATCAGCCCCGCCAGCCTGCCGGGCATGGCCGAGCGCACCGCGACCCTCAACAGCCTGTCGAAATCCCACGCCATGACCGGCTGGCGGGTGGGCTGGGTGGTCGGCCCGCGTGAGCTCTGCGCGCACCTGGAAAACCTCGCCCTGTGCATGCTCTACGGCTCGCCGGATTTCATCCAGGACGCCGCCTGCACCGCGCTGGAGGCCCAGCTGCCGGAACTGGAAGCCATGCGCGAGGCCTACCGCCAGCGCCGCGACCTGGTGCTCGACTGCCTCGCCGATTGCGTCGGCGTGCGCGCGCTGCGCCCGGACGGCGGCATGTTCGTGATGGTGGACATCCGCGCCACCGGGCTCTCCGCCCAGGACTTCTCCGACCTGCTGTTGGATCGCCACGGCGTCTCCGTGCTCGCCGGCGAAGCCTTCGGCCCCAGCGCCGCCGGGCACATCCGCCTCGGCCTGGTGCTCGGCGCCGAACCGCTGCGCGAAGCCTGCCGCCGCATCGCCCTGTGCGCCGCCGAACTGCTGAGAGTCCGCTCGGAAGCTGGCGAGCTAGCGCCACGCGAGGCGAAAGCGACGGAGGCGGCGGAGTTTACGAGCTGTAAATGAGCATGCCGCAGTCGCTTTCAACGCTGCGTGGCCGACGCGCAGCCGATTCCGAACAGACTCTCAAGGAAAAACGCTATGCGTGACCGCACACAGCTCTACATCGATGGCGCCTGGGTGGCGCCGCAGGGGCAGGGCCTGGCCGAGGTGCAGAACCCGGCCACCGAGGAATGCGTCGGCCGCGTGCCGCTGGGCGGCGAGGCGGACGTGAACCGCGCGGTGGACGCCGCGCGCCGGGCCTTCCCGGCGTGGTCGCAGACGCCGTCCCACGTGCGTGCCGGCTACATCCGCGCGCTGGCCGAACAACTGCAGAAGCGCGCCGACGAGATGGCCGCGCTGATCACCGCCGAGCTGGGCATGCCGGTGCAGTGGTGCCGCATGGTGCAGGTCGACGGGCCGATCGAGGGCCTGCAGAGCTACGCCGAGCTGGCTGCGCACATGGACGAGGTGCGCGAGGTCGGCAACTCGCTGATCGTGAAGGAGGCGGTGGGCGTCTGCGCCTTCATCAACCCCTGGAACTACCCGCTGCACCAGCTGATCGGCAAGCTCGCCCCGGCACTGGCCGCCGGCTGCACGGTCGTCTGCAAGCCGAGCCAGGACACCCCGCTGCACGCCTTCCTGCTGGCCGACCTGGTCCACGCCATCGGCCTGCCGGCCGGCGTGTTCAACCTGGTCAGCGGTCCTGGCTCCAAGGTCGGCGAAGCGCTGGCGCGGCACCCGGACGTGGACATGGTGTCCTTCACCGGTTCCACCGGCGCGGGCGTCAAGGTTTCCGAAGCCGCAGCGCCCACGGTCAAGCGCGTGTGCCTGGAGCTGGGCGGCAAGTCGCCGTTCCTGATCACCGCCGATGCCGATCTCGCCGCCGCCGTGCGCCATGGCGTGCAGGACGTGATGATCAACTCCGGGCAGACCTGCACCGCGCTGACCCGCATGCTGCTCCCCGCCAGCCGCTACGACGAAGCCGTGGAAATCGCCCGCGCCGAAGCCCTCTCGCTGAAGATGGGCGACCCGCTGGACGCCGACAGCTTCCTCGGCCCGATGTGCTCGGGCGGCCAGCGCCGTACCGTGCTCGATTACCTCCGCGTCGGCCTGGAAGAGGGCGCACAGCTGGTTTGCGGCGGCGCCGAGCGCCCGGCCCATCTGGAGCGCGGGCACTACGTGCAGCCGACCATCTTCGCCGGGGTGAACAACCAGATGCGCATCGCCCGCGAGGAAATCTTCGGCCCGGTGCTGTGCCTGATTCCCTACGCCGACGAGGCCGAGGCGATCGCCATCGCCAACGACTCGCCGTTCGGCCTGTCCAGCGCCGTGTGGGCAGGCGACCGCGAGGATGGCCTGCGCCTCGCCCGGCAGATGCGCGCCGGCCAATGCTTCGTCAACGGCGGCGCGTTCAACTACCGGGCGCCGTTCGGTGGCTACAAGCAATCCGGCAACGGCCGCGAATGGGGCGAGCAGGGCCTGCACGAGTTCGTCGAGCTCAAGGCTATTCAACTCTGAGTGGCTGAACAGCGCCCTCTCCCCAACCCTCTCCCGCAAGCGGGAGAGGGGGCCGTCCGGAGTTTTCGGATGGAAGGGAGTCAGCCGGGGCGGGGGGAAAAAACTTGCCCCGTTGTACAGCTCCTGCTCCCTTCTAGGACACGAGCGCTTCGGTGCTGCCGCTGGAGACGGTGCTGAAGGATGAACACGAATACCCCCTCTCCCTTCAGGGAGAGGGCTGGGGAGAGGGTGCCGAGCCAGCGCACCGATCCCCCAAGTACCGACTTTCTGGCCAGGAATCCCCATGAACGTACTGATTGTCCACGCCCACAACGAACCGCAATCCTTCAGCACCGCGCTGTACCGGCTCGCCGAGGAAACCCTGCGCGGCCAGGGCCATGACGTGCAGGTCTCCGACCTCTACGCGATGAACTGGAACCCGGTGGCCAGCGCCGCCGACTTCGGCGCCCGCGCCAACCCCGAGTACCTGGTCTACGCCCTGGAGCAGCGCGAAGGCGCCAAGGTCGGGACCCTCGCCGCCGACATCCAGGCCGAGCTGGACAAGCTGCTCTGGGCGGACCTGGTGATCTTCAACTTCCCGATCTACTGGTTCTCCGCGCCGGCCATTCTCAAGGGCTGGTTCGACCGCGTGCTGGTGTCGGGCATCTGCTACGGCGGCAAGCGCTTCTACGACCAGGGCGGCCTGGCCGGCAAGAAGGCTCTGGTGAGCGTGACCCTCGGCGGGCGCGACCACATGTTCGGCGAGGGCGCCATCCACGGCCCGCTGGAAGACATGCTGCGGCCAATCCTGCGCGGCACCCTGGCCTACACCGGCATGAGCGTGCTGCCGCCCTTCGTCGCCTGGCACGTGCCCTACATCAGCAACGAGGCGCGCCAGGACTTCCTGCGCCAGTACCAGGACCGCCTGCAAAACCTGGAGAGCGACCAGCCGCTGGCGTTCGTGCGCCTGGACCAGTTCGACGAGCGCCTGTACCCGCTGCCGCGCTGAGCGGCTCTGTCCTTGTAGGAGCGAGCTTGCTCGCGAACAGATTCCCGGCGACTCCGGAGTGAAGCGGGTTCGCGAGCAAGCTCGCTCCTACAGGAGGCTGCAAGCGCCCGGGAAACGAAAAAGGGCGGGCACCCGCAGATGACCGCCCCTGGAGAAAAAGTCAGTCGCTGCAGCGGATATGCGCGGGGGAGAAGGTCGTCGATGGGTGTATCGGCGACCGTACGATGAGCCTGGTATGCCCAACGTTGCTGCAGCGACCTGGCCGGCACTATACGTGGTAACAATCGGCAAAAAACGACCCTATACTGCGATTCAGTTTTGCGGCGCGGACAACAATGGTTGTCGTCTCCTACAGGCGCCTACAACAAGATCAACAGGCAGGGGGAAACATGGACGTACTTCACGCAATGCGGGCATTCGTCCGGGTGGTGGATGCCGGCAGTTTCACCGCCGCCGCCAATGCCCTGGGATTATCCACCGCCCAGGTGTCGCGGGTGGTGTCCGACCTTGAATCCCAGCTCGAGGCCCGCCTGTTGCATCGCACCACGCGGCGGCTGGCGCTGACCGAAACCGGCGAGCGCTACCTGCAGCGTTGCCGGGAAATCCTCGCCGACGTCGAGGAAGCGGAAGCCGAGGCCAGCGGCGCGCACCTCAACCCCCGTGGTCGCCTGCGCGTGCACTCGCTCACCGGCCTCGGCCAGCAGCACCTGATCCCGCTGATCTCGCGCTATTGCGAGTCCTTCCCCGAGGTCTACATCGAGCTGACCCTGGCCCAGCGCCAGCCGGACATCCTCGAGGAAGGCCAGGACGTGGTGATCACCCGCGATCGCGAGCTGCCCGACTCCGAATTCGTCGCCCAGACCCTGGGCACCATCTACAGCGTGCTCTGCGCCAGCCCCGAGTACCTCAAGCGGCGTGGCACCCCGACCAGCGTCGCCGACCTGCACCAGCACCAGTGCCTGCGCCTGCAGGACCCGACCTTCCCCGAAGGCTGGGCCTTCGAGGAAGGCAACGAGGCCAGCGTGATCCGCCCGCGCGACACCTTCATGGTCAATGTCGCCGAGGCGCTGACCGGCGCCGCCGCCGCCGGCATGGGTATCTGCCTGCTGCCCAGCTACGTCGCCGCGCCCGCCCTGCGCCGCCGTTCGCTGGTGCGCGTACTGCCCCGGCACAGCCTGCATGTGCGGCAGATCTATGCGCTGTATCCGTCGCGGCGCTTCCTCGACGCGAAGATCCGCACCTGGGTCGAATTCCTCAAGGCGGAACTGCCGCGGGTATTCGAGGACGACGAAGCAGCGCTCAACGATCCCGTCAACTGGGCATAAGGCAAAGGGCTAGCGTGGCGGATCGTCGCAGCCGCTCTATTTCGGCGTTCTCGGACGATCGCAGCGGATTGTTGCTTTTTAGGCAATGCTTTGTTGGTTAGCTAGCTATTTTTCTACCCACTGTTGCGCCGTAACCTTTCTTCAACCCCGCCCAACCGGGTGTTCAGAAAGGATCACCGTCATGTCCCGTTCGCTTTATGTTGCTGCCCTGTTGTCCGTGTGCTCGCTGTCCTTCACCCAGCTGAGCTTCGCCGAAGAATCGCGCCTGATGACCAACAAGCTGGTCAAGGCCAACGAAGCAGTGATTGCCCAGCAGCAGGCCGCGTCCGCCGAGCAGACCGCCAAGGCCGCCACTGGCAACGGCGCCGATTCCTGATCGGCCGCTTCCCCCGGGAGGCTCGGAGCGTGAGCCGGGCTTCTCAACACCTTGCGCCGCATACGATATGCGGCGTTTTTTTACCTGCTGGGGGGGCCCTCCGTGTTGCGACTTTTACAAAATTTGCAACAGTCTTTCCTTGGCGGCGCGCTGTATCCTTGACCGTTCGGTCAATATACTTGACCCAACAGCGCGGCTTTCCAGCCTCGCCGTTCCCGGCCTCACCGCCGGCAAGCTTCCCGACGTCGATTCTTGATTGCTCCAGATCGACGTCCGTCTCAAGGCCGCTGCTTTCAGCGGCCTTTTTTTATGCCCGGTGGAAAAGCGTCGGCAGGCTGGTAGGCTGGTCGAACTCCGCGCCGCGGGCCGGATTCGACAAGGATGCCGAGATGACCACCGATAATCCCTTCGCCACACCCCACGCGCCGCTCACCGCCCCCTCAGCAGCGGCAATACCCGCCGGCAACCAGCCCCTGCAGTTCGTCGCCGCGATGATCGTGGCAGCGGCGGTGGTCCTTCTTGGCAGCACTGCCGTGCAGTGGGTCGCTGACCTGGGCACGTTCCGTGAACGCCTGCCGCAGTACCTGCCGGCGATGCTGGCGTCCTGGCTGGGCGGGCTGGTTTTCTACGCGGCGGCAGTGCTGCTGGTCGTGCACGATCAACGCGAGCGTCATGGCATCGTGCGCTTCCAGCCACAGGCCGGGCTGCTGGTGGGCTTCGGCGTGGCCTACCTGATCACCACGATGGTCGTCAGTACGGTGGTGTCTTACCTGAGCGTGTCGTTCTACCAGTGGGCGTTCGAGCAGGACACCCGGAACCTCTGGATGGTGTTGTACGGCCAGGTCAATTCGCTGATCAGCCTGGCCCTGGGCTGCCTGCTGCCGCTCTGGGTGGTGTTGTCCCTGGCACGCTCACGGTCCGAGCGGCTGGCGGCTGGCCAGGCCTGCGCGCTGCCGTCCTGGCAAGTGGCGCTGGGCGTGGCACTGTGTTTCAGCGCGCTGATCTACAAGGTGCTGGTCGCGCTCAGCTACGCGGCGTTCTATCTGTACAGCAGCGCGGACGGCTGGCAGTCGGTGTTCCTGCTGGCCGGGTGTGTGCTGCCTTTCGCCATCGTCATGGCGGCGGTGCAGACACGTCTGCCGCGGCAGGTCTCGCGCTTCGGTGCTGGCCGGGTGCTAGGCTGCGCGCTGGTGTTGCTGCTGCTGTGGGGCGTGGCGATCGTGCTGGTCTCGATCCTGGTAGTCTTCGCCGCCTACACCTCGCTCAACTCCAATAGCCTGCCGCTGTACCTGGTGCCGCCGGCGATCCTGCTGCTGGCGCTGCTCTGGCCGCTGGCGCGCTGGTGCACCGGCTGGTTCTTCGCCGACGAGCTGGCTCAATCCTCGCCCAGGTAATCCCCGCGGCTCAGGCCATGGCGCTGCATCTTCTCGTTGAGGGTGCGGCGCGGCAGGCCGAGCAGTTCCATCACCGCCTTGATGTCGCCCTTGCACTGCGCCAGCGCCTGGCGGATGCACTGCGCCTCGTAGGCTTCCATGCGCTCGAACAGGCCGTTGCCGGCGGGCTCGATGGGGTGTTCCGCGCGGTCCAGGCCGAGCACGTGGCGCTCGGCGGCGTTGGCCAGTTCGCGCACGTTGCCCGGCCAGTCGTGGGCGAGCAGGCGGGCCAGTTCCGTCGCCGACAGCGGCGCGGCCTCGCGGGCGAATTTCTCGCTGGCCAGCAGCGCGTAGTGCTCGAACAGCAGCGGGATGTCCTCGCGGCGCTCGCGCAGCGGCGGCAGGCGCAGTTCGGCGACGTTCAGGCGGTACACCAGGTCTTCGCGGAAGCGCCCGGCGCGGGCCTCTTCCAGCAGGTCCGGCTTGGTCGCGGCGATCACCCGCAGGTCCACCTTGATGCTCTGGTTGGAGCCCAGGCGCTCCAGTTGCTGCTCCTGTAGCACGCGCAGCAGCTTCACCTGCTGGGCCAGCGGCATGCTCTCGATCTCGTCGAGGAACAGGCTGCCGCCGTTGGAATGCTCCAGCTTGCCGATGCGCTTGCCCTGGGCGCCAGTGAAGGCGCCGCTTTCGTGGCCTAACAGTTCGGTCTCGAACAGCTGCTCGGGAATCGCCGCGCAGTTCAGCGCGACGAAGGGCTTGCCGGCGCGCGGGCCGAAGTCGTGCAGGCAGCGGGCGACCAGCTCCTTGCCGCTGCCGGTCTCGCCGCGGATCAGCACGTTCACCGGCGTGCCGGCCAGCGCCATGATCTGCCGGCGCAGGGTTTCCATGGGGCGCGAGACGCCGAGCAGGCGCGATTCGATCTGGTCCTTGAGCGCCGCCTGTTCGCGCAGCTGGCGGTTCTCCTGCACCAGCCGGCGCTTTTCCAGGGCGCGGCGCAGGCTGTCGAGCAGGCGCTCGGGGGTGAAGGGTTTCTCGATGAAGTCGTAGGCGCCCTGGCGCATCGCCTGCACCGCCATGGGCACGTCGCCGTGGCCGGTGACCATGATCACCGGCAGGTCGCGGTCGAGTTGCTGCAAACGTTCGAGCAGGGCCAGGCCATCGGTGCCGGGCATGCGCACATCGCTGATGACCACGCTGGGCAGTTCGCGGGCGACGCTT
Source organism: Pseudomonas sp. NY15437 (assembly GCF_048068435.1). Lineage (NCBI taxonomy): Bacteria > Pseudomonadati > Pseudomonadota > Gammaproteobacteria > Pseudomonadales > Pseudomonadaceae > Pseudomonas > Pseudomonas sp. NY15437. The sequence goes on from NZ_JBLUQC010000001.1 coordinate 805,896, forward strand.
TTCAGGCAGTCGTCCGCGCTGCTGCACAGGCGCACGTCGAAGCCGGAAAGCTGCAGCCACTGCTGCACGGCGTCGCGGATGGCGGCTTCGTCGTCGACGAAGAGGATGGTCTGGCTCATGGTCTGCTGTCTTCGCTGGCGGCCGGCAGGCTCAGGCGGAACACCGCGCCGCCGGTGGGCTGGTTGGCGGCGTCGAGGCGCCCGCCGAGTTCGTGGACGATGCCATAGGATACCGCCAGCCCCAGGCCCAGTCCTTCGCCCACCGGCTTGGTGGTGAAGAAGGGGTCGAAGACGCTGGCGAGGTGTGCCTCCTCGATGCCCGGGCCGTTGTCGGCGACGTCCAGGCACCAGCGCTCGCCGTCGCGCTTAAGCGTCAGGCGGATCTCTGGCTGTGCGGTGGCGGCCACGGCATCCAGGGCGTTGCGGATCAGGTTGACCAGCACCTGCTCCAGGCGGATCGCGTCGCCCAGCACCCAGGCGGGCAGGTCGAGCTCCTGGCGGATCTCCACGCCTTCGGCGCGGGTGCGCACGGCCAGCAGTTGCAACGCCTGTTCGATCACGTGGCCCAGTTCGATGCGTTCGCGCAGGCCGCCGGGGGTCTTGCGGGCAAAGGTCTTCAGGTGGCCGGTGAGCGCGGCCATGCGTTCGAGCAGTTCGTCGACCCGCACCAGCGCGGCGCGGGCGTCGTCCTGGCGGCCGGCATCGAGCAGCAGGCGCACGCTGGCCAGTTGCATGCGCTGGGCGGTGAGCGGCTGGTTGATCTCGTGGGCCAGGGCGGCGGACATCTGCCCCAGCGCGGCCAGCTTGGCGGCCTGCACCAGGCCGTCCTGGGCGGTGCGCAGGGCGGCGGTGCGCTGTTCCACCAGGCGCTCCAGCTCTTCCTGGTTGCGCTGGCGCAGGCGCGCCAGACGCCGCCGCTGCTGCAGCCAGAGCACGAGGAATACCAGCGCCAGCCAGACGCCGGCGGCGGCCAGGCGCGCGCTGGTGACATCGGACTGCACGCCGTGGGGGTTGCGCAGCAGGTGCAGGGTCCAGTCGTCTTCGGGCAGGCCGGCCGATTGCCAGAGGTAGTCGCCGCTGATGTCCTGGCCGTCGACGCGGACCATGCGCGCGTGCTCGCCCAGGGTTTCCAGCGTCCGGTGCGGCAGGGCGCTGAGCGGCTGCTTGTGGTACTGGCGCGTGTCGGCCAGTTCCGCGCGGGCCACGGCGTCCAGCGGGCGCAGTTCGCGGTAGCGCCAGCGCGGATGGTTGGCGAGGAACACCACGCCCTTGCTGTCGCTCACCAGCACCACGTCCGGGGTCTGGCTCCACTGGCGTTCGAGGTCGGGGAATTCGAGCTTGACCACGATGGCGCCGAGGAAACGGCCGTCGTCGTCGCGCAGCGCGTTGGACAGGAAGTAGCCGGGAATCCCGCTGGTCACGCCGACGGCATAGAAGCGTCCGGCGCCCTGGGCGATGGTCTGGCGGAAGTAGGGGCGGAAGCCGTAGTTGTGGCCGACGTAGCTGACCGGCAGGTCCCAGTTGCTGGCGGCCACGGCGAGGCCGGTGTGGTCCAGCAGCTCCAGGGTCGAGGAGCGCGCGGCGCCGTTGATTTCCTGCAGCTTGAGGTTGAGCCGGTGCTGCAGCTCGCCGGTCACCGGGCCGCGCATGGCGGCGCGCAGTTCCGGGTCCAGCGCGAGCACGGCGGGGATGCTGCGGAAGCGCTCGATGAGGGTGTGCAGCGAATTGGCGTAGAGGCCCAGCTGTTCATGGGCGGCTTCGGCTTCGGCGAGCAGGGCGCGGTGCCGGGCCGCCTCGCCGGCCCAGAACACCGACAGCATCAACCCGGCCAGCAGGAGCAGGCAGATCAGCAGCAGGCGAAGGGGGCGGGTAGGCGACATGTTCGACGGGGTTCGACCAACGGTCGGCGACAATAGCACGTCCGCGCGCTGGTCCGGCGCCCCGCCGCCTCGCTACACTCTGCGGCGTCCCGATGGACTCATCCCTACGGAGATGTTCGATGCAGTTGTCGTCCTGGACCCACGAAGGGTCCGCCGGTTTCACCCTGCGCGGCTGGCGCAGCGAGCCCAGCGGCAAGCCGCTGTTGCACTTCCTGCACGGCAACGGCTTCTGCGGCCGTGCCTACGAGCCGATGCTCAAGGTCCTGGCGCAGGATTTCGACCTCTGGCTGTGCGATGTCCAGGGCCACGGCGACAGTGACCACGGCGGGCGTTTCCATGGCTGGAACCGCAACGCCGAGATGGCAGTGGAAGCCTTCCAGGCCGGCAGCCAGGTGTTCGGGGACGTGCCGCATTACGCCGCTGGGCACAGTTTTGGCGGCGTGCTCACCAGCCTGATCCTCGGCCGGCATCCCGAGCTGTTCCGCCGCGCCGTGCTGCTCGACCCGGTGCTGTTCACCCCGGCGATGATCGGCGTGATGGCGCTCTCCGAAGTGCTCGGCCTGCACAAGCGCCGCACCATGGTGCAGAAGGCGCGCTCGCGGCGCAGCCAGTGGCCGGACCGCGAGGCAGCCTACGCCGGCCTGCACGGCCGCGGCATCTTCAAGGGCTGGACCGACGAAGCGCTGTGGGCCTACGTGGAGCACGCGATGAAGCGCACCGAGGCGGGCGTCGAGCTGAAATGCCGGCCCAGCCGCGAGGCGGAAATCTTCAGCTCCTTCCCCAAGCGCCTTTGGCCGTCGCTGACCAAGGTAGTGACGCCGACCCAGGTGCTGTTCGGCGAGCGCACCTACCCGTTCGTGCCCAAGTCGGTGGCGCGCTGGTGCGCAGTGAACAAGGTGGTGAGCGGCCAGTGCGTCGATGGCGGCCACTGCTTCATGCAGGAATTCCCCGAAGACAGCGCCGCGCGCGTGTCGCGCTTCCTGCTGGGCCACGAATGAACGACCCGGCCCGCGAGTCCGTCTGGCTGGCGCTGTCCGAGCTGTGGCTGGATGTCGAGCCGACGGAAGCGGATCTCGCTTACATCGCGCGGACCCTCGCGGTCAGCGGTTTTTCCCTGGACGAACTGGACGCCATCTATCGCCTGGAGGTGGTACCGGTGGTTTACCCGAACGCCCTGGCGACAGCCGGAGAGTGGACCGGCTTCGATGCCGACTGGCTGTTCGAGAAATGCCGGCGCAATCAGCAGCGTCGCGCGTTCTTCCTTCATCGCTGGCGGTGCTGGCTCCTCGGCCGGACGGTCGGCGCACTGATGAATGCGCACCTGCGCCAGGTGCTGGCGCGAGTCGTCGAACTCCGAGAACGGACCGAAGACGATCCGAGCTGATCCGGCTCAGTCGCCGACCTTCTTGCCCTGATGCGCACGGCGCCATTCGTCCAGGCGCACCACGTCGGCCTTGGGACGTGGCGGCGCGGGCGTGTCGTCGAACACCGCGTCGATGATCTCTTCGTCCACCGGCGCGGCCGCCGGGTGGAAGGTGGCGACCGGCGATACCGGTGCGCGCGGCTCGGGCTCCATGCGGAAGGGCGCCAGCTCGATGCGGCCCAGGTGCTGGCCGAACATGGCGATGGTGCCGGCGTAGCGCTCCTGTCCGGTGGCGGTGAACTCGAAGGCGTATTCGCGGGCCAGGCGCAGGTTGCCCCGGCCGTCGCGCTGGAAGCGGAAACGCTGCAGGGCCATGGCGTCATCCAGCAGCTCCACGCCCTGGCGCGCGCAGTGCTGCTTGGCCAGCGCCAGCGCACGCTCGCGGATGCCATGGGCGCGCCACCACCAGGCGGCGCCCGCGACAACCAGCATGAAGATGAAAAGATTGCCCAGGTCCACGTCAGCTTCCTCGGAAACGGCGCACCAGCTTACTCACTCCGCCGCCGGGCGGCGAGGGCCGGATGTTCACAGCCTGTGAATTGCGCCCCATACTGCCCCATTCTGTAGCAGGACACCGTTATGCCGCGCACTCCCCACGTTCTCGCCATCCAGTCCCACGTCGTCTTCGGCCACGCCGGCAACAGCGCCGCCGAGTTCCCCATGCGCCGCGTCGGGGTGAACGTCTGGCCGCTGAACACCGTGCAGTTCTCCAACCATACCCAGTATGGCCACTGGACGGGCCAGGTGCTGCCGCCGGAACAGATTCCCGCCCTGGTGGATGGCATCGCCGCGATCGGCGAGCTGGGCAACTGCGATGCGGTGCTCTCGGGCTACCTGGGCAGCGCGGCGCAGGGCCGCTCGATCCTCGAGGTGGTGCGCCGCATCCGCGAGGTGAACCCGCGCGCCGTGTACCTGTGCGACCCGGTGATGGGGCACCCGGAGAAGGGCTGCATCGTCGCTCCGGAAGTCGGTGAGTTCCTGCTCCACGAGGCCGCCGCCGTGGCCGACTACCTGTGCCCGAACCAGTTGGAACTGGACAGCTTCTGCGACCGCCAGCCGACCTCTCTGGACGACTGCGCGCAAATGGCCCGTGGCCTGCTGGCGCGCGGCCCGAAGGCGATCCTGGTCAAGCACCTGAACTACCCGGGCAAGCCGGCGGACGCCTTCGAGATGCTGCTGGTGACCCGGGACGAAACCTGGCACCTGCGCCGGCCGCTACTGGCCTTCCCGCGCCAGCCGGTGGGCGTGGGCGACCTGACCTCCGGGCTGTTCCTCGCCCGCCTGCTGCTGGGCGACGACCTGCGCAGCGCCTTCGAGTTCTGCGCCGCCGCCGTGCACGAAGTGCTGCTGGAAACCCAGGCGTGCGGCAGCTACGAGCTGGAACTGGTGCGCGCCCAGGACCGCATCGCCCACCCGCGGGTGAAGTTCGAGGCGGTGAAGCTGGGGTGAGCTGAGCCGCGCGTTGCTGCTCCCTTGCAGGAGCGCGCCATGCGCGCGATCGCGGGCATGGCCCGCTCCTACAGGGGACAGTCCTGAGCTGCAGAACAGCCAGAAGCTCGCCGGCTGACTCTGTGGGGCTGCCTGACGCCGGACGGCTCCCTCTCCCTTCAGGGAGAGGGCGGGGGAGAGGGCAAGCCCTTGCGCCGGAACCTGACCTGTAGGAGCGAGCTTGCTCGCGAACAGATCAGCCGGCAGCGCGGGCGCTGGGCCGTTCGCGAGCAAGCTCGCTCCTACGAAGGGCCCCCCTGGCTCAGAGCATGTACTTGCCCAGCAGTAACCCGCCCACCACCATCGCGGTGAGCAGGCCGAAGGCCAGGCCCAGGCGCTTCTCGATGGCCTCGCGCAGCGCCGGGCCCGCCCAGAACAGCAGGGCGCAGGTGGCGGCGAAGCGCAGGGTGCGCGCCACCACGCTCAGCGCGATGAACAGCACCAGGTCGAGCTGCGTCACGCCGCTGGTGAGGGTGATCAGCTTGTACGGCAACGGGGTGAACCCGCCCCCCAGCAGCACCATCAGCCAGCCCAGTTCGTTGTAGCGCTCGGCGACCTCCGCGAAGTTCTCCTGCAGGCCGTAGAAGGCCAGGATCGCCTGCCCCACCGTCTCGAACAGCAGCAGGCCGATGAAGTAGCCGGCGATGCCGCCCAGCACCGAGCTGACGATGCAGATCGCCGCATAGCGCCAGGCCTTGGCGCGGTTGGCCAGCACCATGGGCACCAGCAGCGCGTCCGGCGGGATGGGAAAGAACGAACTCTCGGCGAAGGTCACCCCGCCCAGCGCCAGCTCCGCCCGCGGATGCCCCGCCAGGCGCATGGTCCAGTCGTACAGCCGGCGCAGCATGGCGTCAGGCCGACTGCGGCAGGTGGTCGTCGCTGGCCGCCGGCGCGGCGTCCTGGCGCTCCACGCGCAGGGCCATGCCGCGGGCGATTTCCCGTTCGCCCATGATCACCAGGTTGGCGCCGTTCTGCTCCAGGTAGTCCACCTCGGCATCGAAGTGGGCGCGGGCGATGATGTCCAGGTTCGGGTTGATCGCCCGTGCGTGGCTGGCGATGGTCCCCGCCTCGAAGCCGTTGGGGATGGCGATCAGCAGCCAGCGCGCCGAGGTGATGTTGGCCTGGGCCAGCACCTCGGGATTGGCGGCGTTGCCCACCACGACGCAGAGGCCGTGCTCGCGCAGTTCGGTGGCTTTTTCGCGCTTGTCCTCGATCACCACCAGCGGGACCTTGTCCTGGCGCAGGCGCTCGCTGACCAGCGCGCCGACGCGGCCGTGGCCGATGAGGATCGCGTGGTTCTCTTCCAGTACCGGCGGCGGCAGGTCCTGGGCTTCCACCTGGACCACGCCGGGCTCGCCCTCGGCCTTCTGCTCCTGGCGTGCCTGCAGGCGGTCGATGGCGATGAACAGCAGCGGGTTGACCAGGATCGACAGGATCGCCCCTGCCAGCACCAGGTCGCGGCCGGCTTCGGGCAGCAGGTTCAGGGTCACGCCCAGGCCGACCAGGATGAAGGAGAACTCGCCGATCTGCGCCAGGCTGGCGGCAATGGTCAGCGCGGTGCTGTTGGGATGGCCGAACATGCGCACGATGATGTACGCCGCCACCGACTTGCCGAAGACGATCACCAGGAAGGTCGCCAGCACCGGCAGCGGCTCGTGGATCAGGATGGCCGGGTTGAACAACATGCCGACCGAGACGAAGAACAGCACGGCGAAGGCGTCGCGCAGCGGCAGCGAGTTCTCGGCGGCTTCGTGGCTGAGTTCGGACTCGTTGAGGATCATCCCGGCGAAGAATGCGCCCAGGGCGAAGGACACGCCGAAGACCACCGCCGAGCCGTAGGCGATGCCCAGGGCGATGGCCAGCACGGCCAGGGTGAACAGCTCACGCGAGCCGGTCTTGGCCACGCGCTCCAGGGCCCAGGGCACGATGCGCCGGCCGCCGAGGATCATCACCGCGACGAAGGCGGCGACCTTGCCCAGGGTCAGCAGGATCGGCATCAGCAGGCCGCCCTCGTTGCCGTCGGAGGTGCCGCCCAGGGAGCCGGCCAGCGCCGGCAGCAGCACCAGGGTCAGGACCATGGCCAGGTCCTCGACGATCAGCCAGCCGATGGCGATGCGCCCGCGCTTGGTGTCGATCAGCTGGCGCTGCTCCAGCGCGCGCAGCAGTACCACGGTGCTGGCCACCGACAGCGCGAGGCCGAACACCAGGCCGCCGCCGAAGTTCCAGCCCATCATCCAGGCCAGGCCCAGGCCGAGCAGGGTGGCGACGCCGATCTGCACCACCGCGCCGGGGATGGCGATGGCTTTCACCGAGAGCAGGTCTTTGAGCGAGAAATGCAGGCCGACGCCGAACATCAGCAGGATCACGCCCAGTTCGGCGATCTCCGTGGACAGCGCCTGGTCGGCGACGTAACCGGGGGTGAAGGGGCCGGCCAGCACGCCGGCGAGCAGGTAGCCCACCAGTGGCGAGATACGCAGGCGGTTGGCCAGGGCGCCGAGGACGAAGGCCAGCACGAAGCCGACGGCGAGGGTGGTCAGTAGCGGGGTGTGATGCATGGTCTGGGCTCCGGGCACTCAGGGAGCGACCGGACTGCGCATCAGCACCGGGTCGCTCGACGGTGGGTCACGGGGGCAAACCCGCGTATGAAAAGTCTAGGCGTAGTAATGAATTCCTACCTTGCTTTCACGCAAGGGTAACCTGTTGACGCATTAGGAAATTTCCGCGACACGCGGGATTTCTTTTCAGGAAATGTCGTGAACGTCCGTCATTCGTGGCGAAGCTCGGCGTAGCGCTGTTCCAGCTCCTGGCGAATTTGCCGACGCTGCTGGGCCTGGGCGAAACGACGCTTCTCGTCCTTGGTCTGCGGCACCAGCTGCGGCACTTCGATCGGCTTGCGCTCGTCATCCAGCGCCACCATGGTGAAGAAGCAGCTGTTGGTGTGGCGCACGGATTTTTCCCGGATGTTCTCGGTGACCACCTTCACGCCGATCTCCATGGAGGTGCGGCCGGTGTAGTTCACCGAGGCGAGGAAGGTGACCAGCTCGCCGACATGGATCGGTTGGCGGAAGATCACCTGGTCCACCGACAGGGTCACCACGTAGTAGCCGGCGTAACGGCTGGCGCAGGCGTAGGCGACTTCGTCGAGGTACTTGAGCAGGGTGCCACCGTGGACATTGCCGGAGAAGTTGGCCATGTCGGGGGTCATCAGGACGGTCATGCTGAGCTGGTGGTTGCCAGGTTCCATGGAATTCTCTTCGGAATCATCTTGGGAAAAGGAAAGGGCCTTACTCTGGACAACCGGAGCGGGGCTGGCGACACAGTTTTTTCTATACCGCCGATTGGCGGCCGGCACCAGTGGGCCCTCCGCCAGCGGTCTATCCGCCGTGCGATCAACGCCCCGCAACGCAAACGGGCGACCCTGGGTCGCCCGTTTGCGTGGTTGGCCGGCTCAGCGCCCGGCGGAGAGGCCGAAGTCGATGGCCAGGTCCGCGCCGGTGATGGCTTCGGATTCCGGCTTGCACAGGTACCAGACCAGCTCGGCGACTTCCTCGGGGCGAATGAAGCGCGCCACCTTGCCCTGTGGATAATCTCTCAGCAGCGCCAGCTTGTAGGCCGCGGGGTTGCCCTGGCCGTAGCGCTCGGCCTGGTAGTCGAGCATCGGTGTGGCGATGTCCGCCGGGGAGATGGCGTTGACCCGCACGCCGGATTCGGCCAGCTCCAGCGCCAGGGTGCGGGTGAGCATGGTCAGCGCCGCCTTGCTCGCGCAGTAGGCCGCGGAGCCGCGATAGGCCTGGCGGCCGGAATCGCTGGAGATGTTGACGATGCAGCCGTGGTTTTCCTTCAGGTAGGGCGTCGCCGCCTGGCACATGTAGAAGGCGGCCTTGAGGTTCACGCCCATGACCAGGTCGAAGTCGTCTTCGTTGAAGTCTTCCACCGGGCCTTCGCGCCAGACGCCGGCGGCGTTCACCAGGGCGTCGAGGCGGCCGGTGCGGGCGAGGATGTCGGAGATCAGGCTGTGGCAGTTGTCGGCGCGTCGCAGGTCGCCAACGGCGGTGGCATCCAGCGGCACCTGGGCGTTGAGCGCATGCAGGCCGGCTTTGTCCACGTCGGTTGCGGCGATGCGCCAGTGGCTTTGGGCGAAACGTTTGGCGATGGCTTTTCCGAGGCCACCGGCGGCGCCGGTGATCAGTACGACGGGAGTGCTCATTGTCTACGGGTTCTCCCTGCCTGAGAGAGCACGGCGGCCGGCAGGCAGTACCGGCGGCGCCGCGTTGATCACGAAGCGCGTCTGCGCCCCGTGCAATTACAGACCAAGAAAAGACCAGATTCTTCAGTCTGACAGGGTAAATTTTTCGTAAGGCTGTCGTGTGTCAGTGGGTGAGCCAATCGGAGGCCCCGCAGGTTGTTGTTCCGGTAGGAGCGAGCTTGCTCGCGAACAAATCCCAGCGCGGAAGCGTTCGCGAGCAAGCTCGCTCCTACAAAAGCCGTTCGTTTTCGCCGATTCGGCCTGCGATTACGCGTGATGCAGGTACCAGCGCCAGTCCTGCTCGCCCACTTCGCCCATGAACTGGCGGTACTCCTCCCGCTTGATCGCCAGGAACACCTTGAGGAAGTCCTCGCCCAGCGCCTCGCGCGCCCAGCTGGAAGCCTCCAGCACGCGCAGCGCGGTGAGCCAGTCGGTGGGGAGGAACTCGGTGGCCTGCTCGTAGCCGTTGCCGACGATGGGCGCGCCGGGGTCGATCTGATCGCGGATGCCCTCGTGGATCGCCGCGAGGATTGCCGCTGCCGCCAGGTACGGGTTGGCGTCGGCGCCGCAGATGCGGTGCTCGATGTGCCGGCTTTTCGCCGGGCCGCCGGGTACGCGGAACGACACGGTGCGGTTGTTTACGCCCCAGCTCTTGGCCAGCGGGGCATAGCTGTTGGCCTGGAAGCGGCGGAAGGAGTTGGCGTTGGGGCAGAAGATCGCCAGGGAATCGAGCAACCGCGCCATCATGCCGCCGATGGAGTGGCGCAGCAGCGGGGTGCCGTGGATGTCTTCGCTGGCGTAGAGGTTGTTGCCCTGCGCGTTGGCCAGGCTGACGTGCAGGTGCATGCCGGAGCCGGCGCGGTCGCCGAACGGCTTGGCCATGAAGCAGGCCTGCAGCCCGTGCTTGTTCGCCACGCCCTTCACCAGGCGCTTGTAGCGCACGCCTTCGTCGATGGCCTGCATCACGTCGAAGCGGTGCTCCAGGGTCAGCTCGACCTGGCCCGGCGCGTACTCGGAAATCGCCGTGCGCACCGGCAGGCCCTGGACTTCGCAAGCGGCGTAGAGGTCGTCGAGGAACGGCTGCAATTGCTCCAGCTCGTAGACGCCATAGACCTGCGGCGCCTCCGGGCGGACGCCGTTCATCTGCACTGCCGGCTGCGGACGGCCGTTGGCGTCGCGTTGCTTGTCCAGCAGGTAGAACTCCAGCTCCACCGCCATCACCGGGTGGAAGCCGTCGGCCTTGAGCCGGTCGACCACGCGCGACAGCGCCTGGCGCGGGTCGGCCGGCGTGGCGGGCAGGCCCTGGGTCGGGTGCATGCTCACCTGCAACTGGCCGGTGGGGCTGGCGCGCCAGGGTTGCAGGGTCAGGCTGCCGGGCAGCGGGTAGGTCCAGCAGTCGGCGTCGGCCACTTCCCAGACCAGCCCGGTGCCTTCGACGTCTTCGCCCTGCACGGTCAGCGCGAGGATCGAGCTGGGCAGCGGGCGGCCATTGTCGTAGATCGCCAGCAGCTCGTCGCGGTGCAGCAGCTTGCCGCGCGGGATGCCGTTGGAGTCGATGATGAACAGTTCGATGCTGCGCACCTCCGGGTGCGCGGCGAGGAAGGCTTCGGCTTCCTTTCGATCGGCGAATTGCATGGTGGTCCTCGGTGGCGCGGTGCGCCGGAGTATGTGCACTTCGTAGGAGCGAGCTTGCTCGCGAACCAGCTCCGCTGCGGACCCGCAGGAGAACGTTCGCGAGCAAGAACTGGGCGTCCCCCTCGCTCCTACAGGGTCAGGTGTCGATCAGGCCTCACGCGCGCCAGGAATCGCCAGCAACTCGGTGATGCCGGCATCGAGGGTTTCGATCAGGCGGTCGACGTCGGCGGCGGTGGTGTCCGGGCAGCACAGGGTCATGTTGTGGAACGGCGTGATGAGGATGCCGCGGTTGATCAGGTACAGGTGCAGGGCCATCTGCAGCTCGTCGTGGAAGGCCGCTTCGGCCTCGGCGCCGGTGCGCGGCGAGACGGGGCAGAACTGGAACTCGCTGCGCGCGCCCAGCTCGGTCACCGACCACTTCAACTCGTGCTTGGCGATCAGCCGGCGGAAGCCGTCGGCCAGGCGCTTGGCCAGCGGCAGCATGTGGTCGTAGGCCGCCTGCGTCATCACCTGCTCCAGGTTCGCGCGCATGCAGTGCATGGCCAGGGCGTTGGCCGAGAGCGTGGTGCCCATGCCGCTGTGGCCGTGGCCATGGCTGTCTTCCTGGGCGCTCTTGCGCGAGGCGGCCATGCGTTCGGCCATCTCCGCGCTGCAGCCGAAGATGCCGCAGGGTACGCCGCCGGCGATCGGCTTGCCGACCACGAAGAAGTCCGGGTCAAGGTTCCACAGCTTCGTGCAGCCGCCGATGTTGGTGGAGATGGTGTGGGTTTCGTCGATGATCAGCAGCGAACCGTACTTGCGGGTCAGCTCGCGGCACTTCTGCATGAAGCCCGGATCGGGCAGGACCATGCCGATGTTGGTCATCGCCGGCTCGCACAGCAGGGCGCAGACGTCGCCCTGGGCCAGCGCGGCTTCCAGCGCGGCCACGTCGTTGAAGGGGATGGAGCGGCTGTGCTGGGTCAGGTCGTAGGCCTGGCCGACCAGGCCGGAACGGTGCACGGTTTCGCCGTCGCGGTAGCGGACCATCACATCGTCCACGGTGCCGTGGTAGCAGCCGTCGAATACCAGCAGCGTCTTGCGCCGGGTCACCGCGCGGGCCCAGCGCAGTACGTAGCGGTTGGAATCGGTGGCGGTGGCGGTCACCTGCCAGTACGGCAGGCCGAAGCGCGCGGCGAGCAGTTCGCCGCAGACCACGGCGTCTTCGCCCGGCAGCATGGTGGTCAGACCGCGCGCGCCCTGCTCGGCGAGGGCGCGGGCGATCGGCGCGGGGGAGTGGCCGAACATGCTGCCGGTGTCGCCCAGGCAGAAGTCCACGTAGTCATGGCCGTCGACGTCGTAGAAGCGGGCGCCCTGGGCGCGTTCGACGAACAGCGGGCAGGGCGTGGACCAGTCGGCCATCCAGTGCATCGGCACGCCGGCGTACAGCGACTGGTGCGCACGCTTGGCGAGGGCGACGGATTTGGGGTTCTGTTCCAGGAAGCGCTGGCGCTCGCGGGCGGTGAAGAGATCCACGGCCTGTTGGGCGATTCCGCTGGCGGTCATGTTGCACACCTCGTGTGTTTTTTCGCACATCTTCCATTTGTGATCACAAAAAAGTCAATACAGGCTGTTAGCTGCCTGATAATCTGACTCACAGTGAATTCTGTGATCACAGAGCGTGAGCGAATCCATGAATGACATCACGAGCACTACTGCCTGGGCCGGCCAGGTCGCCCTGGTCAGCGGCGCCGGCAGCGAGTCCGGCATCGGTTTCGCCAGTGCTCGCCGCCTCGCCCGGCACGGCGCCAAGCTGCTGTTGACGGCCAGCAGCGAGCGCGTCCTGCAGCGGGCGCAGGCGCTGTGCGCCGAAGGCTACGAGGCGCGCGCGCTGCCGGCCGACCTCACCTGCGAAGCCGATGTGGCCACGCTGGCCGACTGGGCGCAGGCGCAATGGGGAAGGGTAGACGTGCTGGTGAACAACGCCGGCATGGCCATGCAGGGCAGCCCGGAACCCTTCGCCGAGCTGGCGGCGATGGACCTGGCGACCTGGAACCTGTCGCTGGCGCGCAACCTGACCAGCGCCTTCCTGCTGACCCGCGCGCTGTTGCCGGGCATGTTGGAGCGCGGCTACGGGCGCATCGTCAACGTCAGTTCCACCACCGGCGTGCGCGCCAGCAATCCGGGCGAGTCTGCCTACAGCGCGGCCAAGGCCGGGATGCTCGGCATGAGCATGGGCCTGGCGCTGGAAGTGGCGCGCCGCGGGGTGACGGTCAACAGCGTGGCGCCGGGCTGGATCGCCACCGGTTCCAGCAGCGAGGAAGAAATCCAGGCCGGCCGGCGTACGCCGCTCGGCCGATCCGGGCGTCCGGAGGAGGTGGCCGCGGCCATCGCCTTCCTGGCCTCCCCCGACGCCAGCTACATCACCGGCGAAGTGCTGGTGGTGGACGGCGGCAACTGTCTGATCGAAAACAAGGGATAAGCACGATGCAACACGACTGCAGCCTCACCTTCGCCCAACTGCCGGCGCCGCCGGCCGGCCGGGAGTAATGCGCGATGGCCGACAACCTTCAGGAACAGCTGTACCAGAACCTGCGCCAGGCCCTCTTGAGCGGGCGCTTCCAGCCCGGCGAGCGGCTGAAGATCCGCGACCTGGCCGATGAATGGGGCACCAGCCCGATGCCCGTCCGCGCCGCCCTGCAACGGCTGGTGGCCGAGGGGGCGCTGGAAGGCGAGCCGCAGCGCTCGCTGCGGGTGCCGGTGATGACCCGCGAGCGCTACCTGCAGATTCTGCAGGTGCGGCAATCCCTGGAGGGGCTGGCGGTGGAGGATGCGGCCCGCCACCTCAAGCCCGCCGACCTGGCGCTGCTGCGCGATTGCACCGAACGCATGGAAGCCGCCCTGAAGGCGCGGGACGTCCAGGGCTACCTGGAGGCCAACAGCCAGTTCCACCTGACCCTCTACCGCGCCTGCGGCAACCCCACGCTGCTGCGCATGATCGAGGCGCTCTGGTTGCAGGTCGGGCCGTTCTTCAACCGCCTGTTCACCGAGGCCGACCTCTCGCTGCGCCTGAACGACTTCCACGAAGACACCCTGCAGGCGCTGGAACGTGGCGATGGCGCGGGTGCGCGCAAGGCCATCGAGCAGGACCTGGGCTACTGCGGCCAGTACCTGCTCAATCTGCTGGAGCTGGAAAGCGGCGGGCGGTTGGGCGTGCGCTGACCGCGGAACATCGACCGGCGGATTCGGAAACGTCGCATCCTTGCTTCGGATGCGTCTGATTGGAATGCCGGTAGGGGCGCGCGAGATTCGTCGGCCCGTTTCTGTACCGAGATGCTCCCGTGAAAACCCCTTTCTGGCGGACCATGGCCGTTGCGGCCTGCCTGCTGGTCGGCCTGTACATCCTCAACCCGTTCGGCGTGCCGAGCCAGGACCCGCGCCTGCGGCTGCTGGGCGGTTCGACCTTCTCCATCAAGTCGTCGTCGATGACGCCCGGCCTGCAGCCGGGCGACTACATCCTGGTCAACTCGGCGACCTACGCCTTCGGCGAGCCCGCCGACGGCGAGGTGGTGGTATTCCGCCCGCCGGACGACCCGGCGCAGATCTACATCAAGCGCATAGCCGGCCGCCCCGGTGATCGCGTGCGGATCACCGGCGGAAAGCTGTTCGTGAATGACCGGGAAGTGACCCAGCCCTACCTGGATGCGCGGCAGAACCAGCGCGAGGACTCACGCCAGATTCCGGAGCGCGTCATCCCCGAGGGCCAGTACTTCATGCTCGGCGACAACCGCGACAACTCCCAGGACAGCCGCTACTTCGGCTACGTGCCCAGGGCGAACCTGATCGGCCGCGCCGCGTACGTCTGGTATGCCAGGGACTCGGGGCGCATCGGCCCGTTGCACTAAGGGCCAGGCGCGCCACGGCGGGCGCTCTTCACGGCGTCTTGATGAAGCGGACGTTGTCCTTCTTGATCAGGATCGTTTCGCCGTTGAGCTGCTCGAATTCGTAATAGTCATTGTATTTATCGTAGTCGGAGTGATCCTTCACCAGGATTTCGCTGCCGTCCTGCAGCGTCACCACGGCCTTGTCGGCGCATCCGGCGAGGCCGAGCAGCAACAGGCAGGTGAACAAGGCTTTCAACTTCATAGTTTCTCCACGGGGCATCGTACCCGCCCGGGCAGCAAGGGCTGGAGGTACGCTGGGTTGCCTGTGTGACCATGGAAGTTTCAGGAAATTCCGACACCCCCCCTCAAGTATCGAGCCATACGTCGCGTGCCCAGGTCCACACCGAGTCCCAGGTTTCCTCGGTGAGTTCGCCGTCGGCCCAGAGCACCACCTCGCCGTCCTCGGCGACCGCATAGTAGTCGTCACCATCGGCGCAGAGCGGGATCAGCTCGCGCGGCAGCCCGCTGGCCCAGGCCACGGCAGCCACTTCCGGCAGGTAGGTGTGGGACTGCGGATCGGTCACGGTGACCGGCTCCAGGCGGCCGTAGATCACATCGCTGACCTGCAGGAGAAACTCGCGGAATTCCGACGGAATGCCGATCAGCAGCTCTTCCTCGATCTCCACCAGCAGTTCTTCATCCGGCAGCTCCAGCGGCACGGGTACCGGCTCGTTCACTTCACGCAGCTTTTCGATCACATCTTCCACAGGCGGGGCCTCTCTACGTTCAACGACTGGCGCGCTTTATACAGTAGTAGCCGCCTCACCGCGCAAGACCACCACGCAGGTGCTGTCCGGACGAGCGGCGGGCCCGCGGGGATGCCTCGCTAGAGCGGCGGCGGGCCGCTGAAACGAAAAAGCCCGGCAATCGCCGGGCTTTTTCACGGTCACGCGCAGGCTCAGTTCTGACGGATGCCCGCCACCAGCCAGGGCTGGTTCTCGCCCTGGGCGCGCTCCATGCGCCAGCTTTCGCTGAAGGGCTCGCCCTGATCGAAGCGCGAGGACTTCGACACGCCGCTGAAGGTCAGGGTGGCGATAGTCTTCTCGGCCTGGTCGTCCACGCCT
Source organism: Pseudomonas sp. NY15437 (assembly GCF_048068435.1). Classification (NCBI taxonomy): domain Bacteria; kingdom Pseudomonadati; phylum Pseudomonadota; class Gammaproteobacteria; order Pseudomonadales; family Pseudomonadaceae; genus Pseudomonas; species Pseudomonas sp. NY15437. Next base: position 821,551 of record NZ_JBLUQC010000001.1, read on the forward strand.
TCGAGCTGCACGTCGAGGTTGTCGATGTAGGTGGACTGGTAGCCGTCGCCCAGGTCGGCGCGCTCCTGCTTGAGGAACTGCAGCATCTGCGGGGTGACGAACTCGGCGATCTTGTCCATCTCGTTGGCATCCCAGTGCTGCTGCAGGGACATGAAGTGCTCGCGGGCGGCGCCGACGAAACGGGTCTCGTCGAACCAGCTCGGCGCGTTGATCACCGGGCGGTTGTCCATCACGGGGCGCGAGGCGCCACCGAAGATCGACGGCGGGGCGGCGGGCATTTCACGCTGCATCGGCGCGTGTCCGCCGGCCATGGCGGGCTGATGGCCCTGCTGCTGGCGACGACGGGAGGCGATGAAGCGGAAGGCGATGAACGCGATCAGCGCGATGATCAGAATGTCGAGGAACTGCATGCCCTGGAAGCCGTCGCCCATGAACATCGAGGCGAGCAGGCCGCCGGCGGCGAGGCCGGCCAGCGGGCCGAGCCAGCGCGAGGCGCCGCTCTTGGCAGCGGCACCGGCGGCGCCTGCGGCAGCACCGGTCGCGGCCGGGCCGGCAGCGCTGGGGGAGTTTGGCGCGGCGCTGGGTTGCGCCTGGCGGGTCTGGTGGCTCGGCGCTGAGCCCATGCTCTTGCCACCACCGAAACGCTTGGCGGCGTTGACATCGAGGCTGAGCGTCACTGCGACACAGAAGGCCATGGCAAGGCTGAGAAAGCGCTTCATGGTTGTCATTCTCTTGGTTGGTATACGACGCACGTCATGTTGCCGACCGGTGCCCGGGAGGGCCAGCCGGATTTTGTTTCGTGCTGTTGCCCTGTCAGGGCGCAACCGGGATATGGGGGCGGATGAATCCCTTTCCAAATCAGTCTGTTACTGATTCTTTCAGAACCGCCTGTCGGAAGTCTCGGATGGTAGGCTTCGCTGAGCGAGGCCGTCAGCCGCGCGATCCCCCTGACCATCCCGCCGCGAGGACCGCCGACCATGCATGCCATCGACTTCATCCAGGACCTCGCGGTGATCATGCTGATCGCCGGCTTCGTCACCATCCTCTGCCACCGCTTCAAGCAGCCGGTGGTGCTGGGCTACATCATCGCCGGGGTGATCATCGGCCCGCACACCCCGCCGTTCGCCCTGGTGCACGACGAGGAAACGATCAAGACCCTCGCCGAGCTGGGGGTGATCTTCCTGATGTTCTGCCTGGGGCTGGAATTCTCCCTGCGCAAGCTGTTCCAGGTCGGCGCCACGGCGTTCATCGCCGCGTTCCTGGAAATCACCCTGATGATCTGGGCCGGCTTCGAGATCGGCCGCCTGTTCGACTGGAGCACCATGGACTCGCTGTTCCTCGGCGCGATCCTGGCGATGTCCTCCACCACCATCATCATCAAGGTCCTGGGCGACCTGAAGATGAAGAACGAGCGCTTCGCCCAGCTGATCTTCGGCGTGCTGATCATCGAGGACATCCTCGGCATCGGCATCATCGCGCTGTTCTCCGGCATCGCCGTGAGCGGCACGGTGGAGGCTGACCAGGTGTTCTCCACGGTCGGCAAGCTCAGCCTGTTCATGGTCGTCGCACTGGTCGTCGGCATCCTGCTGGTGCCGCGCCTGCTGGCCTACGTGGCGAAGTTCGAGAGCAACGAGATGCTGCTGGTGACGGTGCTCGGCCTGTGCTTCGGCTTCTGCCTGCTGGTGGTGAAGCTGGAGTACAGCATGATCCTGGGCGCCTTCCTGATCGGCGCGATCATGGCCGAGTCGCGCCAGCTGATCCAGATCGAGCGCCTGATGGAGCCGGTGCGCGACATGTTCAGCGCGATCTTCTTCGTCGCCATCGGCCTGACCATCGACCCCAAGGTGCTGGTGGACTACGCCGCGCCGATCCTGGTGATCACCCTGGTGGTGGTGGCCGGCAAACTGGTGTCGTGCGGCGCCGGCGCCTTCATCGCCGGCAATGACGGGCGCACCTCGATGCGCGTGGGCATGGGGCTTTCGCAGATCGGCGAGTTCTCCTTCATCATCGCCGCGCTGGGCATGAGCCTGGGCGTGACCAGCGACTTCCTCTACCCGGTGGTGGTCGGCGTCTCGGCCATCACCACCTTGCTGACGCCCTACCTGATCCGCTCGGCCGACCCGCTGGCGCTGTACCTGGGCCGCAGCCTGCCGTCGCCCATGGTGCGGGTGTTCAGCCTGTACGGCGAGTGGCTCCGCAGCATCAAGCCGCGCGGCGACAAGGCGGTCCTCGCCGGGATGATCCGCCGCATCCTGTTGCAGGTCGGGGTCAACCTGACGCTGGTGATCGCGATCTTCTTCGGCCTGGCGTTCTTCGCCGGGCAGGTCGGCCAGTGGCTGGCGCAGTTCGTCGAACAGGAAGCCCTGCACAAGGCCCTGATCTGGGGCGCCGCGCTGCTGCTGTCGCTGCCGTTCCTGATCGCCGCCTACCGCAAGCTCAAGGCGCTGGCGATGCTGCTGGCGGAAATGGGCGTCAAGGCAGAAAGCGCCGGGCGCCACACGGCCCGCGTGCGCCGGGTAATTTCCGAGCTGATCCCGCTGCTGTCGCTGGGCGGCATGATGCTGCTGCTGGCGGCGCTGAGTTCGAGCATCCTGCCGCCGGGCGAGCTGCTGGTGGTGGTGGCCCTGATCGCCGCCCTGGTGATCGCGGTGTTCTGGCGCTGGTTCATCCGCGTGCACTCGCGGATGCAGGTGGCGCTCATCGAGACCTTCGAGCAGAACGGCGGGCATCACTGAGCCCGCCGGTTTCACCCCTGCATTTCGAGCGTGCGCTGGGCGGCCTTGCGCTCCCGCTCGGCCTTGTGCATTTCACGCACCGCGAGGCGAACGGTTTCGTGGTAGCCGTTGATCACGGTTTCAGTGTCGCTGCAGATGATTGACTTGCCGCGCTCGATCCACAGTACCCGATGGCACAGTTCGCGGATGGCCTCCATGCTGTGCGACACCAGGATCACGGTCTTGCCCTGCTTGATCTTGGTGCGCATGGCGGCATGGGATTTCTCGCGGAAGGTCTGGTCGCCGACGCCCAGGACTTCGTCGATCAGCAGGATGTCCGGGTCTGCATGGATGGCCACGGCGAAGCCAAGCCGAGCGCGCATGCCGGTGGAGTAGGTGCCCACGGGCCGGTCGAAGAAGCCACCCAGTTCGCTGAACTCGCGGATGTCATCCATCTGCCGGCGGATGCTGGCGAGCTTCATGCCCAGCAGCAAGCCGCTGATGAAAACGTTATCGCGCCCGGACAGTTCCGGTTTGAAGCCAACGTTCAGCGCCAGCAGGCTCGCATTGAGCAGTTTCCTGCGCCGCAGCGTGCCACGATCAGGATCGACGATGCCGGCGATCATGCGCAGCAACGTGCTCTTCCCCGCCCCGTTGTTGCCGATCACGCCGAGGGTCTCGCCTTCGTAGAGATCGAAGCTGACGTCCTGCAATGCCCAGAACGACTCGTATCGCAGCATGCCGACTCGCTGCCGATAGGACAGGCCGAGGTGTTCGGCCTGGAGAATCAGGTCACCCGACATGCATCACCTCAGAACAGCAGCTTGGGGTATTTGCGCTCGTTGCGGTGCATGATCCACAGCGCCGCGAGCAGGAACGGGACCGCGACCGAGAGCACGTAGAGCTGCTCGCCCCAGGCCGGCCACTGGTTGTGCAGCAGCACGTCGCGGAACGCCGTGATCATCACCGTCATCGGATTGAGGTTGAGCAGCGGCGCCATGGACGCGGGAATCTCGTGGATGCTGAAGAAGACGCCGGACATGAACATCATCAGCATCAAAAAGTTATCCACCACCTGGCGCAGGTCAGGTACGAACGGCAGCACTGCAGCGAGCAGGAAGCCAAAGCCGATGATGAACAACAACTGATTGAGGATAAGCACGGGAAGCGCCAGCCACTCCAGGGATGGGCGGTAGCCGGCGATCAGCAGCGACAGGATCAGCAGCGTCAGGATGATCAGGAACTTGAAGGTGTTGCTCAGCACCGGGATCAGCGCGAACACGTACTTGGGGACGTGGATCTGCTGGATTAGCCCGGCGTTCGCCTGGATGGCGTTGCTGGCCTGGCGTACCGAGCCATCGAACCACTTCCAGGCGACCATGCCGCTGAGCAGCAGCGGCACATAGCCGGGTCGGCTGTGGCCCAGTGCCAGGCCGAAGACGATATAGAACGCGCCCATGTACATCACGGGCTCGAGAATCCACCAGAGGAATCCGAGGAAACGCCGCGCCACTTCGGTGCGCAGGTCGCTGTAGACGCCGTAAAGAATGATGTCCCTGTGCTTCATGTCGTTCTTGTTGGATTGAAAAGGGTGGGGTATTTAAACACAATGCGTGGCAGCAAGCCTGCGTGCCGATTGCGGCGCAATCTGTGCGGATCATCGCCCAAACATAAGAAAAAGAGCTGGTATGCGCCTATTTGATGTCTTGTTCGGATCCTCCCGCAAAGCCCCCCAGCCTGCTGATGACCTCGTCCTCATGGTGGTCGGCATGCACCGCAGCGGCACGAGTTTCCTCACCGGCTCCCTTCAGGAAGCCGGACTGGAGCTGGGCAAACACAGCACCTGGAACCCACACAACCTCAAGGGCAATCGGGAGAACGGCGATATCGTCGCGTTCCACGACGAGCTGCTCGCGGCCCGCGGCCATGCGTGGGATAACCCGCCCGGCGAGGCACCGGTGTGGACGCAAGCCGAGTACGCCGCCGCCCGTGAGCTCATCAGGGGGTACGAGGGCGTGAAGCGCTGGGGCTTCAAGGACCCGCGCGCACTCCTGGCCGTGGAGGGTTGGCAGGAGCTCATTCCGCAGCTGCGTTTCGTCGGCATCTTCCGCCACCCGTCGGCGGTCGCTGACTCCCTCCAGGCGCGTGGCGGCATGCCGCGCGAACAGGCCCTGGGCTTGTGGAAGGCCTACAACAGTCGATTGCTGGAACTGCACGGCCGGGTGAAGTTTCCGGTGCTCTGTTTCGATCAGGACGAGGACCGCCTGCACCGGCAGCTTGACGACGTGCTGCGCCGGTTTGGCCTGCAGCCCCCGACAACCGAGCGCTTCTTCAGCTCCGAACTCAAACATCACCGGCACGGCGACGAGCAACTCGCGCCAGAGCTGGATGCCATGTACCAGGCTCTCAAAGCCATCGCTGACTGATCCGGGGGTCGAGTCATGCCCATCTTTCGTCGCGCGCCGCGCCTGAGCATCGTCGTCATCGTCTACAAGATGCCGGAGCAGGCGGACAAGACGCTGCAGTCGCTCAGCCCGGCCTACCAGCACGGCGTGAACGAGCGCGACTATGAAGTCATAGTCGTTGAGAACCATTCCGACCGTCTGCTGGGCCGCGAGCGCGCCACCCGGCACGCCGGCAACGTGCGTTATTTCCACCGTGACGAGAAGGAACGTACGCCGGTTCATGCGATCAATTTCGGTGCCGCCCAGGCCCGAGGCAGCCACGTCGCGATCATGATCGACGGCGCGCGCATGCTCTCGCCAGGTGTTCTGCGCCACGCCCTGGATGCCTTCCGCCTCGATCCGGAGGCAGCGGTCTCGGTGCCGGGCTATCACATCGGCCATAAGCTGCAGCAGGTGGCCGTGAACGAGGGCTACAACGAAGACGCCGAGCAGGTGCTGTTGCAAAGCATCGAGTGGCCAAGTAACGGTTACCGCCTGTTCGATATCGCGGTGCTCAGTGGCTCCTGCCAGGGCGGATTCTTCCAGGCCAATTACGAAAGCAATTTCATCGGCATGTCGATGCGCAAGTGGAAGGCGCTGGGCGGGGTCAACCCACGCTACAACGATTTTGGTGGAGGCAACGCCAATCTGGACCTCTACAAGCGCTTGCTGGAATACCCCAACACGCCGTTCTACCTGCTCTATAGCGAGGGGTCGTTCCATCAGTTCCACGGTGGCGTGACCACCGGCACGCTGCGAGAAGAGCGCGAGCGGGTGTACAAGCTGCTCGATGAACAGGACAAGCAGATCCGCGGGGAGAACCGCAACCCGCCCAGCGTGCGACCTATCCTGCTGGGTACCGCGCATCCGCACATCTTCCGCTTCCTCAACCATTCGCTGAGCCGGGTGCAAGCTGTATGAGCGCAATTCACGAAAAGCGCCCGCTGCTGTCCATCATCGTTATCGCCTACGACATGCCGCGCCAGGCTCTCAATACGCTGGTCAGCCTGGCGCCGGACTACCAGCAGGGCGTCGATGCTGACGACTACGAAGTCATCGTGGTGGAGAATCGCTCGCAGCGGAACATGGATGCAGAGGCCATTGCCCGCTTGCCCGGCAACTTCCGCTACTACCTGCGAGACGAGGAGGGCGTATCCCCGGCCCCCGCGATCAATTTCGGCTTCGCCCGCGCCCGCGGTCGCTTTATCGGCCTGATGATCGATGGCGCGCGGCTGGTCACGCCGGGCGTGGTGAAGTACGCGCTGATGGCCTTCCGCATGACACCGGACGCCATGGTGGTGGTGCCCGGCTATCACCTGGGTGAAAACGAGCAGCAGTTTCACCTGACCCACTGCTATTCCGAAGAGGCCGAGCAGCAGTTGCTTGCCGACGTGGGTTGGCCGCACCCGTCCAGTGGTTACCGGCTGTTCGACATTTCCTGCTGGAGCGGCGCCAACCCGAACGGCTATTTCCATCCGTTCATGGAAAGCAACTGCCTGTTCATCAATGCGCAGGTGTTCCGCGATATCGGCCGCGCCGACGAGCGATTCGACATGCCCGGCGGCGGCGCACTGAACCTGTATCTGTATCGCAAGGCGGCGATGCATCCGAGCACCCAATCCGTGATGCTGATAGGTGAGGGGTCCTTCCATCAATTGCACGGAGGTGTCACGACGTCCGAGGTGGAAGGTCGCGAAGAGTTGCTCAAGCGTCAGAGCGACCAGCTCTGCGAACTGCTCGGCGAGCCCTTCCGCTCCCCGACGGTGGAACCCATCCTGCTCGGCCAGGCCAAAGCGCCCAGCCTGCGTTACCTCGAGCGCTCCGTGCAACGAGGCATGGACCGCGTAAAACGCTGCGCCGGGCGCCAGGAAGACCCCTTTGCCGACCAGGCACTCAAACCTGAATTCCGCCTCGCGCCAGTGCAGACGCCGGTGCGAATCATCGCTCCCCGACCTTTCGTTTCCGGAGAAGCCCAGATCATGAAGACCCTCTACATGCCTCCGTCGATCAAGCATTTCGAGCCGCTGCACATGGTCTTCAGCACCTGGGTCGACCACCTGCCGTTCGGCTACGACCTGGTCACCGCGTTACGTCCTAAGTTGCTGGTCGAGTTGGGCACGCATAAGGGACTGTCCTACTTCACTTTCTGCCAGGCAATGAAGGAGAACGATATCGATGGCGTCTGCTACGCGGTGGACACCTTCGAGGGCGACGCGCACACCGACAAATATGACGAGTCGGTATTCAACGCGGTGAACAACCACAATCGCCAGCACTACCACGGCTTCTCCTACCTGATGCGGATGTTCTTCGAGGATGCGCTCAAGCACTTCGACGATGACAGCATCGAGTTGCTGCACATCGACGGCTTCCATACCTACGAGGCGGTGAGCGCCGACTTTGCCAACTGGTATCCGAAGGTGAAGCCGGGCGGCATCATCCTGTTCCATGACGTCATGGCTCGCCTGCAAGATTTCGGGGCGTGGAAATTCTGGGACGAAACCCGCGGCCAGCATGAGACCTTCACGTTCAACCACGGCTTCGGCCTGGGCGTGCTGCGCAAGCCCGGCGGTGATCGCAGCAATGACCATCCGTTGCTCAAGCTGCTGTTCGAGGATGCCAAGGCGGACGAGGGCGCAGGCCTGCGCTCCTTCTACGTGCATGCCAGCAAGCACCTGGAGAACACCCGCAAGCTCAAGCGCTTGACCCAGGGCCAGCCGCAACAGCAGCCGGCCAGCTGAGTCTTGAGCGACGCCACCGACGTCCGCGCGGGGCTGCGCCAACCGGCCAGCTACCTGCCCGAACTGGAGTCGCTGCGCGGCTGGGCGATTTTGCTGGTGGTGGGCTTTCATTATTTCGGCATCCTCGCCCTCGCCGAGCGTGTGGATAACCCGGTGTGGGTAACCCTACTCGGCGGCGGCAATACCGGCGTCACGCTGTTCTTCGTGCTCAGCGGTTTCCTGTTATCGCGCCCCTTCCTGCAAGGGCTGCGCGACGGCCAACAGGTGAGCATCCGACGCTTCTACACCGCACGTTTCTTCCGCATCGTGCCGCTCTATTACGCGGCAGTGCTGCTGGCCTGGTTCATGACGCAGAAGGTCGCGGCGCTCAAGGCGCTGCTATTCATGCCGATCGGCTTCCAGGCGTTCCCGTTCAGCGTGCCTTGGTGGTCGCTGTGCACCGAAGTCCAGTTCTACCTGCTGCTGCCCTGGGCGATGTGGCTGCTGCGCTACCGTGCCGGTCGCTGGTTGGTGGCGGGCGCACTGCTGGCATGGGTCGTGGCCCATGTCTGGCTGTTCCACTTGCCGGGCTGGCTGTCGCCGACCAACGTCTGGGAGAACTCGCTGTTCGGTCGCGCCGGGGCGTTTCTCGTGGGCGCAGCATGCGCTGGTATCAGTCTGGGACGAGGTTACGAGTGGTTGCGTGCGCGGGCACTGGTCTGCGCCATGCTGCTGGCTGGCTGCCTGCTGGGGTTGGGGCGCTTGTGGGTGTGGTTCTCCCTGAGTGGCGAGCGCAATGCCCTGCAGGCGCTGCCGATGTACCACAACCTCGAGTCGCTGCTCTGGGGCGGGGCAATGCTGGGGTTGCTCGCGCTGAGCTGGCGGATCAAGGTGCTGCTGGCCAATCCGCTGCTGGATCACTTCGGCCGGATCTCCTACTCGCTCTACCTGATTCATGTCCCGGTACAGTTCTACTGTATCTATCCGTTGAAGGCGTCCGGTATGACGCTGGATAGCAACCTCGATGCCTACCTGCTGCGCATCGCGTTCAGTCTGGTGCTTTCCTGGACGCTGGCGTGGTTAAGTTATCGACTGCTGGAAATACCCTTCCTGCGCCTGAAATCGCACCTGGCGACCTACTCCGGGCGGGCCCCCTGGGCGCGCCGTGCCGCCGACGCCTGAGTAAGGTCAGGTCGGGACGTCGCGCCAGTGGGTGGCAAAGCCGGGTTGCGCCTCGCCTTCGGGACGGCCGTTGGTGTAGTAGTACAGCGCCAGGGAGCGGCGGTAGACGCCATCCGGGCAGGTGAGGGGATGCGGGTGTCCGTGGAACGAGCTGGCGGTGGTGCTGAACACCACGCAACGGTTGGCGATCGGCAGCACGCGGCGGGGCGGCCCGGCCATTTCCGGATCCCACAGTTCGAGGTGGCCGCCATAGCTCTCGGGCCACGCCTCGTTGAGGTAGATCAGCACGTTGATCCGACGGTCCAGCCCGAAGTCGCGATGAGTAGCGAAGTCGGTATGCACCTTGAGGAAGCCGCCGCGGGAAATCTGGTGGATTCCCGCGCCACGCAGGTTGGGGTCGGGGATCAGGTTGGGGATGCCGGTCAGTTGTGCCAGGTAGTCGAGGAATGCGTGGGAGTTGAGCTCCCAGAACAATTGGCGATAGGTCGGCGGCATGCGCAGAGGGTCGCGGATGTTGCGCTTGTCCTTCTGCACATACTCGCCGCTGGCCTTGTCGGTATGGGTCGCATTGTTCCACAGGGGATCGCTCTGATCGTGTGGATATTCCTGCAGGAGCCGGGCAAAGGTCGCAGAAGGCAGAAAATTGTCGATGACGATATGCGGGAATGGGGCATTGCCGGCATAGTGCGGTGCCTGTTCGGCCGCCTTTGCCATCAGGGCAGGATAGTCCAGCAGTAGTCCATGGGACGGAGCGCTGGCATCGCCGCTGCTCTTTGGGGTGAAAAGATTCTTAAGCATTTTTCGGGAATTCACTGAATGTTGTTCTTTTCCACGCGAGCGGCAGCTGCGCTCACGACCCGACTAGCCATTGCCTGGCTGATTCTGCTTGCCGTGGTTCCTGTGAGCAATGCTCAGGATCAAACCACGAGACCCAACATCCTGTTCATCCTTGCCGATGACCTGGGCAACAACGATATCGCCTCCTGGGGCGATGGGCAGGCGCCGACGCCAACCCTCGACCAACTGAGCCGCCAGTCGCTGCGTTTTCGACAGCACTATACCGACAGCACCTGTTCGGTCAGCCGCGCAGCGCTGATGACCGGCCGCGATCCGGTCAGTATTGGTTTCGAGCCCGACGGCCTGGGGCTTTCGCCCGATCTGGAAACCTTGCCCAAGTCGTTGAGGGAGTTGGGCTACAGCACTCATCACCTGGGAAAATGGCACGTTGGCGAGGGACTGGAGTATCTGCAGATCCGTCCTAACCACCAGGGTTTCGACGACTGGTTCGGCATGCTCAACCACTTCGTACTCCAGGGACCGGATGTCCAGGGGCAACTGATCCGTCGCAAGCCCACCTTCAACGACCCCTGGCTGGAGCGCGACGATGGCCCGCCGATCCAGTACAAGGGGCATCTGGACGATCTGCTGACCGACCGGGCCATTTCGCTGATCGATCAGGGGCGAGTGGCGGGAAAGCCCTGGTTCATCAATCTCTGGCTGCTATCGCCGCACCATCCTTTCGAGCCGTCGCAAACCTATCGCCAGCAATTCCCTGATACCGAGGCAGGGCGTTACCTCGCAGTCCTCAAGCAGCTCGACCACAATGTTGCCCGACTACTCGACGCGCTCGAGGCCAGCGGCCAGCTGGACAACACACTGATCGTCTTCACCAGTGATAACGGCAGCCCGAACATTGCGCGCGACAGCAACTACCCGCTGACCGGCACCAAGGCGACCTACTTCGAAGGCGGTGTACGCGCCCCGCTGATGATGGTTTGGCCAGGGCATGCCAATAATCGCGATGTGGTCGGCATTTCGCGCATCACCGATCTTTATCCGACGCTGATCGGAATGGTCGGCGGCAAGCCGCCGGCAGGCCTGACTGGTCGCGATCTATCCCCGCAGTTGGCATCCGGCAAGCCGTTGCCCAAGGTTGACGAGCTTTACTGGGCGGCCGATTTGATGAAATGGGGCATGACTTACGGTGGGCATATTCCTGGTCGCGGGTTGTTCTATCGCAACCTTTTCTCGCAGTTGGAGAGTCGTCCGGTATCCGGTCCTGTGGTCGGAGCGAAAACCGTCCTGTCGGCGCTCACACCCTTCAGCAAGGAGGAGGCGTCCAGCCTGATTCGCCGCTGGGAGCTGCATGCACGGCCAATTCCCCTGCAATGGCATCCTGCCAAGGGCACGACATCTGCCTACCTGAGCGGTCGCGACTACCAGCGCTCCCCTGTGTTTGGCGGCTACAGCCTTGGGCTGGGGGCAATCCGCAGTGTCGGCATGGGGCGCCAGGTACTGGTCCAGCAGCCTGGCCTGTGGACCCTGGCTCTGGAGCGGGGCCGCCTGGTGGTGACTCGCGGCGGTAGTCGTTTCGAGGGTGAGCCGGTGCACTGGCGGGAAGGCTGCAACGCCGTGGTCACCGCCTTCAACATCAAACCGGTCTCGACCTACCCGTTTCCGGGCAAGGAGGAAGGACAGCTGGTGGTCTACGTCAATGGCAAGGCTGCGCTGACCGCAGATCAACCCATGCCCCGTGTTGCGACGGTCGAAGCGATGGCGCAACCGACGTATATCGGCGCATCGCCCTCCGGGAAGGATCGCTATGCCGGAAGGATTGGCCGCCCGTTGCTGGTCGGCAAATTCCTGATGCCGCAACAGGATGGCTACGCCCTTGGCGATATGGACCAAGCTGTCTGCCCTGGCCGATGATCGCACCTCTCTCGGGCCGATTAAGCCCTGTGAGCATCGCGGAATCGGCCGGCCGAGCGGCTGAAAATGGCATGCAGGAGCGAGCTTGCTCGCGAACAACCTCCGCAGCGGGGCTGGTTCGCGAGCAAGCTCGCTCCTACGAAGAGCAGAACCTGCCCTGGCGGGTCAGATCGCTTCCAGCTTGGCATACCCCATCATCAGCCACTTGCTGCCCTCGCTGTCGAAGTTCACCTGCACCCGTGCCTGGGCGCCGGAGCCTTCGAAGTTGAGGATGACACCGTCGCCGAACAGCGGGTGGCGGACGGACTGGCCGAGGCTGAAGGGGGTTTCCGGGACGCTGGCGCCGCTGAACAGGTTGCCGCTGCGCTGGTTGCCCGACAGCGGGCGGCTCACCGAGTTGGACAGGCGCACTTCCTGGATCAGGCTCGGGGGGATTTCGCGGACGAAGCGCGACACCTTGTTGTAGGTCTCGCTGCCGTACAGGCGGCGGGTCTCCGCGTAGGTCATGACCAGGCGCTGCATGGCGCGGGTGATGCCGACATACGCCAGGCGGCGTTCCTCTTCCAGGCGGCCGGGTTCTTCCAGGCTCATCTTGTGCGGGAACAGGCCTTCCTCCATGCCGGCGAGGAACACCAGCGGGAATTCCAGGCCCTTGGCGCTGTGCAGCGTCATCAGCTGCACGCTGTCCTCGAAGGCGTCGGCCTGGGTGTCGCCGGACTCCAGCGCGGTGTGGTCGAGGAAGGCCACCAGCGGCGGGGTGTCCTCGTCGTCTGGATTCTCGAAGGCGCGGGCGGCGCTGACCAGTTCTTCCAGGTTTTCCACCCGGGCCTGACCTTTCTCGCCCTTTTCTTCCTTGTGGTAGGTGATCAGGCCGGACTGCTCGATGACGATCTGGGTCATCTGGTGCAGCGGCAGGCCCTCGACCTTCACCGCCAGCAGGTCGACGGTCTCCAGGAAGCCGTTCAGCGCGCTGGCGGCGCGGCCGGCCACGGCCTTGGCGGCGATCACGTCGTTGATCGCGCGCCACATCGAGGTGCCGTTGTGGCGCGCGGCGTTGCGGATCGCCTCGACGGTCTTCTCGCCGATGCCGCGCGGCGGCACGTTGATCACCCGCTCCAGCGCGGCGTCGTCGTCGCGCAGGCGGATCAGGCGCAGGTAGGCGAGGGCGTTCTTGATCTCGGCGCGCTCGAAGAAGCGCTGGCCGCCGTAGATGCGGTAGGGGATCTTCTCGCGCAGCAACGCTTCTTCCAGCACGCGGGACTGGGCGTTGGAGCGATAGAGAATGGCGATTTCGCTGCGCTTCAAGCCGTCCTTGCGCAGGGCGTCCTCGATGGTCTCGACGATGTAGCGCGCCTCGTCGTGCTCGTTGAAGCCCGCATACAGGGTGATCGGGTCGCCGTCGACGCCGTCGGTCCACAGCTCCTTGCCCAGGCGCCCGCTGTTGTTGGCGATCAGCGCGTTGGCGGCCTTGAGGATGGTGGCGGTGGAGCGGTAGTTCTGCTCCAGGCGGATGTCCTCGGTGCCGGCGAAGTCGTCGCCGAACTGCTGGATGTTCTCGATCTTCGCGCCGCGCCAGCCGTAGATCGACTGGTCGTCGTCGCCCACCACCATCAGGCTCTCGCCGCCCTTGCCGAGGAAGCGCAGCCAGGCGTACTGCACGGCGTTGGTGTCCTGGAACTCGTCCACCAGGATGTGGCGGAAGCGCCGCTGGTAGTGCTCCAGCAGGCTGGGGCGGTCGCGCCAGAGGTCCAGCGAGCGCAGCAGCAGCTCGGCGAAGTCCACCACGCCGGCGCGGGCGCAGGCTTCTTCGTAGGCCTGGTAGACGCTGACCATGGTCGAGAGGTAGAGGTCGCCGCCGGCCTGGATGTTCTGCGGGCGGTTGCCCTCGTCCTTCTGGCCGTTGATGAACCACTGCGCCTGGCGCGGCGGCCAGCGCTGCTCGTCGAGGCCCAGCTCGCGCACGACACGCTTGACCAGGCGCAGCTGGTCGTCGCTGTCGAGGATCTGGAAGTTCTCCGGCAACCCGGCTTCCTGCCAGTGCGCGCGCAGCAGGCGGTGCGCCAGGCCGTGGAAGGTGCCGACCCACATGCCGGCCGGGTTGATGCCCAGCAGCTGCTCGATCCGCGCGCGCATCTCGGCGGCGGCCTTGTTGGTGAAGGTCACGGCCAGGATGCTGTGGGGCGAGGCGTTCTCGACCTGGATCAGCCAGGCGATACGGTGCACCAGCACGCGGGTCTTGCCGGACCCGGCGCCGGCGAGCACGCGCTGGCGCCCCAGCGGCGCGGCCACGGCCTGGCGCTGCGGGTCATTGAGGGAGTTGAGCAGGTAGGAGATGTCATCGTTCATGGGGTGGCATTCTACCGACGGGCGGTTTTCCCCGGCAAACCGGCCCGCCGTCCGGCGTCTTCCCGACGAAAGTTGGGCAGGCGGGCGGCCAATTGCCATCTGTGATGCTTGGGTGGGGCAATCTCCTCGGGTATGCTCCGCCGACGCCTAGGCCTGACACCTACAAGAAAAACGCCTATGACCGCTTATGTAGAGCCGTCGGCGATCCCGGTGAGCCATGCCGAGATCCGCCAGCAGTACGCTCACGAAATTGCCGTCGAACGCACACGCCTGCTGTACCAGGGCTCGCGGGTGCCGACCCTGCTCATGCTGCTCGATGGCCTGGCCTGCGCCGGCCTGCTGTGGGACTACGTGAAGCCGGGGCTGCTCGCCGGCTGGCTGATCTCGCTGGTGCTGCTGGCCGTGCTGCGGCTGATCCAGGTGTCCGCCTTCAATGCCGCCTCCGCCGAGCGCCAGGCCAGCCCGCACTGGCAGCGCACCTTCCTGTTTGGCGCCGGGGCCTCGGGCTTGACCCTGGCCTTCGCCGCCATCGCCCTGGTGCCGCCGGACGCCTTCCTCCAGCAGTCCCTGGTGTTCGGCCTGATCGCCGCGGCGATCCTCTCCGCCAGCGTCGCCTACGCGGTCAGCCTGCCGGCCTTCCTGACCTTCGCCTTGCCCTGCCTGTTCCCCTCCATTGCCTATTTATTGATCAGCGACAACCCGCTGCAGCAGGGTTGGGGTGTGCTCGGGGTGATCCTGCTGGCGGCGCTGCTGGTGGTGGCCTGGCAGATTCACCGGGTGGTCCATGTCGGCCTGCTGCGGCGTTTCCAGGCCCAGGCGCTGGTGGCGCACCTGGAGCGCGCGAAGGCGCAGACCGAGGCGCTGAACCAGGACCTGGAGCGCGAGGTGGAGCAGCGTCGCCGTGCCGAGCGCGAGCTGTGCCGTGCCCGCGACGCCCTGCAGGAACGGGTCGAGGCCGGCAGCGCCCAGCTCAGCCACACCGAAGCGCGCCTGGCCCTGGCACTGGAGGCCAGCGAACTGGGGCTGTGGGACTGGAACCTGCTGACCGACGAAGTGCACCACTCGCACCTGGAGGAAATCTTCGGGATCACCCAGGACGCGGTGAAGAGCGTGCGCAACGACCTGCGCCCGCGCCTGCACCCCGACGACCTGCCGCTGCTGCGCCGGGCGCTGGTCGAGCACCTCAAGGGCCGCACCGACGGCTACCGCATCGAGTACCGCGTGCGCCACGCCGACGGCCACTGGGTGTGGGTGGAAGACCGTGGCCGGGTGATGGAGCGCGACAGCCGCGGGCAGGTGACGCGGATGGTCGGCACCCGCGCGGACATCTCGCCGCGCAAGCTGCGCGAGGAAGAGCAGCGCCTGGCCGCCACGGTGTTCGAGGCGGCCAGCGAAGGCATCATCATCCTCGACCCGGACTACCGGCTGATCGCCCTCAACGAGGCATTCACCCGCCTGACCGGCTACCGCCGCGAGGACGTGCTCGGGCACAACGTCGCGCGCCTGATGGGCTCCTCCGAAGCGCTGCGCCGCTACCAGTCGATCCGTGCCGAGCTGGAGCGCCAGGGCACCTGGCAGGGCGAGTTGATCGAGACGCGCAAGAACGGCGAGCTGTACCCGCAATGGCTGCAACTGAACGTGGTGCGCGACGGCCGCGGGCAGGTCGCCCATGTGGTCGGCTTCTTCGCCGACCTCACCGCCCGCCGCGACGCCGAGGAGCGGCTGCGCTATCTGTCGCACTACGACGAGCTCACGGGCCTGGCCAACCGCACGCTGTTCAAGGAGCGCCTGCACGAGGCCAGCCAGCGCGCCCGCCAGGAAGGCCGCACGGCGGCGCTGCTGCTGATCGACCTGGACCGCTTCAAGCTGCTCAATGACAGCCTCGGCCACGAGGTCGCCGACCAGCTGCTGCGGCAGATGTCCCGGCGCATGACCCAGACGGTGCCCGAGGCCGACACCATCGCCCGGCTGTCCGGCGACGAGTTCGCCGTGCTGATCGACTCCTACGCCAGCCTCGCCGCGCTGGCGCGGCTGTCCAGCCGGCTGCTGGCCAAGCTGCGCACGCCGATGACCGTGGGGGGCCATGAACTGATGGTCAGCGCCTCGGTGGGCATCAGCCTGCTGCCGGACAACGCCTGGGAAATCTCCGCGCTGATGAGCCAGGCGAACATGGCCATGCAGCACGCCAAGCACCTGGGCGGCAACACCTTCCAGTTCTTCACAGACAACCTGCAGGCCTGCACGCTGGAGCGCCTGCAACTGGAAACCCGCCTGCGCAAGGCCATCGACGAAGGCCAGCTGGACGTGCATTACCAGCCCAAGCTGAACCTCGCCAACGAGCGCCTGGACAGCGCCGAGGCGCTGGTGCGCTGGCGCCACCCGGAGATGGGCATGGTGCCGCCCAGCGACTTCATCGGCCTCGCCGAGGAGACCGGGCTGATCGGCGCCATCGGCGAGTTCGTCCTGCGTCGTGCCTGCCAGCAGGCCCGCGCATGGCAGCTCAAGGGACGCGAGCTGCGGGTATCGGTGAACCTCTCGGTGCACCAGTTGCGCACCGGCAACCTGGTCGACCTGGTGCGCACCGTGCTGGAAGACACCGGCCTGCCGCCGCACCTGCTGGAGCTGGAGCTGACCGAAAGCCAGTTGCTGGACAACGTCGAGAGTGTCACCGCGACCTTCCGCCAGCTACGCGAGATGGGCGTGAAGCTGGCCATCGACGATTTCGGCACCGGTTATTCCTCGCTCAGCTATTTGAAGCGCTTCCCGGTGGACTACGTGAAGATCGACCAGACCTTCATCCGCGACCTCTCCGAGCGCGGCGAGGACGCGGCCATCACCCGGGCGATCATCGCCATGGCGCACAGCCTGGAGCTGAAGGTGGTGGCCGAAGGCGTCGAACACGCCGAGCAACTGCGCTTCCTGCGCGCCCACGGTTGCGACGAGATCCAGGGCTACCTGATCAGCCAGCCGGTGCCGGCCGATGCCTGCCTGGCCCTGCTGGAGCGCAGCGAGCGGCTTTGAAGGTGCCGGTCGCGCGGGGCGTGAATCGCCCGCAATGGATTACTTGAGAGTGACGATCCACTCGGCGAGGGTCTTGGCCTCGTCCGGGCTGACGGCGTTCGCCGGCATCGGGATAGGCCCCCAGACGCCCTTGCTGCCGGTCTTGATGCTGTTGCTGATGTGCGCCACGCCATCGGCACCGTACTTCGCCGCGACTTCCTTGAAGGCCGGGCCGACCACCGACTTGTTGACGGCGTGACAGGCTACGCAGGCCTTGGCCTTGAACAGCTCCTCGCCGGTACTGGCCATCGCGGTGGTCTGCACCAGCAAGCCGCCGAACAGCAGGGCAACCAGGGCTTTGTTCATGAACGTCTCTCCTCAGGCTTGGCGCCTCGAGGCGCCGATCGTTTTCGCCGGCTTCCCGCCCGGCTTCTGCGGCGATTCTAGGAGCGGCCCGAGCGGCCCTGGCTTGATGGCAATCAAGAACTCCTCTCGCCGCGCTTGAGGGAGGGGGGCTGGCTGATTAGTTTGCCTGGCAAGACTTCCCGCAGAGATATCTCGCCATGAACGCCCCCGCCCAGAACATCGAGCCGCTCTTCTACCAGGCGACCGGCAACGAGGTGGCGCTGTTCACCCACGCCTCCGCCCAGGGCATGCCAGTGCTGATCAAGGGCCCGACCGGCTGCGGCAAGACGCGCTTTGTCCAGCACATGGCGCAGCGGCTGAATCTGCCGCTGTACACCGTGGCCTGCCACGACGACCTGTCGGCGGCGGACCTGGTCGGCCGCCACCTGATCGGCAGCGATGGCACCTGGTGGCAGGACGGCCCGCTGACCCGCGCGGTGCGCGAGGGCGGCATCTGCTACCTGGACGAGGTGGTGGAGGCGCGGCAGGACACCGTCGTGGTGCTGCACCCGCTGGCGGACGATCGCCGCGAGCTGTTCATCGAGCGCACCGGTGAATCCCTGGTGGCGCCGCCGGGCTTCATGCTGGTGGTGTCCTACAACCCCGGCTATCAGAATCTGCTGAAGGGCATGAAACCCAGTACGCGCCAGCGCTTCGTCGCCCTGCGCTTCGATTACCCGACGCCGGACGTGGAAGCCGGCATCATCGCCCGCGAGGCCGGCGTTTCCCCCGAGCTGGCGCAGCGCCTGGCGCAACTGGGCGTGGCCCTGCGTCGCCTGGGCCGGCAAGAGCTGGAAGAGGTCTGCTCGACGCGCCTGCTGGTACTCACCGCGCGCCTACTGCAGGCCGGCGTGGCGCCGCGTGATGCCTGCCGCGCCGGGCTCGCCGAGCCGCTGTCGGACGACGAGGCCACGGTCGCCGCGCTGATGGACCTGGTCGATGTCCACTTCGCCTGAGGCGACGCTCAGCGCCCGGCACCTGTCGGGCGACCTGGCGATGTGGTTCTTCATTCTCGCCGAGCTGACCGTCTTCGCCATCCTCATCATCGTCTTCGCCGTGACCCAGCATCTGGACGTCGAAGGCTTTCGCGCCGGGCGCGCGCAGCTGGACCTGTCCACCGCCCTGGCGCTGACCCTGACCCTGCTTACCGCCGGCTTCTGCGCGGCGATGGCGGTGGAGCAGGTGCGCCACGGCCGGCAGCGCCGTGCGGCTGCCCTGTTGAGTTTCGCCGTGTTGCTGGGGCTGGCCCATGTGGTGCTGAAGTCCAGTGAATACCATCACCTTGCTGCGCGTGGGCTGGACCTGGAGTACAGCACCTTCTTCACCCTGTTCTGGCTGATCACCGGCTTCCACTTCCTGCACGTGCTGCTGGGGTTGGTGATCCTCGGCTGGATGACCCTGCGTTGCCTGCGCGGCGCCTACCGCAGCGACGCCCTGGGCGGGCTGGAGTCCGGCGCGTTGTATTGGCACATGGTCGACCTGGTCTGGGTCGTGCTGTTCCCGCTGGTCTACGTGCTGGCGCCTGGTTCATGAAGACGTTGCTGCTTGCGTGGCTGCTGACGCTGCCGATGTCCGTCGCCTCGGTCTGGCTCGGTCACCATGCATCCGACTTGCTGCTGCCGGTGGCGGCGATCCTGCTGCTGGGCCAGGGCAAGGCCTGGATCATCGCGCTGCGTTTCATGGAGCTGAACCGCGCCCCGCGCCTGTGGCAAGCGCTGCTGCTCGGCTGGCCGCTGGTGGTCACCGGAGTGGTTCTGGCACTACACGCAACTCCCTGATTTTTCTTCGAAAAAATACCTGACTGGAAGCATTGGTCTTTCTTGATTGCCATCAAGCGAGAGGTCCTGGGTCGCTTCCTACAATGGCGCCGACCGTGACCTAGGAGGGCCCCATGTCAGAGACATTTACCAAAGGGATGGCGAGGAACATCTACCTGGGAGGAGGCGTTTTCTTCTTCCTGGTGTTCCTCGCGCTGACCTATCACACCGAAACCACCTTCCCCAAGCGCACCAACCAGAGTGAGCTCACCGAATCGGTGGTTCGCGGCAAGCTGGTGTGGGAGCAGAACAACTGTGTGGGTTGCCATTCGATCCTCGGCGAAGGTGCCTACTTCGCGCCGGAGTTGGGCAACGTAGCGGTCCGCCGTGGCGGTGACGCGGCCTTCGGCAGCTTCCTCGCGGCCTGGATGAAGATGCAGCCGCTGGGCGTCCCCGGTCGCCGGCAGATGCCTCAGTTCCACCTGAGTGATCAGGAGGTCACTGATCTTGCGGCGTTCCTGCTCTGGACGTCGAAGATCGATACCAACAAATGGCCGCCGAACAAGGAGGGTTGATCATGAACCCGGGCAATCCCTATCTGAAATTCGCCTCGCAGTCGGTGGCCAAGCCGTACTTCGTGTTCGCCCTGATGCTCTTCGTCGGGCAGATCGTCTTCGGGCTGATCATGGGCATGCAGTACGTGGTCGGTGACTTCCTGTTCCCGGCGATCCCGTTCAACGTCGCGCGGATGGTGCACACCAACCTGCTGATCGTCTGGCTGCTGTTCGCCTTCATGGGCGCGGCCTACTACCTGATCCCCGAAGAGGCCGACCGCGAGCTGTACAGCCCGAAACTGGCCATCGTGCTGTTCTGGGTGTTCGCCATCGCCGGCGTGCTGACCATCCTGGGCTACCTGTTGGTGCCCTACGCGGGCCTGGCGAAGCTGACCCACAACGAGCTGCTGCCGACCATGGGCCGGGAGTTCCTTGAGCAGCCGACGATCACCAAGATGGGCATCGTGGTGGTGGCGCTGGGCTTCCTCTTCAACATCGGCATGACCATGTTGAAAGGCCGCAAGACCGCCGTCAGCGTGGTGATGATGACCGGCCTTGTAGGCCTGGCGGTGTTCTTCCTGTTCTCCTTCTACAACCCGGAAAACCTATCCCGCGACAAGTACTACTGGTGGTGGGTCGTGCACCTGTGGGTGGAAGGCGTGTGGGAACTGATCATGGGCGCGATGCTGGCCTTCGTGCTGATCAAGATCACCGGCGTCGACCGCGAGGTCGTGGAGAAATGGCTCTACGTGATCATCGCCATGGCCCTGATCACCGGCATCATCGGCACCGGCCACCACTTCTTCTGGATCGGCGCGCCGCAAGTCTGGCTGTGGCTGGGTTCGATCTTCTCCGCGCTGGAGCCGCTGCCGTTCTTCGCCATGGTCCTGTTCGCCTTCAACATGGTGAACCGTCGTCGCCGCGAGCACCCGAACAAGGCCGCCGCGTTGTGGGCCCTGGGCACCACCGTGACCGCCTTCCTCGGTGCCGGCGTGTGGGGCTTCCTGCACACCCTGGCTCCGGTGAACTACTACACCCACGGCTCGCAGCTCACCGCCGCCCACGGCCACCTGGCCTTCTACGGCGCCTACGCGATGATCGTCATGACCATGATCAGCTACGCCATGCCGCGCCTGCGGGGCATCGGCGAAGCGCCTGACGCCCGTGCGCAGAGCCTGGAGATCTGGGGCTTCTGGCTGATGACCATCTCCATGCTACTGATCACCCTGATGCTCACCGCCGCCGGCATCGTCCAGGTCTGGCTGCAACGCATGCCCGCCGATGGCGCCGCGATGCCGTTCATGGCCACGGTCGACCAGCTGAAGATCTTCTTCTGGCTGCGCCTGTACTCCGGTGTTGGTTTCTTCATCGGGCTGATCTGCTACCTGCTGAGCTTCCGCCAGCGCGGCCGCGTGGCCGTTGCTTCCGGCGCGGCTCAGGTGAGCTGATCGATACCGTCCACCCGGGCCCGTCCGCTTTGCGGCGGGCCTTTTTTGCGCAAGTTTCAGGATGACTCTTGATCGTCCATTGGCACGATCTACTCCCTCTCCCTCTGGGAGAGGGCGGGGGTGAGGGTAGCGCCCAGCGCTGGAGTGGCCGGTAGCACCCTAACCCTAACCCTCTCCCAGAGGGAGAGGGGACCGTGCGTGCTACGGCATATCTCAATCGCGGAGCCCAGCCATGACCATCCACCTCGAAATCGAAGAAAGCTTTGGCCGCGTCTGGCACCGCTTCATCACGCGCCGCGCCAGCCCGGAGTTCGAAGAGGCGGCAGTCAGCCTGGAAGACGTGCGGCGCAGCCTGCTGCTGCTGTTCCGCGGCACCGGCGGAGAGGCCGGGGTCGGCGTGGAAGCGGCCAGCGCCCGCGAACTGCTGGTGCGCCGCAGCCTGCTGCAGCAGGTGGCCGGCACTTGCCAGCAATTGCCGGTGGCCTGGTTCGACGCCGACTCCCTGCGATTGCCCGCGCAGCTGGCGGTTTTCCCCGAGGCCGAGCTGAACCGCGAACTCTACCGCTGGCTGGCGCTGCTAGCGGCTCATAGTCAGCCGATGCGCCACTGGGCGCGCGACAACCAGGCCTGGACCTGTGCCGTGCTGGAGCACTACCCGCTGCTGCGCCCGCGCTATCGTCGACTGGTGGAAGCGCTGCTCGGCCCGCGTCCCGCCCTCGCTGATCTGCCACCGGCGGAAGCGGAACTGGAGCTTGCGCTGCAACGAGCGCTGCGCGATCCGGGCAGCGTCGAGCGCCTGCCACGCAGTGAAAAAGCACCCTGGCCAGTGCCGCTGTGGCTCTACCCGCCGCAACGCCTGGCGGCGCCGCAGCACACCGACCTGATCGACGGCGACGAGCACGGCCGCTCCGCCCACAGCGAAGCCAAGGGCCTGGCACGCAAGCGTGCCGAGCGGGTCGAGCAGGACCCCGGCCGCGGCGGTCTGCTGCTGTTCCGCCTGGAAAACCTGTTCAGCTGGTCCGAGCACATCGAACTGGACCGTGCCGGCGACGACAGCGAGGACCTGGACGCGGCGAAGGTTGCCGACGACCTCGATCACCTGAGCATGTCCCGACAACGGCAGAAGAAGGGCGGCGGGCTGAAGCTCGACCTCGACTTGCCGGCCGCCGACTTCGACGACGTGCCGCTGGGCGAGGGCATTCGCCTGCCGGAATGGGACTACCGCCGCCAGCAACTGATCGACGAGCACGTCTGCCTGCAGTTGATGCTGCCGCGCGACGCGGAACCTGCGCCGCTGCCCGACTCCCTGGCGCCGACAGCGCGGCGCTTGCGCCGTCAGTTCGAGAGCCTGCGCCAGCAACCGCAGTGGCTGCGCCGGCAACCCCAGGGCGCGGAGCTGGACCTGGAAGCCTGGCTGGACTTCAGCGTCGAGCGGCGCCTCGGCGCCTGCAGCGAGCCCGGGCTGTTCCTCGAGCGCCGGCAGACCCGCCGCGACCTTGCCTGCCTGCTGCTGGCGGACCTGTCGATGTCCACCGACGCGCACATCGACAACGACCACCGGGTGATCGATCTGATCAGCGACAGCCTGCTGCTGTTCGGCGAGGCGCTGCAGGCGGTGGGGGATCGTTTCGCGTTGTACGGGTTCTCCTCGCTGCGTCGCCAGCAGGTGCGCCTGACCCAGCTGAAGACCTTCGATGAGCGCCACAACGACGTGGTGCGCGGGCGCATCCGCGCACTGCGGCCGGGCTACTACACGCGCATGGGCGCGGCGATCCGCCAAGCCACGCAGCTTTTGCTGGAGCGCAAGGAGCGCCAGCGGGTGCTGATGATCCTCACTGACGGCAAGCCCAATGACCTGGATCTGTATGAGGGGCGCTACGGCGTCGAAGACACGCGCCAGGCCGTGCTCGAAGCTCGTTGCGCGGGGCTGGTGCCATTCTGCATCACCATCGACCGCGAGGCCGCGGACTACCTGCCGCACCTGTTCGGTAGTCAGGGCTATCTGCTGATCAACAATCCGGCGCAGCTTCCGGTGCTGTTGCCGCAGCTCTACCGGCAGCTCACCCGCCGGCAGGGGTGATGACGTTTTTGTGTAGGAGCGAGCTTGCTCGCGAACCGAACCCCGCAGCGGGCCTGCTTCGCGAGCGAGGACTGGGCGTCCCCGTCGGTCCTACGAAAAGCAAAAGCGGATTGGAGGGAGTTCAGCGCGGCAACCACACCATCATCACCCCGCAGAACACCGCGAGGATGACGCAGTACCAGGCAAAGCGCCGCAGCCGGCGCTGCTTCGCCAGTTCCTGGTCCACTGGCAGGGGCATCCCGCATTGCGGGCAGTCCGCAGCATCCTCGGGGCTCTCTTGCTGGCAGTACAGGCACTGGCGCATGGCTTACTCGAACTGTTCCAGCCGCGCGACGTCGAGCACCTGCACGGTGCGGCCATTGAGGTCGATGATCTTCTCGTCGATTAGACGCCGCAGCACGCGGGAGAAAGTCTCTGGCTGGATCGACAGATGCCCGGCCACCAGTTGCTTGGCCATCGGCAGTTCGAAGCGACTGTCCTGATTGCCATGGCGGTTGAGCTGGGTGATCAGGTAGCGCACCACGCGGTGGGTGGAATTCTTCAGCGACAGCGTCTCGATCTCGTTGATCCGCCGGTGCAGGCGCACGCAGAGGGTGGCGAGCAGGGAGAAGGGCAGCTGCGGGTTGCTGTGCAGCAACTCCATGTAGGTGCGGTTGGCGAAGCGGTAGACCTGCGTGGGCACCAGCGCCTGGGCCGAGGCCACGTAGTCGGAGGTGTCCATCAGCATCATGGCTTCGGCGAAGGTCTGCCGGCTGCCGACGACCTCCAGCACCTTTTCCTGTCCCTCCGGCGTCAGGCGGTAGATCTTCACCGCACCGGAAATCACGAAATAGAAGGAGTGGGCCGGCTCACCCTGGAGGAACAGCTTGTCGCCTTTCTCCAGGTTGAGCAGCGTGCTGGTGGCGAGCAGCTGCTCCAGCTGTTCTTCGTTGAGCACGTTGAACAGATGGTGGCCGCACAGAATCTGGTGGTGGACGCGATGCGCGAGCATGGCGGAGCGCTCCTGGGCGGGGACAATCCCGCCAGTATGCGCGATGCCGCTGGGCAGCGTGGTGAGACAAGCTGTCACTGGTCGCCCTCCTGGCTCCCGGTCCGGCACTCAGGCCGGGTGGTTGGCGCCCAGGAACAGCAGGTTGTTCTCCAGGTGGATGTGCTGCATCAGGTCGCGGCGCAGCTCTTCCAGGCCGCTGTAGAGCAGGCGCCAGCTGTTGCAGCCGTCCGCCGGCACGGTGAGGTCGTCGGTCAGGTCAGCCAGCGCGGCGAGGGATTGCGAGTGTTCGTCGTGCTCATGGCGCATCACGCCGATCGGGCCCTGCACGTGGGTCAGCGGAATGCCCTGGCGCAGCCAGGGGAACAGCACGCTTTCCTCCTTGCACATGTGCCATTCCAGTTCTTCCTGCATCTTCTTCAGGTGCGCGGTCAGCCCGGCCGGGCATTGCGGATGTGCGGCGTGGGTCTTCTCGACGCGCTCGGCCAGCGGAATCAGCGCCGGCAGCTGTTCGCGATGGACCTTGTGGTAGCGCTCGAGGATGTGGTCGATCAACTGGTCGTTGCTGGTCAGGCGCCAGTCGGTCTGGTCGTTGGCAGGCGGCAGCGACTGCAGTTCGGCGGCGATGCGCTGGGCGTCGAGGCCCTGTTCGCTGGCGGCTTCGCCCAGGCTGCGCTGGCCGGCGCAGCAGAAGTCGAGCTTGTAGTCGTGGAACAGCGCGGAGCTGCCCGGCAGGCTGAAGGCCAGGTCGCTCAGGGTGCGCTCGGTGAGGTTGTCGGTCATGGCAGGCCTCGGGTGGAGTGGGGCACGGCGGCCGCAGTCGTCGTGGCGGTGGTAGTGAGTCTAGGGAAAGCGGCGCGCCGGTCTCCTTGATTGCAGTCAAGCGCCGTCGTGCGCAACTTCCCGCTCGTCGCCGCCGGCGACCCGCATCAATTGCTGCGGGTCGCACACCAGCAGCTTCTGCCGGCCACCGACCACCAGGCCGCGGTCTTCCCAGGCGCTGAGGATGCGCGAGACGGTGTGCAGGGTGGTGCCGGTCATCTCGGCGATGTCCTGGCGAGTGACCGGGAAATCGATACGGATGCCGTCGGCCTCCGGTCGGCCGGACTGCTGCACCAGGCGCAGCACGGTGTGGGCGACGCGCCGTTCGACCTCTTCGGTGGCCAATTCGCAGAAGCGCACGTGGGCTTCCTGCAGGCGCTCGCCGATGGCCTGCACGGTGTTCAGAGCGAAGCCGGGGTGGCGGGCGAGCAGGGGTTCCCACTGGCCGGTGGGCCAGGCCAGGACCAGGCTGTCCTGGCTGGCCGTGGCGGTCGCGGGGTAGTCGCGCCGGCCGAGGGCGCGGACGAAGCCGAACAGATCGCCCGGATTGACCACGCGCACCAGCACGCGCTGGCCGTCGCCGGTGAGCTGGGTGGCTTTCAGCCGGCCGTGCACCAGCAGGTAGAAGCTGGTCGCTGGCGAGCCCTGCTCGAACACGGCCACACCACTGTTCAGGCGCAGGATGCTGGCCTGGCGGAGGATGTCGTCCTGTTCCTCGCGGCTGCTGTTGGCAAATGGCGGCAAGCTCCCCAGCCAGGCGCGGTTCAGCGAGATATCAGCGGTCACGGCAGTGATTCCCGTCGGTTCGCCGCAGCATAACGGTTAAGCGCTGCGGCGAAACTTGAGGGGAATCAAGGGATGTCTCTGACCAGGCGGAAGCCGAGGTTATCCGGTGGCTGGCCGGCGCTGCAGCCGCCGCCGCGGGCATCGCGGACGAAATCGTTGATCGCCGCGCGGTGACGCCCTTCGGCAATGCGGATCGAGCAGTACTCGGCGCGGTGGGTCTGGGCGCCCTGGGCGTCGAGGTTGACCCGCTGGTGGCAGCTCTGGGTCCATTCCCAGACGTTGCCGCCGAGGTCGGCCACGCCGTACTCGTTCAGCCCGTGGTTGCCGCGCGCCTGGGGCAGCGCCGAGGCGCTGGTGCGGGTTTCCGCTTCCAGACGGTAGCGCGCCAGCCAGCGCCGGGCAGGGTTGCTGCCATCATCGTCTTCGATGCGCAGGGCGTCGTCGGCCCAGCGCGTGCCGGCGAAAAAGGCCCACTCGCGGTCGGTCGGCAGCCGCCATTGCTGGCCGGTGCGTTTGGACAGCCAGTCGGCGTAGAGCTGCGCGTCCAGCAGGCTGGCGCCGGTCAGCGGCAGGTCGTCGCGGGGAGCGCTGTTGTCCAGTGCCAGGTTGTCCAGTGCCAGGCAATCGCCCTCGGCCACGCAACGGGCGTATTCGCCCTGGCTGACCTGGAATTTCATGACTTCGAAGCGCGGGGCGAGGTGCTCACGCTGCGACGGCGCATCCACTGGCTGCTTCTCCAGCCAGTAGTCGCCCGCCGGGCGGAAGTCGAAGTCGCGGGGTTCGAGTCTCACGGTTTGCGGCGCGAGTTCCGGTGCGTACTGCGGCCGCAGCAGGAGGAAGGCCCCGCCCAGCAGCAGTGCGACGGGTACGCCGATCAGGAGGGTCTTGCGCATGGTTGGCCCGGTCGCCCGTATCGTTTACTGGGAAAGGGCCGGCCCGGTTGGGCCGGCCTCGGGGCTTACTTGATCGCAGTCGGCGGCTGGATCTGGCTCATCAGGTCGTTGTTCCATTGGCCTTCGACCTGGATGTGCGCCGCGGCGCCCAGCAGCACAGCCTCGATGAGGTTGTGGTTGAGATAGGTGTACAGGCCCGGCTGCAGGAAGGTGTACAGCACAGCGCCGGCCGCGCCGCCCGGGATGAACCAGGTTTCCAGGTCTTCCTCCGGCGGGTTGTGGAACTTGCCGGTGGCCCAGACGTGGTCGCCATGGCCGCCGATGAGGTGCGGGCGGGTATCGCGGTTGGCCTGGGAGTGGACGATCAGCACGGTCTCGCCGACGTTGGCCTTGAGCGCGTTCTTGCCGGTGAGGGCGCCGACCTTGCCGTTGAACACGATGTGGCTGGGGATCAGCCCCTTCATGACCTGCTGCATGTCGTTGTAGCTTTCCATCGGCGTGCCGTAGCGCTTGAAATTACCGTCCTTGTCGCGCGGGACGTAGTAGTCCTGCTCGCCGATGTAGACCACTTTGTCGTACTTCAGGGACTTGCCTTCGCGGTCCTTCAGGCCGTCGCGCGGCAGCACCATGATCGCGCCGTTCATGCCTGAGACCACGTGCCAGGGGATCATCGCGCCGCCCGGCGCGCAGTGGTAGACGAACACGCCGGGACGGGTGGCCTTGAAGCGCAGCTTCACTTCCTCGCCGGGCTGGATGAGGGTCAGCGCGCCGCCGCCCAGGGCGCCGGTGGAGGCATGGAAGTCGATGTTGTGGGTCAGGGTGTTGGTCGCCGGGTTGACCAGGGTGAGCTCCAGGTAGTCGTCCTGGTGTACCACCATCATCGGGCCTGGCACCGAGCCGTTGAAGGTCATGGCGTGGATCTCGGTGCCATCGTCGTCGATGACCAGCTTCTTCTCCTCGATCACCATGCGGAACTGCACGACCTTGGGCTTGCCCTTGGCACGCTGTTCGTGGGCGTGGACGAAGGGCGGAGCGACCAGTTCGATCTGGACGTGCTCCAGCTTCGAGAGGTCCGCGGCCGCACCCATGTTCTTCGGCGCGGCCTCCCCGTCAGCCAAGGCCTTGCCGCTGCCGAGCATGCTGCCAGTAACGCCCAGCACCACGGCGCCGGCCAGCAGGGTGCGGCGGGAAAGCGAAATCTCTTCCTGATCAAACATGGGTAACTCTCCGTAATCGACGAACTGTCGTTGGCTACAGAAATACCCGGTCGGCAGATTCCTTCTTTGAGCCGGAACAAATAAGGAATCAGCTGGACAACGTGTCGCAGGCTCTGCTGTGCGGTAGATCGCGTTTACAGTCTTGTGCCCACGCAAGCGGGCAAGAGCGGGCGCGGCGAGGTAAGATTCTTCCTGCTTTGATTTCCGGCCCGGCGTGCGGGCTCCAAAGGACAAGGATCATTCATGCGTCTGTACGGTCTGACCCTGCTGGCTCTGATCACCGGTTGCCTCGGCGTGCAGGAAGCGCGCGCGAGCAGCGACGACTCCTGCTACCCGAGCTGGAACCTCAAGCGCGACACGCTGGATGTGTGCAACAGCCTGCCGTTCCTCAGCCCCGGCAACGACAGCCGGGTCAACCTGCAGCTGCTGCTGGCCGACGCCGGCCAGGCCAGCATCCCCAACCGCGCGCTGAGCGACGACGAACAGCAACTGGGCTACGGCCAGGTGCCGTTCCCCCTGGCGCGCTGGCTCGATGGCGCAGCGCCGGATGATGCGGGCGACAGCGCCGGCCCTTCGAGCGCCGCCCCGCTGGCCGATCTCGCCACGCGCATCGGCCTGCCGGCGGATGCCGTGCCGTCGTCCGCCGACAGCTTCGCCAGCGGCGAAGGCAGCCGCTGCCGCAGCAACAACCCGGCCACCGCCCAGGACTTCCTCAGCCAGCTGCTGCTGGCCGACAGCCTGCCCGCCGGCGAACGCCAGGGCCTGGCCCGCGCACGGCTGACCCTGCTGGGCGCCTGCCAGTGGGACGAAACCCAGCTCAGCGTGCTGCTGCCGGCGGACCTGCAGAGCGCGCAGGCCTTGGCCTATCGCACCTACCTCAAGGGCGCCGCGGACTTCTACAGCGGTCGCTTCGCCGACGCGCTGAAGTCCTTCCGCGCCCTGCAGGACAGCGACCAGGCCTGGCTCAAGGAAACGTCGCGCTACATGGTCGCCCGCGCCCTGCTCAACCAGGCGCAGCAGAATGCCTTCGACGAGATGGGCTACCCGGACCTGCGCAAGGTCGACAAGAAGATCCTCGCCCAGGCGGAAACCGCTCTGGGCGACTACCTCAAGGCGTATTCCCAGGGCCGCTACAGCGCGTCGGCCAAGGGCCTGACGCGCCGCGTCTACTGGCTGATGAGCGACGAAGGCCGGCTGGCGGGCGAGTACGCCGAACTGTTCGCCCGCGAGGACGCCGACGATCTCGCCCAACTGGTGCAGGAAGTCGACAACAAGCTGCTGGTCACCGCGCACCCGGCCGACGTGCGCGACGCGCGCCTGCTGGCGGTGCTCGACCTGATGCAGATGCGTCACCACGAGCCCAACGAGCCCCGCGCCCTCGACGCCGCCGGCCTGGCGGCGCAGAAGGACCTCTTCGCCAAGATACCCGGCCTGCACGATTACCTGACGGCGGCGTACCAGCTGTACGTCGAGGAGCAACCCGCCCAGGCGCTGAAGTCCCTGCCGGAGGAGCTGCCGGCGAAACTCGACTACCTCGCCTTCAGCCAGCAGACCCTGCGCGGTTTCGCCCTGGAAGCGAGCAACGACTGGATTGCCGCCGAGAAGCTCTGGCTGCGGCTGCTGCCGCTGGCCGAGCAGCCCTTGCAGCGCGAGCAGCTGGAGCTGGCGCTGGCCTTCAACTACGAGCGCAGCGACCGGCTGGTGAAGGTCTTCGCCGAAGGGTCGCCCGTGCACACGCCGATCATCCGCGAGATACTCCTGCGCCATGTCGCCGGCCCCGACCTGCTGCGCCAGCAGGCGAAGTCCACCGGCGTCTCGGTGGAGGAGCGCGATACCGCGCTGTTCGCCCTGCTCTACAAGGACCTGCTGCACGGCCAGTACCAGGCGTACATCGACGACCTCGCGCTGCTGCCCACCGATGGCAGCGGCAAGCCGCTGGGCGCCAGCATCGGCTACCTCTACGGCAGCATGCCGCTGTCGCTGTTCCAGTGGCCCGGCGGCAAGAACGACACCGGCTACGAATGCCCGGCCATCGTCGACGTCGCCCGCGACCTGTTGCAGAACCCGCCGCCGCCCAAGGCGCTGAACTGCCTGGGCGAGTTCATCCTGCGCAACGGCCTGGACGGCTTCCCGCTCGACACCCAGCCCAGCGAGCGCGAACTGGGTGGCGGCGAATCGCTGTTCCCCGGCACGCCGTACTCGCGCATGGACGGCTACCTCAAGGTCATCGCCGACAAGCAGGCGGTGGAAGAGGATCGCGCCTATGCGTTGTTCCGCGCCATCAACTGCTTCGCGCCCAGCGGTTACAACGGCTGCGGCAGCCAGGACATCGCGCCGTCGCAGCGCAAGCAGTGGTTCCGCACCCTCAAGGGCCAGTACGCCGCCACGCCCTGGGCGAAATCGCTGAAGTACTACTGGTAAGCCCCGTGCGTCGCGTCGTGGCCCTGGTGCTGGCGTTGCTCGCAGGCGACGCCACGGCGAGCGGCGTGGACGCCGCCGAGCACGACGCCTTCTGGCTGTGGAGCGGGGTTTCGCCCCAGCCGGTGCTGGCCCGGGCCCGCACCCTGTACGTGCTGCAGGGGCAGGTCAGCGCGCCGCGCTACCGCGATGGCCGTGCCCGGCTGATCGCCCAGGGCATCGCCATCCCGCGCCTGAAGCAGGGCGAGGTGTGGGTGGTCTACCGCGCCCATACCCTGCGCTGGAACGAGGACATCTACCGCACGCTGCTGTCCCAGCTGCGCCGCTGGCGCGCCGCCGGCAACCCGGTGGTGGGCGTGCAGATCGACTTCGACGCACGCACGCGCTACCTGGACGAGTACGTCGACTTCCTCCAGGACCTGAGGAAGCGCCTGCCCGAGGGCTGCAAGCTGAGCATCACCGGGCTGATGGACTGGGGCAGCAACGCCGCGCCCGAGACCCTCAATCGCCTGGCCGGCGTGGTGGACGAGGTAGTGGTGCAGACCTACCAGGGACGCCAGACCATCCCCAACTACCCGGCCTACCTGCCGCGCGTGGCGCGGCTGCAGCTGCCGTTCCGCATCGGGCTGGCGCAGTACGGCCAGTGGCAGGCGCCGGACTACCTGGCGAAGAGCCGGTGGTTCCGGGGGTATGTGGTGTTCTTGCAGAACCCGTGAGGTCGCAGCGGATGGCGGGCCGATCGCGGACGGAGTCCGCTCCTGCGCGGGGTTGAGCGTCGGGTAGGCGCACGGTCTTCATCTGAAAATCCGTGCGTGTATTTCCCTCTCCCTAACCCTGGCTACGCGCCCCGCTCCGAAGGGAGAGGGGACTGCTCGGCATCAAGCGAAGCACCGGGTTGGCCGACGGCGTTGGACGACTCCCTCTCCCTTCAGGGAGAGGGCGGGGGAGAGGGCATGTCCTAGCGCGATGCTTCGGGTAGGAGCGGACTCCGTCCGCGATAGCTTTCCGCCTGCAGAGGACTCAGCCGCCACACCCGCCCTTGCCGCAACCGCCTCCGCAACCGCCGGCTGCCGCTGCCTCCCGAGCATCCCGCGTCGTGCCGCCCTTCAGGTTGCGCATCAGCAGGGCGTATTGCAGGTCCAGTTCCTCGGGCAGCGGCAGGTAGACCACATGCCCATCGCCGGGCGCAACGCCGATGGCTTCGCCGCGGTGGTTCTCCAGCGCCTGCAGGCGGAAGGTGCGGTTGCCCGCCGGGGTCATCAGCTCGACGCTGTCGCCCACTTCGAAGCGGTTCTTCACCCGCACCTCGGCCAGTCCGTGGCGGCGCTCGCCGGTGAATTCGCCGACGAACTGCTGGCGCTCGGAGAGGGAGTGTCCGTACTGGTAGTTCTGGTACTCGTCGTGCACGTGGCGGCGCAGGAAGCCTTCGGTGTAGCCGCGGTGGGCGAGGGACTCCAGGGTGTCCATCAGGCTGCGGTCGAAGGCGCGCCCGGCGACCGCGTCGTCGATGGCCTGGCGATAGGCCTGGGCGGTCCGCGCAACGTAGTAGTGGGACTTGGTCCGACCCTCGATCTTCAGCGAATGCACGCCCATCTGCGTCAAACGCTGCACGTGCTGGATGGCGCGCAGGTCCTTGGAATTCATGATGTAGGTGCCGTGCTCGTCCTCGAACGCCTCCATCAGCTCGCCGGGGCGGTTGCCTTCTTCGAGCAGGACGATTTCCTTCGTCGGCGCGCCGATGCCCAGGGTGGGTTCGACGTTGCGCACCGCGTGGCCCAGTTCGTCCTCATGGGCGGCATGGGTCTGGTATTCCCAGCGACAGGCGTTGGTGCAGGCGCCCTGGTTGGGGTCGCGGCGATTGATGTAGCCCGACAGCAGGCAGCGCCCGGAATAGGCCATGCACAGCGCGCCGTGGACGAAGACTTCCAGCTCCACGCCCGGTACGCGCTCGCGAATCTCGCCAATCTCATCGAGCGACAGCTCGCGGGACAGGATCACCCGCTTGAGCCCCTGTTGGCGCCAGAACTCCACGCTGGCCCAGTTCACCGCGTTGGCCTGCACCGAGAGGTGGATATCGACGTCGGGGAAATGCTGGCGAACCAGCATGATCAGGCCGGGATCGGACATGATCAGCGCATCCGGGCCGAGGGCGATCACCGACTCGACATCCTGCAGGAAGGTTTTCAGCTTGGCGTTGTGCGGCGCGATGTTGACCACCACGTACAGGCGCTTGCCCAGGGCGTGCGCCTCCTGGATGCCGGTGGCGAGGTTGGCGTGGTCGAATGCATTGTTGCGCACCCGCAGGCTGTAGCGCGGCTGGCCGGCGTAGACGGCATCGGCGCCGTAGGCGAAGGCGTGGCGCAGGCTTTTCAGCGAGCCGGCGGGACAGAGCAGTTCGGGGGAAAACGGGATGTGGGACATGACGGCGCAGCGGAGTGTGGGAAAAAGGCCGCCACTCTAGGAAATCCGCGGGCTGCGCGTGCTGAGCGAGGTCAACGCCAGGGCGCTTTTCGTAGGAGCGAGGGGGACGCCTAGTTCTTGCTCGCGAACAGAGCCTACCGGCAGCTCCGGCGTCGGGCGGTTCGCGAGCAAGCTCGCTCCTACAGGTAGAGCAGCGCCGGGTCCGGGATCATTCCAGCCATTTGCGTCCCTGCAGCTCCAGCAGCGTCTGCGCCTGCTCCGGCCCGTTGCTGCCGGCGGGGTAGGGGCGCGGGCTCAGGTAGTGCTCATGCCAGCCGGTGATGATCGGGTCGATCCAGCGCCAGGCGGCTTCCACTTCGTCGCGGCGCATGAACAGCGTCGAATCGCCCTCGATCACGTCCAGCAGCAGGCGCTCGTAGGCATCCCAGCGGCGTTTGTTGGCGTTGAAGGCCTGGGCCAGGTTGAGGTCCAGCTCCACCGGCTCCAGCTGCATGCCCTTGCCGGGCGCCTTGGCCATCAGTTGCACGCTGATGCGCTCCTCGGGCTGCAGTCGTATCCACAGGCGATTGGCCGCGCCGGCGCCGCTGCCGATCAGGCTGTTGGGCACCGGCTTGAACTGGATGACGATCTCCGAGCACTTCTTCGCCATGCGCTTGCCGGTGCGCAGGTAGAACGGCACACCGGCCCAGCGCCAGTTGTCGATCTCCGCCTGAACGGCGACGAAGGTCTCGGTATCGCTGTCGTTGTCGACATTTTTCTCGAACCAGTAGGCCGGCACTTCCTGCCCGCCAATGTGCCCGGCGGTGTACTGGCCACGCACGGTCTTGTCCTGCACGTCCTGCCCGGAAATCGGCTTGAGCGCCTGGAGGATCTTCACCTTCTCGTTGCGCACCGCCTCGGCATCGAAGCGCACCGGCGCCTCCATGGTCACCAGGCAGAGCAGTTGCAGCAGGTGGTTCTGCACCATGTCGCGCATGGCGCCGGCGTGGTCGTAGTAGCCGCCGCGGTTCTCCACGCCCAGGGTTTCGCTGACGGTGATCTGCACGTGATCGATGTGCCCGGTGCGCCACACCGGCTCGAAGAGCGTGTTGGCGAAGCGCAGCGCCATCAGGTTCTGCACCGTTTCCTTGCCCAGGTAGTGGTCGATGCGGAACACCCGCGACTCGTCGAACACCTCGCCGATGGCCTGGTTGATCGCCACCGCCGAGTCCAGCGAATGGCCCAGCGGCTTCTCCAGCACGATGCGCGCCAGCGGGCCGGCGAGGCCGGCGATCTTCAGGTTCTGCGCAATGGGCGCGAACAGGCTCGGCGCGGTGGCCAGGTAGTGCACCAGCACGCGGCCTTCGCTGCGCTTGAGGGCCTTGGCGACGCGGCCGAAGTCGGCGCTCTGGGAGGCATCCATCGCCACGTATTCCAGGCGCTGGGCGAAGCTGCGCCAGGCCTCGGCGGAAAAATCGCTGCGCGCCACCTGGGCGCGGCAGTTGCGTTCGGCCAGGGCCAGGTAGGCGGCGTTGTCGCGCTGGCTGCGGGCGAGGGCGAAGATGCGGGTGTCCGCCGGCAGGCGATTCTCCCGGTGCAGGTGGTAGAGCGCCGGCAGCAGCTTGTGCAGCGCCAGGTCACCGCTACCGCCGAACACCAGGATGTCGCAGGAGCCGGGAAGACTAAGGCTGGCGGGCGTATTCAAGACTTATTCCCTGGGCGTGGCGAGTCGATTTGTAGTATAACTACAACAAGACTACAGAATTCTCAGACAACTATCACCGAGCCTAACCCTGTGAACCTTTTGCAGCACATTGCCCAGTCGCGTCATCTGCTCCGCAAGTCGGAGCTCAAGGTTGCCGATCACGTGATGCAGGACCCTGCATCGGTCATGCACAGCTCCATGGCGGATCTCGCCCATGGCGTCGGCGTCAGCGAGCCGACCATCGTGCGCTTCTGCCGCGCCATTGGTTGCACCGGCTTCCAGGACCTCAAGCTCAAGCTGGCGCAGAGCCTCGCCGCGGGTGCCAGTTTCGGCCAGTTCTCGATCAACGAGAGCGACTCGGTGGCGGACTTCAGCCTGAAGATCTTCGACACCACCCTGCATTCGCTGATGGAGGTGCGCGAGCATCTCGACACCCACGCGCTGGAGCGCGCCATCGCGGCCATCGCCCATGCCCAGCGCGTCGAGTTCTACGGTTTCGGCGCGTCCGGCGCGGTGGCGGCGGACGCCCAGCACAAGTTCTTCCGCCTGCTGCTGTCGGCGGCGGCTTACTCCGACCCGCACATGCAGGCGATGTCGGCGGTGACCCTCAAGCCCTCGGACGTGGCGATCTGCATCTCCCAGTCCGGCCGCTCCAAGGACCTGCTGGTGACTGCCAACCTGGTGCGCGAGGCCGGCGCCACGCTGATCACCCTGTGCCCCAGCCAGACCCCGCTGGCGGACCTGGCCACGGTGAACCTGGCGGTGGACGTGCACGAAGACACCGATATCTACACCCCGCTGACTTCGCGGATCGCTCACCTGGTAGTGATCGACGTGCTGGCGATGGGCGTGGCCATGGCCCGCGGGCCGGACCTGGTGAATCACCTCAAGAGCGTGAAGCGCAGCCTGCGCAGCCTGCGCCTGTCGCCGAAAGTGGTGAAGAACCACGAGGAACGCCCGGAAGAGGCGTCCTAAGCACTTTGGTGTAGGAGCGAGCTTGCTCGCGAACCGCCCAGCCACCGAGTCGCCGGTTGAATCCGTTCGCGAGCAAGGACTAGGCGTCCCCCTCGGTCCTACGAAGAGCAAAGGCGCCTCGGGTTATCCAAGGCGCGCCGCCAACCGCTCGTCGCGGTCATCGGCGCTTCACCCCGGCGTCGTCAAACGGTCATCCGTCGTCAGCATGCTGGCGTCTCCAGCCCTTCGGCCTTGGGAGATGCGAGATGCCCCGCCATATCGACGACACCCAGTTCCAAGTGGACAGTAAGACCCGCCGCAAGCTTGAAGACCAGCGGCGCATGCAGTTCCGCCGCGCCATCGAGGACCGCCTGGAAGCCCAGCGCCTCGCCCTGGAAACCTCCGACTACCCCGACCTGATCGCCGCCGCCTACCTCACTTCGGCGAAGGCGGGCCGGCGAAGCGTTCGGCCAGCTGGCTGATCAGCGCCCGCTCTTCACGGATGAAGGCGACGAACGCCTGGGCCACCGGGCTCAGGCGCTTGCCGCGGGCGTGCACCAGACACCAGCTGCGGTAGAGCGGCAGCTCTTCCACCGGCAGTTCGTGCAGCAGCCCGGATTGCAGTTCGCGGCTCACCGCGTGGCGCGGCAGCAGGGCCAGCCCGAGCCCTGCCAGCACCCCCTCCCGTGAACCCTCCAGCGAGGCGAATTCCAGCGTCTGCGGGAAGTGCGCGCGCTTCTGCTGGAAGTGTTCCTCGCAGGCCTTGCGCGTGCCCGAGCCGGGCTCGCGGATCAGCAGCGGGTAAGGCTCCAGGTCCTTCAGCGAAAGCTTCGCGGCGTTGCACAGCGGGTGGCCCGGCGGTGCCACGGCGACGATCGGGTTGTTCAGGAAGGGCAGGAATTCCAGCGCCATGTCCTGCGGCACCAGGGACATGATCACCAGGTCGTCGCGGTTGTCCGACAGGCGCTTGATCACCTGGGCGCGGTTGACCACCGTGAGGTTCAGGCTGACGTCGGGATGCTGCGCGTGGAAGGCGGCGAACAGGTGCGGGGTGATGTACTTCGCGCTGGATTCCACCGCCAGGCGCAGCTGGCCCTGCAGCGAGCCCTTGAGGTCGGAGAGGTTCATGTCCAGCACTTCCAGGCGCTGGAAGATGTCATTGGTGGCGCGCAGCAGGGCGTCGGCGGCATCGGTCTGGTAGAGCTTCTTGCCGATGTACTCGAACAGCGGCTGGCCGACCAGTTCCTCGAGCTGACGGATCTGCAGGCTGACCGCCGGCTGGGTCAGGGCCATTTCCTCCGCGGCGCGGCTGTAGGAACGGCTTTCGCACACTGCGCGGAAAACCTGCAGCTGGCGAAGGGTCATACGCATCAATGACTTACGCATAGAACTCGGCCTGATCGGGGCATTTCCCCGCAACTATAAATCATTCTTTATGGCTACCCCAATAATTATTGATTTTGGTTAATCCTCCCTCCCGCGCTAGGGTAAAAACACGCCGGAACCCGCTCCGGTCGAGAACAGCCAGCCGCCGTGATCGGCGCTGCCGATGGGTTTTTACGCCGGGGTCCACCAGGGCCGGGCCGAGGGAAAGCCGCAGTGATCAAGAAAATCCTGATCGCCAACCGTGGGGAGATCGCTGTCCGGATCGTGCGCGCCTGCGCCGAGATGGGCATCCGTTCGGTGGCCGTCTATTCCGATGCCGACCGGCACGCCCTGCACGTCAAGCGCGCCGACGAAGCCCACAGCCTGGGCGCCGATCCGCTGGCGGGTTACCTCAACCCCCGCGCCCTGGTGAACCTGGCGGTGGAAACCGGTTGCGACGCCCTGCACCCGGGCTACGGCTTCCTCTCCGAGAACGCGGAGCTCGCCGATATCTGCGCCGAGCGCGGGATCAAGTTCATCGGCCCGTCGGCGGAAGTCATCCGCCGCATGGGCGACAAGACCGAAGCGCGCCGCAGCATGATCGCCGCCGGCGTGCCCTGCACCCCCGGCACCGAAGGCAACGTCGCCGACCTCGCCGAGGCCATCTCCGAAGCCGAACGCATCGGCTACCCGGTGATGCTCAAGGCCACTTCCGGCGGTGGCGGCCGCGGTATCCGCCGTTGCAACAGCCGCGAAGAGCTGGAGCAGAATTTCCCGCGGGTCATCTCCGAAGCCACCAAGGCCTTCGGCAGCGCGGAAGTCTTCCTCGAGAAGTGCATCGTCAACCCCAAGCACATCGAGGCCCAGGTGCTGGCCGACTCCTTCGGCAACACCGTGCACCTGTTCGAGCGCGACTGCTCCATCCAGCGCCGCAACCAGAAGCTCATCGAGATCGCCCCCAGCCCGCAGCTCACCCCCGAGCAGCGCGCCTACATCGGTGACCTCTCGGTGCGCGCGGCCAAGGCCGTGGGCTACGAGAACGCCGGCACCGTGGAGTTCCTGCTCGCCGATGGCGAGGTGTACTTCATGGAGATGAACACCCGCGTGCAGGTGGAACACACCATCACCGAGGAAATCACCGGCATCGACATCGTCCGCGAGCAGATCCGCATCGCCTCCGGCCTGCCGCTCTCGGTTAAGCAGGAAGACATCATCCACCGTGGCTTCGCCCTGCAGTTCCGGATCAACGCCGAGGACCCGAAGAACAACTTCCTGCCGTCCTTCGGCAAGATCACCCGCTACTACGCGCCCGGCGGCCCGGGCGTGCGCACCGACACGGCGATCTACACCGGCTACACCATCCCGCCGTACTACGACTCGATGTGCCTGAAGCTGGTGGTCTGGGCGCTGACCTGGGAAGAGGCGCTGGACCGCGGCCTGCGCGCACTGGACGACATGCGCGTGCAGGGCGTGAAGACCACGGCCGCCTACTACCAGGAAATCCTCAAGAACCCGGAATTCCGTAACGGCCAGTTCAACACCAGCTTCGTCGAAAGCCACCCGGAACTGACCCAGTACTCCATCAAGCGCACCCCGTCGCACCTGGCCATCGCCATCGCTACCGCCATTGCCGCCCACGCTGGCCTGTGAGGAATTCGTCCATGACCGTTTCCAAGAAAGTCACCGTCACCGATACCATCCTGCGCGACGCCCACCAGTCGCTGCTGGCGACCCGGATGCGCACCGAAGACATGCTGCCGATCTGCGACAAGCTCGACCAGGTCGGCTACTGGTCGCTGGAAGTCTGGGGCGGCGCCACCTTCGACGCCTGCGTGCGCTTCCTCAAGGAAGACCCGTGGGAGCGCCTGCGCAAGCTCAAGGCCGCGCTGCCCAACACCCGTCTGCAGATGCTCCTGCGCGGGCAGAACCTGCTGGGCTACCGCCACTACAGCGACGACGTGGTCCGCGCCTTCGTCGCCAAGGCGGCGGTCAACGGCATCGACGTGTTCCGCATCTTCGACGCGATGAACGACGTGCGTAACCTGCGCGTGTCCATCGAGGCGGTGAAGGCCGCCGGCAAGCACGCCCAGGGCACCATCGCCTACACCACCAGCCCGGTGCACACCATCGATGCCTTCGTGGCCCAGGGCAAGGCCATGGCCGACATGGGCGTGGATTCCATCGCCATCAAGGACATGGCCGGCCTGCTGACCCCCTACGCCACCGGCGAACTGGTCAAGGCGTTGAAGGATGCGCTGCCGCTGGACGTGGTCGTGCACTCCCACGACACCGCCGGCGTCGCCAGCATGTGCCAGCTCAAGGCCGTGGAAAACGGCGCCGACCGCATCGACACCGCCATCTCCAGCATGGCCTGGGGCACCAGCCACCCGGGCACCGAATCCATGGTCGCCGCCCTGCGCGGCACCCCGTTCGACACCGGCCTGGACCTGGAGCTGCTGCAGGAAATCGGCATGTACTTCCACGCCGTGCGCAAGAAGTACCATCAGTTCGAGAGCGAGTTCACCGGCGTGGACACCCGCGTGCAGGTCAACCAGGTGCCGGGCGGGATGATTTCCAACCTGGCCAACCAGCTCAAGGAACAGGGCGCGCTGAACCGCATGCCGGAAGTGCTGGCCGAGATTCCGCGGGTACGCGAAGACCTCGGCTTCCCGCCTCTGGTCACCCCGACCTCGCAGATCGTCGGCACCCAGGCATTCTTCAACGTGCTCGCCGGCGAGCGCTACAAGACCATCACCAACGAGGTGAAGCTCTACCTGCAGGGTCGTTACGGCAAGGCGCCGGGCACCATCAACGAAGCGCTGCGCCGCCAGGCCATCGGCAATGAGGAAGTGATCGACGTGCGCCCGGCCGACCTGCTCAAGCCGGAGCTGAACAAGCTGCGCGAGGAGATCGGCAGCCTGGCCAAATCCGAGGAAGACGTGCTGACCTTCGCCATGTTCCCGGACATCGGCCGCAAGTTCCTCGAGGAGCGTGCCGCCGGCACCCTGAAACCCGAAGAGCTGCTGCCGATCCCCAACGGCAAGGGCGTCGCCGCCGCCGGTGGCGAGGGCGTGCCGACCGAGTTCGTGGTGGACGTGCACGGCGAGAGCTACCGCGTGGACATCACCGGCGTCGGCGTGAAGACCGACGGCAAGCGTCACTTCTACCTGTCGGTGGATGGCATGCCCGAAGAGGTGGTCTTCGAGCCGCTCAACGAGTTCGTCGCCGGTGGCGGCAGCAAGCGCAAGCAGGCCAGCGAGCCAGGCCATGTCAGCACCACCATGCCGGGCAACATCGTCGATGTGCTGGTGAAGGAAGGCGACACTGTGAAGGCCGGCCAGGCCGTGCTGATCACCGAAGCCATGAAGATGGAGACCGAAGTGCAGGCGGGCATCGCCGGCACCGTGAAGGCCATTCACGTGGCCAAGGGCGACCGGGTCAACCCCGGTGAGATCCTGGTAGAAATTGAAGGCTGACCAAGGACAGACGGGTCTTTAAGGTTCAGTCCCCGGGGGAGCACGATGCTCCCCCTTTTTTTGCCCGCTGGATTCGCCCCGTTGCTTGATCTGCGTCGGAAATTTCCTTCAGAAAGCCATTAGCGTCGAGGCTGGGAAAACGGACCAGGGCGCGGCAATGGGAAGAGTCGTTCTGTTGTGGATGCTGCTGTGCGCCAGTGCGCAGGCATCGGAGCTGATGGAGCGGCTTGCCGCCCTGGAGCAGGACCCGGCCAGGCGCGAGCAGGCCTATGCCGCCGCCCAGGAGCGCGTCCTGCTGTGCAGCAAGTGCCACGGCAAGGACGGCAACAGCACGCGCGAGCATATTCCCAATCTGGCCGGGCAGAACCCGCAGTACCTCTTCGATGCCTTCGAGCAGTACGTCGACGGCCAGCGTACCGACTTCGTGATGAACCAGGCGGCCCGGCTGCTGACCCTCAACGAGCGGGTGAACATCGCCTATTACTTCAGCCAGCAGAAGGTGCTGCCACGAACCGAAGCGGCGCCGGACAAGGCGCTGGTGGAGCGAGGCGCCCAGCGTTTCGCCAGTGTGTGCGCCACCTGCCACGGCGCCAATGCCCTGGGCCACGACGGCTTCCCGCGCATCGCCGGGCAGTCGCGGGTCTACCTGACCCACGCCTTGCAGCGCTACAGGAACAAGGACCCCAGCCGCGCCGGCTCACCGATGCTGGCGGTGGCGGCGCTGCTCGATGAGGACGATGTCTCCGCCCTGAGCGCCTACCTCAGCCAACTGCAGCCCTGACAGCAACCAGCCGCCCGGAGGCGGCTGGCTGGAGCGCTTCGCCGGCGCGCTGGGGTGCGCCGGGCAGCGGGAGGACGCTTACTGCTGCTTGTCGTCCGCCGGCTTGGCGTCGTCGGCGGCCGGAGTGGCCGACGCTGCCGGGGCGGCAGCCTGCTCGGCGGGAGCGGCCGGTTCTGCTGCAGCTGCCGGCGCTGCCGGGGCAGCGGCCTGCTCTACCGGAGCGGCCTGTTCAGCCGGCTTGGCGGCCGGTTGGGCTTCCTGCTGGGTGGCTGCAGCGGGGGCAGCGGTCGTGGTGGTCGACTCGTCTTTCTTGTCACAGGCGGCGAGAACGGCGCAGGCGGCGAACAGGATGCAAAGCTTTTTCATGGGGTGCTCACTCATCGAGGATGGTCTGGTGCCGGTCAGCTGACCGGGGCGGCAAGCTTTGCCGCCGCCGCGCGGAGAGACCATGACCCGGGCTCCGAGATGCGGCGCGAAATTTCCGAATCTCCCGCACCCAACCTGCCTCTGAAAGTCCCGGCGGGTATCCGTCGTTTTCGCGTTTCGCCCAGGTTCGGCGGCGCGGGCGGCCGGTTGCCGTCCGCGGGTCGGGCGGGAAAGCGAGAAACCTTATATACTCTGCGGTCTTTTTACCGTTTCGATTGTGAGAACCGCCGTGAGCCAGCTGCCGCCCTGCCCTAAATGCAACTCCGAATACACCTACGAAGACGGCGCCCAGCTGGTCTGCCCCGAGTGCGCCCACGAGTGGTCCGCTGACGGCTCGGGCGAGGCCGACGGCGACGCCCGCGTGATCAAGGACTCGGTCGGCAACCTGCTGCAGGACGGCGACACCGTCACCGTGATCAAGGACCTCAAGGTCAAGGGCTCGTCCCTGGTGGTGAAGGTCGGCACCAAGGTGAAGAACATCCGCCTGGTGGACGGCGACCACGACATCGACTGCAAGATCGACGGCATCGGCGCAATGAAGCTGAAGTCGGAATTCGTGAAGAAGGTCTGAGCCTTCTCGCTGCCCATGAAAAAGCCCGGCCATGTGCCGGGCTTTTTCATGCTCCGCATTCGCGAACCGGCAGGCGGCGTTGCTCTTCGTAGGAGCGAGCTTGCTCGCGAACCGGACTCCACGTGTGCGTCGACGGTGAGTGGTTCGCGAGCAAGCTCGCTCCTACAGGTGGTCCTGCGTCCGTCGGAAGGTCGGAGCAGTCACTCCTTGTAGTACACCACCTGGTTGCTGGTCGCCAGCAGCGCGCCGGTCTCGTTCCACAGCTGGGCGCTCTGGTCGAAGAAACCGTTGCGGAACTCCTGGGCGCGGGCGTCGCCCAGCAGGTAGCCCGCGCCGACGTCGGCCATCTGCGCGGCGTCGGTGTGGAAGTAGGTGGTGATCGACACCGTGGGCCGGCACCGGGGTGGCGCGGCGCAGCCAGATGCGCGGGTAGAAGATGTCGCTCATTGCGGCCAGGGAGAGGAAGTCCAGCGGCCGCTCCTGGGCGTCGCGCAGCCACAGCTGGCTGCGGCTGGTCTCGCCGCTGCCGTCCCACTGGGTCGGGAAGGCGCCGGAGACCGGGCGCATCTCGTACTGTTTCGGCCAGGCCACGCCCTTGGCGGTGGGGCTCATCGCCTCGAAGTCGGCGGGCGGGGCCACGTCCGGCAGGGGCAGGTCAGTCAGGCTCCAGGTCTCGCGGCGCAGCGCGGTGACCAGGGTGGCCGTGGTGGTGACCTGCTGCTCGCCGGCCTCATCGGCCTGGGTCAGTTGCAGCAGCCAGTGCTGAGTGGAGCGATTGGTGCGCACCGGCACGGCCTCGACGCGGAAAGCGCCGGCCACCACGGCTGCGGCGTAGTTCACCGTCAGCGACAGCGGGCTGCCCAGCAGTTGCGGGTGGCGCAGCGCGCCCTGCAGCAGGACCGCCGCGGTAACGCCACCGAAGGGGCCGACCATGTTCCAGTAGTCCTGGCTGGTGTGGCCCTCGTAGAGGTTGGGCTCGCCGGCCACGGGTTGCAGGGCCACGGCGCGGTCGAACGGGTGCAAGGCGGTATCGGTCATGACTCTCTCAGCGCTTTTTGTTCTCGGAAGAGGCTCTTGTAGGGGAAAGCGCCGAGGCCGGTCAAGGATACCGAGTGGTCAGGGCGTGACCTCGAACCTCAATGTGCCGATCACCTGGCCCGCTTCCGTGAGCACCTGTACCTGCCAGTCGCCGCTGGGGTCGGTGGGGAAGTTCTGCTTGTGTGTCCAGGCGCGGTAGCCGGCTTCGCGGCCGCCCTTGATGTCGAGGGCGATGCGGTCGACTTCCTGGCCGTTCAGGCGCCAGGCGTGGTAGATGCGCTCGTTCAGCCCGCGCGGTGCGTTGATCGCGGTATAGGCGTAAAGCCCCTGGCTCTTGATCTGCGCGACGCTGACCGTTGCCAGGCTGTCGCCGGGGGTGCGCTGGGCGTTGTCGAAGCTCTCGGTCACCGCCATCTCGGTCATCCACAGGGTCGACGGCGGCACCCAGGCGCGGGCGAACCAGCCCACCGCGCCGATGGACAGGGTCAGGCCGACGAGGGCGAACCAGCGCCACCATTTGTGGATCTTCACCGTCACCGCCAGGCTGGGGAAGGACAGCAGCACGGCAATGGCCAGCGCCGCCTGGTAGCTCTGCGGGGTGCTCAGGTGGAGGATGATCGGCAGCGCGGTGAGCAGCACCGCGAACAGCGTCAGGGTGTGGTAGCCGAGGAAGGTCCAGCGCCGCACCGACAGCCATTTGTAGTAGATCGGGTCGGTGATCGCCGCCAGCCCCGCCAGCGTCAGCACGCCGGTAAACAGCGCCTGGCCGCTGTTCCAGGTGGTGGTGACGAAGAAGAACGGCAGGCAGAAGAACAGGCTTTCCTGGTGGATCAGCTGGGTTCCGTAGCGCAGCAGGCCCGGCGGCACTTCCCAGCCGAAGCGGCTCTTGAAGCGCTGGGTGAGCAGGTTCTCCAGCATCAGCCAGATCCAGCTGATCAGCATGACGATGGCCATGGCGCGGGCGAAGCCGGCGCGGTGGCGGTCCACCATGATGAAGCTGAATACCCCGGAGCAGAAACCGAACAGGGCGATGACGCGCGGGTACTTCTGCAGCAGGCCGACGACGAGAGTGATGAGGCGCTGCACGCGCTCTTTCCAGATGAGCATGGGGCGGGGAGGCATTGCGGTTGGGGGTGGGATTGTAACCCCGGATGTCGGGTTGGGGGTGGGGGAGTGACGGGAGGGGGGTACGGAGTTGGGCGATTCCCTCTCCCTAACCCTCTCCCTGAAGGGAGAGGGGACTCTTCGGCATGCGCGGGAACTGCAGTATTTGCCGGCTGACTCTAAGGCATATCGACGCAGAGGGCGGCTCCCTCTCCCTTCAGGGAGAGGGCGGGGGAGAGGGGCAGGCCGCCACTCCGGCGTTGGTTCGCGAGCAAGGACTGGGCGTCCCCCTCGGTCCTACGAAAAGCCAAAAAGCCAAAAGCGCCCTCAATGCTTCCCGCTCAACTCCTCCCGCGCAAAGTCGACGAACAGCTGCGCCGGTTTGGTCAGCTGGGCGCGCTTGAGCCAGGCGGCGACCAGGCCGGAGGTGCTGACCTCCTCGGCGACATCCACCGTCACCACCTTCTTGCCGTCGTAGGTGCACTCCGAGTGCGGGCGGGTGACCAGCAGGGAGAAGCCGAAGCCCTGGCCGACCATGCCGCGTACCATCTCGATCGACGGCGAGCTGAAGGCGATGTGCGGGTTCAGCCCCAGTTCCTCGAAGATGCGCACGAAGTAGGTACGGCTGGGCTGCACA
Source organism: Pseudomonas sp. NY15437 (assembly GCF_048068435.1). Lineage (NCBI taxonomy): Bacteria > Pseudomonadati > Pseudomonadota > Gammaproteobacteria > Pseudomonadales > Pseudomonadaceae > Pseudomonas > Pseudomonas sp. NY15437. The sequence goes on from NZ_JBLUQC010000001.1 coordinate 866,491, forward strand.
TCCAGCAGGATCATCGGTTCCAGCACCAGGTCGCGCAGGGACACCTTGTCCTGCTTGGCGAAGCGGTGGTTCTCCGGCAGCAGCGTATAGGGGCGCTGGGCCGGCATCAGCGGGTCGGTGGCGATGGTGGCGTCGAGGTCGTGTTCGTAGAGCAGCGCCAGGTCGAAGCGGCCGGCGGTGAGGCCCTGCACCAGCTCCTGCTGCTCGCCGTCGCTGATGCGGATTTCCACGCCGGGGTAGCGCTCGCGAAAGCCCGAGATCAGTCGCGGCAGGTAGAGCGGGGCGACCGTCTCGAAGCAGCCGATGTCGATCTGCCCGGCCACCACGTCGTTGTCGGCCAGGGCGTTCTGCTCGAACTCGTGGGCCATGCGCAGCAGCTCCTGCGCCTTGCGGTAGAAGCGCGCACCGCTGGGGGTGAGCGACACGCCCTGGGCGTGGTGGCGGATGAACAACTGCACGCCGAAGCTCTCTTCCAGCCCCTTGATCGCCGTGGAAATGGACGGCTGCGCGATGTACAGCTTGCGCGACGCCTCGGCCACGCTGCCGCATTCCACGGTGGTCACGAAATACTTCAATTGCCGCAAGGTATAGGAAGCCACTGCACGCCTCGTTGCTGCTTTTTTATACAAGATACCGCGTTGGGCCGGCCGGCGGGGGCGGCCCGTGGCGAAGATTTTCCTCGCCGGGGACCACATTTTTCATGGCCTTGGCTGCCTGCCGCGTCCCTCCGGGCGCGGGCGCAGAGCCACGCGGGTGCCTGCCGGCCGGCGCGCCCCGCGGTGGCGCACAAGGCGCCGCTGTGGTGCGTGGCTGCCCAGCTTTTTCATATACCCCGAAGACAAATTTAATAATTTTCCTGGGCAGGGCCTTGGGCGACCATCCCCTCCACATTCGAACAACAACGTCCCTTGAGGGCGAGCGAAGCAGAAGCAGGAGTGCCCTGGTGTACGAGCTCAACGATTGGCGGCAGCGTGCTGCCCGGCAGACCTTCATCGACAGCGCACTGATCGGCGGCCGCCGCGTGGCCGCGCAGGATGGCGCCACGTTCGCGTCCATCGACCCGGCGACCAATCGCCTGCTGGCCCAAGTCGCCGCCTGTGGCGCCGCCGAGATCGACGCCGCCGTGCAAGTCGCCCGCCAGGCCTTCGAGAGCGGCCCCTGGGCGCGCATGGCCCCGCGTGAGCGCAAGGCCGTGCTGCAGAAGCTCGCCGAGCTGATGATGGCCCATCGCGACGAACTGGCCCTGCTCGACACCCTGAACATGGGCAAGCCGGTGATGGACGCCTGGAACATCGACGTGCCCGGCGCCGCCGGCGTGTTTTCCTGGTACGCCGAAAGCCTCGACAAGCTCTACGACCAGGTCGCGCCGACCGCGCAGAACGCCCTGGCCACCATCACCCGCGCGCCGCTGGGGGTGATCGGTGCCGTGGTGCCGTGGAACTTCCCCCTCGACATGGCCGCCTGGAAGCTGGCGCCCGCGCTGGCCGCCGGCAACTCCGTGGTGCTCAAGCCCGCCGAGCAGTCGCCGTTCTCCGCCCTGCGCCTGGCCGAGCTGGCGCTGGAAGCCGGCCTCCCCGAAGGCGTGCTGAACGTCGTACCGGGCCTGGGCGAAGCCGCCGGCAAGGCGCTGGGCCTGCACCCGGACGTGGACGCCCTGGTGTTCACCGGGTCGACCCAGGTCGGCAAGTACTTCATGCAGTATTCCGCCCAGTCCAACCTCAAGCAGGTCTGGCTGGAGTGCGGCGGCAAGAGCCCGAACCTGGTGTTCGCCGACTGCCGCGACCTCGACCTCGCCGCCGAGAAGGCCGCCTTCGGCATCTTCTTCAACCAGGGCGAAGTCTGCTCGGCCAACTCGCGCCTGCTGGTGGAGCGTTCCATCCACGACGAGTTCGTCGAACGCCTGATCGCCAAGGCCCGCGACTGGACCCCCGGCGACCCGCTGGACCCGGCCAGCCGCGCCGGCGCCATCGTCGACAGCAAACAGACCGCCGGCATCCTGGCCTGCATCGAGCGCGCCCGGGGCGACGGCGCGACCCTCGCCTGCGGCGGCCGCCAGCTGAGCTTCAATGGCTCGGACAACTTCATCGCGCCGACCATCTTCACCGGCGTGCGCCCGCAGCAGTCCCTGGCCCGCGACGAAGTGTTCGGCCCGGTGCTTGCAGTCATCCCCTTTGACAGCGAAGAGGAAGCCGTGCGCCTGGCCAACGACAGCATCTACGGCCTCGCCGCGTCCCTGTGGAGCGACGACCTGCACCGCGCCCACCGCGTCGCGCGCAAGCTGAACGCCGGCACCGTGTCGGTGAACACCGTGGACGCGCTGGACCCGGCGATTCCGTTCGGCGGCGGCAAGCAGTCGGGCTTCGGCCGCGACCTCTCGCTGCATTCCTTCGATAAATACACGCAGCTGAAAACCACCTGGTTCCAGCTGCGCGACTGATACAAGACAGGCCGCCGGCCTCGCGGCCGGCGACTGAGCAATACCCGAATTCCTAACCGAACCGTTCGAGACGGCCGGTGAGACTGCCCAGGTAAGTCCGTCGCCCTCGATCCCCTGAAGACCCCTCAGGCCGGCTGCCGGAGCACCGCCGAGGGATAGAGGAGAAAAGTCGATGACCGACAACACCCGCGCGCCCCGCGACACCCGTGACTACCAGAAAGCGGACGCGGCGCACCACATCCATGCCTTCCTCGACCAGAAGGCGCTGAACGCCGAAGGCCCGCGCGTGATGGTGCGCGGCGAAGGCCTGCACCTGTGGGACAACGACGGCAACCGCTACCTGGACGGCATGTCCGGCCTGTGGTGCACCAACCTGGGCTATGGCCGCAAGGACCTGACCGCCGCCGCCACCGCCCAGCTGGACGAACTGCCGTACTACAACATGTTCTTCCACACCACCCACCCGGCGGTGATCGAGCTCTCCGAGACGCTCTTCAGCCTGCTGCCGGACCACTACAGCCACGCGATCTACACCAACTCCGGCTCCGAGGCCAACGAGGTGCTGATCCGTACCGTGCGCCGCTTCTGGCAGATCGAAGGCAAGCCGCAGAAGAAGATCATGATCGGCCGCTGGAACGGCTACCACGGCTCGACCCTGGCAGCCACCGCGCTGGGCGGCATGAAGTTCATGCACGAGATGGGCGGCCTGATCCCGGACATCGCGCACATCGACGAACCCTACTTCTTCGCCGCCGGCGGTGACCTGACCCCGGCCGAGTTCGGCCGTCGCTGCGCGCTGCAGCTGGAAGAGAAGATCCTCGAGCTAGGCGCCGACAACGTCGCCGGCTTCATCGCCGAGCCGTTCCAGGGCGCCGGCGGCATGATCTTCCCGCCGGAAAGCTACTGGCCGGAAATCCAGCGCATCTGCCGCCAGTACGACGTGCTGCTGTGCGCCGACGAAGTGATCGGCGGCTTCGGCCGCACTGGCGAATGGTTCGCCCACCAGCACTTCGGCTTCCAGCCCGACACGCTGTCCATCGCCAAGGGCCTGACCAGCGGCTACATCCCCATGGGCGGCCTGGTATTGAGCAAGCGCATCGCCCAGGCGCTGGTGGAAGAGGGCGGCGTGTTCGCCCACGGCCTGACCTACTCCGGCCACCCGGTGGCGGCCGCGGTGGCGGTGGCCAACCTGCGCGCGCTGCGTGACGAGGGCTGGGTAAGTGCGGTGAAGAACGACACCGGCCTGTACCTGCAGCAGTGCCTGCGCGAAGTCTTCAGCAACCACCCGCTGGTGGGCGACATCCAGGGCGCCGGCTTCGTGGCCGCGCTGCAGTTCGTCCAGGACAAGGCCACCCGCAAGCGCTTCGACAATGAGAACGACATCGCCTGGCGCTGCCGCACCATCGGCTTCGAGGAGGGCGTGATCATCCGCTCCACCCTGGGCCGCATGATCATGGCCCCGGCGCTGGTCGCCGGCCGCGCCGAGATCGACGAACTGGTCGACAAGACCCGCCGCGCGGTGGACCGCACGGCCCAGGAAATCGGCGTGCTGTAAGCCGTCTTTCCCTGTAGGAGCGGGGGGGGGCGCGCCCCCCGCCCGCGGGGGGGGGGGGGGGGGCGCCCCCCCCCCCCCACCCCCCC